>NZ_CACXNW010000020.1:3222-82600 GCF_902769175.1 uncultured Methanobrevibacter sp.
GATATTGATATTTTAATAAAATAAAATTAAAAAAATAGTCCTTTTTTTTTTTTTTTTTTAGTATATTAATAAAATAAAAAAATAGTCCTTTTAATTAAAAATTTTAAAAATAGTCTTTTTTTATAAATAGAATTTAGAATAATGGTTTTTTAATAAAAATAAGTTTAAATAGAATACTTAAAAAATTAAATAATTTTCCAATAAAAATAAGTTAAATAAAAAATTTAAAAAAAATAATGGTAAATAATAGAAATCTATTATTTACTTGCATTTTCTTCAACTAATTCTTTTGCATGAGCAGTTATATTCTCACTTAATACTTCTTTTAAGAAATCACCAGTGTAAGTTCCAGATTCTGAAACTTCTTCAGGTGTACCGCTAGCGATAACTCTTCCACCACCATCTCCACCTTCAGGACCTAAGTCAATAATGTAATCTGCTGTTTTAATAACATCTAAATTATGTTCAATAACAACTACAGAGTTACCTGCATCAGTCAATATATTTAAAACGCTTAATAATTTCTTAATGTCATCAAAGTGAAGACCTGTAGTAGGCTCATCCAATATATACAATGTTTGGCCTGTGCTTGATTTGGAAAGCTCCTTAGCTAATTTGACCCTTTGAGCTTCTCCACCGGAAAGGGTTGTAGCAGGTTGTCCAAGCTTAATGTAGCCTAAACCAACATCATATAATGTTTGAAGCTTTTTAGCAACTTTTGGAACATTTTCAAAGAATTCCAATGCTTCCTCTACAGTCATTTCCAATACTTCATAGATGTTCTTTCCTTTGTAACGGATGTCTAATGTTTCATCATTGTATCTTTTTCCCTTACATACTTCACAAGGAACATAAACATCAGAAAGGAAATGCATTTCAATCTGTATAATTCCATCACCACTGCAGGCTTCGCATCTTCCTCCCTTTACATTGAAACTGAATCTACCTGGCTTGTATCCTCTGGCTTTAGATTCTGGAGTTTCTGCAAAGAGCTCCCTAATTGGAGTGAAGACACCAACATATGTAGCTGGATTTGAACGTGGTGTTCTTCCTATTGGAGTTTGGTCAATTCTAATGATCTTATCAACGTTTTCGATTCCTTCAATATAGTCATGCTTTCCAGGATGCATATATCTCTTGTTGATTATGGTAGACAATCCCTTATACAATACTTGATTGATCAAACTGCTTTTTCCAGAACCGCTTACTCCAGTTACGCAAGTAAACATTCCTAAAGGAATATCCACATCAATATCCTTTAAATTGTTCTCCTTTGCACCTTTGACTGTAAGGAATTTGCCGTTTCCAGGACGTCTTTCAGTATTGATTGGGATAGTTTCCCTTCTTGACAAGTATTTTCCTGTAATTGAGTCTGGAGACTCCATAATCTCTTCTGGAGTTCCTTCAGCAATGATTTTTCCACCATGTTCACCTGCACCAGGACCTATATCAATAACATAATCAGCAGATAAAATAGTCTCTTCATCATGCTCTACAACTATTAAGGTATTTCCTATGTCCCTTAAATGCTTTAAAGTGCCAATTAGCTTTTTATTGTCTCTTTGGTGAAGACCTATACTTGGCTCGTCTAAGATGTATAAAACACCTACCAATCCTGAACCGATTTGGGTTGCCAATCTGATTCTTTGGGCTTCTCCTCCGGATAATGTTCCGGAAGACCTTGACATAGTGATGTAGTCTAGTCCAACATCCACCAAGAACTTTAGCCTTGCCTTGATTTCCTTTAGGATTTCCTTACCGATGAATATCTGTCTTTCAGTAAGCTCAAGGTCTTGGAAGAACTGATAGCTGTCCTTGATGGACATGTCACAGACATCCATAATTGACTTGTCTCCAACAGTGACAGCCAATACTTCTGGACGAAGCCTTTTTCCACCACAGACAGGACATTTGCGGTCACTCATAAACTTAGAGATATAGCTTCTGTTATAATTGGATTTTGTTTCAATATATAATCTTTCAAGTCTTGTGATAACTCCTTCAAACTTACGGTTAACTCTATAAGACCTGTTTCTTCTTTTAAATGCAAATGCAACCTTTTCATTTGAACCATAGAGGATTACATTTTGCTGCTCTGGAGTCAAATCCTTAAAAGGAGTATCCATACTAAAATTAAAGTGTTCTGCAACTGCCTTAAGCATTTGATAATAGTAATTTTCCCTTTTTGTTGACTTAGACCATGGAACGATAGCACCATCGTTGAGAGAGAGGTTCTTGTTAGGAACGATTAAATCAGGATCCATTTCCATTTTAGTTCCAATACCGTTACATTCAGGACATGCTCCTTGCGGTGCATTGAATGAAAACATACGAGGAGTCAATTCCTGGAAACTGATACCACAGTTAGTACATGCAAAGTCTTCAGAATATGTTTTTTCATACTCTGTTTCATTTCCTTCATCATCCCTTTTATTAAACATTACTGTTACTAAACCTTCTGCAAAATTACAGGCGGTTTCTACTGAATCTGAGAGCCTTCTTTGGAAGTCAATTCCTTCACGAATGACAAGACGGTCAACTACCAATTCAATATTATGCCTAAAGTTCTTTCCAAGTTCGATTTCCTCATCTAATCTTCTTATCTCACCATCTACTCGGACTCTCACAAATCCTTTTTTACGGAAATCTTCAAAAATATCCTTATGTTCACCTTTACGGTCTTTAACAACCGGTGCCATTACATGTATTTTAGTTCCTTCACCTTCTTCAATAATTGATTCTGTGATTTGCCCAATGGTTTGATGGGAGATTTCCCTTCCACATTTAGGACAGTGTGGAATACCTATTCTAGCAAACAATAAACGCAAATAATCATAAATTTCAGTAATTGTGCCTACTGTAGACCTTGGATTTACTTTAGTGGTTTTTTGGTCAATTGAAATTGCTGGTGATAATCCTTCAATATAATCAACTTCAGGCTTTTTCATCTGACCTAAAAATTGCCTTGCATATGCAGATAATGATTCGACATATCTACGCTGCCCTTCAGCATAGATGGTATCGAAAGCAAGGGTTGATTTACCTGAACCACTTAAGCCGGTAACAACTACAAAGTTATCACGTGGAATGGATAAATCAATATTTTGGAGGTTATGTTCTCTTCCTCCCTTCAGCACAATGTTTTTCCTTTCAACACTCATTATTTCACCATAATTAGCAATATGTCAGTTTATTTGTATCTCATTTCAATAAATAATTAGATATAATATCTTCTTATTTTATGAATTTGTTATATAATATATAAATCTTAGCAGTTAGAGCTTATGAAAACTAATAATTTAGTTTTTATTCATACAAACTAATATTAGTACATACTATTATATAAATATATTCATAAAATTAAAAATTATGTATTTTTATATTAAGAGACTGTACATTTTTATAGGCTGATTTTAATATTTTAGATTTCTTTATAAGTAAAAATTATATTTGATTATAAGCCTAAAGTTTTTTACAAACTCATAAATTAAGAAAAAATGAATTTAAATAAATTAAATAATAAAAATTGTGAATTCATTTAAAATTATTAGTTTCTAAGAAGATATGGATTTTAAGAATTTATATTAAAAAAAATTATGAATTCATTTAAATTTATAAGTTTCTAAGAAAGATATGGATTTTAATAAAATATATTAAAAATTATGAATTCATTTAAAAATTAAAAATTTAAAAAAATGGTTAAAAAAAGAAAAATAAAAAAAGATCAGTTATTGTCAGCTAATTTTTTTATTCTTTTAAGCATATCTGGGTGTGTAGATAAAAGTTCCATCATTTTATTGGATGTTGAAACATTAACATTAGAATCCCTTAGGATATTAAGCTCTTCTCTACTGATTGTTCCATCATGATCCAAATCCAATTGAGCCAAATTGTTAATTTCCTTTCTGGCATTGGAAATGTCTGTTAAGAAAAATGCTTTTGTTCCTTCAATATCCTTGATTTCCTGTTGAGGAACTCTTGCTGCACCATAAACCAATTTATATAATGCAGAAGCTAATTTTTCAGGTTGACAGCCTAAATCTACACTTCCTGCATCAGCGTAATATTCTCTTATTCTGGATATGGACAAGACAATCAATTGGCCTAAGAAATAAGCAATCAATGCTATAAATCCTAAAATGGCACCACCATTGTCGTTATCTCCTCCACCTGAAAACATAAGGGAGAAAGACAAGTAGTAACAGATTAAAGGAATAGCGCTTACAATTGTTGTAATTGCCATATCATTATGTTTAATATGAGACATTTCATGGCCTAAAACTGCTCTAAGCTCTTCCTGATCAAGCAATCCTAAGATTCCTTTGGTAACGCAGACATGTCCGCTACGTTTTGATCTACCGTATGCAAAAGCATTAGGAACCATAGTGTTTGAAATTCCCACTTTTGGCTTAGGAATATTAGCTGCAGCAGCAAGCTCTGCCATCATTTGATGTAGTTCAGGTGCTTCAGCCTCACTTAATTGGTGAACACCCATTGAACTTTCCACAATCTTTGGACCGAACAGGTATTGGAGGAATATGACAAATATTCCTGCAATTGCATAGAATCCATAAAAGCCTCCAAAGCCTAAGCAATTACCGGCTAGCATAATCAATACATACACTAAACCAAACATAACTGCCATAGAAAGCCATAATCTTAATTTGAGTTTCCAAGTTCCTTTCATATAAAAACCCCTTTTTTTTAATTATTAAAGCTATAAATCAGTGCCCTTATCAAGTTTTTTATTTTAAAAAATTGATTAAGGCATTTTATATTTATCATGTATTTTAATCATTAAAAGCTAAATAAAGTTGTTTGACCTTTATCTAGTTTTTCTTCATCATCTTTTTTCTTCTTACTTGCTTTAGAATCTTCTTTTCTTAATTTGGTTTTAGATTTAGCGCCAGAGTATTCGATTGCAATTTCATCCAGCTCATCATCATCAAAATCATCAAAAATATCTACTATAGTGGAATTATGAGCATCTGGCTCAACTACAGCTTCTTCAACTATTGGCTCATCTCCAACCTTTTCCAAATCTTGAGGTGGGATTTCTCTAAAGATTCCTTCTTTAATGGAATTTCTCCATTCTTCTTTTTCTTCTTCTCGCATTTCTGCTTTAATATTTTCCATTTTTGTAATGACCTTTTTAGGAATCTTTTTCTTTCTGAAGAATTTGATTTCATCATCTTCCAATTCTAAAAAGTCTGAAATCTCCCATGCCACTTCATCATTTTCAAACATGATTTCAAAGTATGGGAAAATGGTATAAGCCACAAGAAGTGATACATGCATCTTTTCTTCCATTTTGGTAGCAATGGCCTCTCTTAAGGCCCTTTTTCCACGGGTTCTGCCCATTAGGCTAAATGCCATAGGTCCCATTACCTTGCTGTACTTTCTATATGTTTCCTTTTTTGAGATGGATACTCCAACTCCCATAAAGTCAGATGCATATTTCCAGTATCCGTAATATTGGCTGGAACGAGTTCTTCCAAAGTATAAGTCAGCATTTGAAATCATTTCATAAGCTTTCTTGATTTCCTTATTGCTTTCATATTCCCTTGGAATATTCTCAGCAATATATTCCATTACAAGTGTAGGATCTTCATTATTTTCAAACATGGAACGTTTTACATGCTCTGGATTCTTGCTTTTTAAAACCCTTGTAACAGTGTCGAATATAGTACTTGTATTATCCTTTTGGCTTGTTGAATCCAATGCCTCTTCAGTAAGTTCTCCACCATTTTCAACAAGAGCCTGCAAGGTATTGATTGAGGAACGCAAGTCACCGCTTGATCTTTTTGCCAATTTCTTTAAAACCTCTGGGTCCACTTCAATGCCCTCATTCTTTAAGACAACATCCCTTAAGTATTTATTGATGGTTGGAGATTTAATCTTATCCATCTTAATGACTTGGGCATTCTTTTTGATGGTGGTTAGCTTATTGCTGTAAAAATCATTAGCCATCATTACTATAGGCTGTTTGCTTTCCTTAATGATTTTGTTTAAAGCTTTAGTTCCTCCCCTATCATTAGTTCCATGAATACCATCCACTTCGTCCATTATGATTAATTTACGATTGTTTCCAAAGAGAGAATAAGTGTTTGCTGATTCCCCTATTGTTGACATTAATAAATCATGTGAACGCTTGTCACTTGCATTCAATTCTATATATTCAGAGAATTCATCTGCAATGATATGAGCTATTGTGGTTTTTCCTGTTCCAGCAGAACCTATTAAGAGCAAGGGAGGTTGAGGTTCATTGTTTTTCCACTTTTCAACCCATGTTTGAATAATCTTCTTTTGTTTTGCATTACCGGCTACATCCTCAAATCTTTTTGGCCGGTATTTATCAGTCCATAACATAATTTTACCTAAATAAAAATAAAATTCATAAAAAACTGCGATTATTTATAAATAATTTAAATCAATCATTCATTAAATAAGCCTTATAAAAATTTAGCGAGCAATGCTTCCAATTGGATTCTTGGATTAGCTCCTTCTCTAATTCTAAAATCGGTTTCAGCTATTGCACCGATTAGATTCATATAGATTTCACCATCCATGTTTCCTGCCATCACTCTACTTGATACCTCTTGGTAAATCTGATTGACCATATCCTCTCCGCTTGTACCTTGAAGTATCATCACTTCCCTTAGGATATCCCGGGATTTCATAAAGTCTCCCATTAATGCAGCATTAACCATATTTTTAATTTCCTGTGGCTTTGCCTTGGATACGACTTCAAACACATGGTCTTCTGTAATTGATCCAGTAGATGCTGCAGATTGGAGCATGTTTACAGACTTACGCATATCCCCTTCAGCAAATTTAACTATTGTGGTTATTGCTTCATCTTCATATTGGCAGTGTTCTTCTTCTGCAATGTATTTTAATCTGTTTTCAATCTCTTCAGCCTTGATAGGTGTGAATCTGAATATTGCACATCTTGATTGGATAGGATCAATGATTTTTGATGAATAGTTACAGGAAAGTATGAATGATGCAGTTTTGGTATACATTTCCATTTCACGTCTTAAAGCGTGCTGTGCATCTTTAGTCATATTGTCCACTTCATCCAGGAATATTATTCTGAATGGAGCTCCAACAGGTTTCAAACGACAGAAATTCTTAATGTTTGTTCTTACAGTTTCTATTCCCCTTGCGTCAGATGCATTTAATTCCAAGAAGTTTTGTCTCCAATATTCCCCAAGAATCCCTTTTACAAGAGCAAGGGCAGATGTTGTCTTACCCACACCAGCAGGACCTGTAAACATTAAGTTTGGCATGCTTCCTTCTTCTACATATTGCTTTAATCTGCTTACAATATGCTCTTGTCCAACAACATCATCTAAAGTTTGCGGTCTATATTTTTCTACCCATGGTCCTAACATATTATCACTTATTATCATTAATTTAGTTTATTTATTTATTTTACTGAATTTTTTTAAGAAATTAGTTTATTTTATATTATTTAAACCTGTAATTCTTTTTTAAGAAATGGTTTATTATATTTAATTTAAACTGTTAAAATCTATTTTTAAGATTTATTTCTTAATGTTTTGAAAATACTTAAACTTAAATTTTTTATACAATTATAATATGATTTTCATATTTTTTAAAACTTATTATTTTTATAATATATTATTTCAATTTTAGAAAATTTGTGCAAAAAAATCATTATTGATAACATTAAAATTCATTGGTTTTCCAAGTTTAAAATAGGATTAATATAAGAATTTAAAGGTATATAATTTTTCTAACTTAATTTTGTAAAAAAAATATAAAAAAGAAAGAGAATATTCTATTTTTTTAAGAAATATTCCCTATTTTATTATTAAAAAACATTTTAACTAAATTTCTACTGATTTAGGCAAATCACCTGTTACGCCATAGTCTAATGTTGCTTGAGTAAATAACTTAAGCATCTTGTTTGGAGATAGATCTGCTTCTCCAGTTTGTGAGATTCCTACATAATTAGGAAAGCTGTCTTGTGAGCCCATCCAACTGTGGACTCTGTTTGCAATGCTTAGGTAATCAGACTTTTCAATGGATTGGCTGGAATCTTCTCCTGAAGGGTTTGATGCATCATCATATTCCTTAACTTCAATTGAAGAGGATTTTCCATTTTCAACATTCAATATGTATTCGGAGAATATGTAGATGCATTGAGCTTCTGTATATTCATGGCCGTTATAGTTTATAGTTGAAAATGAATAGCTGTTTTCATATACCTTTTGAGCAAGATTAGGCACATCTGTCATTGCTATTTCAAATGGTTCATCTTCGCTATCATTAGTATCATTACCAATTAAGTCTTCTGTATCATTTGCTACATCAGAATCGTTTAAATCATCAGAGTCATTAATAATATCATCAGACATATTTGAATCATCAGTGTCATTTTCCATATCATCACCATCTATAATGATTGGTATGATGCTTGAATTGTTGTCACTTTTCTTTTTATCGCTATTGTCTTTAGAACTTTTATCTGGACTGATTGAGTCACTGCCCTTATTATTAGGTTTTGTTTTGTTCTTATTATCAATGGTTTTTGATGAATTGTCTTTTGGCTTTATGTTATCAGTTGAATTTTTTGTTTTAGTATCCACCTTTTCTGTAATGGATTTTGTTTTGTTTTGAGTTTTTTGAGTAATGTTTTTGGTTTTGTTATCCACTTTTTCAGTAAGTGTTTTGCTTGTATTTGTATTATTCAATGTTTGATTGGTTTTGTTTGTAGCATTCTCTTCCATCTTCGCTTGAGTTGGCTCGCTATCCTCAGTGAAAATATTGCCAGTATTGTTGTCAGATGGAATCAATGTATTTAAACCATCATCTCCTCCTGAATTGCCGCTGAAGAAAGCCATTCCAGCAACTCCTCCAATTGCCAATATGATCAATAGGCCACAGATTATTGGTACCTTATACATGCTAAAGAAAGATTGCTTAGTATTCTCTTCAATGATTTGTTTTCTGAATGTATTCACTGGAGTTAAAACAGTTCCACATTCCTTATAATATTTTGAATTTGAATCATTGGTTTGTCCACATTCTGGACAAATTCTGGAAGAATTCAATTGAAAACCACAATTTCTACAAAACTTTTCTTCATCACTATTAACAGTATGACATTTTGGACAAATCAAATTTTCACCCCCATAAATAGGTTAAAACTGATTGTATGAATATAAAATACAATATAAATATCATCCCACTATAATTTTTGAATTATTATGTTTTATTTAATTATAAAATATATTCATCAATATTATATTAGTTAACTTATATTTAAATATTTATATTATTTCTTATTTCGGATGTTGATTTTTTCATAATAATAGTTAAAAAATAGTTAAAAAAGTAATAATATTGGTTTAAAATAGAAAAAAAGTTAAAAATTTTTAATCTAATGATGTTGAATAAATGTTAAAAAAAGTTAAAATCATTTAATAAGTTATTATCATTGATTAAATGTTGAAAAAAGGAAAAAAGAAATAATTAAAGATAATAATTTAATAAAAATTTTAAAAAAAAGTTAAATAAAAAGTTTATAAATTCTTAGATTTGTCCAATAAACTTTCAAATTCCTTTTTAGATATCTTTTCAGATTTATATAAGCTCTTTATAATATCCTCTAAGCTAATGCATTTCAAATCATATTTGTCCAAGTATTCAGAAATCGCTGAAGGATTGTTATAAGCAATTGTACCTTTGTTTTTAATTGCTATTGCAATTGATGCAGCTTCTCCATCACCTAAAATTTGATTTTGATGATCATTTACAATTTGGTAGTATATATCAAATGTTTCGGTGTTTAAGGAAATCTCTTCAACTTTAACAAACTCTTTATCAACTAAATCATTTAAATTATCTTTAATAAAATCAGGAATGCTTGGATTGTTTAAGGAATTAAAGACATTATTGGAAATTACAATCTTATCAAATTCCTTTTCCAACAAATCGGTTCTGTTAATCCTTAAAAAATACAACAAACAGTCTATATCATAAATAATTTTCATATTCACCCACTTCACATATGTTTTAATTCGAGTTTTAAAAACTCTTCCCTCTACTAAACCTTCACAATTTGTAAATATAATATTTTAATTCATTTGTTAATAAAAACAAACCCTTTGCATATTTAATTTCTAAAAAATTCAAATCATCTTTCCTTAAATTATTCAAATCTTTTAGAACACCCCTTTTATTTAAAGTCATTTTAGAAGAATTTATAAGTCAAATCACTTCTAAATGCATCTAACAATAATTCGTCACGTTTTCCAGGACTTATCTTATTATCACTAAATGCCTTTTCAACTAATCTGATGTATTTGCCTAATGAGAAATATTTTTCAGAAGATCTTGATGGAGTGTATAGAACATCACTGAATCCATTTATTTTAGCATTATATCCAATTTGAACATTCCTTAACTCTTTACATTCTTCTGCACTTATGAATTCATGCTCTTTAAGCCTAAATAACATTGCATGGTGGCTAATTTGGAAATATTGCTCTGCCCTTATGATATCTTCCAATGACCATTTGCTGAGATTATTGGTTTTTGCATATCTTTCCAATCCCTCATAGGTCATGATTAGGTATGATGCAAAAATATTAGCCTCTATTTCTGAATCGTCATCATTTGAGGTTTCACAGATGATAATGTCTCTTTTATCCTCTTCAAAGAGCAGATGGTATAGTTCATGAGCTAAAGTAAATCTTTGCCTGCCTTTGGACATGTTTGAATTAATGCAGATAAACATATCCTTTGAAGGGGAATCTTTATCTTGAGAAACATCCTTCATTTCTACCAAATCCATACCATCAATATTCTTTATGCACATGCCACTGGTATTGTCGGACATTGGATAAAAAAGAATGGTTAAATCAGGCAATTTAGACAATACAATTGAAAACAGATCAATTGGACTGTAAGGATTCAAGTCCCAATCCCTTCTTAATTCCACTGCAAATGAATTCAATTTAATTTTATCTCTCATCAAATACACCATCAGATTAGAATTGGAATATTTTATTTAATTCATAGTTTTTAGGTAATAATATTTTCAATAATAGTATCAAATCATGCTAAGAACAAATTATCAAACCATATTAAGACAATATAAACATTAAATTAGGAAATCATCTTATGATTTAATCAAATTATTCATCTTCATTTAGCTTATTTAAAAAGCGCATATTGAGAATTATCTTATGAACTGAAGAGATGCAGTCCAAATCCTCTCTTGCTGCATTTTTGGATCTAAATGAAAAGTTTATTGAATTATATTCATCACTTTTACAAAGAATATAAGAGTCGCTGCAACCATATAATGAAGTCAGCTTATCCAATAGGGACAAGTTTAGATTACGGTTGCCTGATTCAATCTGAGACAATAAGAGCTGTGAAATCCCTAAATAATTTGCTAAATCAGATTGAGACAATCCTTTAGATTCTCTTAATTCCTGTAGTCTTTTACCTATTTCTTTCATGGAAATCACTATAATATTCCTACTATTAGTTTTGTAATAATGAATATATAAAATTTACTTTTTTTATATTACAATATTGAAAAATTATTGTATTTTTTATTTTTTTTAAAAAATTTTTTTATTATAATTTTCTTTAAAAATAAGAAATAATTAATATAAATTACTTTTTTTAAGAAAAAATAAATTTTATTAATATAATTCTATAAATTTATATTTTCTTAAATAAATTATTAAAATTAGATTATAATTAATCTTTATTACAAAACATCATATTTTTCCAATAGCCCTTTTTTCATTAAATAAGGAAATCAATATAATCTTTATTACAAAGCATTATATTTTTCCAATAGCCCTTTTTTCATTAAATAAGGAAATCAATATTGAAATATAAGTTTAATGATAAAATAGAAATTTAGATAATTAATATAAGTTTAAATAATAAACTTAATAAACATATTATTGAAATAAAATAAAGAGGAGAAATTATGGCTGTTCCAGAAGCTTATGATTTGGTTTTACCATTGCTTGAAATAATTAAGGACAAAGACGAATATAAGGTTAAAGAGGTTATAGATGAAGTTATTGACTATATAGAAATCACAGTTGAGGATAAGGAGATTAAATTGCCTAACAATGAACCTTTGATTGATTCAAGAATCAGCACTGCAAACACTTACCTTAAAAAGGCTGAATTGATTGAATCCAATCGTTTCATGTACTTTAACATTACAGAAGAAGGATTAAAGGTATTGGAAGACAATCCAGATAAGATAACTGAAGATGACTTGATGGAATATCCTGGCTTTAAGGAATATAAGCAAGTATTTATTCATGATGACACTAAAGACCTTGATGTAAATGAATTAAACCCTACAGACGCTTTAAGGGAAAGCTTTGCAAAGCAAATGGAAGATGTTAAAAGAGAAATAGAGGAAGAAAGGATGAAGGATACTCAAACAAGAAAAGAAGAAAACATTTTCCAAGCAAAGGAATATAAGGATTCTGATGAATATTATGGCATTAAGGCTCATAGAAAAGACAAAGATTCAAGATGCCATAAAAAAGGCAAATGCCACCATCATAAGCATAAAAAACTTGTAATCAATATTGAATTTTCACCTGCAGAAGAATTAATGACTTATGCAGAGCTCTTAGAAAAAGGTTATATAACTAAAGAAGAGTTTGAAAAGAAAAAAGAAGAATTATTAAAGATTGATTATTCCTTATAATCAATTTTAATAATTAATTTTTATTTTTAAGATTGATCATTATTTGGTCAATCAAATGCTTTTTTTAAATTTTTTATTATTACTTAATGCAATACATTAATTAATTTTTTTTTACGTTAATTATTTTGCTTAATGCAATAAATTTATTAATTTTTTAAATCTTACCTATTTTTTTATGTTTAATATTAAAGCATTTCACAGTCGATATTTACTGCATTCTTGACCATTTCCTCCTTGGATTTATTATAG
Source organism: uncultured Methanobrevibacter sp. (assembly GCF_902769175.1). Lineage (GTDB taxonomy): Archaea > Methanobacteriota > Methanobacteria > Methanobacteriales > Methanobacteriaceae > Methanobrevibacter. The sequence goes on from NZ_CACXNW010000020.1 coordinate 16,202, forward strand.
GCATCCTCTAAATAGAATGAAACTTCAGTTCCTTCATAGACATAATCCTTATCATCCATAAATTCACGGGTATTGAAATAGTAGGATTTTCCATTAGCCTTAATGAATCCAGCATTTCCATCTTCAAGTACTTTGTCAATTACTCCATATGGCCTTTCCTGACCAAAGAACTTTAAGCTTACCCACATATTCTTATATTCATTGAATACTGACTTATAGTCCTTGTTTTCCAAATCAAGACCATAATTGGATAATAAATCCTTCAAATCATCATCAATGCTCCATTCTTTAGCATTTCTAATAACATAAAACATGTACTTATTGATTACAGATTCATCTTCAAATCCTTTCATTTCCAAAATGTCTCCAACTAATGAGAATAATTTGACCTTGCTTTCCAATTTTCCATCAGGAGCCAATATTGCCTTAGCAGCCCATTTTAGAGATTCATTGTATTCTTCCTTGAAGAAATAGTTTTCAGCTAAGTCTCTGTAAATGTACCAGTCATGCTTGGTTTTGGTGATGTCCTTTAAGAACTCAATGGAATCATCATAATCCCCCAATTCCTTATATGATTTGGCTATTCTCAATTTAAACCAAATGTCATTGTTGTTATTGAACTTAGGAATGTTTACCAATGCATCTTGACAGACCTTAATGGTTTGATCGTAATTTTTCACTTCCATCAAGGCTTTTGTTGTTTGAAGATAATAGTTTTCCTTGTTTAAATTCATGGTAACTTCGTCATTAGGCTTAAACTGCTTATTGCTTAATAATTCTGGCTTTATTTTAGATGCCCAACGCAATAGGTCAAAATAGTTTTCGTTTTCAGAGCATAATTTCATCAAATATAGTGATGTTAAAGTGTATGGGCATGGCTTGTTTCCCTTGGAATTGTCTATTTGGCTAACATTATTAACTATTTTTGTAGCGCTTTCCTCCAATTCCCTGCTAAATGGATGGTCCTTGATCTTTACAAAGTATAGGTCCCAAGCGTATTTTTCCTTATCTCCTTTTGTCAATTCTCCTCCTTCCTCAATTGCAGCCTCATACATCTCTAAAGATTGAGAGTATTTTTTAATTTTATTGTATTCCCTTGCTTTTTCCAAATTCAATTCTGCGCTAGACATGTTTTTGCCCCTTTATATGATATTACAAATATTATTTAATTTCTTAAATTTTGATTAATTCTTTAAGTACAAATATTATTTAATTTCTTAAATTTTGATTAATTCTTTAAGTACAAATATTATTTAATTTCTTAAATTTTGATTAATTTTTTAAGTACAAATATTATTATATTTGTTTTATATAAATATTATTGTTTATGAAAATCTTTAAATATGACAAAATCTTATTTAATGTAAATTAACTATTTTTCTAATCATAATCATTTATATTTTAAAAAAAATTAAAGGGGATAATATGGAAATTGAACCTAATGAAATTGAAATTACAGAAGATAAACTGGAATTAAATAAAAATCAGCAAAATGCTGTTGAATATTTTGGAGAAAAGCCATTATTAATTGAAGCAGGACCTGGATCAGGTAAAACAAGAGTTATTGTAGAAAGAGTAGATTTCCTAATCAATAAAAAAGATTTGGATCCATCCTCATTTTTAATAATAACATTTACCCGTAAGGCAGCAAAGGAATTAAGGATCAGATTAAAGGAGTATCTAACTGATGAGCAAATAGACAAAATGCAAATATCAACCATTCACTCATTTTGCTCACAATTGCTAAAGGAATCAGATGAAAAGCTGAAAGTCTTGGATGATGATTATTATATTAAAAAAGCAATGTTTATTTATGACCATAAACAGGAATTAGGCTTTGATAAGGAACTTAAATTAAAATTAAGCAAAGTTAGAGGAGATAGTAGGCTATTTTAATGAATTTTCAACCTTTAAGCTTATTCCATCAAAATTAGAGGAATATGTAAAGTCTAATTTCCCAGTCAGTCAGGAATATAAAGACTTTGTTAATTATGAACTTGAAAAGAACGGAAGATTTCCTGAAAGGAAAATAAAGGATTTCAAGAAACTTGAAGTGATAGATGATCCTGAAGAATTGGATAAGCTTAGTCCCGAGGAATTAGCTGAAAATGAAAGAAATAGGGAATTGAAGAAATATCAAAGCTATTGGGACAACTCCATTCTTTTACAAACAATTAAGGCATATCCAGAGTATTTAAGAATCTTAAAGGAATACAAGTTTTTAGATTATGGCATTTTGCAAACTGATGTATTGGCATTTTTGGAAAAAAAAAACCCTAACACCCAATATAAAAATGTTTTAGTGGATGAGTTCCAAGACACAGATCCAATCCAATACAGGATATTTGAAATTCTTCTAAAAGAGATTATTAAGGAAAACAAGAGTCATCCTAATGAGATTACATCTACTTTTACAGTTGTTGGAGATATAGACCAAAGCATATACAGATTCAGAGGAGCTTATGAAGACTATTTCGCTTCACTTGAATCCCTTGACTTTACTGATGTTGAAAAAATATTCTTGGATGTGAACTACAGGTCTACAAAAGAGATAATTAGGTTTTCAGACAATTACATCAAACATCAAAGGGATAGAATTGAATTAAAGCCTAATGAGAAAAAGATCAAATCAAGGGAAATATATTATTTGGAAAATGCTGACAGAGATGATGAAGCTGCAAATATCACTGAGATTGTTTTAAAATTAAAGAAAGAGGGAATAATAAGGGAATATAAGGATATTGCAATCTTATTTAAATCAGTTACTCAAGACTCTAAAAAGGTAAGAAAAGCATTTGATGAAACCAATATTCCATATCAGGTATCTGAAATGAAGGAACTGGAAAAAAGGGATGAAATTAAGTTTATCCTAACAATGATGAACTTCATCATAGATAGGGAATCTGATTATATTCCTGTAATTGCAGACAATAAGCTTCCATGGCTTAGATTAACTGGATTTAATGATGATTCCAAAGCTATTTTTAAAATATCTGATGATACTAAAGATAAATTAAAGGAGTATCATAAAGAATTTGAAAAAGAAGTAGTTAAAAATGGAAAAGCAGCATATGAAGAAGTACATGATGAGAAATCACCTAATGTTAGGGCTATTTCAGGTGTTCTCAAATTTGACGAAGAAGTATTGATAAATACATTTAAAGAAGTTGATATTCCACTTCTTACAAACGAAGAACTGGATGAACTTGAAATAACAAATGAAAAGGATTTAAAATTCTTTAGGCAATTGAACGAAATTAAGGATAATATATTTAATCAAGACTATGAAGATAGGTACACTATTTTAGAGATTTACTATAAATTGCTTGAAATCGCAGGCTATTTGAATTATGAATTTGTAAGCGATGAATCCAATGCTGATGTGATAGATAACCTTGCATTGCTTTCCAATATTATTTATGATTATGAGGAAACAGTTTCCAGAAAGAACATCTTTGGCCTTTATTTCTACTTGGTTTCAAATATGAGACACATTGGAAAAGACAGCACAAGCAAAACTAGAGTAAATCTGATGACTGTCCATAAGGCAAAAGGATTAGAGTTTCCTGTTGTAATCATTGCAGGACTCAATGACAATAAGTTCCCTAAGGATTACAATTATCTAGCCAAAAAGTCTCCAGAGATATTCAATATTCCTAATGACTGTTTGGAATATAAGAATGAAACTGAAGATGAAGAGCTTTTAAACCATAATAAAGAGGAAGAAAGAGTATTGTATGTTGCCATGACCAGAGCTGAAGACCTATTGATTCTTTCAAAGGATGTTGATGTGAATATGAGAAAGAAAGACATCATCTCCATCTTTGATGAGGAATTGGAAGAATTAAACTCATTAGAGCCAACTGAAGATGTCATTAATGAAATCAATTCATTAGAGGAAAACAAAAGACTTACAATTGAACATAAGAAACGCTTAAACAATCTAATTGATAATAGCGATTGCGTCATCAAAATTGATGCTGAGGAAATGGATCAATTGGATTTCAAGCCTCCAATCAAATCAAAGAAAAGGATGATGGAAAGAAAACCCTTTTGTATTTAAGTCACAGTAAAACAAGCCATTATGAAAAATGTCCTTTCAGCTATTACTTAAGCTATAACTTTAATCTTAAGTGCTCTGCAAATAAGGGAATGGAATATGGTACCATAAACCACAATACATTAGAGGACATTAACAATCTAATCATTTCTGGAAAGGATGTGGAGATAAACAGAGAATTGATACATTGCATTGTTGAAAAATATGTCAAGGAATATGACTTTGATAAAGATGCTATTGAATCCATCACTGACAATCTCTTGTACTATTGGGATGAAATAGGAAGCAAAATTGAAGTTTTAGAGTCTGAATATGATTTCAGATTAATTAAATCAAACCATATACTTAATGGAAGCATTGATTTAATTTATAAGCAAGACGATAAGATTCATATTTTAGACTATAAAACTGGGGAAATTGATGAAGAGTTTTCTGAAACATATAAAAACCAGTTATATACATATGCTCTTGCTTTAAAAGATGATCCTAAGTATAAGGATTCTGACTTTGGAAATCTTCAAATATATTCCATAAATAAACGTAGTACATTCAACATTGAATTGGAAGAAGATAAATTAACCAAAAGAGCAGAAGAAATAGAAAAAGTTGCTGAGAGAATCTTAAATAATGACTTTAAGGAAAGAGCATATAAAGGTGGAGAAATACCTAAAACATGTAGCAAATGTATGTATAAGTTTATGTGCATTCCTAAAAATCAGATATAAAATTAAAATTGTTTTTTTAAAAAAAGCTTAAATTAAAATAATTAGAATAATTGAAAAAATTATTCTAATATAATTTAAGTGATAAAATTAAATCACTATTTTTGAAAAATTTAAATATAAAAATTAATCTACTTATTTTAATAATAAATTAAGCAAATCACATCCAGCCATTCTATAATCTACTTATTCTAATAATAAATTAAGCAAATCACAGCCAGTCAATTCACCTAATGCACCATTTTTTACACTGTCTTCATCATAAACAGAAACAGCATCTGCTTCATCTTTAGATGAATAGATAGCAATAGGAACCATATCTCTTGTATGTGTGCCAACATCTATTGGAGTAGGATGATCAGGTAATACAGCTATTTTAAAGTCTCCATATTTAGGAAGAGCTTCCATTAAAGGTTCTAAAATCCATTTATCAATATTTTCAATTCCTTTAACCTTTTCCTTTAAGTCTTTAGCATGTCCTGCTTCATCTGGTGCTTCTACGTGAACAAATACGATGTCATTGTCTTCAAGTGCATTTACTGCATATTCTCCTTTTGCCTTATAGTCAGTATCAAAGAATGCAGTTGCTCCTGGAACATCTAAGTTTGTGCATCCTGAACAGACTCCTAAACCTTTAATCAAGTCTACACCAGTGATTACAGCACCTTTAAGGCCGTAGACTTCATCCATCTTAGGCATGTCTGGCATTGTTCCTTGTCCCCAGAACCAAACCATATTGCATGGCTCTTTTCCATCTTCAATTCTCTTTTGGTTTACTGGATGGTCAGCTAATGCTTCCTTGGATTCCAACATTATTGCCTTGACTTCATCTGCAAAGGAATCAAATTCAAGCTTGTCTTCAATGGTCTCACCTACAAAGTCATGTGGAGGAACCATATCAAGCTTTGCAAGTTTTTCTGCATTTTCATTATCATTGTATACAAATAAGTGTCTGTAGCTTACGCCAGGATAGAATTTTCCTTTAAAGTCAGGATATTTGTCATTAAAGTACTCATTTAAGTATTCCATAAGTTCTGCAGATTCCTCTGATGAAATATGGCCTGCATTAGAACTTGCCATTAATCCATCCCTTTCAGTAATTGTATTGCAACGGAATACTACATCTCCTTCTTTTGTTTCCACTCCCATACTTGCAGCTTCAAGTGGGCCACGACCTGTATAATACTTAAGAGGGTCATAACCGAATATGCTCATATTAGCTACATCAGAGCCAGGAGGTAAGCTTTCAGGTACATTTTGAATTAAACCAGTTTTTCCTTCTCTTGCTATTCTATCTAATACTGGTTTATTTGCTATTTTAAGTGGAGTTTTTCCATCGATTTCCTCTATGGGATAATCGCTTGCTCCATCTTCAATTACAATAACGTATTTCATTATAAAACTCCTTTAAATCTTTTAAAGTTATTAAATAAGTATAATCTGTAAATCTTTATCGTTTAATCTATAAATTAATCTGTAATATTAATTTATTTAATCTTTTAATCAGAAATTAAATCTGTAATATTAATCTATTTTAATCTTTTATAATCTAAAATTAATCTGTAATATTAATCTAAAATTGACTAAAAAGTAAAATATCGATTAAAAAGAATAAAAAAAGTAAAAAAATAAGATTAAATTAAAATTTTATTATTTGTTCTTTATAATATTAATTAAATCTGTAAGCATTGCAGAAGCAGTTTCTAAAGATCCTGCACCTTTGCCCATTACAGTAATGTCATCTGCCAAGTCAGTGGTAACATTTGCAAGGTTTAAAGTACCATCGATTGCATATGGACTGTTTTTCTTAACAAGTCGTGGAGATACTTTCAATTGCTTTTCAGATACTCCTCCAATTAATTTTACAAAGTATCCTTCTTCCTTAGCAAGTTCAATAGCATCTAATGATACATCAGAGATTCCTCTGACTTCAACATCGCTGTAGGTTGCATCGATTCCTAAAACGGAATTAGCTAAAATGACAACTTTACATGCTGCATCAATACCTTCAACATCTTGTGTTGGGTCTGTTTCAGCTATTCCTAATTGCTGTGCTTCAGCTAAGGTGTTTTCATAGCTCATTCCTTCAGTTGTCATTCTTGACAATATATAGTTAGTGGTTCCATTTAGGATACCTTTAATTGAGCTGATTCCACAGCTTGCAAGGGTTTCCTGACATAGGTTTATGATTGGCATAGCTCCACCAACAGATGCTTCAAACTTAAAGTCTACACCTGCAGCCTCTTTAGCTTCAATCAATTCCTTGTAGAATAATGCTAAATGTCCTTTGTTAGATGTAACTACATCCTTTCCATCTGCAAATGCCTTTAATGTTAATGATTTAGCAGGTTCTGCATCCTTAATGTTAGTTGGAGTTGCTTCAATCAAGATGTCATAATCAACAGCATCCAATATTTCAATGCCTGATAATTCACTGCCACATTCTGGGTAGTTAGCTAATTTGCAAGTTTCTTCTTTGGTTTTAAGGAGTAATTCTTCATCCAATCCATCTTGACAGATAGCAGATGTAGATGAATCAGCAGCTGCTACAATTTTTAAACTAATTCCATATTTCTCATTGACCATATCCTTTTTCATTTGGATAGCCTTAGCCACACCTTTGCCTACTGCTCCAAAACCCATTAATACAAGTTTACATTCCTCCATTTAAAATCCTCCTATACCTCATCAATAACTAAGTAGTCCTTCTCCTTAGCTATTTCCATAATTTTATTGTATGCAATTTCCCTTTTTCCTATATCAAGTTCAATTGTAATCAATGCAGTGGATTCCAGTTCACCATTTAATTTTATTTGTAAATCACTGACAACAAGACCATCAACAGCATTGATTCTATCAAAGGTATCTCTTAAATCCTTATCAATGATATGTCCGTAGAGGATAGCGCTTAGCTTTTCTTTCCTAACTTTATCATCCACTTCAATGAGATTAACTCCCATTTCCTTGAACTTATCAATGACAGCTTGTAGGTTTTCCCTTTCTCCTTCCAATGCTATTTCAATAGCAGCCTTAGATTCTTCTGCTTTGATTTCTCTTTTATGGACAATAGTAACTACATTTGCTCCAAGTTCGCTTATAGGATTTAAGATAGAAACCAATTGTCCAGGAATATCCAATACTTCAAGAATTAAATTCATTCTCATAATATTTCCCCTTGTTTACAATAAAATTATCTGCTTAAATGATTTTAAATAAATTTAAATACTTTTTTGTAATGATTTTAAATAAATTTAAAAAATCTATCAATATGATTTTAAAAAAGTTTAAAAAAATCGATTAATTGATTTCAAATAAGATTAAAAAAAACAATTTTTCGATTTTAATAAGTTTTAATCTGATTATCCAGTCCATTCAGCCTTTTTCACAACTACATTACCATCTTTGTCGGTTCTTGCGTTTCTGACTATTTTAGCTGAATCGTTTTGTACAGATTCGTCTTCACGGTTTAAGTTAAGGTTATCAGTAATATAATAGGTTCCTTCCAATTCAGGAACAGTATCTAAGGTTTTTGAAAATTCTTCTAAGATCTTTTCTGCATCTTTTTCAATTACCATAATAATTCTCCTTGAAATTTGTTTAATTCGATTAATTTGATTTTAATGCTTTTACAGCATTTTAAAATTTAATTTTAAATAAACATAAGTTTATATTATGATAATATATGTTTATTTATATTAATATACTTTTATAAATTAACAATTATTTAAATGGAATATTTTAATTGAAATAATGAAAAAATGAATGTTTTTAAAAAATAGAATGAAAAAAAATTAATTAAAAAAAAGCAAATACCTAATTAAATTATCCTAATTATTATTTTGATTCTTTAAAGAATCAATAAACTCTTCCATATCAAAAGACCTTAAGACTTTCTTTTTAAGTATCTTATTGATTCCAGAACCATATTGGGCTGCCTTTTTAGGTCTGTCTGCAATATAATCAGGAACTCCAATTGATTTGGCAACATCCCTTAGAATATGCTTTCTTAAAAGATCTTCATTATTCTTTATCTTATATTTTCCAGGAATATCCAATGCCAAGCTGATTATGTCCTTATCTAAAAATGGAACTCTAAGCTCTACTCCATTTGCCATTGAAACAGCATCATCACGTTCAAGATTAACATGATACATATTTGCAATGTCATGATATATCTCTTCATCAAGTGCAAAATAGGCATCAAACAAACTGTTTTCTTCAAAGTGCTTTAAATAGCGATTATATCCTCCGAAAAGCTCATCTGCTCCCTGACCTGATAACGCTACCTTAATTCCATATGCTTTCATAGCCTTTGCTGCAAGATATATAGTCATTCCAACTCCTAATTTCATAACATTATCATCTTCAATTGCAGTTAAAACTGGCTTGATTGATTCCTTTACTGTATCCTCATCAATTATGATTGTCTTTAGAGGAAGACCTAAGTCATTAGCTATTTCCTTGCTGAACTTTATATCCTGTGAGTTTTCCACTCCAACTGAGTATAATCTAATGTTTAAGGATATTCCATTATCCTTTTTTCTCTTTTCAGCTATTGATTTTAGCAAAACCGCTAAAATTGTGCTATCAACTCCACCTGAGAATATTAACCCGATATCACTTAATTTTTCCACTCTTTTTTCAACAGCAGAGTATAGGTCATCCATTAATAACTCTTTATAGATTTCATAGGAGTCCTTGGTTTCAAGATAATCCTTGTAGTCATTATATTGGGATTTCAATTCCTTAAAATCTGTATTTATGATTCTATTGATTAGATTATCCTCTAAATCAACAATTTCCCAATTGTATAATATGGATCCTGGACTTAAGTCATGTATATCTTCATCATCGATTCCAGCATTCCAAAGAGCTTTTTTCTCTGATGCGAAAGCTTTTAAGTCATTAGATTTATTGTTTCCATAGAATAATGGCTTGACACCAATCTGGTCTCTTGAAATAGCCAAATCTCCAGTTTCCTTATCATAAACAGCAAAGGAATAGTCACCATCCAATTGTGGAAGAACTGATTTAAGTGATTTCAATAATGCTTTTTCATTATTTTCGCTGTTTAAATTGTAATAATATGAAATTAGATTAGCCAATAATTGGCTATCGCTTTTTGACTCTTTATAAGCATTATTATTTTCCTTTAGGAATAGTTCAAGCTTGTTGAAATTATAGATTTCTCCATTGAAAACCATTACAAGATTATCTAATATGATTGGTTGCTTATTCTCTTCAATGTTGTCATTGCTTTCATTGAATAGATTGAAAATAGACAATAAGCTATGGCCTAATCCTATCTTATTTTCCTCATCAAAGTATAATCCAGAGTGATCTTCTCCTCGATGCTTGATTGATTTTAAGGTAGAATCCAGCAATTCTCTATTAAAATTACCTGCCATACCTACTATTCCACACATAAGCTCACCAATTAATTTTTTTAAATTAAAATTTTATTACAATAAATATTATTATTTTAATCACTTTTATAATTAATTATTTGCAATTTTAACTATAATTATATCATGTTTTTATCAAATTCCAATTAGAATATAATATTTCTTTAAAATAAAACTTTTAAAAATAAAAAGATTTAAATATTTAGGTATACATAAATATTTGTGTAAACATAAATAATTGTTTAAAAAAATCGATTTATAGGTGTAAAAATATGGCAAAGAAAAATACATACCTGGTGATGATATTATCATTATTAGTTCCAGGTTTAGGTTTAGCATACGATGGTGTAATGAAAAGATTTATACCATATTTAGTTCTTGGTATAATCTTTTGCGGACTCTGGATGTACTTCGGCATGCCTTTAGATGCTGAAACAAACAATACCGGTTTCTGCTGTTATTTAGCTTATATAATTATTTGGATCTTTGGTCTTTATGACACTTTAAGAACCACTATCGATGTAAATAGGGGAATTTAAGTAATTTCTTAAATTAAGATTTAACTTCTTTCCTCCTTATATTAATTTAATATTTTTTTATTTTTTACTATTTTTTAACAAAATTGATTTTATTTCTTTTTTTATTTTTTATTTTTTTACTATTTTTATTAAATTATTATAAAATTTTTTTTTCAATGAGAATAATATATTAATAGTTTAAAAAGAGAAAATAACTTTTTTTAAGGATTTATTAAAAAAATTAGAAAAATAGAGAAATATCCTTAAAATTAATAAAAATTAAGATTTTATCATTAAAATAATAAAAAAATTATGAAAAAGAAATATCCTTAAAATTAATAAAAATTAAGATTTTATCATTATAATAATAAAAAAAATTATGAAAAAGAAATATCCTTAAAATTAATAAAAATTAAGATTTTATCATTTAAATAATAAAAAAAATTATGAAAAAGCAGTTTTAAAAAATGATAAAAAAATTAAATTTAAAAAAAAAGAAAAGAAGAAAACTAAATAATTTTATTTAGTTTCTATTTTATCAACAACTCTTTGTCCTTCTTCAGCCATTTGACTGAAAGCAGTGATTTGCTCTTGCATCTTAGGAAGTGCTTGGTTTTTATAATTGCTTACATCCTCAATTGCTGCGAGAGCTTCTTCAAAGGATTGCTTAAGGACTTCAGGAGAAATCATGGTTTCAGCACTTTGCTTTTGGATTTGATTTCCTTGCTCCCTTAACATTCTTGAAGTGGATTCAATTACCTGTTCGGTAGTAGTGTTAAGTGCTTGGATCTTTTTGATAACAACTTGCTGATTGTATAATGCGCTTGCAACCATAATACCATTTCTAAGTGCAGTTACAGTTACATTCTTAGCACGGCTTACACCTCTAATCAATTCCTTGTTGTTTCTTCTTACAACATTCAAAGAAATAATTCCTTGTTGGTTAACAACAATCATCTGTTGCATATCCATGATTCTTTGTCTTAGAGGGAACAATACCTCTTCACGTACAAAGTCAATTTTGTATTGGTCAACCCCATTGATTTCAGCTTGTCTGATTTGCTGTTCAATGGAAGCATCCATTTGCTTACCAAGTTCAATGTCAGCCATAAGCTTTTTAGTCAATTCCCTTAAGTAGGACTCTTCTGCAAGAAGGGTTGTATTGTCATTTTGCAATACCTTGCTACTTGCATCAAGGGAAACGAGAATATTGTTTATCGCTTCATCAGCTTGCTCATATTTGTCAAAGTAATTTCTGATTGGCTTAAGGAGCTTTCCTAAAAATCCGGATTTTCCAAATTCAATTGATGCAGGATCCAGATTTCTTATTTCCTTATCCAATTCCTCCAATTTGTTTCCAACATTGACAGCTTCATCTCCACCTTTAGCAAGGTCCTTAAATCTTGCATTCAATAGATTGTTTTTGTTTGCAGATCTATTGATTGCATTTAGACCAAAGTCATCTAAAGGCTTCAAGATGTTTTCTCTTGCTGCCACATCATCAAAATTAGCTTCAAAGATTGCTTCAGCATTATCGTCTGCTTGCTTTTTAATTTCATCATTAGGTAAACTTTCTTCTTGTTCTTTAAGACTTTTTTCTACGTCTTCTTGAATTTCTTGTACATCAAGTGAAAATTCAGCCATAAATATCACCCAATTTTTATTTTATAAAAATTAAATTTATATAAATACATGTGTCATATAATCTTATGACAAATCTTATTTATAAAGTTTTGCATTTATAGGAAAAAACTATAATAATTAAATATAAAATTGAATTTTAGAAACCATTCAGAGTAATAATTTAATACAAAATTGAATTTTAGAAACCATTCAGTAATACTATTTAAATGATTTTTATGAAATAAGAAAAATAAAAGGAATAAATCATAAAACAATAAAACCAATCATTCATAATCCTTGACGGAATTGATCAATTCATTCATTTCTTCAATAAGGTTCTTAATCTCCTCATCACCATCATCAACCTCATTGCTTATGCTGATAATGAGTTCGCTTTGCAAATCACCTAACTTTCCAACAATGGACTGTAAAGTCTTGATTTTGTTCTTTAATTCATTTGCTATCTTATCGGAATATTCATCAGACAATTCAATCATACTCTCAGCAGCTTCCGCTTCCTTAAAGAAGCTTACTCTACAGCTGTCCACTTCACCCTTAAACATATAGTATGACATTTGCCCTGATGGGAATTTCTTTTCAAGAAGTTCCAAAACCTTTTTCTCCTTGGTTTCAAAGCTTTCCTTTAGCTTTTTGATTTGATTTTTATAATATGTATAGTCTGGAGTGGTTGTTGCATATGTGGTTTTAGACTTGGTTGAACTTGAATAGAAATCACTCTGTGCCTTTTTAGCCTTATTTACCTGTGACAAGTCAATGCCGTCAACTACCTTGTTTGGCTCATATTTTGAACTTTTAGCTTGTGCATTAGGCCCTTCATCCAATCTTTTTCCACAATTTGGACAAAAATGGTCCTCTGGAAAGAGTTTAAATCCACAGTAAATGCAAAAATTATCCTTCGCCATAATCCTCACTCACATAATTTAAAAATCAAAAAATTTCAAGTTCTAATTAATAATTAAAATCTGAATATATATAAAAGTTTTCAATTTAATCCCATAGGGTTATATTGCTTATCTAATCTCTTTTAATCAATTCAATAAAAACAATAAAAAAATAAGGGAATTTAAAATCTTTGAATATTTGATGATTTTAGTAAAAATAGATGATTTAATTTAAAATGATTTGAATAAAATTCAAAATTCTTATTTTTATATATAAGCCTCTTTATTGCTTTCAATTATGCAAGCAAGTGCTTACATTCGAGAATCTTTAAATATCTTACTTAATAAATTAATAATTAGTGACTTTACACTAAAAAATTTGAGGGAGGCTAGATATGAGAAAAGAGATACCAGTGTTATTCATATGCTTAATATTAGCATGTTCACTTGCATCTGCTGTTGCAGCACGTGAGATACACGACCCACGTGAGCTTAAGGTCCCAACTCCATATTCTGAGTGGGCTCCTATGTATAGAACATATGAAGCACAAATCCATGGCAAACACTTGATCCGTGAAGAAGTTGTCATCAGAGAATATGAATCTTGGTGCAGACATATGAATTTCGAACCGGATTATCTAAATTAATTATCTTAAAACAATCATATTGAAATTGTCTTAAAATAATTAAATTAAACTAATTTCTTTTTTTTTAAATTTTTTATCTATTTTTATTCAACTATTTTTAAGATTTTTTCTTGCTGAAATAAATTTGATTTAATTAAAATAATGATTAATTAAAATGATATTTTTTTAAAATCTATTAAAATAATCAATTGTTTCTTTATTATTTGAAATAAATAATCTTAAATAATGGCATATTGATTTCTATATACACACATACACATAATTTAATTTTTTATAAAAATTTATTAGAAACCAAGAAAAAATTGAATATAAACTCTATTAAAAGATTATTTTTTAAAAATACAATTGAAAATTGATTAAAAAATTAAATAAATTATTAAAATTTTTATAAATTTAAAAAAAAATCATTATTTGTTCTTTAATCATGTAAGTAAGCACTTACATTCAAGAAATTTTATATACTATTCTTTATAAATAATAATATAGTAATATTAAGAAAAAAAAGGTGGGGAAAAATGCGTAAATTATTTTTATTGCTTATCTGTATTATGATGTTATGTTCAGTTGCATCTGTTAGCGCAGCTGATAATGAAACACAAATATCATCTGATCAATCTGTCGACCATCCTTCATTAAGTGATAAAGACAGAGAAATCATTCATAACATGATATCAAATTTTAATGGACCTGATATGGGTATAGTTATAAATTTCGGTAAAGACCATCCATTATCACTTAGAAAATGATTATGGAAGCATTTTAAGTAATGCACTTAATATCAAAATATATTCAGTGATAAAAAAAGATAAGTTATTTTATGATTCTATATTTAAAATAATTATAAATTATCTTTTTTTAATTTTTTAGAATTTATTATTCTTTTTATAATCCAATCTATTTCTTTTTACAATCATTATCCTTTTTTTAATTTAATCTAATTTCTTTTTACAATTTATTATTCTTTTTTTTAATCTAATCTATTTCTTTAAATTCCATGTTTTCCTATTTTTCTAATTTTGTAATATTCCTTAAATCCTTAAAGTTATTAAGCAAAAGCAATATAATAATATTGTTTAATAACATAGTTATATTAAATTATGGAGAAAAAATCATGACAAGAAAATACGGAGACAGAACTTTAGAAGTGCATGCAGGCCAGGAAGAGGCAGATCCTTTCACTGGTGCAAGAGCAGTACCTATTTATCAAACCAGTTCATATGTATTTGAAAGTGCAGAATATGCAGCTAATATATTTGCCCTTAAAGAGCCAGGAAACATTTATACAAGATTGAATAACCCTACAAATGAAGTATTTGAAAAAAGGGTTGCAGCTATTGAAGGAGGAGTAGGTGCCCTTTCACAGGCCAGTGGTATGGCAGCGATCACACTTGCAATTTTAAATCTAGCTCAATGCGGAGATGAAATAGTCTCTGGAAACAACCTTTATGGAGGAACATATAACCTATTTAAAAACACATTGAATAAATTTGGAATAACAGTCAATTTTGTTGATTCACAGGATACACAGGCTTTTGAGGATGCAATCACAGATAAGACAAAGGCACTTTACTGCGAATCAATCGGAAACCCTAAATTAGATGTTCCTGACTTTGAAGTATTGGCAGATATTGCACACAGACACGGCATTCCACTTATTGTTGACAACACTTCAGCTATTGGAATGGTAAAGCCTATTGAACATGGAGCAGACATCGTTGTACACTCTGCAACCAAAATTATCGGAGGACATGGAACTTCCCTTGGAGGAACCATTGTAGATTCAGGTAATTTTGACTGGACAAACGGCAAGTTTCCAGAGTTTACAGAACCTGATGACAGCTATCAGGGACTTGTTTATCTAGAGGCATTTGGAAATGCAGCTTACATTACCAAAGCACGTGTACAGATGATGAGGGATTTAGGAACATGCATTAGCCCATTTAATTCATTCCTTCTTCTCCAAGGACTTGAAACAATGTCTCTTAGAGTCAAGCAACACACTGAAAATGCCCTTGAAGTTGCTAAGTTCCTAGACCAGCATGAGCTTGTTTCATGGGTAAATTATCCAGGATTGGAAGATAATCCAAACCATGAAATCGCTAAAAAGTATTTGAATGGCAAATACGGATGTGTTCTTGGATTTGGAATAAAAGGTGGAATAGAAGAAGGAAAGAAATTCATTGAAAATGTAGAGCTTTTATCACACCTTGCAAATATCTGTGATGCAAAAACACTTGTTGTTCATCCTGCTTCCACTACCCATTCCACAATGTCTCCTGAAGAGCAGGTGTATAGTGGTGTAACTCCTGACTTCATTAGAATGTCTGTAGGAATAGAAAATGTTGAAGACATTATTGCAGATATAGATCAGGCTTTAAGGAAAGCTGTTGAATAAAAAAATAGCAAATAGAGGATAAAACCTCTTTAAAAAATTGAATAAGTAAAAATAGTAAATAGAGGATAAAACCTCTTTAAAAAATAATTCTTTTTTTCTTTTAAATTTTAATATAATTGAGGACCTGTATACTCATTTTCTTCAGTATATACTCTAATCAATGTATCTACTGTATCCTCATACATCAATCTATAACCTATAGCACCGCCAAACTTGCTTTCAAGATTATTAAGTGCCTTGTTTGCTCCTGGACTGCAGTTGTTGATTATGTACCACATTCCATGTGGAGTATAAATAAATAATTCTCCATAGCCATCTTCAGCACCATTCTTAAAGCCATCTGCAGGGTCATAGATTTTTGTGGAATGGATAGCAAGACGGCTTAAGTCTTGTTTAGGTTGAGTTCCATTCTTAAAGAGCATGGTAAGCCAATTGTAAACCTGGTCCTTGAACTGAACCTTCTTGATTGGATCAGACATTTTAGCTTCAATGTTTGCTCTTCTTTTAGCAAGTGTATTTGTTATTCCAAGTATTTCCTCAACCTTAGGAACATCTTCCTCAAGGCATCTGTATCCTTCAGGACGTCCTGTAACCTTGATGTTTCCCTCTACAAAGTCCATTCTTTTCCATTTCCTCATGTATGGCTTAACCTTTTCCCACTCTTCGTCAGGTATTTTCTTGTTCAATCCATAGAGATAGCCATATTCCATTGCATCATAGCATTTTGTTTCCAATTTCAAATCCTTATCTGGTGACATCTTATCACTTTTTTGTCTTTGTTTATATTATATTAAACAAATTCGTTTATATATAAATTATGGTTTATCATTTAATCACATTATAGTAGGGCATGTAGTCTTCTGGTGTTGTTTACTATTTATGAAAAAATTATTGATTTAAAATTTAGAAAAATAGATACATAAATTGCATTGTTTTTGAATGAATTTTAATTAAAAATAGCATTGATAATTTTAATGGTTGATTAAATTGTATTGATTTAATTAATCATCAAATTATATTAATTGATTTTGTGTAAAAAAATAAAAAATAGAAAGATGTAAATCTACATCAAGTTAAATAAAAATAATAAAATTATTCATTATCTTGTTCATAATCTACATCGCCGTAGTCATAGTTGTCACTGAATGAATAATATTCTGGCTCTTCTTCAAAATCCTCATCACGGACACATCTTTTATTCTGTCTTCTGTGTTCCTTTTCATCCATGGTATCACCATGTAAAGATATGTCTTTTCAAGGTTTAAACTTTTCCGCATTGATTATTGCATTATCAATTCTATCAGGTCTATTGTTATTGATTATGAAATCAATTTGATCTTCTTTTTCAAGCCGTTTAGGAACTCCCAATTGAAATATTATGAAATTGAAGACATCATCTTCCAAAGCATTTAGCTTTTCAGTCCATTCCACAGGGTCAATTTTAGGAACTTCCTTAACCTTGTTTGGTCTTTGTCTTTTTTCAGTTTTAACTGGTTTAGTTATATTTTTCACTGTTTTAACATGTTTACTTATATTATTCGCTGTTTTAACAGGATGTGATACTTTATTTTCATTTGCAGTAGTGTTTGTTTTAAATCTATTTGGAGAGTCAAATATGCTTCTTCCAAATTTGTCATTGCCATAGAGATCTACTCCCCAACCAACTACACGATTTGGAGGAGTCTCTTTTTGATTTGATTATCTATAAAATTCCTGTTTTTAATTTCCTATGTTTTCGCAAATTCTTTTTGGATAATTTTCAGCAAGATATCTTGTCTTTTCCGCACTTGTTGTACAATCATTGCATGGATTGAATTTATCATAGATAAATTCAAATTGCTCATCAGTGCAAGTGTTAAGCTTTTGCTCTGCATCTTCAATATACAACTTATTTATTCTTAGGAAGGTTTCCCTATCCCTTTGTTTCATCTTTGAAGATTCTACATTTGTTACTCTTTCCTTAAGTCTACGTTCCCTTTCTAATCTTTCAAACTTATCATCAATTGACATATTACACCCTAAATACAAAAATTCAACAATTTTTTGCTTCAATATTATAATGTGTTAATCATTTATAAAGATTATTGTTTTTCAAAGGAATTTAAGAAGGGGATTAGGTAAGTCAATTCTATAAGATTATATGATTCTTTCATGGTTTTGTTGTCATAAATGACATAACATATTCACTTGCAATTTCACTTAGATTAAATTTTATTTTTTTCAAAATCTTCAATTTCCTTTTTAATTCTAGAAAATGAATATTTTTTTGTAATAAGACCAATTAATTTATTATTTGAATTAATTTTAGGCATTTTTAATATTTTACATAACTCCTTAAATTCAGAATCCCCATGAATTTTTATAAATTCTGATAAACAAATTTTTGATTTTGCTTTATCTTCTTCACGTTTAATCCTATTTGGTGAATAAATGCCTATTAAATAAGCTTTTGCAGTTTTCACATCTTTAAAATCTAAATTAAGATTTTCACACATTATTTTAATAACTTCTTCATCATAAATTGATCCTTCTACTTTATTTTTATTTTTTGTCACAATATCCTTTTTCTTTGCACTTTTAACTGATTTCTTTATTGAATCAGATTTTTGATGTTTATCATTATCTTTTTTATTATTTAATGAACCTAATTATTTATTTCTAGCTCTAAGTTGTGATATATAATCATTTTTTGTTTTTTCTTCATTTTCTTTAGCTTTTCTATCTAATTCTAACTTTTCTTCTTCCAAATGTTGTTTTTTACTAGATTCATTAGTCAATTTAACATCTTTTTCTTTACGAAGTTTTTCCCTTTTTAACTCTAATAATCTTTCTTTTTCTCTGAATTCTTTTTCTAATTTTTTCTTTTCTAACTCTAATAAACGTTCTTTCTCTTTAAACTCTTTTTCAAGTTTTTCTCTTTCATAGTTAATTCTCATCTCTTCTTCATTTGCAATATTTTGGTTTTGCTTTTGTTTGGAATTTAATATATTTTGTTTTTTAAGATGTTCCTTTTCTCTCTTTTCTTTCTTAATTTTTACCCTTTCCGCTCTTTTAGCTATTTCCTCATCAGTTAACTCTATTGATTTTGACTTTGAATCTTCATCAATTTCATCATCGAATAAACCTGATTTGATTTTAACTTTCTTCTTTTTAGATTTATTCTTATTAGATTTACATCTCTTGTTAGAGCATATTCTATCTCCTTCATGATTAGTAAAAATAAAACCATTTTTACAATTAGGACATTTTTCAATATTATTTATTATTTCATCATCAACTATTTTTTCATCAATAAATGAACCACATTGTTCAAATCTTGAACAAGCCACATATTTTAATTCATTAATTGAATAAAGATTTATATGTCCTGTTTTACATTTTGGACATCTTAAATCACTTTCACCAATTAATTTTGCATATTCCCAATTATCTTTAATTATTGTCTTATTATTATTATAAAATGGATTAAAACCAATTGGAGGTTGAAATTCTTTAACCTTAACTGCATTTTTATCAAGTTCATAAATAAATGGAGATTCCCTACCATCTTCAGCACATAAAAACACTTTATTTCTAGTTCTTGTTAATGCTACATAAAACAACCTTCTTTCTTCTTCACTTTGTTTTTCAGAATCATTATTAAAAATTACAAAACGCATAAATCCATCTGTAGTAACTTTACTTGGAATTCCTTTTCCACTATTTACATGGTTAACATCTAAAAGGATTACATTTTCAGCCTCTAAACCTTTTGCAGTATGGAAAGTATTATATGATACATCAATATCAAATCGAACATCAATATATAAATCATCTAATTTTTCTTTTATAGACTCTAAATGATCATTATACCGAGATAAGATCATCACTTCGGCATAATTTTCTCTAGATAGTTCTTTAATAATTTCATAAACTAGCAAATCTTCATTAAGTTCTTTTTCTCTTTTATCTTTACCACTATATAATCTTAATTCAATTGGTTTACTTAAACTTTTTTCTGATTGTAAATTCTTAGAAATTAAATAATCAGCATCAATAAACTTACCTGCCGCATTTATTAATTGATTAGAAGCCCTATATGTCTCATCTAAATATATCTCTGTAAAATCATCAAAATAGTCACTAAAATTAGAGAAATATTTAACTTCACATCCTGTAAATCCATAAATGGACTGCCAATCATCACCCACTACTATAAGTTTAGCAGCAGATTCATCCAGAATTTTCTTTAATAACTCAAAACGAGCTCCAGAAATATCCTGGTATTCATCTACAAGGACATAATCATAATCAATATTTTTTATTAATGGAGTAGCTTTAATAACCATATCTGCATAATCCATCAAATTATTTTCTTCAAGATAATTCACATAATAGTCAAAATAATCGCATACGATAGGCAAAAAGAAGTTTTCTGAATTATTTTTCCTTCAAAAGACCTTAAATCATCTGAAGTTAATTTTTTTTCTTTTGCAGATTCAACAAAATTGTTAAAGAAGAAGGTTACTTTCTTTAAATCTTCAAAAAATTGAGTTTTATATAAAATATCTGTCAAATCATCATCAGACATTTTATTTAAACTTACACCACATTTAATTAATTTATCCTTTAAATCTTCTAAATATTCTCTCTCATCCATCAAATAAGAGTTCACAAGAATTAATCTTGCACCCGTATCATCTTCAAGTATAGGAGTGCAATCATCGATAATTTCATCTAATTCATAATTAAATAATGATAATTTATAGTCAATTTGATCAATATACCTCTCTCTTTTTTCTTTACTTTTCAGCCAGTCAAGATTGTTTTTATTATTATACCTAATATCATATTCCGGTAAATAAAAATCAAATTTAAGTTTTTTATCATCATTATATATTTCACCATATTCCTTCATATAATTAAATTCAATTTTATGTAAAGTAAAAAAATTAGCAATTTCAAAATCCTGGACACTGTTTACAACAATTCCTTTAGTTAATGATTCAATTCTACCATCATGATTATCACTAAATTTACGTTTTTCAGCAATAACATTAGGATTATATTTAGGTAACTTATGCATATGTCTAAATGCCATATAAAAATAACGTCTGAATTGTTCATATAAATAAATATCTTCTAAAATACCTTCCCTTATAAAGTTTTGGAAGATATAATATAATTTTCCCCAATTGAAATCCTCTTTAAAAAAACTTTTTCCATAACTGTGAAAGGTGGAAACTCTTACTTTACCATATTCTTCACTTTTGGAAATTGGTATTTTTTGATTTTTTAATCTGCGGCTAAGGTCCTTTACAGACTTATTGGAAAATGATAAACATAAAATTTTAGAGGGGTCTACACCTTTTATTTCTATTAAGTATTTCACTTTTGCAATGAGAGTTCTTGTTTTGCCTGTTCCAGCCCCTGCAATAATTTGGAGACAGTCTTCATCAGTCACTACAGCCTCTCTTTGTTTATCATTTAAATTTAAGGAATCGAAGAAAGATTTATTTGATTTTAGTTCATTTTGAATATAATTATCAGAAATAGTATCACCTTTACATATATAATTATAATTTAATTTTTAAATTATTAAAACGTTTCATTGAAAAAAATCAATTAAGGAAAAATAATTTTTTTATTAATCTATGAAATAAATTTGCTTTCCAAAATTTAAAAAATTTGTATGATTGATTATCCGCAGAATCTAATATAAGAACTTCATTTTATATTTTTACCTTTTTTGAAATAGGAATTTATGTTTATTTTCCTGTTTTAACATTCTCTTAATCTTATTTTCTTTAGGAATATATATTGTTTCGTTGGATATGCTCGTTGTGAATGAATAGTTAAAGGAATCATAAATTCAGATTCAATTACTCAATTGGGAGGTGTCTTTTTCTGATCGGATATTATTATCATTATTTTTCAAAGGAATTTAAGAATGGGATTAGGTAAGTCAATTCTATAGGATTATATGATTCCTTCATGGTTTTGCTGTCATATACCACATCACATATTTCAAAGGATAGGTTTATCTCTTCATTTTCATCCTTTCCAAAGCAGACCCAAGTGTTCAGCTCTACAAAGTAGTTTATTTGGGGCACTAATAACTCGTCTTCCCCTTGGAATGTCATTTTATTGTTTAGTTCGTTGAACTCTTTTACTGTTGTCTTTAGAGTTGATTTTGCGTATAAACTATCTAATTCTATGTAATTGTTTTCATTTAGCCATAATACAAATTGGAATGTTATGTCGTCTAATTCCAGTATTTCTTTAGTATCTAAGTTTTTAGCTATTGCAACTTGCATGCTACCACCTATTTCTCTTTAATTATTTTCTTTAATTCCTGTATTTCCTCTTTCAATTCATTTGTAGTTCTATTGGATTCTTCAACTTGCTTATTCATTTTTTCAAGCTGAATTTCATTGAAATTCATCTTTTGATTTAATATATGCAGGTTTTCCCTTAACTCTACATTCTCCTCTTTTAAAAGTTTATCAGTAAAGATAGAAGATATTGCTCCTGTAATTGTACTGAAAACAAAGACTCCTGTAATAATCAGCAATAGTGCAAGCAATCGTGAACTGAAATTTGTGATTGTGATATCTCCATATCCTACTGTTGTTAATGTAACAATTACAAACCATTGGCTTCTTAATGGATCATGATGCATTTCAGCTGAAAAGAGATATAATAATATGGTAAATATTATAATAACGATTGCAACTGCAGATAAGATCTTATCCAAATAGGAATTTTTAAGAAATCTGCCGGCACTTGTAGAATATTTTCTGATTAAGACAGCCACTCTAACAAAACGGAATATTCTTAGGAATCTCAATACTGTTAAGCTGCCAAACAATTCGAAATGTTTTGTAAATCCTAAGCCCATGAATATAACTGCAAATATTATATCAAAAGGAATTGATGCTATCAAATCAATTATATGATGCCTTGTATACTCTTTTTTATTGGCAGCTTTAGAACAATTTACACCAAATTCTATAAGCATCAATATACAAACGATAAAGTCAAAAATGATTATTCTGATATTGTTTTCCAAGTTAATATTGAAAAATGCAAAAATCAGCAAAAAAATATCTATAATGATTAATATGTCCAATGTAAAAGTGATTAATTCCTTTTGTCTTTTAGATAAATTCATTAAATTACTTCCTCATTTAATTTTAGCTATTTGACCTAAAATAATAAACCGTATAATATTTCCTTCCAAAGTTAAGGTGCGCTCTCTTCCATCTATTGCAAAAGAAAGTGTGTGACGATCTGTTCCACTGAAATAAATCACATCCTTATTATTTTCACTTATAATTGATATTCCATCCTTAAATACATTAATTGATAATATTTTGATTAAGTCAATGCTTGTGGTACTATTTCCACCTACAAAAATCACTCGCCTATTTGTAATTATAAATGTTCCTGAATCAATTTCCATTAAATTCTTTGGAGATGCACTTGCAGTCTTTCCTACACCTGACTTTAATGTAACACCTTTTGAAAGCTTAAATGAAGTTTCATAAATTGCATTTTTAGGCATTTCAGCTTCGCATAATTTAATGTTTGGAAGAGATACATATGCCACTTCATTATCCCTTAAATCTGTTGGAGAGTTAACAGTGCTTAAATTGATTTCTCCTTTAGACAAGCTTTGTGTAATGATTTCAATGTCTCGCTTCATTTCCAGTTGGAATAATTGTTCTCGCAAGGATTCTATTTCATCATTTTGCTTTTCTTGATCTTTAAGGGATAATCCTCCATTAACTATATGTTCCAAATCATCTATTTTGAATTGGCGTCCCCTATAGAGTTTCCACATATGATTGTTTCTATCCAGTATATCGACAATCTTAAATGAATTACCGCTCTTTTCAAGAGTGAGTCCACAGTTAGTGCAGAAATATACTGCCTTTTCTGAGAGCAATGCGCTTTTTTTAAGATGGATTAATGAGTTTTGCCTACAGTTTAAGTAAGATGATTTTCCGCTTATATTGAATGTGTTATATTTTTTAGGGATTTCCAAAGGAGCATTTGCATCTAGAGGGGAATGGTCATATTCATCAAATGGAAGACCACAATCAGAACAGAAATTGGCGTCATCTAAATTTTCGCATCCACACTCAGTACAGTATTTAGTCAATGTATCACCGAAGATAATATAATTAAATTTTCTTATTTTATTTTTTAAATTTTGATTGAATGATATGTTTTTCTTTTTTAAAAAAGTTTACTTAATTATCCTTATTTTAATAGACTACCTTTTGCAACTGGGAAATGACGGCAACATGAGATATGTAGTATATTTGCCACAATCCTTATTTTAATAGACTACCTTTTGTTACAGTATAAAATATTTCCTTTAAATGACTACATTTTAAAGTGTATTGCTTCTTTTGAGGTATGCTTGTGCAAATATAAAAATATGCTATGTATTTATATATATCTGCACAATTTAAATAAATACTTTTCTAAAACAATAGAAATATAAAAATCTTTATTTTAATCATTAAGAAAAGAATAATGACAATTACTTAGAAATAAAATTAAATAACTTATCTCATTAATTTAAAAGCACAATTATCACATTTTAAAAATTTAAAAAAATCTGTAAAAAAATAACATAAAATGAAAAAATATAGAGGTTTGCACAAAATCATAAAAATCAAAAGTCTTTAAAAATTTTTAAAAAAGACTATAACAAATATATCATAAGTGATTTTAAATATTATTTTAAAAAAAAACTCTTAAACTAATTTTTAATGAATTAATACTCTAAATTACAGTAAATTCATTAAATAAAAAGAATTGAAATCAAATTTTTTTAAAAAAATTAATAAATTAAAATATTCAATAATTATAAAAAGGAAGTGTCTATTGTTGAAAGTTATATGTCTCTAATCAGCAAAAAAGATTTTAAAATAAGAATCAAATCAATTCAAGATAATGAAAAACCAAAACAAGTTATTAAAGCAAACATTTCACCTATAAAATCTGAAATATAAGACATAATCATTTGCCCTAAAAACAAAAAAACAGTTAAAAGTTATTAAAAAAGGATTATCCGACTTTAACAGAGTAGAATTGACATATATTCTCAATATAGATTCAGAACTCAATTTTGAAAAGGAAAAACCATTGAAAAATAAAATAGCAAATACTCTAAACAAAGACAATTATGAGATATCTGAACTTAAAAACATTTCTGTAGATGAAATGAAAGAAAAATATGAGTATACTATGAAAAAAATTGATGATAAAAAAGTATTGAAAACAAATAAAAAAAAAAAAAAAAAAAATTTTATAGTTCTCCTAATTCTAGATACTACTACTTATATTGATATATAACAAAAGTTCGAAAAGCACATTATAATTGAAAAAATTTGATTACAAACTAATAGTAATATTATCCACTGAAACATTATGTTGTAATTTACTTACCCTCTCTTTAAAATAGTTCTCTAAATTTGGATCTTCGCAATAGATATAACAACCTTTCATTCCACGAGTCATTAAAGTCCTATATGTATTTTTTATAATTTCATCAGCTAATTCTAAAGCTTCTTCAGGATTTTGCTTATATCTTGTTTTAATTCCTTTAAGAGACTGGTCTGTCTTTGCCCTTTCATTGAAATCTGTCACGATTTGTCCATTTTCATATCTAATGTCAAATCCTAAAATTACTCCCACGTAATCAAATTCAAGTCCTTGAGAAGTATGAATGCAACCTATCTCATTTACAGAATCTTCATCTATTGCCCAAGTACTGCTGTTTCCAAGATTCCAACTCATTGAAAAGTCACCTATTTCAATATCATGAACATCAGTATTGTTTTTTCCTTCCTTAATCCAATTCCAACAGTATCCTGCAAGCAACCTAGCACTATTATTGATTTCATTCTTTTCAAAAATCAAATCTCTTAATTCTTTAGGACTATCCACAACTCTAAAATCATAATTAAAGTCAAATCCATCATAATTGGCAGTTTCTTCAATTTCCAATACCTCATTTAACCAAGACAGATATCCATCTGAACCATTGCATCTGAATTGAGATTCCAATTTAATGTGCTCAATTTCAGCACCTACATCATTGGCACATTTTTCTATTTCATCAATGCTACCAAAATCTTTTAAAGTAACTCTTTGATGCTTGTCAATAAAAAATATGGATGCTTTTGCAGCATTTATAATCTCTTTTACTTGATTTTCTCCTAAATTTCCAAATAAACCTGATTTTTCATTTAAACGATGTGCTTCATCTACAATCAATGCATCAAATTGATTTGTTTCAGATTCAGTGAATGATCCTGAACCTTTAAATAAGTTTTTTATAAAGCTTTGCTTGAAATGACCTCTAAGTCTTTCATAAAACACTTCACGAGGAGCACTATTCTTTGTTACATATAATGCAATCATATTCTGTTCTTTAGACAATATGTTCACTAAAAGATTAATTGCAACAACTGATTTTCCGGTTCCAGGCCCTCCTTCAACAATTAAAACCCTTTTCTTATCATCCAAGTAAGATTTTCTAACTATCTCAAGAGCCATTTCATAAGCTACTTTCTGTTCATCAATCATTACGAAATAATCATTACCTTCAAGCATAGCAGATAAAGTATCTTGCAATTTCTTAGAGGGTCTAATTCTACCGCTATCAACCCTATAAAGAATATTGGTTGAATCACCAGATTTGACATATTTTTTTATGAATTCCCTAAGTTTCAGTGCATCTCTTTTACCATATAATGGTACCTTAGCAGTATATTCCCCATAAATGTTATCTTTAAGAGGGTCATTAAATGGATCAAAATCATAGTTATGCAAGTAAGCGCAAGGATACAAACCAATTGAATCATCTTCTACTGTTTCATTGAAATTTTTCAATAATGCTGCATAAGACCATGCTTGATAAGATGGGTGTGGTGTTTCTCTTAAGCCTCCTCCCAAATAGGTTGATACAAGACCATCTTTTCCTTCGACTTTATATGCTCTTGACCCTTGTTTTAGTTCAATAATTACAATAGAATCTTCATTGTTTTCATTCAGGCCTGTTAAGGTGAAATCTATTCTTTTTGAAGTAGTTGGTATGGTAAATTCAATAGCTACTCCAGCATCATCAGGTATTTCATTATCTGATAAAACTTTATACATGAATTCCATAGAATTTGTCCAGGAATCAATCTGAGATTGAGGTGATTTTCCTATCTTTTCCTGATATGCTGCATATATTTCATCTTTAATTGATCCCATTAAAACAGAGTCTAAAAATTCACCTTTTGTAGCTTCATATACTAACATAAATTCACCTATAATTTATCATATTTTGTGGAAATTCCCTTAGCTTTTTCAATGGATATTTTTTAGCAGTTTTTTCCATCTTATTTAAAACTATTTCTTTAACATTAACATCTAATTCATCAGCCATTAAAAAACAGTAATCGATTACATCTGCTAATTCATCTACAACTTCCTCTTTGTTGTATTCTTTGTTCCCTTGAAAATATTCGAGAATTTTTGCTGCTTCTATAGAAATGGATTTGGCTAAGTTTTCTGGATTGTGGAATTGTTTCCAATAGCTTTCAGTTTGAAATTTGATTATTTCTTGCATTAATTCTTCCTAGTAATATCCATTCTTACTATGTAAATATATTAAAATTAGATTTTTTAGATGTTTCTAAATTATTGTTGTTTTTGTCTATTCTCGATAAAAATCGGAAATAGAATATTAGTATTATCCTTATTTTAGTGGATTTTAATTGCAATATTCGGAAACGAAACAGGCAAATGCAAGTAGATTGTATCGTAATCCTTATTTTAGTGGATAACCCTTTGCAATAGAAGAAGTAAAAGGCAGTTATACAACTGTTAGAGAGTCGCAATCCTTATTTTAGTGGATAACCCTTTGCAATAAGAAACTGAACCAATAACAAAAGAAATATACACGTCGCAATCCTTATTTTAGTGGATAACCATAACCCTTTGCAATATAACAATCATCATCAACGTTTACTTCCACCTGAGTCGCAATCCTTATTTTAGTGGATAACCCTTTGCAATAAAGAACATATTACATAGAGCAAAAAGGGAATAATGTCGCAATCCTTATTTTAGTGGATAACCCTTTGCAATAAGAAACTGAACCAATAACAAAAGAAATATACACGTCGCAATCCTTATTTTAGTGGATAACCAAATGATGGATGTCATAATTTCAATGTCGCAATCCTTATTTTAGTGGATAACCCTTTGCAATATGATATAATATGGTTTTGAAATTTAAGAACCGTAGTCGCAATCCTTATTTTAGTGGATAACCCTTTGCAATATTATACTCTCAATCAAACCAAAATATGTTGAAAAGTCGCAATCCTTATTTTAGTGGATAACCCTTTGCAATCTGAAAGAGAATTTCAAGATGATTGAAAAAGAATTGTCGCAATCCTTATTTTAGTGGATAACCCTTTGCAATAAAAGGAGGCAAAAAAAATGATAATAAACATAAACAGTCACAATCCTTATTTTAGTGGATAACCCTTTGCAATAATGACAAGAGTAATGATAAAAAATCCTGTAAACGTCGCAATCCTTATTTTAGTGGATAACCCTTTGCAATAGCACCCAAATTTTTCTCTAAAAACAAAAATACTGGATAATATTGCAGGAATTTTAAGACCTAATTTGCAAACATAAAAATTAGGCATATATTTAAATATATTTGCAGAATTAAAATAAATACTTTACTGATAAAATAAAAAATTAAAAACATTATAATAGTTATTTTAATTAATTTTATATAAAATAAATAAAAAATAACAAAAAATAATGTTTAAATACAAAATAATAATTTTATAACAATTTTAAAAAATGAAAAATTTTATAAAAAATATAAAAAATTTTAAAAAAATAGGAGGTTTGCAAAATTCTAAAAAAAAATAAAATTAAATAAAATATAATTAAATCACAATATTCTAAATAATTATTACCAATATCTTGAAAAACCAACATATTAAGATTTATTAGTTAAAAACTTAGCCATAAGTCTTCTTTTATACATAATAATGCCAAAATAAGACATTGATTTCTATTAAATTCAACCTTGTTATTCAGCTTATCCCAAATCTTTGCAATTGCCATACTGTGCTAACTTTTCATCTTATATTATCTGCTAAAAACTATTTTAAAGTTATGTGATAACAATATTTTTTTTGTCTTCCTTAAAACAATTGAGATAAAATCTATTTTTTTGAAGTGGAATGGAAAATTCAAGAACTACTCACATACCTTAAAATCCCATTTTAGGCATACATAATGAATTAATTCCATTGATAAGTCTAGAAATCAATCTAAGTTTGAAGTGATTCCTCAATTTTATCGTATAAACACATATATTTCTTCAGGTATGGTTACATTTAAACATAATCCAAAATTTCACGTTTTTGATACTAACATAAAATCCAATTATAATTTATCATATTTTGTGGAAATTCCTTTTGCTTTTTCAATAGGATACTTTTTAGCTGTTTTTTCCATCTTATTTAAAACTATTTCTTTAACATTAACATCTAATGCATCAGCCATTAAAAAACAGTAATTTAAAACATCAGCCAATTCATCTACAACTTCCTCTTTGTTGTATTCATTATTCCATTGGAAGTGTTCTAATAATTCCGCAGCTTCAATAGAAATCGATTTTGCTAAGTTTTCTGGAGTATGAAATTGTTCCCAATCCCTCTCTGTTTGAAATTTGATTAATTCCTGCATTAATTCTTCCATTTTAATTCTCCTTAAAAATATTAAATTTTTTCAGAACTTTTAAAATCCTTGATAAGATATTATCCTTTGTTATTAATATTTATTCTTAATTTTATTGATAATTTCCATATCTTTTCTAAATGTTTCTTAAAATACTTTCAATTTATTTCAATTCCAAAAAATCACCATATTCATTGTCCGAGATATCATATTACACAATTTCCAGAACATCTTCATATACTTTCTAAAACCTTCATTTTCCCAAAAACCTACACGAATACCATCGATATCTCTTTAAGAAGAACATAATACTGATTTAAGATGTAGAGTGTAAACTCATACTGGTTGTCAGGTATTTCCATCTCTTCAATCGAGAATTTATTATTAGTGTTGTTGTGAGTATCGGGTACTGCTTCAAGCTTACCCTCATCGTTTACCTTGATATCTGGACCAATCATGACACCAACCTTATTAAGGTCTATTCCCTGTACCGCAAATATGGAACCTATTTGATCTTCTGCATCATCATCTTTTATGTTTATCCAGTTCTCTTGAGTAGAGTTCCATCTCCTGTCAAATCCATCTTCGTGGAAATGTGTAATTGATGGATCTCTGCCGTGAGCGATAGCCCATATATCAACTGTATCGCAACAGAACATTCCTGATAAGACTCTATTGATATGCTCTGGATTAAAATTCCTATCGTCTTCTATCCAGTCAAATAACTGGCGCATTGGCTTACCATTAACATACCCAAAATATGCATCCAAATCATTATCTCTGAAAACATCACGATTAAATAAAGGATCATAATTGGTTAGTGCAGAACTTAAAAGTCCTGTATCCTTATACAAAAGGTATTTGATACCATTAACATAATCATCGGAAGTATATGACTTTCCCTTCGGCGCTTGTATTCTGAATTGTGTTTTCAAGAATCTCTTCTCATAATTCTTTGTTAAGTCTTTAAACATCTCCCTTGTAACATTTGCGGGCCGTATTGCTTGAAGCACATCATACATAAGGATGACTTGTGTTCCAAGTTTTTTGATTATCTCAAGGTGTGATTCGCAATTTTCGTTTCCAGGTATCTTATATACGGCATTAAATGAAGGGGTGTTGCTTACCATATTTACGTGATAACTTATGTGACTCATCTACAATTATGACATCATACTTTTCATCATTGTTAATGAGCTTTGATGATGTAAGGACATTAAGGGAACTGCTGTTCATCCCATATATCCGGAATATCTCCTCAGCAGTCTTTTCCCAGTTTGGCTGAACCACAACAGCTATCCGTGTTTGAGGTCGTTCTATGAGCATATTTGCGACAAGATGAGTCAAAAGGACAGTTTTACCAGTTCCAGCATCCCCATTGATGACAAAGTTTGTGGTAGGATTATTTATTATTTCATTAATGAGTAGGCCCTGTTCAGGAGTCAAAATTTTAATTGGACTATATTTTACAAGTGCTTGGGCTCTAAGTTCATCAAGAGTTGGAGTTTTAACCCAACCTTCATTATACAAAACCTCTTCCCAGAACGGCAATATTACTTCAGAAGCAACTTTTTCTTTGTCTGCATAATCGTTGACACTGTTACCTCCAGTCATGTTCGTAACTTCAGCTGTATCAAATTCGATTGTGACTCTTCTTGATTTTGGATTATCTGCTTTAAAGTAAGTGATCAACTGACTTTCTACATCATCTAATGCTGAACGGTTAAAGTATTGTGAAAATACTACTAAGACCTTATTAAAGCCTCCTGTGTTGAACTTTTCTTCATTTCCATTATAATGCTGCTTGTGACGTTCCGTAAAATGAGCTGTCTGACCAATATATATATCTTCTGTGTCTTTGTCCCTCGGTAGATATATATTGCATTCTGTGTCGAAAGGGCATTTCTTTCCACATCACGAAGATTTTCAACACCTATTAAATCTTTTCCATTTATATTCAAACGTACTACACTATATCTTGCCATTGATATTGCCTCACTATTTGCAAATGTTATCCCTATGCATAATCTGATATATTATACAATTGATATTTCAACATCAATCACATTTTTTCATTGTCTTATTTCCAATCTGTAGACAATTTTAGTAAAAAAAGAAATAGGATTATGCTCTTTTCCACTTGTAGGAATCCGCTCTATCTACATTTATTTCAATTCCCTTTAACATTTTGGTTTACTATATTAAACTATATATAAAAAACTATTAAAATTTTTTGAAAATTGAATAATAATAATAAAATAAAATGGAATGAATAGAAAGCATTAAATAAAATTGAAAATGAAAATATAATTTACAAAAAAAATTAATTTTAAATTAAAAATTAATAAAAAAACATACCAAATAAAGGAGAAAAAACATATGGAATTGAAAGAAAATCTTGGTTTAATTTTAATCATTTTAGGTTTACTGATTTGTCTAACAATGGTTGGTGCATGGATAGGAGTACCAATTGCAGCAATAGGAGTATACCTATTAAACAAGAAAGTCAAGCAACAAGAAGAGAGTGTATCTGAAGAGCTTCAAGCAAAGAAAGATGAAATAGAAAATATTGATGCAAAGCTCAAGCAAATGGAAAAAGACAAGGAAAAAGAGATTAATCAAAAATTAGCAGCCAAACAAAAAGAACTTGATGGCATTGATGAAACTTACAAAAGACTTGAAAAGTCTAAAAACAGTGAACTTGATTTGAAACTCAAAGACAAAAGAGATGAAATCAATAAGTTAGATCAAGAACTTAAGTCACTTCAAGAAGAGTTAGACCTTGCTAAAGATGAATCTGAAATGCAAGTATACGGATTATATGAACCTAAATATAATTTTGTTGATTCCATCTCATATAAAGAAAGATTGGATGCAGTCAGAAAACAACAAAAACAAATGATTAAGGATAAAACTGCAGCTGTCGGAGCGACAGACTGGACAATTGATGGAAGCAAATCAAAAGGAAAAGCATTCATAAATGCAAACATTAAACAGATTCTACGAAGTTTCAACAACGAAACTGAAGTAATAATCAACAAGGTGAAACATTCTAATTTGGAAAGCAGTGAAAAGAGAATCCAAAAATCATTCAACACATTGAATAATCTATACTCTAGAGAAAAAGTACATATCACTCAAGGATATTTAAACTTGAAATTAGATGAAATGTACCTTGCTTATGAATACGAAGTTAAAAAACAAGAAGAAAAAGAAATTCTTGCAGAGGCTAGGGAAAGAGAAAGAGAAGAGAAAAAACTACAGAAAAAACTTGAAAAAGAAAAGAACAAATTTAATAAAGAGAATGATAGAATCAATGATGAACTTGAGAAAGCAAAAGAAAAAATGCAAGCTGCTAATGATAAAGAGAAAGCAAAACTTGAAGCAGAAATAGCAAAATTCAAGGCTGCACTTGAAAAGAACAATGAGGAAATTGAAAAAATTGATGAATGGAGAGAAACACCTGGAGCATGATATGTATATATCATTTCAAACATTGGTAGTTTTGGAGAAGAAGTTTTCAAGATTGGTGTTACACGGCGTGATGATCCTGAAGAAAGAATCAGAGAACTAAGCAATGCATCAGTACCTTTCAAATATGATTCACATGTATTCATATTCAGCAAGGATGCATATACTCTAGAATCAAACCTGCATGAAAGATTTGATAAAAAGCGTGTTAATAAAATAAATCGTAGAAAAGAATTCTTTAACATAACTATTGATGATGTCAAGAAGATTGTTGAAGAGAATAAGGCAAGTGTTCATATTTTCGTTGAAAAACCTGAAGCTGAAGAATACTATGACAGCCTTAAATTAGCTGAAATGCAGTAGTCAAATTATTTTGACTACTAAAACTTTTTTTATAACTTTTTTTATTAATAGATCTAGATGGAACTCCAACATACTAACATATTGAAAACGGTCAGGTTGAATACTTCAATCAATTGGAAGAAGGCAGTTACAATGCACTTGTAGCATATTTAGGTGATGACAGATTCAATGCAAACAGCACAAACTTTAGCTTTGACATTAAGGACCGTGAATTGAAAAACACTTCAATAAGCGCTGAAGCAATTGTAAATGGAAACTATGTTGAAGTCACTGCAGAAGTGGATGAAGATGCTGAAGGATACATTGCATTTACCATCAATGGAACCACCTACAATATTGAACTATACTTTGGAAAGGCTGTATTCAACGGCTATTTCCCAGAAGGCAATTATGAAATGGAGGTTGAATATTTAGGTGATGAATGGTTTAACGGCAATTCAACTGCTGTCAATTTCACAATCAACAAAGCTGAACTTGAAAACACAACCATTGATATCATAAGCAACATCACTGATGATGAACTTGAATTGATCCTGCATCTTAACAGCAGAACAAATGGCTTTGTATCAATAGAGATTGATGATGATATAGATTATGTGAAGGTAAACAACGGTTTAGCTACATACAAAACAAGATTGGCATATGGAAACTATACTGCAATCGTTAAATACTTAGGTGACGATAAATTCAACCCAGCTGAAGCAAAGATAGATGTAAGCATTCCAGATATAGTCTTGAAAGACCCTGAATTTGAGCTTCTTACAGAAGTTTCAGACAACATTTTGAAAGTCAATTTCAACATCAACCCTGAAGCAACTGGATTTATCCAATTGCACATCAATAATACTGTGGTTAACATTGGAATATCTGATGATCCGGATTTTGTTGGATATTATGCATATTTACCTAATGGAACCTACAATATAACTGCTATCTATTCAGGTGACAAGTATTTCAATTACACCACTAAAGAGAAAATCGTTGAAATAGTCCCTACTGAAAACACTACTGTATCTGCAAGTGCATCTGTAGATGGAAATATCGTAACAGTCACTGCAGAACTAGGTTCTAAAGCAACTGGATTTGTTGAGTTTGAAATCGCTGGCAAAAAATACTATGCTCCAATAATCGACTCTAAGGCAAGTTTCACCAACACTTTTGATGCTGGAGTCTATTTAGTCAAAGTCACATACCTTGGAGATGAAAGATTCAATACTGCAAACACCAGCTGTAATTTCATCATAACCGAAGATATTCCTGAATTGAAAAACACAACAATTGAAGCAGAGATTGATGTAGATGGAAATGATGTAACCATTACTGCTAAAGTAAATGAAACTGCAAACGGATTGATTGCATTTGACATTGATGGAGAAATAATTTATCTTCCAGTAAACAATGGAGAAGCAGTTGGATGCTTTGTATTGCCAATTGGAAGCTATAATGTAAAAATAACCTATATGGGTGACAGCCAATTCAATTCCGCTAAATTAAACAAGGAATTTGAAGTGACTGAAAACACCAAGGTTGAACCCATTATGGAATTTGTATTCAACAAGAATGCAACAGGAAATATCACAACAACTGTCAATGGAGTAAACTACACTGCTGAGATTATTGATGGAGTGGCTAAAATGACAATCAGCAACTTAAATGTCAGCGGCGATGAAATCAAGTTCAATTTCAATGATGTAAACATCAATGAGCTTATTAAGGTTCTTGTTGATGGCGTTGAATATGAAGTTCCTCTTACAAATGGAACTGCAAGCATTGAAACAAAGAGAACAGCTACAGTTATAGAGTATGAGGATATGGTTACAAAAACCATTGATACAAAGATAGATGGAAGAAATGGAGAATACTTCTATTTCACCCTTAAGGATGCAAATGGAAAGCCTATGGCAAACACTCCTATGCAAATAGGGTTCAATGGTGTAATCTATGATGAGGAAGACGGCATAGTCACTGATGAAAACGGAACTGCAAGACTCCAAATCAATCTCGGTTATAAAGGGGTTTACACATTTGCAATCTGTTACTTAGGTGATGAAAAATACAATGCAAGCTTTGCTGTAGCTAAGATTACTGTAAATGTTCAGACTCCTACTTTAACTGTTCCAAACAAATCCTATAAGGTAGCTGCCAAGATTAAAACCCTTACTGCTACATTAAAGGATTCCTATGGAAAATTGATTCCGAATAAGATTGTTACCTTTACAGTAAACGGCAAAACCTATAAGGCAACTACCAATGCTAAGGGATTAGCTAGCGTTAAAGTAAGCTTGTCTGCTAAAAAGATATACAGTTTCACTGTAAAATATGCTGGAGACAGTACATATTCTGCAGTTAAAAAGATAGCTAAAGTTGTTATAAAATAAAATTTAGACTTTTATAAGTCTTTATTTTATTTTTTTTATTTTTTTATTTTTTTGAGTTTGTAAAAAAGTTTAGACTTAAAATCATAATACTAATTTTTACTTATAAAGAAATCTAATAAAATCAAAATACTAATTTTTACATATAAAAAAGTCTAATAAAATCATAATACTAATTTTTACTTATTAAGAAGTCTAATAAAATCAAAATAAGCTATAAAAAGTACATCATCTTATTTTAACAAAAAGTCCCATTTTAATTTCAATAATTTTCATTTAAAGTTTTATTGCAATTATTTTAAAAAAAATAGCTTGTATTTTAATTATTAATATTAATTACTTTTTCATAATTTGATAAAATATAATTTTAAATATTATTTTCATTATTTAAAAAAAAGAAAGATAGGCAAATTAAGAAATAATATCTTAAATCCTATCCAAAAAGAACTTAAACTCATTATGATCCATTATTTCAACTATTTCAAAGAGTCCTAAATCTCTTAATCTGTCAAAAGGCTTTCTTAAGATAAACCTATATGAGCCTACCCTATCTGCAGTAGGATTCCGCTTATCTGAAATGGCTACAACAATATAAACCTTCTTCATATTAGATAGGAACTCCCTAATATCGATCATATCCTCTTTAGAAATATTGTTCTTAATGCAATAATCCTTATAGACATTAGGCAAAGCCAAATCAAGTGTTTCAAATGGCTTCAATCTTAGCTTAAATGCAAGCTCATCCCCAGTATTATTGTAAATCCTCTTCAATCTATTATAATACTTTTCCTTACATGGACTGTCATTGCTAATATAACGCAATACATTATTAAGCTCTTTTCTCTTGTTGTTCCAATCGATTATAACACCTTTGAACTCAATGAAATATAAAACTTTTCTCTTTTTATCCAAATATAAGGCATCACATGTAGATGGCAGGTTACAAACATTTATAATATCAGTAGTCCTACAAATATCGTCAAAGGAATACATCATGAAATCACTACTTACAAGAGGTTCCTTGTTTTTGCTTACACATTCCTGCTGTTTCCTTGAAGGACAATTCTTATCATGAGTCGGACATGGCATTGATATCTCTGAAACCGGCTGATAGTACTTATTGTATGATGATAGAAACTCATCAAACTTTTCAATATCGTTCATCTAATCACCATCTAACTTCTTAAACATCAATTCCATCTTGATTTCATCCAAAATGTCATAAGGCTGACCAAGGTTTCTGTATATTTCCTCAAGATTATTGGAATCAATATTGATTATATCATACTTTAAATCTTCAGATGGCTGTGTCAGGAAGAAAAAGCATTCATCAATAAGGCCATAGTATTGAGAATATAATTCAATTGCTTCAATGAAGAATGGGCTATGGGAAGCAACGAAAATTGCAAGCTCCAATTCCTTAGACAAAAGAACAAGAATCTTTGCAAACTCAACCTGCCATTCAGGGTGGAGATTGACTTCAGGCTCATCCATAATGAGAAAGCTGTGTTTCGTCAATTCACCGTTTCTAAGAAGTGTTTGGAATAGGGCAAGCTGCTTGATTCCTGAAGATGTGTTTTTCATTCGGGTCTTCAATCCGTTCTTTCTTAGGAAGAAGAGTTCTCCATTCTCTTCCTGCATATATCCTCCAAGGATTTCATTGA
This sequence comes from uncultured Methanobrevibacter sp., assembly GCF_902769175.1. Lineage (GTDB taxonomy): Archaea > Methanobacteriota > Methanobacteria > Methanobacteriales > Methanobacteriaceae > Methanobrevibacter. The sequence continues at coordinate 54,108 of NZ_CACXNW010000020.1, forward strand.
GGATCCTTTCCACTTCCAAATCATTTTTAGGCTTCTTATCATTATCTATTATTAGGGCATCTTCCAATGCCTTTACATGCTCCAGGAAGTATGTGCCTCCTGACCTATTGTCAAACAATGAGAATGAATCAAAGTAAAACACTTTAGTGAATTCAACATCCCCGTTTTTGATGAACTCATAATTCTTGAAGTCAATTTTATATGAAAAATCCAACATTTCTACGTGGACACATGCACAGTCCCTATCCTCTTGAGGACCTGTTATGTCAAATTCAGATTCCATCAGACCATTTAACGTAGAATCATTATGAGCTGAGATTGCCCTTATGAAACAGTACAGCAGATTTGTTGCTGTGGATTTTCCTGTACTATTCTTTCCGCCTATAACATTGATTCTACCCATATCCATATCCGCTTTTCTTATTGAGCCTACATTCTTGATTTTAAAATTGAAGATTGACATAAATATTCCCCTTGTATGAACTTTTAATAGTAGTATGTTTTTAAAAAATTTAAATCTATTGAAATTTTTTTGTTGAAATTGTACATATGAATAAGAATTTTCAAAATATTTTTAAATTGAAAAAAGCAGATGAAAAACTAAAATTAAATTTTAAATAAGAAAAACAGCCAGATAGATTAAAATAAAATTCCAAATAAGCTGAAAAAATAACTAAAATTAAATTTAAATAATAAAAACAGCTAAAATTAAATTAAAATAATAAAAACAGTCAAATGAATAAAAAATAAAATTCCAAATAAGCAGATTAAATTAACTAAAATTAAATTTTAAGTAAGAAAATTAAGCAAAATAATTAAAATAAAATTTAAAAAAAATCCTTGAAAAAAAGCCAATAGAAATCACATCTTAATAAAAAAAAAAAAAAAAAAAAAAAAAAAATAATTATTGGATTTTAACCTATATATCACCAATAATGTAATCAGAAAGTTGTTCGTTCCTTGAATTCATATCACGGCCAAGGAATAATCTTTTATAATCAGATCCATAACGTCCTGAATTGATTTGCATAACTTTATCTAAAACCTGTTCATTATATGCACCTAACTCTTTAGCAATTTCTTCAATGGTTGCACTACCATATAATCTGTAAACGTTGTATGTGAATTCATCATCGCCAATAGGTGTAAAGAGATATCTGTCTACAACATTCTGAGTTTGATCAACAGTCATATTTACTTTTTCAGCAATTTCTTTACATCTGAAACCGTATTCATACATGCAATTGATTTCATCAAGGACAGAATCAATATATCCAACATTCAGTTCATTGTGTTTGTTATAACTAGTGTCGTAGTAAAGGTTAATCAAGTCATAATTGCTTATTATATATTCACTGTATTCTACAATAGGTTCTGTTTGGTTATCAACAAGCTCATTATCCCCATCAACAGGTTCTGTTTGGATAGAATTTACATCATCATACCTCATGACAGGCTTTGGGTCATCTGCAGCAATTTCATCAACATCATTTACATCAGCAATTGAATCAGCAGTGTCATCTACAACAACCACATTATCAATATCATTGATTTCAACATCATCTACAGTGCCGTTATCAGCAGCTGAAGCTACACTTAGCCCAACAAGGGCTATAATCATAATAGCAAAAGCAATTAAAATATTCCTAGTCATTAAATCCCCTTTATAAAAGTTTTTAGTGTATAAAACACTTGATATAATTTTTGTAAAAGACATCATATAAAGATTTTTGCATGTAAGTACTCACTTACATCTTTAAATTAAAAAATAAATATTTAGATTTCTTAAAAATAAAAAACAAATAATAAACATTATAATTAATAAAAATAGACAATTTATAATAAAAAAAATATAGTTTAAAAAAAAGAATTAAAAAAAAGAAAAAGTAAAAGTTTTTTTAGGCAAATAAAGTCCAATCAATACAATCGACGTGTAAATCACCGATAACCAATTCTGGATGATTTTCGTTTAATGAATGCATATCACGACAGAGGAATAAGTCTTTATAAGTTTTTCCCAAAAATCCTGATTTGATAAAAATTACCTTTTGAAAAACTTGTTTCTTATCTACACCTAACTGATTAGCCATTTCCTCAAGGGTTAAAGTACCGTATAATTTGTAAACGGAATAGCTGAAATGATCTCCTCCAAGAGGATCGAAATAATATTTGTCTATAAGGGTTTGAACTTCATCAGCAGTCATGTTTGTCAATTCTCCAATTTCTTTACAGGACTGTCCTGCTGAATACATTTCCCCGAGACTATTAATTATAGGAACAAGGTGGATAATATCCATTTCATTGTGCTTATCAAAAGTGCCTAAGAAGTAAAAGCTAATCAACTCATAATTTCTTGTTTTTTGACTATTTTCTACAACAGGAACTGTTTGTTTTGTGATAACATCATTTTCATCTGGACCAACTTCAGTTTGGTTGGAAATATGATCATCTTCCTCGATTATAGGAATTTCATCATCTGAAACAACATCATCTACATCGTCAATTGAATCAACAGTGTCATCTACAACAACCACATCATCAATATCATTAATTTCAACATCATTAACAGTGCCGTTATCGGCAGCTGAAGCTACGCCAAGCCCAATAAGGGCTATAATCATCATAGTAAATGTGATTAATATATTTCTATTCATTATATCATCTTTATTTAAAAAAAAATTTTTATTCTTAACTCAATTAATTATTTGTTAAAGAGATTATATAAAGATTTTCGCATGTAAGTGCCTACTTGCATCTTAAATTAAAAAATAAAGTCATATAATTCTTAAAAATAAGAAATAAATTAAATTTTAATTTATTTAAAAAAATAAAGATTTTATATTATAATAAAAATTATAAAATTATACCAAGGATCTAAGGAAAAAAAGAAAAATGATTCAAAAATTATATTATATTATATTATATTAAATATCTAAAAAAATAGTTATTTTTTTAAAAATCATACATAATAAAAAAATCTATTAAAAAAAATCTACTTATAAAAAAGTAAAAAATAAAGAATTGGATAAATAATTAATTATTATATAACAAAAAAAACTATTAAAAAAAAGCAAAAAATAAAGAAATGGATAAAAAATTAATTATATATCCCCAATAATAAATTGGGTCTTGTTTTCAGATAACAAATGCAAGTTACGGTTATGGATTATGATTTGATAAACTCCTCCGAAAGTTCCATTTTTTAAATGATGAGATAAGAAATAAGTTTTGTTGTACCGGTTCCTAATTCATCAGCCATTTGTGCAATGGTTTTGGTTCCGTATGCTTTGTAAACATAATCTGCTTTCTCATTGGTAATAGGCACGACACAAAGTTCATCTACAGCACTTTGTACTTCATCGGCAGACATGTTAAACTCTTTACCAATTTCAATGGTTGAGTATCCTGACATATACATCATATTGATTTTCAAAAAGATACCAACATCCAAATCCTTAGGGTTATTGATTTTAGGACCATGATCGTTTTCATCCTTAACAACATCATCAACAGGAGTTTCATTATCTATGACATCATCATGACCAATAACATCAGTACTGTTGTTTTCATCAACAGCAGGTACATCAGCACTAATGTTTTCATCTTTAACAGGAACATCACTGATGTTTTCATCACCAACAGACACATCAGCACTAATGTTTTCGTCAACAACAGATACTTTATCGATGACTATATTATCACCAGTGGTGAAACTTACATTATCATTTTGACTTACATTATCTGCAGCGCCACAATCAGCTGCAGAAACCATACCTAGCCCTACAAGGGCAATAATCATTAAAGTAAAAACTGTAAATATATTTCTTTTCATTTATACAACCTTTTTAAAAAACTTGTGTTCTTAACACACTTAATAATTAATATGTTAAAGGCCATTTATAAAGATTTTCGCATGTAAGTGCTCACTTACATCTTTAAATTAAAAAATAAGACTTTTTAATCATTAAAAATAAAAAATAAGTCAATATAGTTCTTAAAAATAAAAAAAATAAAAAATAATCCTTCTTATTTAATAAAAATAAGAATTTTATAATATGAAAAATTTTCAAAAATCCAATATATATTATTACAAAACAGTTATATATTTCCATGAGCATAAACTTGTTAAATCGAATATATATTAAAAACATAAAAAGGAGGAATTTAATGACAACAATTATTCCAAGAGAAATAAAATGTCCAGTATGTGGATAAGAAATAACAGCCACCTTGATTGGAAGTACAAATGCCATGGGCTATGCTGATTTGGATTTGAGACCACCTGAAATGCAAAGAAGCACAATGTATCAATCCACATGTATGTGTGAATGCGGTAATGTATTTGAATCTGCATCCAATGGATGTTCAAGAGAATTGGTTGAAAGTGAAGCATATCAAAGCTGTGATGGAATAGACTTTAACTCTGAAAAAGCGTTTATGTTCTATAGGGCTTATATGATTGACAGAGAGTCCAATCCAAATGATTTGGCATCAAACTTTTTCCATATCCTACATGCTGCATGGGCTTGCGATGACTTTGATATGGAAAATGCACGTAAAATGAGACTGATTGGAATTAATCTGCTTGAACAAATCATTAATGATGAGCAATATGAGCATGTGAAAAATGACAATCTTTTGATGGAGGCGGATCTATTGCGCAGAAACGGCAAGTTTGACTTGCTTATAGAAAAGTTCAATGACATTAAATTTGAGGATGAAATCTATCAGAAAATAATCGATTTCCAATTAAAAAAGGCAAGTCAAAAAGATGATTCACGATATACTGTTGGAGATGTGATTGGATAAAACCGATTCAATCTCCTTTTTCTTTTTTTGTAAGCTTAAAATTTTATAGGCTATTTAAATTTTTAATCATTTCAATTATAAATTAAGGAATTTAAATTAAAAACACCCTTTTTTTAATCATTTCAATTATAAATTAAGGAATTTAAATTAAAAACACCCTTTTTTTAATCATTTCAATTATAATTTTTAGAAATTTAAAGGTAAAAGACCGTTATAACCTATTCAATTTAAACTTCAAAACATACAAAGCAAACCTTATTTTCCATTAAAACCTATTCATCTTTAACTTCAAATCATACTTGGCAAACCTTGTTTCATTCAAAAACCTTTTCATGTCCTTGTCTAGTTTAAGTGCAAGACATTCAACTAGTTCTTCAAACTGATCGAAATCTTCCTTATCCAATGATTCAAGGCCATGAGCTAAAATGGAATTGTTTCTTTTAATGGTGAGATTGTTGATTCTGTTTCTGTTTTCTGCAAAGTATTTTCCCAAATCATCATCCAATTCATATAGAAGTTCAAAGTCCTTAATCAATCCTATCCTTATTTTACCTTCAGACCTTGTTTTTTCAAGGGTTTCAATGAAATCCTTGCTGATGTTTTTCTCCTCAAGAACACCAACATCAATATCTGAACTTTTAAGCCCATAATTGCCAAGGCTTATCTGTGCAATAAGCTCAAATGCCCTATATAGACGAGCGATTGCATCATCATACTTGTATTCCTCTGCCCTTCTTATTGAATTGTTGATTATGCTTGCAAGGATATAGCAGTACTTCAGCTTCTCATGAGGAGACCTTACAATTGTGCCAAGTGCCTTAAGGTTTATCTTCAATTCATCCCTAATGTCATTGAAGAAAATGCTGTCATGATTTACCTTGGTCATATAGTCGTATGCAATTTCAAAATCCATATTGTCCCATGCATAATATGCCTTAACAAGGTTTAAAAGGTCTTCCTTAGGAATATTTTCATCAACAATCGTATCCAATATCTGACTTGCAGTGTAGAATCTGTTTTCATTGAAATGGCTTCGCATCCTCATGATTGAAAACCTGTCATAGACTTTGTAGAGATTCTGAAACTGTATTGATTCGGTTCCAGGAGAAACAACCCCTCTCTTTCTATCTCCACTAACAGTTATAAGGTCCTTTGAATAGAACATTCCACAGCAGGCCATAGCTGCAGACATGGTTTTGGTTCCGGAAGTGTAATCCATGATAATTTCATTCTTTTCTTCAGAGAGTATATCCAATTTCCATATTTTAGCTTCAAAGGCTTCAAAGCAGGAATTGAAATTGTCAATATCCTCTAAAATGACAATTTCATAATCTTGTCCTTCAATGAACTCATCATCATCCGCTTCAAATAGCTCCTTAACAAAATCTATAGTGCCTTTGGATAATTCAGATGCAAAAAATATTATATAATCCGGATAGATCTTGCTTATAGATGAATAGATTCCCTTGGCCAAATGTTGAAAGCCTTCTATGTCTGAATTTGGATTAACTCCTGTTCCAACTGTCATGAATAATGTTTTGATTTTCCTTCTCATAATACCACTGCAAAATAAGTAAAATATTGTTAAAAATAGTCTATTTATAGAATTATTTATAATTATCTAATGAAAATATTATTAAATTTCTTATGGTTAGTTGATTTAAATCAATTTGATTGATTTAATGTGATTTATTTGTTTTGTAATAAAATAACAAATTAATTATAGTTTACTATATCTAATAAAATCTCTTAATTTATCTTTAAAATTAATTTAAATAAAGGATATTTAATTAAAAAATAGATAAGTTTATATGCTATTTTTTAAAAGAAATTAATGAGTATTAGAGTTTATTTGAAAAATAATTTGATATTGAGTGGAATTAAATTTGATAAGATAGGAGAAAAAATAATGTATAGAATCATAAATGAAGATAATTCACTTGTAAAAGAATATCCTGCACCAGAAATCTATGAAACATTAACTGATGAAGAAAAGAAGAACATTTTCACATTTAAAAAGGAAATAGAAAAAATCACAATAGCAAAAGGATTGGGAAGAGTGTCAGTGATTATATCATATGATGGATCTTATCGTGAAAAAGAATTTATTATCAAATATTCTAAGGGATTTACAAAAGAGCACTATGAAAAGGAAATTGAGAAAATTGATGAGCATATGCTAAGTTTTTCAAAAAAGAACAATCTTTATGATTTTTTCCTTGACAGTTATATAATGTTACGTGATTAGAGCATTAGATTTAGAATATTATTTTAAAGAAAAATGGTTAAAATTGAAAAAAAAAAGAAAAAATGAGATTATTTAAGCATAGTACTGAAGAGGTTTGTCATCATCGACCTCTTCTCCTAAGCCAAATAATGCTTGGAATAATTCAGAGATGTCTTCAACAGGACCAATTCCCATTTTTAGACAAGCACCGATGTATAATTTTTCTATGTCCTCATCTGCAATTTTATCCCCATTTTGTGATTTGAGATAACCTAAGAAATATGCAGCCATAATAGGACCAATATCGATATTAGGCACTTCTCTCTTTTGTTCTGGTTTCTTTAAAATATTGCTTTTTTCAATCATGATATCACCGGACTAATACTATAAACTTCGTCACTTATAAATGTTTGCTATATTAAACCCCATATGAAAATAAATTTTGATAAAATATCATGAAAAATAAGATAAAAAAATAAAAAACGATAAAATTATTTGTTTACTACAATACAATTCCAAATCACAAAAAAGTAAAAATCGATAAAATTATTTGTTTACTACAATACAATTCCAAATCACAAACCAAATCACAAAAAAGTAAAAATCGATAAAATTATTTGTTTACTACAATACAATTCCAAATCACAAAAAAAGTGAAAATATTTTTGGTCAAGGTTTTTGAGGCGAAGCCTCAAAAAGCTTGGGTTCAAAAGCTTGGACGTAAAGCTTGGTTAAGTTTCATATTCCACATCAGATCTTAAACCGACCAATGATGCACAAACTGCTATAACACATAAAATAGCTGAAACAATACAGGAAATCCTTGAACTTGCCATCAGCAATGGATAATTTTCTGGAACGATAGGAACATTTCCCATAATATAAGCAAAAATAACTGTCAACAATCCAATGCTTAATGTTTGACCAATCACTCTCATAGCTGCTAATGAAGCAGAAGCAGTTCCTGTTTCCTCTTTTGGAACAGAACTCATGATTGCATTTGTATTTGGAGTTGAAAACAATCCATATCCTAATCCCTGCAGGAACATTGCAATTATAATCAGATACAATGGAGTGGTCTCATCCAGGAAGCATAAGATCAAAATAGCTACAGTTACAAAACCCATTCCAATAGCTGCAAGCTTTTGAGGATCTATCTTATCTGATATTCTTCCTGAAATAGGTGCTATTATTGCCATCATTACTGGAGTTACTATTAGGAGTAGGCCAGACATTTGGGAGTCAAGACCCATAATGTACTGAAAATGATAGGTCACTATGTATGTAATTACAAAAGTTGCCAAATAACTAATCAAGGATGCTAAATTTGAAGAGGAGAACCTTGCATTCTTAAACAATCTTACTTCAAATATAGGATTATCAATCCTCAATTCAATATACGCAAAGCAAATCAGCAATGCCAAACCGATGACTAATAATATTATTCCCAAACTTGTATTTATTATAGTGAATCCATAAACAAAGAGCAATATTCCAAACATGTAAATAAGGGATCCAAGCTTATCGATGGAACCATCATACATTGTCCATTCATCATCCAAGGCATAGCATAGATATGCTGAAACCAATAAAAATGGCAGCATAACATAGAAAACGCTTTGCCAACCGAGATAATAGATTACAAATCCACCTATAACAGGAGCTGAAGACAATCCTATGTAAACTCCTGCAATATTCAATCCTAAAGCCTGTTCACGGGTTTCAGGAGGTACTGCTGAAACGATTAATGCCATTGAAGCCACATTTATTATTGCAATCCCTATTCCTTGAACAACCCTTGAAAACAAGAGCATATAGCTTGTATTTGAAAAGCAGGAAATGATAACACCGATTAGAGTGAATATTATTCCAATCAGCAAGGATTTCTTAAGTCCATATTTACTTGTCAGCTTGCCTAAAGGTATGGATAATGCAGCAATTGAAAGCAGGAATATGGTTGCAACCCAATTTTGAAGAATATTGCTCATTGCAAGTTCACGGGCAATAAGTGGAAGAGCTACAGATATGTTAGCTAAAAAAGCTCCTACATATGAAACGACTGCAGCAAGCAGAATTACTGATTTTTCTAAACCTAATTTATTGACAATCCCCATTATAAAAACCTATTTTAATGATAATAATAATTATAATTTGGATTTAATATAAATTTTTATATAATTTTTTAAAATAAAAACCGGATGAAAACAGATAAAGAATACTAAAAAAACCTAATGGAAGCAGATTAGGAATACTAAAAAAACCTAATGGAAGCAGATTAGGAATACTGAAAAACAGAATTTAAAGAGTATTTTTAATAATTAGTAAAATCAGAACTTAAAAAAAAAAATAATATGGAGGATAAGAATTATAACAATTTGCAGAAGAGATTGCTATATAATGTTTTGTGATTTAGAAATTTTGTTAAATAATATTTGGATTGTAGTGATTTTTAAGATTTAAATAAACTTTTGCCTGCAAATCATTATAATCTTATCCAAATGCATTAAGGAGAGAAAATAAGTAATACACTTATTATCTTTAAACACAATATCATTTAATAAATTTTTATGTTTCTAACTTTTAGGTAACAGAGCGATAATTAAATTTTTAAAATAATAAAAATTTACTAAAAAGTAATATTATGTCATTTAATATATTGTAGTAATAATCATATAAACTTTATCTTAATACAAATAGCCCTAAATTCTTTAAATTAGTAATACTCTTTATAAAGAGTATTATTCTATTAATAAGAATCTTTAAGATAGTAATAATAAAAAATTTTAAAAAGTATTACTTTTAATTAAAAATAGGATTAAAATAAAAAAATAGGATAAAAATAGGATAAAAAACCAAAAAAATAGAATAACAAAATGTAAAATAATAAGATAAAAAAATAATGAAAAAAGAAAAAAATTAATTTGTTTTATGATATTCGATTCCAGCCACTAAACAACAGTGAAAATATTTTTGGTCAAGGTTTTTGAGGCGAAGCCTCAAAAAGCTTGGGTTAGAAAGCTCCTCCACCTCCACCACCGGAACCTCCTCCAATTCCTCCAATGGAGTCATTGTTAGCAGAGGAAATAGTGGAAGAAGCTGTAGAGAATGAACTGCCAACATGATTATAACCACCAAGATAATAGAACATAAACAGATCATTAGTGGTATAGCTATAATCGTTCAATCCACCATATACATGCATTTTCATAGCTTCATAAACCTTATCTGCAACTCCAAGAGCTGTAGCATAGACCAAATACTCATTCCAAATTGCAATTGATTCAGGAGGATGTTCCTTTATCAAGGAATAATCTTGAAGGAACTTTTTAAACTTGCTCCATTTCTCTGCATACAATTTTCCCTTTAATGTGTATTTGCCTGGAATTCCAGATGGCATTAATAAGCATGCAATACCTATAATAACCATAATCACCCCAATAGTTAGGGTCAGGAAACTATTGGTGAAATCAAATAGGAATGAAAATACTACAAGAATGATGCCTAATATCAATGCACCAATTCCTGAAAAGAGCATATAATCGGCACCGCTTTTGTCAAAGTATTCTTTCAATACTTCATCAGGCAGATATTCATTCTTAAAGTTTTCACACCAATTATTGTATCTGTCTTGGAAAGCCCTTGCATGATACTCTGAACGTAAGCAATCCTGCATATAGTTGAAGCTTATTCTGCCATTAAGCTCATATGCCCTTAGGATGTCTATCAATTCCCTTTCGAATCTTAAAAGACCTTCTGTGTCTTTCACTGTAAGGAAAGTTGTTTTGGTAAATTCAGTATCTTCCTCAGAGTCTACACCAAGCTTGCCTCTATTGATTAAATCAATGATTGTAGCTTGGAAAGCCTGCTGGTTTAATTCCCCAACATTCTTAGACATGCTTTCCATTAATGCATTGACAAATGCAGGAGGGTCATGGGTTGGAGGCTCATGTTCATAAATGGCCTGATAATCTGTTTTAGGCTCTCTTCCAAATTTCAAGTATATTCCAAGAGGAATGGCAACTACAAGTGCTAAAAGATAATTGAAGAAGGACCCAATGCTATTCAGGAATCCTTGATGGCTTTCTGCATCATTTTGAATCTTTTCTATCTCCTTTTTTGCATTCTTATTGATATGCTGAGCAAATGGTGCCCCATCACTGAATTCACTTAAAGGAATGATGGCTCTAGCTTCAACATAATGTCCAGATGGAATCCAGCCGTTATTGATGTATAAGACATTATCATCCCATTGGGCTTTTGCATCACTTGAAGGAGGATTGATCCAGTATTCAAGCTTTTTATTGTCTGGGAATGTGATTGTAGCACTTAGTGATTCTAAATCCTCATCCCATTCATCACCCCAAACCTTATACTGTATCTCTCCAACGTCATTATAGACCTTGATTACTTTAGGCATTTCATATTGGAGATATAATGTTATATCAGTTCCGGAAGTAATCTTTTTGATTTTGGCAGCATCCCTATAGAGATAAACCTTTACCCTATAGGTATTTCCTTGAGGGATAACAGTATATTCACAATAGGCTCCCTTAACATAAACATGAAGGTTTTGTACTGATTGCCCATTCTTTAGGCGAATATCCCTATAAACACCATTAGCTGATGAATCAAAATGATAATTGATTTCCTCAGCTACATTAAGCATTCCATTATCCTGCACTTCCAAGTCCATATGTGCACTTGTCAATGAATAATCAACTGCAGAGGCAGAAGAAACTGATATGAATATCAATGCAAAGAGAAGAAGAAGCAATCCTGTATTCTTTAAATTCATATTTTCTCCTAATTAATGGATGAATGAGGATTATTCATTAATAATCCATCTATTCCATTAATATGAATAAAAATTTAATAATTAAAATTCAACTTAACGTAAGATGAATAAAAATTTAATAATTAAAATTCAACTTAACGTAAGATGAATAAAAATTTAATAATTAAAATTCAACTTTATCTACGATAAATAAATTTTTATAATTAGAATTCAACTTTAGGTACTGATCTTGCTTCGCCAGCAACTTCAAAGAAGTCTGCTTCCTTAAATCTAAACAAGTTAGCAATGATATTGCTTGGGAATGTTTGGCATTTGTTGTTGTACATTAAGACAGTGTCATTGTAGAACTGTCTGGAGTAAGCGATTTTATCCTCTGTTTGTGCTAATTGGCTTTGTAATTCCTTGAAATTTTCATTAGCCTTTAATTCAGGATAGTTTTCAGCAACAGCAAATAATGTTTTTAAGGTGCTTGACAATTGATTATTGGCATCACTTATTTCCTTAACGCCATTTGCATTCATCAAGCCTGCTCTTGCAGCAGTAACATCTTCAAATACAGATTTTTCATGACCTGCATATCCTTTAACTGTTTCAACTAAATTAGGAATCAAATCTGCTCTTCTGTTTAATTGAACATCAATTTGAGCCCATGCGTTTTTAACTTTATTTCTTGAAGTTACAAGTCCATTGTAAAGAAGGACAAGAGCTACGATTATTATAAGAATTATAACTATTAATATTATGATTGTTATACTCATAGTTTCACCTACGAAATTGTTTTATATTGCTTATAATCATTTGACTTATATAAATTTAGGAAATATTGATTTTTTCAATGATTTCTTTTAAAAATGCTATAAATCAAGATTATAATTGATATAAGAATATTTATAGTCTTTTTTATATTTATTATTTTATGCTTACATTAATATTTTAATAAAGTATATTATATTTGATTTAATTTTGATGAAATTAATTTATTATGATTATTTTAACTAAAAAAAGACAATAAGTTAAAATTTTTAAAAAAAAACACAATAACAATTATTTTTATTAAACAAAATAAGAAAATATTTAGAAATAATGCTTATTTTTTAAGTGCAAAGAACGCTATTGGCAATGCAAGAAGTGTAATGAATGAAGATATGAAGTAAACAGGAGCATATCCACTAGTTGCAGTAACAAAAGAACCAAGCAAAGCAGGTCCAAAGCCCATAGTTCCATCACAAAAGATGAAAAATGTTGAAATTGCATAAGGACGACGATTTGCAGTTGTATTCCTTGTTACAATAGCTGTGCAAGCGGAATTCAATGTACCAAATCCAATTGCTGCACAGAAGGCACAAATGAAAACAGTTATTTCATTAGGCATCCAAGCAATCAGGAATAGACCAATGGCTTGTGAAATGATGCTTGTGAAACAGACGATCCTATCTCCATAATTATCCTGTATCTTACCTGCAATTGGTCTGGAAACCACTAAAACAAGTGAATAGACTAAAAAGAACAATGAAAATCACTGACCAGATTTACTTCAACTGCATAAAGCCTATAGAATGATAAAATGGAAACATATCCTAAACTTGCCAATCCAGTAAATAGAGAAACAGGAATTGCAGGAATTTCAAATATCTTATCTATAATGCTTCTGAATTTAGACTTTTCTTCAATTGAATCATTTAAATCTTCAATTGATTCTTCATTGTTTTCATCATTTCCTTTAAGGTCATAGCTGCTTAAGTCCAAAAAGGCCATGCATAATAATCCAAGGGCAGAAAAGAGTGTAGCAAGTCCAAAAGAACCTACAGAACCCCAATTGTCATAGAAAAATCCTGAAATGTATGGACCTAACCCTACTGCAATGGTTGTTCCCAACATAAAGTAGCCAAAAACTTCTCCAAATCTCTTTTTTGGAAGTATTGCAGTTGCAATAGATACGATTGCATTTGCTGAAGCTCCAAATCCAAGGCCATGAATAAATCTGACAATCAAAAGAAGATTCACATCATTTACAAAAAAGTATAGAATGCATGCTAAAAAATGAATTGATAAGAAGACCATTGCCACTTTCTTCCAATCATGCCTTTCCAGTGCATTTGCAGAATAAATCCTTGAACAGAGCCCTCCAAAAATATATATTCCAGATACAAGACCTGCAATTGTAGCAGTTGAACCCATAGATGTAGCATATTCAGTTACAGTTGACATCAATGCATACATTACAAGAGCAGTGAAAAGCAATGATCCAAAGATTAAAAAGAAGGATTTAGTGAATATTTTCTCATCATTTTGATTAGCAGCTTTTACAGTGTTCATTAATTAAACTTTATGTTTTGTTATATAAAAAATTTTTATTTTTTAAAGAATTGAAAAAAGAGTAAAAATTTTTATGTTTTTAAAGTATTAGAAAAAGAAAAAAAATAAGTTCTAAACCATTATAAAAAGAATTAGAAAAAGAAAAAAAATAAGTTCTAAACCATTATAAAAAGAATTAGAAAAAGAAAAAAAATAAGATTTAATCCATTATAAAAAGAATTAGGAAAAAATAACCCTAATTAGTTATTGGTTTGAGTTTAGTTAAGATAAAGCTTAGTGCAACTACTGTAACTGTAATGATTACATCAATAAAGATCTCAAAATAAGTTGCTTTATTGAATAAGTCAACAATGCCTATTGCCCACATTGCAAATAAAACGATAGGAATAACATATCTAACTAGGAATTTCCATATCTTGCCAACCTTTATCCTGCCGTTTTCATTTATTACCACAATTAAGTCATCAATATTGTAGATCCATGCAAAGATTATGCATTGAAGTCCAATCAGGAATAAAACACCGAACTGATTGATGAATGAATCAACAACTGCCACCAAATAGCATCCTATACCAGTAGCAAAGAAAAGTGATAATGAACAACCGATAATGGATAAAATGGTTGTTGCTTTTCTACGACTTAAATTAAACTTAAGGGTTGTGGAATAAAGCATTGGTTCAAATAATGCTAAAGCAGAAGTGATTCCTGCAAATAGGATTGCAAGGAAAAGCAAAGGAGCTAAAACTCTACCGAAAGGACCCATAATATTAAATACCATTGGGAATACAACAAATACAAGCCCTGTTCCCTCTGAGACAATATGTTCTAATGCGGTTCCAGTATGAAGAGACATATATCCAAGTATTGAAAATACTCCAAATGCAGTGAATATTTCAAATAATGAATTGGAAACAACCACATACAATACACTATCTGACAATTTGGACTTTTCAGGCAAGTAGCTTGCATAAGTCAAAGCGATAGCTTGTCCCATACTTAATGAAAAGACAATTTGACCACATGCTGCAAGCCAAATGTTAATGTCTAAAAGGGTATGCCATTTAGGCCTAAGCAATGCATCTATACCAATCATATGTCCAGGCAATGTAAGGGCATAGATAATAATAATTGCCATTAAAAGGAACAAGGATGGAATCAATATTCTGGAAACCTTACCAATTCCTTCATCAAGGTCCTTATGTGAAATATACCATAGGACAGCCCAAATGAAAATTACACTGATAGCTGTAGGAATTATAAAAGTAGTTGCATCTAGTAAATTGGCACTTCCTCCAACATTATTAATAAAATAACTACTTGTATCTGTTCCCCAAGCAAAAGTAAAGCTGTTTAGGAAATACACCATATCCCATGCCAGGATAACCATATAATAAATAACAACAAAAAAGACTAAAAGAACTACCATCCATCCTATAAACTCATATTTAGGATTGATCTTCTTTAAAACGTTGGAAAATGAGTCTTTGAAACTGAATCCCATACCATATTCAAGGATTAAAAATGGAATTCCTATAACTGCTATAGCAAATAGGTAAGGAATAAAGAATGATCCTCCACCATTGGAGTATAATACATAACTGAATCTCCAAATATTTCCTAAACCAACAGCTGCACCAATCATAGCAAGCAAAAATGAAAGGTAACTGTCCCATTGCACTTTTTCACTCATATTATTGAATCCCAATTTTTCATTAATTAATAATATATAAAAATTTATATAAAAACTTAACTTTTATATCTTATAAATAAAAGTGAAATAGATTTTTTATATATTCAAAATTGAAAAGGACCCAATAAAAAAAAGGTTTTAAAACTAAAATATAGGAAAATAATAGAAAATAATGGAGATATTAAATTTAAAAAAAATAGGAAAATAATAGAGAATAATAAAGTTGTTAAATTTAAAAAATAGAAAATAATAAAATTTTTAAAGTTGTTAAAAGTTAAAAAAAGACTAAAATAAAAAAATAAAGGATTTAAAAGTTAAAAAAAGACTAAAATAAAAAAATAAAGGATTTAAAAGTTAAAAAAAGACTAAAATAAAAAAATAAAGGATTAAAAAGTTAATCTCCTCTTGGATTCAATTCAGTCAAGACTTGACCGAATACCACTACAAGAACAATAATTATAATATCAACAACCATCTCTATAAAGATTGCTTCCATGAATAATTTTATTATTCCTATAATCCACATTGAAAACAATACAAAAGGCAATAGATACTTGATAATAAAGACCCATTGCTTGCCTACCTTCAATTGTCCATATTCATTTAATACAGGAATAAGGTTTTCAATGTTGTAATACCATGCAAAGATTACGCATTGTACTCCTATTAAGAAGAGAATTCCAAATTCATTTACAAATGAATCAACGATATGTACCAAATAACTGCTTATTTGAGTTGTAAGCAATAGTGACAAACAACATCCGATTACTGATAATATTGCTGCAGTTTTCCTACGAGACATATTGAATTTGACGCTTGTAGATGATAGCATCGGTTCAAAGAATCCTAACGCTGAAGTGACTCCTGCAAACAATATTGCAAGGAAGAGCAACGGTGCTAAGACTCTACCAACTGTACCCATGATATTAAAGATCATTGGGAATACAACAAATACAAGGCTTGTTCCCTCTGTAACCAGTTTGCTCATTGCTGTTCCAGTATGGAGAGACATATATCCAAGTATGGAAAACACTCCAAATGCAGTGAATATTTCAAATAATGAGTTGGAAGCAACCACTATCAATACATTATCAGTCAATTTGGATTTTTCAGGCAAATAGCTTGCATAAGTCAATGCAATAGCTTGTCCCATACTTAATGAAAAGATGATTTGAGCAAATGCTGCAAGCCAAATATTAACATCCAAAAGCATAAACCATTTAGGTCTAAGCAAAGTGTCTATTCCAATCATATGTCCAGGTAATGTAAGGGCATATCCTATAATGATTGCCATTATAACAAATAATGATGGAATCAATACCTTAGATACCTTACCAATACCTTCTTCAACGTTCTTATGTGAAATATACCATAAGACAACCCATAGGAAGATTACACAGAAGAATGTAGGAACGATGAAAGTACCAGGACGTGCTAAATTAGTGCTTCCTCCAACACTGTTAATAAAGAAGCTGGTTGTATCTGCTCCCCAACTGAAATTAAAGCTTGACAGGAAATAAACCATATCCCATGCCAGAATAACCATATAATAGATAACCACTATATAAACAAAAAGAACTAAAAACCAAGCTATGATTTCAAACTTAGGGTTTATCTTCTTTAATATATTCGAAAATGAGTCTTTGAAACTGAATCCAACACCATATTCAAGAATTAAAAATGGAATTCCCATTATAACAATTGCAATAAGATATGGGATAAAGAATGATCCTCCACCATTGGAGTATAATACATAACTGAATCTCCAAATATTACCTAGACCAACAGCAGCCCCTACCATAGCAAAGATAAAGGAAAGACTATTATTCCATTGACTTTTTTCATCCATGATATTGAATCCTTTAATTAAATATTATTATGTATATTAATTTTTATATAAAAACTTAACTTATTAAATCATTAATACATGAATAATACTTTTTTTAATTGATTTTTAAAAATGGAATTAAATGGTTAAAATATTTTAAAATCATTAAAAAGATTGATTAAAATCGTAGAAAAAATTAGTTTTTGTAAAATTTCATTTGAAAAAAAAGGATTATCAAATGTAAAATAATGAAGAGTAATGAGAAAAATATAAAAAAGTAAAAAAATACCTAAAAATTGACTAATAATTTAAAAAAAAATAAAAAAAGAAAAAATAGACTAAAAATAGTCTAAATTTACTCTAATAATTAGAAATAAGATGTGATATCCTATCAGTTGTAATAAGGCCTTCTAAAGATTCGCCATCTACAACAGGCAAGCATGAAATATTGTATTTTTTCATTAGCCTTGCAATATGTTCTATCTCATCTGAGGACTTACATGTTCTTACATTCTTAGTCATGACTTCCCTTAATTCACTGCAATCCTCTACAATGGATTTAGACAAGTCCCATGCAGTAACTATACCTGCCAATGAATTGTCATCATTCACTACAGGCAAATGAGTGATTTCATTATCAAACATGATAACTGCAGCTTCCTTAATAGTGGAATCAATATGAATTGTAGGAACTTCAGTTTTCATTACATCCCCTACATGATGTTCAGATAGGAAATTAGATAAAAGGAAGTTCATTTGACCATTTTCAAGCAGGAATGCATCATGCCCGTAATCAGACTTGACTTCATTATAGACTACATCCACATCATTGGTTTGTAGTGCAGCCAAGAGGTCTTTTGATTGATCCACAGGATATAGCCAATCTGAATCAACAGCAATGATTTGCATCTTAGCCTTAACGTCCTTTAAGCCATCAGCAAGATTTCCTTCAACTGCTAAATCAAAGTAATCCACTGCCTTTGTAATGTATAAATAGGAGTTGGCATCAAAACGCCTTACAAAGGATTCTCCTTGATGGTGCAAGTAACTTTCAACTTGGAAATCAAGTGCAAAATCATAACTGAGCTCATCTCTATCCTGCAAATCCCTTCCGAACTTCTTATACATTGATGCATCGCTTAGATAAGTGATGTGGCCAATCATACGAGCAACAGAGAGTCCAGACCTTGGAGTAAGGTAATTTCCATAGTATCTGCCATCGTTCCAAAATGGATCTGAAATAATGGATTGTCTACCTACTTCATTAAAAGCGATTTGTTGAGGTGAAGATCTGGCTGTAGTAGCAATAATGCATGCCTTTTTCATCATTTCAGGATAACTGACAGTCCATTGCAATGCTTGCATTCCACCCATAGAACCTCCAATAACAGCATATAATTTCTCTATGCCAAGGCCCTCTATAAGTTTCATTTGCGCATGGACCATATCCTCAATGGTTATTATTGGAAAATCAAGTGCATATTCCTCTCCTGTTTTAGGATTTATTGATGCAGGACCAGTTGAACCTTTACATCCGCCTAATACATTCGAACATATGACAAAGTACTTTTCAGTGTCTAATGCCTTTCCAGGACCGATGACCATATCCCACCATCCTGGCTTTTTCTTCCCCCCATGTGTTCCTGCAGCATGTGCATCTCCAGTAAGTGCATGGCATACCAGAACAGCATTGGATTTGGTAGAATTCAAATCACCATAAGTCTCATAAGCAAGTTCCACATTACTGAGAGTTTTTCCAGAACTTAGCTTTAAATCATCCTCAATAGCAAAGGTTTTAGTAATAACTTTACCAACAGATTTCTGTTTCATTTTTAATACCTATATTATTTAAAGAATACTGAATTTTATAAAAAATCTAATTCAATATACTAATGCTGAATATTTCCAGCATTATCAAAGTTTAACTAGTATTTAAACAAATTTAAGACTTAATATTAAATTTTATTTTCATATAGTAAGCATAGTCCAATTTTAATAGATTTCATAAGCTAAAAATCAAATAGTTGTCTCATTATTTATATATTACTAAAATACTATTTATATTTACTTATATGATTTAAGTAAAATTTTGAAATTTTAGTAAAAAAAATAGGAATTTTTTAAGGATTATAAACAGTTTAAGCATATAATAGTAAGTATTAATACATATAACCTAGATATAAACATATAACATAAAAGAAATAGGGATATAATGTTAGCTGAAAATAAAACTGAATTTAATAACACGGATCTTTTAATCAAATTATATGAAATGCTTTTTAACGATAGAATTACTGTTGAAACAAGCAAGATAGTATCTAAATTTATTATGGATTTAATAGACAATCAGGAAATCAACGAAGAAAAGGTAATTGATTATTTTAATAAAAAGAATCCTGAAAACATTCAATTCAATATAAAAGAGGATTTGGATACAATATATGATATCTGTCTTGAGATTTATGAAGAGGAATAGAAAAAATCCGATTAATTAAAAAAAAGCATTAGGATAAGAATAACCGTTATAGTGAAAAAATATCTTCCTTAAGGATAAAATAAACTATTATAATAAAAAATATCTCTAAAGGATAAAATAAACTATTATAATAAAAAATATCTCTAAAGGATAAAATAAACTATCATAGGGTAAAAATATCTTCCTTAAGGATAAAATAAACTATCATAGTAAAAAATATCTTCTAAAATAAACTATTTCATAAAAAAGAATCAGAAGATAAGGGAAAGAAAAAATTCCCTAAAAAATAATTATTGATCTAACTTTAATCTGTCAATTGCTTTTGCAGCAGCTAATTGCTCTGCCTCTTTTTTGCTTTTTCCAACACCGTGACCGTAATCGATTCCATCAACCAAAATCCTCATAACAAAGGTCTTATCGTGAGGTGCACCATGCTCTTCAAGCAATTCATAGCAGACTTCAACATCCTGTGCATCACCATATTCCTTAATTGTAGACTTATAGTCATAAAAGAAAATCTTTTTAGTTTCAATATAAGGGAAAACGGTCATTGTTAAAAACTCTTTTGCCTTTTCAATTCCTTGATCAAGATAAATTGCACCTAAAAAAGATTCAAAAATGTCTGCAGTGATGGAAATAACTTCATTATCGCTTATAGCATTGTCTTCTAAATTAAGCATAATATGTTTATCTAAGTCATTTTCATGAGAATAAACAACTAAAGCACTTTGACATACATAATTTGCTCGAAGCTTAGTCAATTTACCTTCACTGTAAGTTGGGTGCAAATTCTGCAAATACTCGGAAGTCAACATATTCAAGACTGAATCCCCAAGAAACTCAAGCCTTTCATAATCATAGTCCAAGTCATATTTTGCACTATATGAAGAATGAGTAAAGGCAATAATGTATAATTCTTCATTATTTGGAATAATATTAAACTTTTCTAACCATTTCATTTAATTCACTCAAGTATACATCGATTAATCATGTAAAAAAATAGCTGTGAATGAATTATTATAATAATTTAATATTAGTCTTGAATTTAAAAAATAATATTAAATTATCATAATGACTATTTTTTTATTATATATTCATATTCATTTAATAGATTTGTAATACATACTATATATACCTTATTTTATTGAAGGTGAAAAAATCAATAATTTTGCCCAAATATCACTTAAAAAAATATAAAAATATTAGTTTTCAAATGGTCTCTCGAATAATCCATTTATAAATAAACATAGATAAAATAGTGTAACAAACATAAAAATTGATTTTTAATAATCGAATAAGTTGCTGCAAATCAGGTTTAAACTTCGGTTTAAAGATTTAAATCAGAACTTATAAGATTTTTAAAGATTTTATTTTCGTGTTTCTTTTAATAATATATTTTTAATCCCTTTTTAAAGGAACAGGATTGAATTTTAGAAATAAAATTCTTTTCATTTTCTAAAAGAAGATGATTAAGATTCTTATTTGACCTTTTAAGAGGAAAAATGAAAATTACGATCAGATTTCTTTAATGGAAAATGATTAAGATTCTTATTTGACCAATTAAAAGGAAAGATAAAAATTGCAATCAAAATCCAAAATACTGGAAAACGATTAAAATTCTTATTAAACCTATTAAAAGGAAAGATAAAAATTATAATCAAAATCCAAATACTGGAAACGATTAAAATTCTAATTTGACCAATTAAAAGGAAAAATAAAAATTGCAATCAAATTCCCTTAACAGAAAACGATTAATATTCTTATTTGACCAATTAAAAGGAAAAATAAAAATTGCAATCAGATTCTTTACAAGAAAATGATTAAAATTTTATAAATAAAATTCATATCTTGGATTTTACTAAAATTAAAAGACGTATTATTGAATAAAACAAATCTGTGCTTTTTGGAGAAAAAATATGCTTCTGAATTGGTGTGAAGAAATAACAAATATAGATCCTTCAATAAACTTTAGAGCTACCGGAGGATGGGTTAAAACCGTTACCGGATTAGATAAAAGTGTACTGAATGGATATTCCTTAGTAGGAGAATTTGTTAAAGCAGGAGATTATAAATCTGAATTTATTGATGGATTATACCTTGACTGCAACAAGGAAGGTAAAAAGTCAAATCCTAAACAAGATTTTAGATTATTCCGATTAAAGAATGGAAAGCTAACATTGATTGATGAAGTATATGATGGAAAGAAAAATTGGGCTGTAGAGCTCTGGGATAGTGTAGGAGAGGAATTGAATCCTAATTACCAGGAAAACGAAGTCGATAAGATCATGACTTTGATTTTAGATAAGACAGGCAAAAACATAAAATTATTAAAAAAGCTTCAAAAAGAGTTAGATCAAGTAATAACTGATTTTCAATAATTCTAAAAAACTATTTTTTAATCCAAATGCTAATTTTAATAATTAAAAAAATATACTTTTATAATCCAGATTCTGATTTAAATTTAAACTATACTTTTATAATCCAGATTCTGATTTAAATTTAAACTATACTTTTATAATCCAGATTCTGATTTAAATTTAAACAATACTTTTTTTATTAAATCAAAAAACTAATTTTCAATTAATTAATAACCTCTTTAAAAAATAAATAATTTAATGACTTTTTGATCCTATTTTTATCAGGTATCTAAATTAATAATGAATTAAATTAAATCAAAAAACAAAAACAGTAATACCTAATATAAACTAAATAAAATAAAAATATTAAAAATAGTAAGTAATATTGAGATAATTCGCTTTTATTATCTCAAAAAAATTTTAAATAGTGTATAAAATACACTAAAGCTGCAATTAAACCTATACTAATCTTTGACGAGTGGTAGGTTTTTTGTTTTGCCAACTGTATCTTCTTATTTTACTGGATTTACCGAATCCACAAGAAGCACATACTTTCTTACGAACGTGGTATGAGTTTTTACCACATCTTCTACATCTAATATGGGTCTTTTTATTCTTTTTACCCATTGATGGAGTTCCTTTCACTTCTATCTCCTCCTTAATTATAGTAAACAATAATAATAATTTTCTTCGTTAAGAATGCTAAAATAGTCTATAAAATAATCTTATTTAAAAATAAGAGCATAAAATAGATAAAAAATTAATTAAATTAATATCCATTAATTTAACTAATAAATAATAATTCAATAATCTTTATTGAGTAGAACAAAGAAAAACTTTAGAAAAATAAGAAACTAAGTTTCTATGGAGAAATGTATACAATATTGTCTCCTCTAATGAGAACAGTACCTAATCTTCTCATTATTTCTCCTTTTTCCAATTTCTCCTTTGAGTTTAATCAAAACTGGAGAATTCACTGCTTTTCCTAATGCGTCAAGTGGTCTTTGAACATTTTGTTGTCCGCTCATGATTATCACCTATACTATATTAAATATGTTCGTATAATATATAAACTTAACTATTTTTCATGTTTAAACTAAGACAATCAAGTCTTTTTTTTAAAATAAATATTGAAAAACAACACCTATTTTAAAATATTAATTACATGAGTTAAGGGTTTTTTAGAAAAAATTAAAGACAATATGTTTTAGACACAATAATCTTTTTTAATTAGAATTTTTCTAAAAATTTAATAAATTAATAAGATCAAACTATAAAATTAAAAAACATAAAAATTATCTTAAAAATCATTAAAAATTATAGAATTCTAATAAAATTTGAAAATAATCTATAATAATATAGCATAACCAAATTAATATTAATTTATAATATATTTTACATAGTATATAAAGGTTTTTACCTAAATATTAAAAATAGACTATATTTAAGTAGATTTTCTATTGAAAATAAATAAAAATTAGTTATATGGGAAAAAAGTAATAAAATATCATTAAAATTTAAATAAAAATTAATAACTTAAAAAAAGAAAAAAGTGAAAAATAAAATTCAACAGCTAAATGATATCCTTTATATCCAATACAGGAGTGCCGTTTAGCATGTCAACTCCTGAAAACTTGATCACATTCCCATTGATTTCATTTATCCTTATTGTAGATACTCCAATAGGATTAGGCCTGTTTGGAGCATGAGTTGAAAACAATCCTGTTATAGGACCATCCCCTCTGAATGGAACCCTTTGTTCATATCCTTTTGACTTATGGAAATAAAACAAAACCATATACTCTTCACCAGCCTTCATGCTGGACATGCTTTCCAAATATTTCTCATCAATAATCATTTCAGCTTCCATATCTCCAGATTCCCTTGGAGACTTGGGCATATTCTTTACATCTTCATAAGGGGATTTGATGTATCCAATCGGTTTAAAAATTATCTCTTCCATAAAATCAATCCTTAAATTTAATAATAATTTAATTAAAAAAGAAATTTGATTTCAAAATTCAATATTGAAAAAATCAAAATAAATTCTAAAAATAATTTAATTAAATTAACAAATTTAATTTCAAAATTCAAATTGAAAAATCAAAATAAATATTAAAAAATAAAAAATAAGATGAAAACAGCTAGTATCCATAGTGGGAATCCAATTGCTTTTCAACATCAAGCAATACGGAGTTGATTGCTAACTTTAACAGTTCATTTCCATAAACTTCATCAACATAAACACCGTTTTCTTCAATGTCTAATGCACCTTCTTCAATGTTTGGATCATTTTGCCTTGCTTGACCAAACATATATAGACCAACTTCCCCATACTCACTTAAATCAGTCTGTTTTTCAACTTTGCTTTCCTCGATGATACCTAAGACCTTACCCATAGACAATTCACCGGAACCGCCATGTGGTCCTTCTGACTCAATGATCTTGCTGTTTAATGTTATGAGCAAATCAGTCTGCTCTTCAATGTCATATAAACAAGTAACAATAGGCAAATTGCCTCCATGTCCATTGACAATAACTACACTGCTGATTCCCAAATGTTTTTTTGCTGATTTAAGTACTTTAATGATTTCATTTGACAAATCCTCAAGGGAAACATGGATTCCATGATTTATCTCTTTTATTTCATGAGCAGGATAGATGACACCTAAGTATTTTGCTCCACTTTCCAAAGCAGCATGAAATGCAATGTATGATGCTATCTTAGCATCTGTGTCAATAGGAAGTGCAGGACCATGGTTTTCAAGGTGTGATCCAAGTGCAATGATTCCTATCTTATGAACATTAGGATTTTTAACATTTCCAGCGTTTAATCTTAAATCTACCATATTATCACTTATTTTAAAGAAATAACCTTAATGCTCTAATTTATCTACATTAAAGCTAATGCGGATTAGAGCATAAATTATATTGATTATATTAAATCATTTGAATATAATGAAAATTATAATTCCAAGTTTCAAGTAATATATTAAATTATATTAAAGCATATAATATATAATGAAAATTATAATTCCAAGTTCCAAATAGCATCTCCAACGTAGTGGAGTGACTTAATGGCTTTTCCTTCAGAATTTTCCACCATTTCAGGACCTGAAATTAAACTGATTCCCATAGCTAATGGCTTATTGTGAGTTTCTTCAACAATTATGACTATATCATCTGGCACAATTGAATCATCAGCATCTACAATGCCTGGACTCATAATATCTGCACCTTTGGTTACAAATCTGACTGCACCCATATCAACAACAACCACTTTGCTGTCAAGCTCAAGATTCAATGCAGCCTTTAAGGTAGGATATGGCTTGTCGTTGATCATAATGATATAAGGCTCAGCATTAACTAAAATAAAGTCATAATCCTCTGCTTCCAGCATTTCAAGAGTGTCCTTATTATTGATGAAGGAACCGTAATCACCAAGTTCCTGTTTAATTTCCTTAACTTTTTTCTTCTTTAAGAAATATCTTTTTTTAATTTTCAAAATCAGCACCTTAATTTTTGGATTAAAAATTTTAATTTTATAATTATTTATGTTTTTTATTTTAAAATATTTTACTAAAATGAAATGAAAAAATTAAATTTAAAACATTTTAACTAAACCCAATCGATAAGTAATAATTCAATATATTTTACTAAAACCAAAGGACAAAGTTAAAAAACATTTAAAGTAAGTTTTATTTAATCTTAAATATTTAAAAAAAACAATAAATAACAAAAAAATGAACTTAATTTAAAAAAAAAAATAGAGAAAAATGAAAAAAATAAGCAATTTAAAAAAGGCAAAATGATTTGTTGGAGTGATTATTTCCTAAACTATATCCCTAATGTTTTAATTATTAAAATAAAAATACTAAATGGGGAAAATAATATGTTTAATTATTAAAATAAAAATACTAAATGAGGGAAAATAATATGTTTAATTATTAAAATAAAATTACTAAATGAGGGAAAATAATATGTTTAATTATTAAAATAAAAATACTAAATGAGGGAAATAATTTGTTTAATTATTAAAATAAAATTACTAAATGGGGAAAATAATATTTCCTATGTTTTTTAAAATTTTTTGAAAAATATCCACTAGGATTTTTACAATGCCAAAAAAAAAACATAGGAAAAGTCATAATTTTAGATTTTGTAATGAATATTATGAAATTTTATACAATCATACAGAACTACATGAATGGAATGTAGGGTCTGTAATTTGTATTCAGACTTATTTTTCTTACAAATTAACTAACATACCCCTTACCGTATTTCTTCTTTCAATATAAATTACATAATATCCACACTAGATTATCATTTAAATTTTACTATTAATAACTCATTACCCGTCTTATCATATATTTCAGTAAATTCCTCATAAATTTTATGGATATTTCCTGTACTCTTATCAATTTTAAACTTAAATTCCTGATTTATATCACTATAACGGTTATAATCATCTAATGTCAAATCTAAAGTATTATATTTCAATTGGTTTATATTTTCAGTAAGTTTTTCTGGCCTTTCACTATGTATTTGTTGGAGATATTCACTAATTGGAATTTTTTTCTTATTTGGGGATCTATTTGGTTATCATTTCCGGATTTCATTGGGTTATTAACAGATGGAGCAGTCCATACAGCACCCCATGCTCCAGATAGCATACCCATTATGACGCATCCACTAATAAGCCCTATAGCTATCTTTAGTCTGTCATGTGCTAAATTATATTGGCATGAAGTGATTGCACTTGATGCAGCAGTTCCTAAAGCAGCACCAACAGCAGCACCAACAGCTACCCCAACAGCAATTCCAACTACAATATTTCCACTAGCTAAAAAACCAACAGCACCTGCTGCTAAACCTGCAAAAATTGTCCCAGTAGCAGCAATTAATGATATTACTGATGCATATGTGTCTGACATGCTTTCAACATAAGTAACTGTTCCTTCTGTTCCATTCACCGGTTTGCCATTTATGAATACAGATCCTTTGTCTACATTTAATATGTCATTTCCGGTTCCATATCCTGTGTTGTCTTCAAATGTGCAGTTATTTAAGCTCAATTGTCCTTGGCTGAATATAGCACCGCCGTTCTTTGCATAATTATTTGTAAATGCACATTCATTAGCAATGAAAATACCACTGTTAAGTAGAGCTGCACCATCGTCCCTTTCACAAATGTAGTCCATTCTGTTGTTATGCAGTGTCACATTGTTTAAAATGCAGATTCCATGATTTGTGATTGCTGTGTTGAATCCTTCCACTTTAATGTTGGATGCTGTTAAAGTATAACCCATATCTGCAGTGATGGCCCATTTGAATTCTTCACGGGGTTTGGTTTCAGCATGGATTGTTGAGCCGTTACCATTGATGTTGATTACATTGTATCCTAATTCCTTTAGGTTCCAGCAAAAGGTTGATTCAACAAGAATAGGTTTGGAAAAGACAACATTCAATGCCTTTGTTTGATTTTCACAATTAATATTTAACATGCTTGGAATGGCTTTCTCTTTTGTAAAGATTCCTCTATAATCCTCTACACTACTGATTAAGACATCTGCAATTTGAGTGACAGATGCATTATAATCCTGATTTAACAATAATCGATAAATGGCATTATAGTTAGTTATATTAAATGTATAAGTTTGGATATACTCTAATCCTTCCCTATTGCCTTCGCGAAGGTCAGTATGTACATTAAATGCAAAATGACCAGTCTCATTATCATAATCATAGTAATATGTATGGTATTCATCACTTGCAATTCCTAATGTGAGGGTTTTATACATTATTGGGACCATGTCTAATATTCCGCCCATGTTCAAAATGCCAACACTTGTAAAATAACTGTAATACAAATTGTTTACATCAATATTTGTCTTTCTTCCATCGATTAATAGGATTGCATCCTCTTCGATGGCAAGATTCTCACATTTGATGTTTTTCCTGTTTCGGTCAACATATATTGCCTCACCAGTCAGTA
>NZ_CACXNW010000021.1:0-39730 GCF_902769175.1 uncultured Methanobrevibacter sp.
GAGACAGTATACACATTTTTCTTTGTCAATAACAATGCTTTCTTCACCGGTGGTTTTGTCTACTACAATAGCTTCTGCAGGACATAATTCAGCACAAGCGCCACAGTAAATACATTCATCTTCACATACTTCAATTTCACCAGTTACTAAGTCAGCTCTGTTAGGTAAGGTTCTGTCAATAGTAATGGAAGCTCTTGGACATGCTGCTTCACATTTTTTACAGAATAAACATTTGTCTTCATCAATTTCAGCTGAAGTGATGAGACTTGGATAAGCTTCATTTTCTTTAATAGAGACGCCGCCAATGGTGAGGTCTAATGCACCTGCTGGACATACTCCACTACACATACCACAGAGAACACATTTGTCTTCAGCAATGCATAATTTTGCTTTGATTTCATTGTCGTTTTTGAAAAGAGCATAGTTTTGAGCAATCTTTTCATGACCACTGAAATAAGTTTCTGTGTATTTACGTTCAATAGGAGCTACTTCATCAAGAGCAATAGCTTCTACAGGACAGGTTGCTTCACAAAGGCCGCAACCAATACAAACGTGATCTTTAAAGGACAAGATTCTGTCTTCTTCTGCTGATCTTTTTATATTGAAGGTTTTGCCTTCAATTTCTTTAACGTTAACCATTTTTTACCTCCAAAATTTCAATAGATTTTGTTGGACAGCCTTCAACACACATAAGACAGCCACAACAATAACGGGGGTTTATCTTTGCTTTAAGTGAATCTAAGCTAATAGATTTCACTTCACACAAATCTACACACAATCCACAACCAATACATCCATCGTTGATCTGTGGGTCATAACGATTCATATTAAATATAGTCACGATTTGACGAATTTCTTTATAATCTCCAAATAAAACTTTTGTAATTAATATAAAATCCTTAGGACTTAGTTCTAAAATAGCTTTAGCAAGTTCGATTGAATCAATAGAAATGTTCCTACCATTCAAATAGTGGGAAATTGTTGATCTGTCTACACCAATTTGAGATGAAATCTCCTTTTGGGACAAACCTCTTTTTCTAAGTTCAACACTTTCTAAATATTTTAGTCCAGATACTATATGTTTTGGCATAAATTCACCATGTGTACAATATTATATTAATAAAAAATTCTATATAAAAGGCAAGGACTCGGACTCAAGTAAAAAGACTTATATATTACTGTGTACTAAATACACAAAAATATAAATAAATTAAAGAGTATATTATAGTTTTTATCATTAAAGAAGATTATAATTATTTTTAATTTTTAAAAAAATTAATTAAATTATTTATTTAGAAAAAATAATTAATATTATTAATTTTTATAAAAAAATAATTGATTTACATCAAAAAATAAATTAGAGTTTATTTATAAATGGAAGATAAATTATATCTCCAATATGTAAGCGATTTATCATCGAAATTTTGAAAAAATAATAAATATTTAGGCTAAACTAAAAAATGTGTAGTTAATACACATAAGTAGAGTGTAGTAAGTACACAAGATAGTTTTTATGATTGAAAACTAATGAAAAATTAAAAAAAAATTTTATAAAAATTATAGAGAAAAATGAGGAAAATTAAAAATAATATAATAAAAATTATAGAGAAAAATGAGGAAAATTAAAAAAAATTTTATAAAAATAATAGAATAAAATGAGGAAATTTAAAGAAAATATTATAAATTTTTATAGAAAAATCAGCAAGATATGCAATTAAAAAAAAATTAGATAATAATATATATTAATCCATATAAAAATTATTATGACTTTAAACTTTTTAGGGGAAAAACATGAAAAACAGAAAATATTTCTGCATTATGCTAATATTGCTTATTAGTTTAATCAGCATTTCTGCAGTTAGTGCTGCAGATGATTATAATAATATTCATAGCATAAATGCAAATGAAAAACTAATTTTAGAAGAAAGCATCAATGAAGATGTTTCAAATGCAGCAAGCGAAGAAATTAATTTAGAAGAAAGCATCAATGAAGATGTTTCAAATGCAGCAAGTGAAGAACTTATTTTAGAAGAAACTGATGAACATTTCAGTACAGATGAAACAAAAGCAACTGATTTGGATTCATCAAATGAAGCTATCACAGATCATATTGATGAAAAATTAAATAGTGAAATCAATGATAATGAAATAAGCAGCAATGATATGGAAAACATATTGAAAAATGATTCCCAATCAAATCTAAGCAATGAAAACATTCATATCAACGTCACTCAAGAAAATAACTTTTTATACCTCACTGCCATTGACAGCGAAGGTAATATCATAACTGAAGGTGATTTCACTCTCACTTCCGAAGATGGATACTCAGTGAAAGGAAGTCTTTATGGAATGCCAGGCATTATGTTCAATCTTTTTGCTTTGCCATATGATGAATACCCACAAGCCCTCAAGATTGATTTCATAGATGATGAAGGCCAAACAGGCAATGCAAGCTATTTTGCCTCTTTAGAGAATACATTAATTGCACATGATGTCGTTGATGAATTTACATTTGAGGTTAGCTTTTTAGCATAAAACTATCTTCCCGCTTTTGGAAGATATGTGCGTTTCAAGATTTTTTATGAAAATGGGGACCCTATTACTGAAGTGAATATATTAACAGACCGTGATGGGAAAGTCAATTTTGACTATGCCCTTGACCCTGGCAATTACACTGTTTATGTTGTAAATACTGCAATATCACAATCTGGAATTTACAACTGGAAGATTTCCAAGAGAAACATAGCCAAAGAAACTAGAATCGATGCTAGAATCGAAGGTTATGAACTGAAATTCACAATTTTAGACGGATTAGATAATCCAATTAATGAACCCTTGGACCTCTATGTTAACGATACATTTTATGAAAAGATTCGAGGAGGCCACTATAATGTCTATCAATTGGGAGAAGGCCATCAGGAATTTTATTTAGAGTATAATGACCCTCATTACTTTAGGTCACGCCTCATTAAGTGTTGACCTCAACAAAACAATCATAGTTGAAGATTCATTTTATAATACAACTAAAGTCATCGCTCAACTCCTTGATTATGAAGGAAATCCGATTAAGTTTACTGGGGCTTCATTATATCTTGACGAAGAGTTGTATTATAATCAAACCGATGAAGAAGGTTATGTGGGATATGACTTAAATTTATTGCCTGGCAAATATGAACTTAGAATCAGCAATCCATTATCTACACAATCAAAATATTTCAGTTTGGAAGTTCTTGAAGAATATGATGCAAAAAAAGCGTCCTTTAATATCTATCAAGACAATTATAAATTAATTATTTCTGCAATCGACTTTTATGGAAATAAAATAAATGATGGAAGTATCCAAATAGAATATGGGGAAACAATTACCCTGCCAATAGTTAACGGATCTGTAACATTCATTTATGTCAACCCTAAAAACATCTATGATATGGAAGAAACTTTAACAATCAGATTAAAAAAATCATAACTACTACGCAGTCGAAACAAGTTACCTATTTAATGCAATAGACACAATTATTGCAAGTGATGTTCGCCCAGGAAATAAATTCAATGCAACAATGCTAGACATGGACAAAAACCCAATAAAAGGTATGGAAGTCGTATTTAGATTATACGATCGTGGATACTATACATCTGTAGGCAATATCACTGGAATAACTGATGAGAATGGTGTTGCATCAATTGAAGCAGGGGAAGAGTATTTCGATTATATCGTTTCCATAAACAATGATGTCACATATCAAAGCAAATCATATGTTTGGACCAATAAATTAAATATCAATATGACTCCTATTATGGATTATTATGATGAAAACACTGAAATTTTCTATATCAATGGACATAATCTCAGATTCAAATTGGATGATGATGCAACAGGCTTAGTTGGAATCGATACTGATGATGAATATTGGAGCGAAGAAATCATTGACGGATACTGTTCATTATACCTATTGGAATTGAAAAGATATGATGCAATAATATATTATTTTGGAGATTCAAAATACATGGAAAAAATGTTCAACTATACCTTTATTGCATCTAAAATGAAAACTCTAAACATGAGCATTTCAGAAGACTTGGTTATTGGTTATTTAGATGGCAGCAAGTTTATTGTCAATTTGACAAATGGCCAAGATCCAATTTCAAATGCAACTGTTGAAATAAGAATGGGGAATATGACATACAGTGCAGCTACTGATGATAATGGAATTATTGAGCTTCCTATTGATTTGTCTGCTAGAGCATATGATGTTCTTGTAAGCTATAAAGGAAGTCCAACTTATCTTCCTATGAATAAAACAACAAGGCTGACTGTAAGTAAGGTAGACAGCATCTTGACTGCAGCTAACATTACTGCAACCTACAACATAAATAAGGACTTTGTAATCAGCTTAAAGGACAGTCAAGGAAATCCAATAAGAGACTCTCCAGTCTTTGTTGATCTAAATGGCCTTAGAATCCATATGACAGATTCAAATGGACAAATAAAGATAGGAACAAAATCCCTGAAAGCAGGAAGCTATGTTGCAAATATTGTATTCGTTGGAAACAAGAACTATGAATCTTCAAGCGCTACAGCAAATGTGACTATTAAAAAGGATTCTACAAAAATAACTGCAAAGGCAGTAAGCACAACATACAATGTTAATAAGAATCTCATAATCACCTTAAAGGACAGTTTAGGAAAAGCAATTAAAGGTGCTAAACTTACTGTCAAAATAGGAAACAGCGCTAAAAAGTACACAACTGACAAAAATGGTCAAGTTAAGGTAGCTGTTGGCAAATTGGTTCCAAAAACCTACACTGCAAGAATAAGCTTTGCAGGAGACAATAACTATATTAAATCTTCAGCTAGCGCTAAAATTGTAGTGAAAAAGGCAAAGGTTAAATTAACAGCCAAAGCAAAAGCATTTAAGCGTAAAGTTAAAGTTAAAAAATACATTGCAACCTTAAAAAACAACAAGAACAAGGCAATTAAAAAAGTCAAACTGACTTTGAGAGTCAAAGGAAAAACATATATTGCCAAAACCAACAACAAAGGTCAAGCAATATTTAATATTAAGAACTTAAATGCTAAAGGCAAATTTACTGCAGCAATTAAGTTTGCAGGAAACAAATACTACAAAATGACAAGCAAAAAAAGTTATAATAAGTATAAGGTAATTGCATAAAACAATTACAATAAGATTAAAAATAGTTTTTAAAAAAAGTAATTGCACAAAGCAATCACAATAAAATTAAAAATAGTTTTTAAAAAAAGTAATTGCACAAAGCAATCACCAAAAAATAAAAAAATAGTTTTTAAAAAAAAGAGCATTTTTGCTCTTTCTTCTTCTTTTTTTAAAATTGTAAAAAAGCTAAAACTTAAAAATCAAAATATTCTTTTTTACATAAAATAAAATTAATGAAAAAAAATTAAAATTTTCTATTTTACTTAAAAATAAATTCATGAAATGATTAAATCTTAAAATTAAATATTCAATTATAAGTTCTCTTCCTTATAGTAAGGTTCCCTATTATGAATTCCCTTTAAGAATAAATCTATAAGCTCTTCATCTGAGGCTCCTTCTCTAATGAATCCAATTAAATCTACAAGATTATCATTTCTAAGCAAACATGGCTTGATCTTACCTTCAGGAGTTATTCTTAATCTTGTACAATTCTTGCAGAAATTGGTATTGTCTACAGGGTGAACAACTTCTATCTCACCGCCATCCATGAAATATTTCTTACGGTCCTGCATAAATGGCCTAACTTTAATTTCATCTGCAATTTCAGCAAGGTGCTTTTCAAACTCAGCTAATGGGTAATGATACTTTGAGTTGAAGTCATTGTCATCACAGCTTTCAGATTCAATAATCTCAATAAGCTGAAGTATGACACCATGTTCTTTAGTAAATTCGAACATGTCAAAAATATCATTATGGTTGATATTATTCATAACTACCATGTTTATCTTAACTGGATATAGGCCAACTGAACAAGATTCTATGATTCCATCCTTAACTCTGTTTAAAACATTTTTCCCTACAATCATTTGATAGGTTTCTTCATTAAGTGTGTCTAAACTGACATTAACTCTGTCTAATCCTGCATCGTATAATGGTTGGGCTAAATTGTCTAAATTTATACCATTGGTGGTGATTGAAATATCCTTGAAATCAAGTGAATTTATCTTTTCCACAATCTCAACTATGTCTGGCCTGATTAATGGTTCGCCTCCAGACAAACGTATTTTCTCAACACCTAATTTCTTTGCAATTCTGCAGATTTCATAAATTTCATCTGAAGTCATTTCAGAAGAGGATTCCAACATCCCATCATGGTGACAATATATGCAATCTACATTGCAACGATTGGTGATGGAAATCCTAAGTGAAATAATCGGTCTTTCATAATCGTCTCTAACTTTATCCTTCATCCATAAGCCCCAAATTCAATTTATTCAATGTAAAATAATTTAATAATAACTTAATAAAAATTTAATAATAATTTAATAATAATTTAAGCTAATTAAAAAAGTTAATAAGGAATAAAAAATGAAAAAATTAAATTTTTCATAATAATATCTGAATTATTCATTATCAATTGTAATTTCAACAGTTTTAACTTCATCTACACCATATTTAGAAGTTTTAATGGCTTTTAATAATCCAAGAATGGTTTCCTTAATGATATCATCAGTGAATTTATTCAATTCAATATCATTTCCATTGATCACTAAATTAACCTTGTTATCAAAATCTTTATTATCGCTCATTAAATCACCGAAATTTTCTCTAAAATTATTGATTTTATATTTTGAATATATCTGTAAAAGTTATATTTTATTCCTTTTTATTCTTAATAGTTATGTCAATATTATCCAAATCCTCAACACCATACTCTTTGATTTTAAGAGGTGTCAATATGCCTAAGATAGTTTCCTTAATGTAATTGCTGACAAACCTATTCAATCCAATGTTTACTCCATCAATAGCTAAATTGACTTCAGCTTGAGTTTCTGGATTATAATCCAATTTTCCTTGTGCAAAAGCCTGACCTATAATGCTTGCATCATTATATCCACAGTCATTGACGAATAAAGTTTCTAAAATGTCATATGCCCTTTCCTCTACAAGGTCAACCAATTCCAATAGCTCTTCATCTGTGATTTCAAATGAGTTGACTACCTTAATTGTGTATTCATCCTTGACTTCTTCACAAGTTGCTATTTTAGCATATGGATAAGCCTTAAATCCTTCTATAACTACAAAATCAGGATTTTCCATAAGCTTTATTATGAAAAGAATTCTCTCTAAATCAAGTCTTTCATTAATATTGAAGTATGTTCTTCCTCCAATTCCTACAACAAAATCAGAACCAGACTCCATTTGCTTATAGGTGTCTGTTCCCTCATGGTCCATCTCCATTTTATGATGAGAATGCTTAATGCTTGCTACCTTAAAGTTTCTATTGGTAAGCTCTTTTATTATTTTGCTTGTAAGTGAAGTTTTGCCAGTATTCTTTAAGCCAACTATTGAAATAATTCTCATTTTTACACCATAATTTGATTTTGCTTAATTGGAAACAAAATAATCTTTTTATCAATACTATTATATTAATCATATGAATATTAATCACTTTCTAAATTTAAGTTATCCTAATAATTTTATCCAGAAATTGATCTATTCCAAAATTTAATTTATTCAAAAAAATTTCCATCAATCATAGATAGGACTATCTAAGCCATATAAATTCCTCAAAAAAATAGATTGACAAAAATATGTGAATAAATTAAATTTAAGAACAAATAAACTATTTAAAATTAATTTTTTAATAAAATAATTTAAAAAATAGTTTTCATTTGAAATGAGTGAATAAGAGGTGCCTATTTTAAAAATTATAATATTAAAAAAATATTACTTAAAAGACTTAAATGATTTAAAAAAATAAAAAAATAATTAATAATAATTTAATAACGATAAAAATTATTTAAAATAACTTAAATCATTAAAAATTATTAAAAATTAAAATTTTCTATTTTTATGCTTAAATCAATTTCCATAAATCTTCTAATAACAAAGTAGAGTATCCTTTGTAGGATTTTTCACCAAACTCAGTAAATGGTAATGGTTCTTCGTTGTCCACACCACTGTAGTATCCGAATACATCTCTGACTTTTTGGTTTACAGTAGCCCATACTTTGGATACTGGGATTTCACAAGGACATACTTCGGAACATTGACCACAGTTAGTACATGCGTCAACCATGTGTACCATACGAGTTAAGTGGAAGAATGGAGCTGCAGGAGTGTATCCGCCAGGTACCCATTCAGGACCTTCAGCTTCGAGACAGCAGTCTTCACAGAAACAGAGAGGACATGCTTCACGGCAACCGTAACATTTCATACATTTGGAGAATTCTTCTTTGTATTCTGCAAATACTTCTAAGATGTCACCGGAAGTTCCAGCAAAGTCGATTTCTCTTTGTTTCATAGCTTGATTTACCATGATTTGGTCGATGTTAGTACGGATTTCTACACCTTTTTCAAGTGGTTCTTGAGCTACGATTACACCAGCATCAATTACTTTCTTAAAGATGTCTGCACCTTTTTCAGAACAGATTTCTACAAAGGTTACTTTTCCTGCTAAGTCACCAATAACTCCCCAGTTACCTAAAGCTAAATCAGCATTGGTAGGGATGTTCATGGTACATCTTTGACAGTTTTCTCTTCTACCCATTCCGTCTTTTTCAAGTTTGTCGATGAAAATAGCTTTTTCACCATCAGCAGTTTCCATGATGAGTTTTCCTTTAGCAATTTCTTCTTTGATGACGTCTGCTGGGTCTAATTCGTAAACGTCACGAATCATTTTCATGGTTGGTACAGGTGGCATGGTACCTCCACAGTTTACACCAATCATGATTACATTATCTTGGATAACTTTTCCTTTTCTCATTAACTCTTTTAAGGTCATTGCGTCACATGGTTTACAAGTAACTGCAATTTTCATATCTCTTGCACCATCTAAGTATTTGGATACGAATTTTGCTAAGTTTAATGTACCACAGTGAAGGGAACCTGCAGATTTGATTACATCTTCAGGTTTAGTGATGAGAATAGGTTTAGCATCGTATAAGTCAGCAGCTTCTTCTACAGCAACAACAGCGTCAACAATACCTTCTTCGAGTAAGTATTTCATAATGGTAGTTACTGCTCCACCATATTCTCCTTTGTCTTTGATTTCATCATTAGCAGAGTATGCATAAAATAAATCATTTACATTTACAGCCATATTAATCTACTCCTTATTCCTCTTATAATTTTTCTACTTGAATAGCACAAGCTTTTAATTCAACCATCTTACATTTAGGGTCGAAAGAATCGGAGTTTGTTAACATGTTAGCTGCACATTCGGTAAAGTGCATAGGAATGTTTACAATACCTTTCTTAATGTCTGCAGTTACACGAGCAGGAATTTCGATTTCTCCTCTTCTAGAATATGCTTTTACTATTTCGTTGTTAAGAATTCCTCTTTCTGCTGCATCTTCAGGGTTGATTTCGATGAATCCAGTAGGTACTTCTTTATCTAAGGTTTCACATCTTCTGGTCATAGCAGCGTGATAGTGGAACAAGATACGAGTAGTAGTTAAGAGTAATGGATATTTATCGTCAACAACTTCGACAGGACCTCTGTGTTCTAATGCTTGGAATACTCCTAAACCGTCT
Source organism: uncultured Methanobrevibacter sp. (assembly GCF_902769175.1). Classification (GTDB taxonomy): domain Archaea; phylum Methanobacteriota; class Methanobacteria; order Methanobacteriales; family Methanobacteriaceae; genus Methanobrevibacter. The sequence continues at coordinate 9,711 of NZ_CACXNW010000021.1, forward strand.
GGGTGAGCAAATTTGTCTTTGTGCATTAATGGTTCACAAGGATCTTCTGGGTCAAGACATGGCCAGTGTACACCTTCAGGTTTGAGTAATCTTTCGTGAGTGATACCATAGTAGGAAGGTGCGAGCTCTCTGATTTCTTCCCAGATTTCTGCTGCGTTTTCGTAGTGGAATAATTCTCTTGGTCTGCCCATTCTTACAGCAATTTCTTCCATAATCTTCCAGTCTACCCAAGCGCCTTTAGGTGGTTCTTGAGCTTTACGTAACCATTGAACCCTTCTTTCACCACTGGTGAATGTACCTTCTTGTTCACCCCAACCTGCTGCAGGTAATACTACATCTGCTTCAGCAGCGGTGTCAGTCATGAACAATTCTTGAACAATTAACATTTCTAAGTTTGCAATTGCTTCTTTGGTGTGTTTAATATCTGCATCTGAGAGTACAGGGTCTTCCCCGTGGATGTATAATACTTTTAAGTCACCAGAGTGAGCAGCGTTCATCATTTCGACTAAGGTTAAACCAGGAGTGGTTGGCAAGTCGATTTGGTAAGCTTCTGAGAATTTCTTGGTAATTTCAGGGTTTGCAACTTTTTGGTAACCGACATAGTCAGAAGGTAATGCACCCATATCACAAGCACCTTGTACGTTGTTTTGTCCTCTTAATGGGTTTACTCCTCCACCGATCTTACCTAAGTTACCGGTTAACATTGCTAAGTTAGCAGTGGACATTACGTTGTCTGCACCGTGAGAGTGTTCAGTAATACCTAAGGAGTATACAATAGCTGCGTTTTCAGCTTTAGCATATTCGATAGCAATACGTTTGATTTGTTCAGGGTCAGCTTCAGTAATATCAGCGACTCTTTCAAGGTCGTATTTCATTGCAACTTCTTTCATTTCTTCGTAACCTTTGGTTCTGTTTGCAATGAACTCATCATCTTGCAAGTCGTTTTCTATGATGATTTTAATCATACCGTTCATTAATGCTACGTCAGTACCGGTTTTGAATTGCATGTATTCGTGAGCTAATTTTGCAGTAGGAGTGAATCTTGGGTCTGCTACTACTAATTTTGCACCGTTTTTAATAGCTCTAATAATCTTACGACCGAATAATGGGTGTGCTTCCATGTTGTTGGAACCAATACAGAAAATGAAGTCAGCTTCTTCAATACTGTCATATCCGTTAGTGGATGCACCTGAACCGAAGGTGGTTGCAAGACCAGCTACAGTAGGACCGTGACAGATACGTGCACAGTGGTCTACGTTTTGGGTACCACATCCAGCTCTTGCTAATTTCTGGGTAATGTAAATGTTTTCGTTAGGTGATCTAGCACATGCGTAGAAACCTAATTTGTTAGGGTCTGTGTCAGCATATTTTTTAAGTGTGCTAGCAACTAAGTCTAAAGCTTCATCCCAGGAAGCTTCTCTGAATTCACCATTTTCTTTGATTAACGGAGTAGATAATCTGTCTGGGTGGTTAATGAATTGCCATCCAAAGTTACCTTTTGGACATACTTTTCCTTCATTAACAGGGTGTCTTTTCCATGGTTCAACACCAATGATCTTTCCATCTTTGACTACAAAGTTAATACCGCAACCGGTACCACAGTATGGACAAATAGATGGTACATATTTTATCTCAACCATTTTATAATCTCCATAATAAAATCAAGGTTTTTTGTTTTAGTTCACATATTGGCAAATTCGATTATTGACTAACAAATTGAAACTTTTTAATAACATATTTATTAAAACTTTTTGAATATTGTGAATTGTGTCGAGTATTGTGAATTGTATCTTGATTTTTAATATATATAATTTATTAAAATCTTTCTGGATTATTGTGAATTGTGTCTATTGTAATAATCCAATAAAAGAATTGACAATAATATTCAATGTACAAAATAATATAATATTATATTATCATGAATTGTAAAAAATAGAAACTTTCATATTCTATCTATAAAAATTTCTAAAAGTATAATAAGATTTGAAAATCTTCTAAGTAAGTAAAATTGTTATAGAAATTTTTTAAAAGAAAAAATCCCGAAAAAACATAGTAAAATATTGTAGATACTTATTGAATTTGAATAAATAGGTTTCCTCAAGTTTTCAATAAGTAAATACATATTTTTAAATCTTTAAAAGTCTCTTGTTTGACTAATATCAGTTATTTTTAGATTTTTAAAAAATCTCTTGTTTGACTAATATCAGTTATAGATCCCGTAATTGATTATGTATATTTAGTCACGCAAGTATACGAACCAGTATGCGCAAGCTACGAAGATAGCTCCACCAATGATGTTACCTAAGGTTACTGGTATTAAGTTGTTTACGAAGAATTGTGCCCAGGTTACTTCAGCACCTAAGAAGATACCTAATGGGATGAAGAACATGTTTGCGACACTGTGCTCGAATCCAATACATACAAACGCCATGATTGGGAACCAAATACCGAAGAATTTACCTACTACATCATCAGCTGCATTAGCTAAGTATACAGCTAAACACATACTAACCAGTTACAACCGATACCTCTAAGGAAAGCTTGCATCCAAGTTAAAGAAGCAGTTGATTTACCAGCTGCCATAAATGTAGCTCCACCTAATGCTTTGGTGTTAGCAACAGTGATTGCACCTTTTGCGAATGCTTCAGGTACCATAATACCTGTTGAGTAAGCAAGTACGTAAGCTACAAAAATAGAACCAACTAAGTTGAAAACCCAACTTCCAACCCAGTTTTCGAGTAATCCTACGATATCAGTTTTACCGTCTAAAAGACCCATAGTCATAAACATTACGTCACCAGTGAATAATTCAGATCCACAAATGACTACCATAATTAAACCTACAGGGAACACTGCCCCGAATAATAATTTAGAAATACCTATTGGTACGCCACCAGCTACAGCACCAGTGTTTGCAACTTCTGCAAGTAATCCACCAAATGCAATGTAAGCACCTGCTAAGAAACCTAAAATAGCAAGTTTTAAGATAGGCATTTCACCTTTTGCGGTAGCTGCAGATGCAACTGCTTTTGCAGTGTCTGCAGGACTTTTAAAAGAACTCATATATCTCAACCTCTTTTTTAATTATCCCATATAATTATCAATACTCTCACAGAATCAAACATTCATAAAGAGAGCATTAATTATAATTATTTATCATACATATAAAAAGACTTTGCTATTAAAATCAAAAGGAAAAGTATATATAGGACAAATTAAAGTTTTTCCAAAGATAAATTTAATTCATATCGATTAAAAAGGATTAAAAATGAAAAATAAAGGAAAATATTTGATTAAATATAAAAAAATTAAATCAATATGAAAATATAGTTATATCAATCAAAATTAGAATTAAAATAATTAATTTAAACTGAATAAATAGAAAACAAACACATATTATGAAGTTTAAATATAAATCGTGATAATTCATATCAATAAAAACATGAAATAAAATTGAAATTCAAGGAAAAATATAGCATAACGAATGGAAAAATTTAGAAATCCTTAGAGCGAATATAATCAATAAACCCAATATAATTCATTTAAATAGAAAAATAATAGGAAAACAGCCAACATGAATGTATTTTGCAAAACGATAGTTAAATTACATATTACGATTTAGGCAAACAAAAACAAATAATCATGATTAATCATGATAAATTAAGGATTTGATGATAAAAAAGAACAGAAAAATCCATAAAAACAACATAAAAATATAAAATAACATTTAAAAATTATCAATAAAACTTGAATCAAAGTGAAATATTATATAAATGATAATAAATAAAATAATTTAACATATACATATACATATACATATTTTTTTTAATAATAAAGAAACAATGTAAACATAATTTTTATGAGGAGGATATTATGAAGAATAAAATTATAGTATCTTTATTATTAATTTTCTTGATTGCAATTTCTGCAGCTGCAGTTAGTGCAAGCGAGGACATAACAGATACTATTTCTGAGATTTCAGATAATGCAGATCTCAAATTAAATGCTGAAGATGCGACAAACACAGCAATCTCTGAAGATCTCGATGAGGAAACAAATAAGGATAACAACATTAGGTGAAGGGGGCATATTTGAAAGTGGAAACACTGTCCCAATTAAAACAACTGCAGACTTGAAAAAGTATTTAGAAGATAGTGGTTCAACACATTATAATGATGGAACCATATATGACTTAAAAGACAATACATTTAATCTTACTAGTTCTATAAATATCAAAAAATCTTATGGAATAACTGGTGGAATAATTAAGGCAGAAAACTTAGATTACTTCTTTAATATCGAATCACCAGCTAATAAAGGTCCAACTAATGTATTTATTAAAAATACTAAATTTATAATTACCAAAGAACAAGATGTTGTTTTTGCTAAAGGAGTAGAACAAGGAGAACCTCTTGTATTAAATATTGCAGGAATTACCCTAGAAAACATTACTTTTGAAATCGTTGATGGTATCGATGCATCAAAAGTTACATTGCTCCATATAGACAAAATGCCAATTAATAATGCAGTATCCAATGAAATAACCATTAGCAACAATAATTTAAATGGTGCATCCAGTATTAATATTGCAAATCCTATGACTAGTGGAGACATACACTACGATGCAACTGAAATTAATTATCCTGTTGTGAAAAAATACACATATATTGCACTAAATTCAGATATTGGCAGATATGTACCAACATATGTAGTTGATAAAAGTGTAGGAGATTCTCCAATAAAGTTCCAATTTAAATTAATGGATGAGGACAATCAAATAGTGGTTAATAGAACTGTCACATATGCTTTAAATGGTGAAATGTTTACTGCAATTACAGATCAATATGGAATTGCAACCCTAAACATATACCTTTCACAGCCAGGAACTCATTTCATTTATAGTCAATTTACTGGAGATGACGAATACTTTGCAGCAAATATGGAAGTGAATTCAATAATTCTTCGAAAAAAAAATAAGTACATTAGCTGCAAAAAATCTCTCTTACAAAGTAACTGCAACTAAAAAGTTAAGTGCAACATTTAAAAGTCCAGTTTATGATGTGTTTGGAAATTTAATTGGGTATAAAACAATCAAAAACAAAAAAGTGACTTTTACTGTTAATGGAAAAACCTACACTGCTACAACCAATTCAAAAGGTGTTGCAACTGTAAAGATTACCTTAAACAAAAAAGGAACTTACTACTATACTGCTAAATTTGCAGGAGACAGCATGTATAATGCAGCAACTAAAAAAGCTAAATTAACCATAGTCCCATTAGCTACAAGCCTTACTGCTGCAAAATACAGCTATAAGAGAACTGCAAAAGTTAAAAGACTAAAAACTGTTTTGAAAAGTGGAAAAACCGTCCTTAAATACCAAAAAGTTACCTTTAGAGTAAATGGTAAAAACTATGTTGCAAAAACCAATTATAGATGAATTGCGATAGTTAAAGTAAAATTAACTAAAAAAGGTACTTACAAATATTCTGTAAAATATGCAGGAAACAATAAGTATAAGGCGGCTTCCAGAACCAATAAAGTAGTAATCAAATAAAATTCAATTGAAAGTAATTTTAAAATTACTTTCCAACTTTTCTTTTTTTAAAATATTTTTCATTAAATGCTATCCCAATACCTTCTTTTTAAATAAAATTATTAAAAAATAGCTAAAGCACAAACTACAGCTTTAATGTAGCAATAGCAAGTGCCTTAAATTCTATATAAACCTCCTGACCTAAGACAAGATCCAAATCCTTAGATGCAGATAAGGTTATGTCACTATAGAAAATAACACCATCCACATCAACCTTAGCACGAATCATATCATCTTTAAGGAGGAGTTCAACTATTGTTCCCTTTAGGTTATTGCGAATGCTTGACTTTTGAAGTGAATTCATAATGAATATGTTATCATAGCTAATCAAAGCAAGCAAATGGTCTCCGATTTTATATTTATTGTTTAAGGGAATGGTGATTTCAATGGTTTTCATACGAATTTTCATAACTCCCTTAGGATAATCGATATCGACAAGATCCGCTTCCAACTCATTCACTTCACGATGAAGCTCCATGATTGCATTGATCTTTTTGCATTCACGCAACATATTCAATCCCTCTTCAGTAAGTTTAGCGCTTCCTCCACCACCGCTTCCTCCTTTTTGGGTTTCTAACTCAGAAACCTGCAAGGAAGACTCAATCTTTTTAATGTAATTTAAGGCAGTTCTATATGAAAAGCTAAGCTCATTTGCAGCTGCCCTTATTGAACCAAAAGTATTGATGTAATCTAAAAGCAGATATTTTTGCTCATCCAGCAAAAAGGAATTATCATCAATGCTAATCCTATATTCTACACTTGTATTGACTTTTGTCATATTACCATCCCTAATGATTGTTAAAAATTAATTCAATTTATTTTTCAAATAAGTCTAAAACCACTATTATATCAAATACCATTAACAGTTGATTAAAAAAATATTAGAAATAAGGATTGATAAACCCCTATTTTTAAAATAAAAATTAAGGGTCAACCCTGCACCATTACAAGCTTACCTGTATCAGGGTCTCTATAAACCTTTCCAACCTCTGAATATCCAGACTGTTCAAGGGAAGATCCTGCACTTGCATTGCTAGTAAAGTCCTCTCCAGTGCTCACTTGAGAAGCAGCCTGTTAAGCCTGTGATTCCTGTGTCTTAGCCATCATATCAGGATTGGCTTGAAGGGCCATAATAGCAAATATCAAGAATCCCAATGCCAATACCAGCATGGCATCTGAAAGGTTTGAGATTCCAGCCATCGGATCCTCATCATCCCCATCGCTGAAACGTTTTCTTTTTCTTAACATATTGTCACCATCCCCTAATCAATGAGATTAATGGACTGATTAAAATCCATTCAATTTTTCTAAGATTGCCTCTGCAACGGTTTCAGTGGTTGTCAAATCACTTTCATACCATTGCTTCCTATATTTTGAAATAATGAAACCGATTGCACCAATGGTCAATCCAGTGACAGTTGTATCAAAAGCTATTGTCAAGGATTGAGCTAAAGTGGTAATGTCACCAGTTCTTAAAGCAGAAAGCCCTGGACCTAATGGTATTAAAGTACCAAGTAAACCGAATATTGGTCCAAGCCTTACTAGAATATCAGTTTTTGTAGTTAGTTTAAGCAAATGGTTTTCCTCTTCTTCAATCATTTTGCTTGCAAATGCTTTTCTTGCATCTGGACCTAAATTGTAATTGTTTACAATCTTTACAAGAATCTCCTTTTGTTCCTTGTAAAGAGTGCTTGAACCAACAACCTCCTTCATTTCTTCCGGGCTGTTTGATTTAGATATTTCTTGCAGCAATGATTCCAAAGCATCAGCCTTCAATGACTTTTTGGTAAATCATTCATTTAAAAATCCTCCTAAGCTTAAAATTGCATAAACCAGGAATATGACTAAAATAATTACAACAGGTGCAAGCAAACTTTTTGAAATAATATGTATAAATGAAGTTAAATTCCTGTACCTTGAAGTATCATTTTTTCCCACCAATCAAATAATAAAAGAAATATGAAAATTGCTTTCATAGATTTGAAAACAATAAATAAATGCTATCTTAATATATTGAAAATAATCCTATTTCACCATGCATAAATGCCATTTTCCACATATTGAAAATAACTCTATTTTCTTTTTAATCTTTTCAAGATCCAATCACTATATAAGACACCTAAAACAAGAATGATAAGGATTGCTATAACCACATACATCAACTGATAGGTAGGTGTCAATATAAGAAAAGAGATGAAAATTGAATAATCCAATTCTCTAACACTGCTAAAAGTTAATGCAAGAATAAGTAGAAATATGAATTCTAAAAGCATATATTCACAATGACAGCATAATATGGTCTTTTAGCATTGTTAAATATTTTAGAAATTTTATAAACTAAAAACAAGACTACAATAGATAAAACAGCCAATTCTAAAGAATGGAAAAATAAATTATCTGATTTTAAACATAATGACAAAGCCACTATAGATATGAATGAAGATAAAATAGTTCCATAAAATACAATCACATCATGAAATATCATAATTCCTTCCAAGGCTTACATAACGAACAGCAAATAGCAGCACCAATAAGCTAACGAATCCCAAATATAAGCCATTAATGGAATGATGTATTCCCCTAAGTTTAGAGAAGGACATATGAATGATAAGATAAATACTATCGCCCCAAAAATTAAGCAAAATGGAATAAAATTATTCTTATTAAAATCGGAATTTCTTACTATAAATGCTATATTAGTAACAAATAGTAAAATAAAAATAATTAGATATTCAAAAATCAAATCCATCATAGTATATCCCATTTCTAGTTTATTTAATAATATATTTTATAATGTGATTATATCATATCGATGTGAAAAGTATGACTGAACAAAAAGAGTTAGGAAAGAAAAAAAGAGCATTAAATAAAAATAGAAAAAAGAAAATTAAAAAAAAATAATGCAACTAACCTAAGTAACAACAAAAAAATTAAGAATTAAAAAAAAGAAAAAGAATGCAACCAACTTAACTAACAACAAAAAATAAAAAAATAAAAGAAATTGCAAATAATCTATCTGACAATCACTTTCCTTTTACGCTAACTGCCTTGAATGTATTGTCTCCTGCAAATTTAGCAAGAAAACTGTATGTTTTCCTTTTATTGAGAACTACCTTTACAGAAACGATTCCTGGAATTTGTTTTTCCAGAATAATTTTTTGCATTGATTCTGAAAACTATTTTCTTGCCTTTGATTGGCTTGTTCTTAGGACTTAAAAGCTTAGCTGTCAAGGTCTTTTTCTTTAGAGCAAGCTTATACTTCCTATTGACAGTAGTCAATTTAGCTTTAGCAGGATTGACCTTAATCTTAGATGTCCTAAATGAGGTATTGTAGTTATCATCACCTAAGAAGCAAATGGCCATAGTCTAAGTTCCTTTTTTAGCTAAATTGATTCGGAATTTAACATAACCATTTTTGTCTGTGGCATTATAGTAATTCTTTCCATTGAAGTTGAGGATAATCCTCTTTACTGCCAATGCTTTAGATTTTGAATCGGTTAATCTGTTTGTAAAGTATTTTCCAATCTTTCCATCTGCACCAAAAACTGTAATTGTTGTCATATCATTAGAGACAATTGCAGACTTATCTCTCAAGCTGTAGTGTTTGGAGTGGTGGAATTGTTCCCCTCCCCAGACTGGTTGACAACAATTAGATTAATCCAAAAGTTAGGGGATATGTAATCACCATTAAACTCAATTAAATTCAAGTCTATAAACTCATCGGAACTGTTGAAATTCTCTCCCCAATTATTGTTGTTTACGCTTCCATCCTTGAAAATAACAGATTCAAACAAAGACCCAGAATCATGATATAAAGCGAAATCACTGGTTTCCTTAGTATATTCCTCTAAAATTGAATCCTTGATGACTTCAAGGAATCTTTCCAATGTGGAGTTTTCCACAATGGGATTTGACCTATTCAATATGGAATTGGAGACTTGAAAATTTGAACCCATATAATAAATGGCTCCCTATCTGTAGTTTTTCTGAAAAGCTTGAATTGAAAACAGTTGTGTTTTCAACAAAATAATCTGCAAAACGGCTCTTCCATAATCATCATATGAATCCAATACTCCCAGCAAACCTAAAGCAACATTGCCGTTAAAATGTGAATTTATTATTTCCAAATTAAAAACATTTTGACCTAAATAAATTGCACCGCCATCTCCAATAGCATAATTTTCAATGAATTTTGAGTTGCTTATGGAACATCCATTTGCAGCCTTGAAATATAGTGCACCACCATAGCTGTGGGTAATTGAGCTTATGAAACTGCAGTTATCAATTCTGTCATTGTTTCCAACCAAAAAGATAGCACCTCCATTTCCATCCGCTAAAAATGTTTGCTCTTCACTATGCAATGTTCAAGCAAATTTGGATGTTGCAGAATTGTTTATGAATACAGAATTCAAAACAGAACAATTGAACCCTTTTAGCTAAATTGCACCACCTGAAGATGCAGTTCCATAATTGTATCCTGTGTTGTTTATAAAGGTGCAATTGTCTATAATGGCATTGTTGGCAATCAGATAGATAGCAGGACCATCAGTATGATGGTAGCTTGACTTGTTTGCAATATTGTTTAAGAATTTAGTGTTCACTACATTCAAATTGTCACCAAAGCAACTTAATGCAGACCCCAATTCTCCATTAATTGAGTTTTCAATACTACAGTTGTCTATATTTACATTTCTATTGCTGATTGCAACTGAGATACCATAGGAATTAATGAATCTGATGTTTTTAAGCAAAACGTTTGGTGAACTTACATCCAATATTTGAGTCAATAGCTTTCCATCAAGTGTAGCGCCAGATCCATCTCCCACAAGATTCAATGTCTTATTGACAATGATTTTAGAATCTCCACTGTAAGTTCCGCTAAGTGTTATTGTGTCGCTTTCATTAGATTGGTCAATAAATTCTGAATGTCATTAAAATCATTTCCCCTATATTAGAACTGATTATTTCTGAATTGGATGAGCCAATAGATAAAATTGATTCACCATGATTTGAATCAACATTAAATGAGCCAATAGCTAAATTTGATTTATCCTGATTTAAATCATTTGCAGAATTTGAATCATAATCTGAAATTTAATATTTTCAGTTACTGTATTATCATTACACGTCATATCGATTAAATTTTTAGAATTATCTGAAGCAGAAACTAGTCCTAAACTTAAAATTAAAATAATAATAAAAATATAATCAATATAAACTTATTAAAAAGTATTTTTATAGTTACTCCATTATAAAATTTTTATTTATTAATAATAAATATATTAAATACGATATATAAATTTTAGTTAATCGTGGAAAAATAGGAAAAATAGGAATAAAAAGGAGTTGTAAAAAATTTAACTGATGATTTTTATTTTTTCTCCTAAAACGTTTTTTTTCCATCCATCGAATGTTATTTTCTTTTATTTATCTTTCTGCTCCTTTAATGTTCCATAAATTGTTTTTATTTTGCCTGGAAATATTGTTCTGTAAATTAATTCAATGAAATTGTTTGTTTTTGGGATTTCATGGTCGATTGTGTGACTTAATGTTTTGTCAATTTTTTCTCGAGATTTTTTTTAAGAAATATTTGTCTTGTGCATAACCATACGAAAACATTTATATACCAAGACACCATACATAATTATGTAAAATTTATTTTATATTTAATCAAATAAATTTGATAAAATAGATGATTTATTAAGTTTCATTTAATAAATTTTATTAAAGTTTAATTTTTAACCAATTTTAAGGTTTGGGGTATCTTTTATGTGTCTTACATAGAAACACATAAGAATTTTATGCCTTACCTAACTATTAGTATAAAATTGGATATTTTATGTTTCCTCCTTTTTCCAACACTGAAGGAGAATATGGAAACTAAAATTATAAAATGATGTGATATAATGAATGTTAAGAAAATAGCAATTTTTTTAATATTACTATGTTATCTCATGGGGGCTGCAAGTGCAACAGATGATGTATCAATTGATGCAACCGATGCCCCTGTTGACGATGCTGTAATTATAGATGCAGTAATTGGTGATACAGAAGATTCTGTTGACACTATCTCCTATGATATAGCAGCAGAAGAGATAAATGGGGAAATTCAGACTGATGAAATAAGTGCAGAGTCTACAGATGTGGATTCTGAACAAAATAGGGCAGTTAGAACAACTGTTGATAATTGGGATGACTTAAGAGATTCATGTCAAAATTCTACGGATATGATTATTACATTAAATGGTACTGAATATAAAGCAAATAGCCAAATCAATTTTACAAACAGTGCTACTATTATAGGTACTAGCAATAGTTATATAACAGATGGCACTTATCATGCAGTTCCTTTTTTAAATACAAATTCTACTTTAACAATTACTTTCAAAAATGTCAAATTTAGAAATATGAATGTAAAAAATCTTCTTCAATTAGATGGTACTAATGTATTGGAAAATTGTAGTTTTTATAATATTATAGCAGGCACTGGGCATAATGCAGTAGTTTATAATACTCAAGGCACTATGAATATGACTGGTTGTAATATTATTGATTCTTCTGCAGGTTATGGTGTGGTAAGTAATTATATGTCTAGCATTGTCACTGGAGTTGTCATGAATGTTAACAACTGTAAATTTATTAATAATTATGCTGGAACTGAACCGGGTGCAATAAATAACTGTGGAATTTTATTTGTAAATAATTCCGAGTTTACTAATAATTCTGCAGCTATGTGGGCTGGAGCAATCCACACTCACACTAATGCTCAAACTTATATTTATAATTCTTATTTCACTGGAAATATGGCAGGTTGGAATGGTGGAGCATTATACACTTACAGCCTATTGGAAGTACATAATTCTACTTTTAAAGAAAATAAATGTCACACTAGTGCCGGTGGTGGAGCAATAGGATGTTCTAATTATGGTTCTACATATAATGTAACCATTTGTAATTGTACTTTTATTAATAATGAAAACTTATGTAGAAATACCAATGAAACTCCTTCAACTGGAACTGGAGGTTCAATTGCTGCAATGAATGATGGAATATTAAGAGTCGGGGGTTCCATATTTGTTCAAAATGTAGCCGGATTTGGTCAAGCAATAGCTGCATATAGCCAAGGTTATATCAGTCCAGAAGGAAATATCAGTGCAGGAATACCTAAAGTGATAGTTTGTAACAATAACTTCACTAATCATACATTAACTAGTTCCAACACAGTAGAACTTAATGGAAATTACACTTTTGAAAATAACACATTCAATAATTGCTATCAAACTAATTTAGGTACAAATAATGTATTCAATAATCTTATTTATACAAATAATAAATTGGTTCCTGAAATTTTAAACGCCAATGGTTTAAAAAATAGTTTAACTTTAAGCTCTATTGGAGATGACCAGATAATCATTTTTGTAAATGCCAGCAAAGATAGTGGTAGAGATGGTAGTAGTTGGGATGAAGCTTTTGGTGGAGAATGGGCTATTAATCATGCATGTGCTAAAATTTCAAAGAAATTAATGGATAGTGGAATTATTTATGTAGCTGATGGAATCTATGGAATTGATCCAACAGTAAATATCAATTATCCACTCAGCATAACTTTTATCGGTCAAGGCAAAAACACAATTTTCAATAATCTCACTACTCCCATATACGCAGCCGGAGCACCTGAAAAGGCATTTACTTTTATAAATTTAACTATTGCTGGATCATATAATGATTTTGGTAGAAGTTCCAATTTTATTAATTGTACTTTTTTAAGTGATATAAATATGGAAAAAGCAATTCAAGACATTTTAGATAAAGGAACGATAACCCAAGTACAAATTGATGAAATGGGGGATGCTATAACTCATTTTATGAGTTTTGATAACTGTGAATTTAAAAATATAAACTCTGAAAATTCTATAATAACTCTTTACAGGTATGTTCAAACTAAATTCACTAATTGTACTTTTGAAGACATAACTGCCGATTCTCTTATTGGTAAAAATGGAGACTTTATTGATCAAGATGGTATTTATTTATATGATTGTAAATTCACCAACTGCAACATTAAAGGTGTTGTAGACATTCCCGGCAATGTTGAAATTTTAGATTTCTGCGCTATTGAAGACTGTGATTATGACTTTGATGTCACCACTGCTATCGATACAGTAGGTGATTGTGCTCACAATTACCTAAATGCCACCAAGCTTAATGTTGTTGCTGTTGACTCTGTTGTTGACATTAGCTCCAGCGAAAAGGGAACTGTTGTAGTCACCTTGACTGACAAGGACTTCAATGCCATTGCTGGTGCTACTTTCAAGTACACAATAAACGGCGAGGAAGAGAAAACCGCTGTCACTGGCGATGACGGAAAATACGCAATCACCGGATTGACTGGAGAATTCACCGTTGCAGTCAACTATGAAGGAAACGAATCATACAATCATGTAAGTGGTATCAAGTCATTCAACTTCACTGACGAGCCTGCACCTTCCAATGACGCCAACGGCTCCAATAGTACTCCTGTTCCTCCTGCCAAGGTCGCAACCAAGCTCACTGCAAGCAAAGTCACTGCAACCTACAATGTAGCCAAAAAATTGGTCATACTCCTTAAGGACAAGAACGGAAAGGCATTGGCAAATAAGAAAGTGACTGTAAAAGTGGGCACAATTAGCAAGACCTTGACAACAAACAAGAACGGTCAAGTGAGTCTCAATGTCGCAACCCTTGTTCCTAAGTCATACACTGCAACCGTCAAGTTTGCAGGGGATAGCAGCTACTCCGCTTCAACCGTAAAGCCTAAAATTGTTGTCAACAAGGGAAAAGTGAAATTGGCTGCTAAGGCAAAGACCTTCAAGGTCAAGGCTAAAGTCAAGAAGTACACTGCAACACTTAAGGATAACAAGGGCAAAGTGATGAATAACACCAAATTGACCCTTAAGATAGACAAGAAGACCTACACTGCAAAGACCAACAAGAAAGGAGTCGCAACCTTCAAGGTCAAATTGACCAAGAAAGGCAAGAACACAGCTACATTGAAATTTGCAGGAAACAAGTACTTCAAGGCGTTAAGCAAAAAAGTGAAAATAACCGTTAAGAAATAAGGGAGAAACATTTTTTCTCCTTTTTCATATTTTTTTAAGGAGGTGCAAATTGATTCAAGCATGAGATTTTCAATTTCTTGATTTAAGGAGGGGAATTTATTTCTTAATCCAATCACCTGTTTCTGTTTGGATTAATAAATAAATTTCTTGATTTGAGAAGTTTATTTAAAATGCAAAAATATTTTATTTAGTTTCAAAGTCAAAAAACCTTGTTTAAATTCAAAGAAATTTTTAGTTTGGTAGTTATGGAATAGGGGAGGGAACCATAGGATTTTTTCTTCTATTTTGTAATTACTAAAAATGGGATTTTGATTTCAGGCAAATGAAATATTGCTTTTAATCAGTTTATATATAAATAGTTAAAAAATTTTTATAAAAATTTATTGAAATTCAGCAAAAAAATGGTGGACTGAAAATGAAAAAGTTTGATAAAATTATTCTATTGTCCTTGATGGCTTTAACATTGGTTTTATTGTCTGCTGTTTCTGCAGCTGATATCAGCGACAATGACATGTCAGCTGCATTCAGCGATGATGATGGAAGCTTGTCTGATGTGAAAGTGAGTGGCGTTGAGGACGATTGCATTTTGTGTTCTGACCATTCTTCTGAATGTGATGATGCTGAAGTTGAAATTGAACCTAAGGAATCTGAAGCCAATGTTAAGAGTCCCTTGAGAAGTTCTGGTGATGATCCTGTTGTCAGTGTAGGTGATTCTGATGGGGCTTTGAATGAGTCAGTTCATTATGTTAGCTCTGAAAATTTCACATCATATTTCGTTGATGGCATGTTGAAGGATGATTTTGAGGGTTCCGTCTTGGTGTTTAATGGTGAGTTTGCCGATATGGGCATCATAGATGTCAAGTTCCCAAATGTGACTGTCATTGGAAACAATTCACTGTTGAGGAACACAGTGTTCTGTCTCGAATCTAGCAATGTCATGCTCACTGGTCTTAACTTTGTCCTGGACCAAGAGTTTGGCGATAATGACAATTCAGGGATTCTGGTGCTTGGCGACAATTGCACAATCTACAATTGCACCATGAATTATGTTGTTCCTGAAGCAAAGACAGGATTTTGCGTCTATGCAGAAGGCAATAAGATACAGAACTTCACTTTGGCAAACAACATATTTAACTTTGTAGGCAACAACCGGCATGGTGGCTGGGATTATGGTATATTTCTTGATGGTGTTGACAATGCCGTAGTCTATGGCAATAACATTAAATGTTCATTGCCTTTGCGTTCCGTAAACTGGCAAGCTGAGATCTTCGGTGGTGTCAGCATGGATGCTGTCGGCGCTTTTGTAGCCCAATCATCCAATAACCTAACATTGTCCAACAATAACATTTCCACATATGTCAGTGGAGGGGGCCTTAGTTACCCTACTTTGGATAGTGTAATTCTTTATGGATGCAATAATGCGACTGTCGAGAAGAATCGCATTTACTGCGAGGACTTTGACAGCAAGGACGGCAAGGACAACTACCTTCAGGGAATTGATGTGTATTTTGCCAATGATGTGACAATATTGAGAAATAAGATCGATATCATTACCACTGGAGGTCGTGCAGGGATGGGAACCGCTTATCCTATTCAGATAAACGGTCCTTCATATAATGTGAAGATTGCTTACAACAATCTAACCACATTCAATTTCGGTTCAAATATTGGTATCTATTCCCAGAATTACTATGGTGCTACAAAGATTGACATAATCAGTAATTTCATCAATGTGACTGGTCTTGCAAGCACTCACTATTGGGATCTTGTTACAGGAATTGAGGTGCAGGACTCGGATGACCTGATCTTGAACAATACAATCATTGTAAACAATATTGGAAGCTATGCAGACAATAACAATATTTACGGCATCAGTTATTCCCAAAATACCAAGGGCAATCACACCTATAACATTCAGTACAATAATGTGACAACCAACGGTCGCTATGCCGTTTCATTGTCAGGTACTAGTTCCTTGGTAATCAATTCCATTATTGCAAATAATGTCTTAAACACTGACAAATCTAGCGGCAATCGTGCGGTCCGTGTTGGTCAAGGGAGTAATAACACTATCCGTAATAACACTGATGGAGTGTTTAGGAATGCTATGAGTGATGATGAATTGCCTGACTGGCTAAGGAATCACACAAGTGTTGTCCCTAGCATTTTAGTTCCTAGGTATTATCGTGAAGGCTCCAATGGTACGGGTATGGCTGACAATGTAGGCAACGGCACAGCTCCTTGGAACACTAATGGCAGTTCCGGAGGAATAAATCATGGCAACAGCAATCATAGAAGCGGAGTTTCCGGAAATGGAACCAACCCGAATAGTGGCAGTGCTTTAGGATTCTATAAGGACACTGCCCATAATGTTGGTGGAGATGCCTCTCATAGCATTAGCGCTGCAAGTGCTGGTGAAAGTGGAAGTTTTGCAGCTGACCCTAACGCTTATGAGATAAACGAACAGAATAATCTAGCTTCAAAGGCTGTCAATTATCTTCAGATAGGGCTTATTTGTGTTGTTGCTTCGTTGTTGTTATGCATTGGTTACAAGCGCCAAAAGGACAAAGAGGAAGAAGAATAAGAATAAAAAAAAATTTAAAGTTTTTTATAAAAAAAGATGAAGCGTTCAATTGTAGGTTTTGGAAATATTTTCCGGATCTATGGTTATTGTTTCTTCTTTTATTTTTTTTATTTTTTAAAAAGGAACATAGTTTATTGATTTTAAAATCAAAGAATGAAAAAGTGTTTTGATTTTAAAATTAATAGATTATTTGATTTATTAATTGTAGATAATAAAATTTTAAAATTAATATTTATGCTGTTAATTTAATTATTTTAATTATCCGATTAATTAAAAATTAATTCCAGTAATTAACTTATAATTTAAATTAGCATAATTTCAAGTAAATTGATGTAAATTTTCAAGCTAAAAATGATAGTTTTAGGAGAGTAGTGTTTTTATGGCTGGTAGCAACATTCTGGCCTCAACATTGAATCTGGTGAGCCAAAGCTTGCAGATTCCTGTGATAATATTCCTATTGATCTTTGCAATAGGGGCAATAATTCTATTGGGCGGACTGATAAGGGAATACAGGCACAGGAAGACAGTATCCAATGTGAAAATGAAAACTTTAATAAACAGCATTTCAAATGCGAAGAGTCAAGAGGAAATATTGAATATTGTAGAAGGTTCAGAGCTTCCGACCTCAATGAAGAATGACCTAAAGGAAATAACAGACAGCAACCTAGATTTGGAATCAAGAATAGCATTGGCAAAGAAACTAGTCAATAGCAGAGAAAAGAAACTCGAGAAAAGGCTGTCTTACACTGACATCATAACCCGTATCGGTCCTACATTGGGTCTTATGGGCACATTGATTCCTATGGGTCCGGGTCTTGCAGAACTTGGAACAGGAGACATAGTCACACTGTCCAAAGCTATCATAGTCGCATTAGACACAACCGTTGTAGGTATCGGTTCAGGTACCATTACATATGTTATAAGAAAGATAAGAAGAAGATGGTACAACGAGTACATTGCAAACATTGACGTGTTGACTGATGTGATCTTGACTAGAATCAAAAAGGTCTAAGGTGATTTTTATGGTTAAGCTTAATCAAAAGACTGCATTCGAGGAGGATGAGGAAGATCCAATGGCAGGCGTTACCAACCTTGTGGATGCAATGCTTGTTATCGCAGTGGGCTTGCTTATCTTTCTAGTTATTTCATGGAACATGCAGGCAATCGTCTTCAACTATGATATCACCCCAGAACAGAAACAGGATGCTATCAATGCAAGGAAACATGTGACAGAGATAGACCGAGGACAGTAACTAAATAAAATTCCTGATGTCAGTTCAAGTTCCTGTGAGGGATACAGTGAACTTGGTAAAGTCTACAAGGATTCTAAGACGGGCAAACTTATCATGATTGAAAATTGAAGATAATTTTTTGAGTTAAGTATAAAAATAGTTTAACTCGAAATTATTGAATTTTTTTTGTATTAAAATCACTATTATTCTATTTTGAATTAGTTACTATTTTACTAGCTGCTTTTTTTCTTCATTTTTTCATTATCTTTCTCACTTATCTCTCTAATTACTTTATTCCATTTATTGGGACTGAAAAATTTTATATGCTTATTTTAATTTTATTAGATTTCTTTATAAGTAAAAATCAATATAATGATTTTAAGTCTAAACTTTGTATTCTGGTCCTTAATTTTTCTTTTAATTCTAAAAATACAAAAGTATTCTTAGTTATATAAAAAAATAGGGTCCGATTATCAATAAATTTAAATACTATTCATTATAAATATATTATTGGTAATAAAAATGAATCATAGATTAAATTTAGATATTCGAGACCCTAATTCTATTTTGTTGAATGAAATATTTAAAATTATGGATTCTAGAAAAACTTATGAATATTAGCACCTTATGGTTTTAAAAACTTAATCTTTGGATTAGATATTAAATTCATATTAAATGAACTTAATTCCAAAAAAGAACTCCTCAGATACTTTAATATTTGTCTATGTAATCTTCAGGATGAGTTATTTTTGTAAATTTGCATTTTTTATTTGAGCAGGAGTATGTTTGCTTATATATGGTGATATTTTTGTTTAAATTGAATATTTAGGTTCCGTTATTGTTTAGATGAACTCCACATTCTGGACAGCCCGAAATATCTTCATCAAAGTATATGAATCTATATGAATTGTTTAGAATTTCGTTCATTGCATAAATAAAGTCAATTTAATTTAATGTAAACTCAATTAAATTGATTTTAACTATTGATTATCATATTATTTTTAAAATTAGTGGCAATCAATAAGTTCAACTCTAAATAAAAAAATTGAAAAGTTATATTAAAATTAAGATTTATCGGTTAAATTTTTTACAGTCCCAATAAAAATTAAAATTTATGAAAAATAGCAAAAAAATAAAAAAAGAATAAAATGAAATTAAGAAAAATAGAGTAAAAAAAGAAACATGATAAAAAATTAATAAAAAATTTTGTAAAAAAATAGTTTAATAAAAAATAGAAAAAGTAAAAATAGAAGATTACTTTTCCATCATATCCTTAATATCTTCACGATAGTATAAACCAATAACAAGTATTATCAGAAGAACCAATCCTCCAACACCAACAACCCTAAATGTTTCCTCATCAACAGACAAGGTCTTTACAGATGCACTTTCAAGAACATTGGAACTTGGGCTTGCTGTAGAACCTGATGAAGAAGGACTTGCTGATGCACTTGCACTGCCAGAACTTCCAGACATCAAACCATTGGAATTAACTGAATAGGAACCTGATGAAACACCAGAATCACCAGAACCGGTACCTGAATGATAGGATGAACCAGATTCATTTTGATAATTGTTTTGGCTTGGATTATTATCCCAATTTGAGCCACTTTCAGAATCATCACTTGAACTGTTATTGGAATCAGCTTCCATTATGGCATTCAATAGCTCATTATAGAACTGTTCATAATAATTCATTTGGTCAGCATCTATTTGATTGAATTGGCCCCAATCATTAAATCCTCTATTGTCCTCACCAATATCCAAGGAAGAAGATCCTCCATTTCCGGCTCCATTAGAACCAACATCTATAAATGCTACAGAATCTATGAAATTAAGAGTATATGAACGGCCATTAATAGTTAAAGTAGCTGAAAAATTAGGCAATCCTGAAACAGCACGGCCAAATCTGTCAACAACTGAGAAATAATATTTTCCTCCGCTTTGGCGAGAGACAATATTGAGACCATATTTCATCCCAACCCTATAACATCTATTCTTTGCAAAGTTCTCTCCAATGCTGACAGCTTGATCACCTTGATTCTTAAGGTCCAAACCTCCATTGTATGAGAAGTAATTCTTTTCCAATGTGAAATTGTTCTTTACAGACATAAAGTCATAATCAAAGAGGACTCCATTTCTGCCATTACCTGTTACAATATTCTTATTGAAGGTAAAGCCATCAATCCATCCAGCTATTTTGACACCATCACCATTATCGGAAATGGTATTGTTCAAGACGCTTACATTATTGATGGAATTAGGGAAATAAATGCCAGTATACCATTGCCTAATGACATTTCCCTTAATCAATACATTAGCTGCATTCCTATCGAAGTATATTCCAGTGCCATCATTACGCTTGTCACTACCAATAATCCTGTTGTCAGTTATGCTGATTCCCTTTTTGCTGCTTATATCCTTCAAGTGAATTCCAATGTTATTTCCATTTTTTGGAGTGATGTTGTTTTTGGAAATGACTATTCCTCCAGACTTGGAAATATCCATTGCAATGTTAAAGCTTGAAAAGAGATTGCCTTTTATAATGGAATCATAAACCTCATCAAAAACTATGGCAGTCCTTTTTGTAGATATTTTGTTTGCAGAAATTCCAATTTTTGAAACTCCCCTTGCATCTACAAAGGAACCTGGAGTGTCAACAGTGAATCCACTTATATTGGTTCCAGACCCTCCTTCCAATATAGCAAATACAGGAATGTTAAATAGATTCTTTATTTTGGTACCAGATTTACTTATAATGTTTAAAGGCTTAGAAATCTTTAAATAGATATTCTCATAGGAGGAACCTGTAAACCTAATAGTGCTTCCAGCTACTGCATCATCGATAAGCTTTTGAACATATGCATTGATAGAACCCTTATAGTATTTTGCATCTTTTATCACAATAGTCTGCGGACTTGTCAATAAGGAGCTTGAACTTGAGATTACACCATTTTTGATTATAATCGGATCGTTAGTTGAACTTAAGACATTTTTGGATTTACCATTTGAATTTCCAGACACATCAGAAATCACTGCAATGGAATCATCTACATCAACCATTTTAGAATTGACATTAATTGAATCATCTGAACCAGCACTGTTAGAATCATCCTTAACTGAATCATCAATCAAAACATCAGAAGAATTGATGAAAACATCATCTAAACTGGAAATTTCCACATCCTGGAAATCTGATGAACCATCAACAGAGGAATCTGATAAATCATTTTCCCCAGCTGCAACTGCAGATCCAATACTTGTGAAGAATATTAATAAGATTAAAATCATTAATATTCTCTTTCTAATACATTTCACCTCCTATAAAAAAACATAGAAATATGAATATGATTTAAAATTTAACTGTCTGATACTGAATTATCATTCATATCACTTAAAATTAAGAGAAATAATTCCATTAATTCTATCAATATAAATGATTAATTTTAAAAATAAGCAAAATATTAAATAATTGGATTAATTTAATGAAAAATTAAACCTATTTATAATAAATTACATAATTTAAATAATTTTTAATCATATATTTCTATCGAAATATAATTTATTGTAGATTGTAATATATAATTAAAAATATAAATAACTTTCTAAAATCGATTAATTAGAACTTTTTTGAAAATATTTTTTATCGAATGTATATTATTTACACAATCATTAAAAAAAATATATAAATTATTACTGTTTCATTAAAAAAATTAGAAAAAGTATTAAAAATTTATAGAAAGAATATCAATAGGCAATAAGATTTAAATTGAAATTATTCAATATTAAATAATGAAAATGAGTTTGAAAAATTAAAATGTAAAAAAAACTAAAATAAATACTGTTTTAATAAAATAACTTATTTTACAATTGATAAAAATTAAAAAAATAAAAAATATTAATAAAAAAATAAACGATAAACTATTTATTTGCAGAATTTTTTTAAAAAAAAGCAAATAAAAAATTTTGAATTTTGTGTTTAAAAATTGAAGAAAAAGAATATTAGTGCATTATTTTTTAATTAAAAGAAAATGAGGAAAAACAATGAATAAAAAGGTGATTTTATCTCTCCTTTTAGTATTGATCGTTGCTGTATCTGTTTCCGCAGTATCTGCAGCAGATGATGTTGCTGATGATGCAGTAGATGAAGTTGTTGCAGTGGAAGAACCTGCAGCTACAAATGATGTTGTATTAGCAGATGGTGAAGAAAAAACCGGTGCAGACATACAAACTTTAATCGATAATGCTGAAGATGGAGGAGAAGTGGATTTAGGTGAAAACCTAGTTTATAATGTAGATGACGGACAAACTTTCACTTTAACTAAAAAACTTACAGTAAAAGGTAAAAATGTAACCATTAAGGCAAGCGGTGCTTCCCAAGGGGGATCAGGTGCCCTCTTCACAGCAAATGTAGCTGGAACTAGATTTGATGGAATCCAATTCGTCAACACCGATGGCAAAAAAACATACGGCCAAAAAGTTTCAGGATATGCTATCCAATTAGGAATTGAAAATGGTACTGTAAACAACTGTTACTTCCTCGATTGGGGTAGCGGAGTTTACGGTAGAGGCGCATCATTCTGTACCATTTCAAATTGTTACTTCAACGGTTCTTCTGAAAAAGTAACCAACGGAGGAACAAAAGAATACGGTACCAAAGCGGTTAACCTTATGGGTTCCCACGACATCACTGTTAAAGGATGTACCTTTGAAGGACAAGTTCTTGACGGTATTTCCATTGCAAGTAACTCTGGTAACAACATAATGACTGACAACACTTTCATTGAAAACTGTTACGCTATCTACTTTGGTGGAGCTTCCACCCAAGGATGTATAATTGCAAACAACTCATTCATCAGATGCGGATGGTGTGAAGATGAGGAAGGAGAAATAATCTTTAAGGACTTACCTGTAATCAGTACCCAAAAAGCAGCGAACGGATATGTCATTGCAGACAACGTTATTGAAGCTACTGAAGGATCCATCTTCATGAAAGCAGAATCAGGTAACACTGCACATGGATACCCAAGTGCAATCGGTGATATCAACATTACCGGCAATAGCATTTCTGCAGCTGACGGCGCAAGCCCAGAGTCTATTACTTTCATGTACATCTTAAGTAATTCTGGACCTTTAAGCCCATATGCACCTATCTCAATTACTGGAAACACCATTGAAGCTGGAATCACTCCTGTAACCGTATGGTATGCAGACTGGGATGACGAAAATGGAGTTGTTATTCCTGCAGCAGATAAAGCTCCTACTTCAATCAACATTAAGGAAATCTTAACTGCTGACAAAAAGATCACTATTGAATTGGTAGATGTAAACGGCGACCCACAACCAGGAGCAGAAATCACTTACGCATTCAATGGTGGAGAAACTCAAACTGCTGAAACCTATGCTGACGGTCTTTTAACCATTGATGTAACTGAAGATGGTGTTATTGCTATTGCATTTGCTGGAGATGACAAGCTCGAAGCTACAGAAACCAGCATTGACTTTGAATCAACTGCAACTCCAAAATCAGCAACTCAAATCGTTGCAGAAGACATGAAAACCACTGCAGTATCAGGAGCAGACCCAAAAACAGGAGAATACTTTAAAGTAACCTTAGTTGATGACAAGGGTAATGTTTTAGCTAAAAAACCTGTGCAAATCGGATTTAATGGTGTAGTTTATGACCTTGAAACTGATGAAAAAGGTGTAGCACAACTTCAATAAACCTTGGATACAAAGGTGCATACACATTCGCTATCTGTTTCCTTGGTGACGATGACTACAACGCTAGTTTTACAGTTCATAAAATTACTGTAGATGTTCAAACTCCTAGCTTAACCGTTCCTAACAAATCCTATGCAGCAAGCGCAAAAACCAAAACCTTAACTGCAACTTTCAAAACTGTAAAAGGAACTGCAATTGCTGATAAATGGATTAGTTTCACAGTAAACGGCAAAACCTACAAAGCAAAAACCAATGCTCAAGGTGTTGCAAGCGTAAATGTAAGCTTAACCAAAAAAAGGATCTTACAAATTTACCGCAAAATACACTGGAGACAGTACATACGCAGCAGTAAGCAAAACGGCAACCCTTACAATAAAATAAGTTAAATTATTAGAAAAGTAATATTCCCTATTACTTTTCATCCTATTTTTTTATTAAGATAATAATAGAGCTTCCCCTTATTTTTATACTAAATTTAAAAAGCAAACAGAACATCATTCCACCCAACTATTTCTTCAAAAAAAATAATTTAAATCACCATTATTTTCATACAATTATTAAAAAATAATTTCAACTAAACATGCTCTCCAACTATTTTTTAAATAGACTTAAAACATAAAGAATATACTTTTCAATAATAACTGAAAATTAATTCAGTTCAATAAAAAAAATAACAATAGTTATAAATAAAAAGAAAGATATATTAAATTAAAATTTCAAATAAAGTAATTATATATATAATAATATCTTTACATATTGATAAGAATATTCACTAAAAAATATGCAAAATATTAGGATAATTGCAATAATATTCATATTGAAATACAATATTCATAATTACTAAAATGAGGAAAACTTATGAAAACTAAAGGAATTATATTGATTTCTTTAATTCTTCTCATTCTATTGGCAAGTTTGGGAACTGCTGCAGCAAGCGAAATTAAAGAAATTGATAATGGGGAAAATTCAGCTATGGAAATGGAAGAAAATTTTGCTATCGATACAACTATATCTGAGAATGAGAAAATATCTAATTCAAAAATTGAAGAAAAAATAATTGAAGAGAATATAGAGAATGAAATAATTGTAGATGAGAATTTGGATGAAAATGACAATTATATAGATTCCAAATCCAAATCACCATCAAAATTAGGAGCATCCAATCTCCAATCAACAATAGTTGTAGATGGAAGTGCAACTAACCAAATGAGTAATCCGACCATTCAGAATGCCATTGACAGTGCCCAATCAGGAGATACAATAATAATTACAGGAACATCATATGTTCACTGCCACTTTGTTGTAAACAAGAAGCTTACAATCATTTCAAATGTTGGAACTGCAATGACACCATGCCCTTCAAATACAAGAGGATCTGGAACATTTGGATTATTCTATATTAGTCCTGAAGCAAGCGGAACAGTAATTCAAGGATTTACACTAACAAATACAATTGACGAATATGATGCATACGGAATATTGGTAAGGGGAGCATCAGATGTAAAAATAATCAATTGCACCATCAACACAACCAAATATGCTGATGGAATAAGGCTTGAAGGAGCAGACAATACAGTTATTGACAATTCCATCATTAAAAATTCAACCACAGGCATCAATATTGTCAATTCAACAAATACAGCAATACAAAACTCCATAGTCCAAGACTCAAATACAGGAATAAACATCGTCAATTCCACTAAAACTACCATAACAAACAATAACATTAGAAACAATGGATTATATGGAGTCAATATTGATGAAAACAATCAAAACACTACAATTGATTCAAACAACATTACAGACAACAAAGGATTTGGAATAAGGATAATCTCTGCAAATTATATCTATATTCTAAGCAACTTCATCGCCTACAACCAAAAGGATGGGAGCGGTGCAGGAGTTTATGTTAACTGCAACCTTACAAAAATTGAGATTAAAGGTAATTTCTTTAAGCAGAATGGCCAATACGGAGTGCTAAACGATTACCGTGTAAGAAACATGGATGCAAAAACCGGCGCTGACAAATTAGAGATAAACAATAACAACTACTATTTAGGCCATACTGAAAGGCTTGCATATCATATAGACTACAAAAAGTTCAATGGAGGCGCTTTCATCTATGATAGCGAAAAGGACGAGTACATCTATGTAGGAGATGGAAATGGAAACTATGACGTTGACAAAAGCGTTATCTATTTAGCAGATGGATTTTTTGATGCTGAAACAATATGTGGAGCAACTCTCTATAAGCCACCGAATATCGCTTGGATGGAAGGGGAACACAAATTGCTGATTAGCGAAATCACCCAAGTGAAAAGAGGAACATACCAAATTTCAATCGTTAATAAAAACGGAACAATAGCTACAGACTTCAACTCAATTTATGTAACCTTCTATCTCAATAAAAACAATAAATACAGCGAACCTCAAGAG
Source organism: uncultured Methanobrevibacter sp. (assembly GCF_902769175.1). Lineage (GTDB taxonomy): Archaea > Methanobacteriota > Methanobacteria > Methanobacteriales > Methanobacteriaceae > Methanobrevibacter. Next base: position 36,379 of record NZ_CACXNW010000021.1, read on the forward strand.
GGCGATGTCTATCAAAAAGTCTTGATGAAAAATGGTACTGCAACAGTCACATTTAGGGAAAAGGACTATTTGCCAAGTGGAAATGTATTGACTGCTATATTCCCTGGACTTTTTGAAGATTACACTGTTAGAAGCAACCTTTATAAAACCTTTAATATAAGCGATTCAGACATCCCTAAGGAAAGCATTGGAAGCAAGATCACTGTTTCCAATATGAACACATATCCAAACTCTGGAGCATCTTTCCAAGCAATCCTAAAAGACAGCTATGGAATCCCATTAGCAAATAAAACCATTAAATTAAATTTAAATGGAAAGACATACACAAGAACAACAGATGCTAATGGAAAGGTCAAACTGGAAATCAAATCTGCAGTTGAAAAAACATACACCATCACTGTAAGCTTTGATGGTGATAAGGAATATAACAAAAGCAGTGCAAAGGCAAGCATTGTAGTCAAAAGAACCGCTCAAAAGATAATCAGTTCAAATAAGATATTTGCACCAAATAAAGCTTATTACTATAGCATTACCTTAAAGGATGGAAGCAATAAGGTCATTGCAAACAAGAATGTTAAATTCATATTCAACAAAAAGACATATAATGCAAAGACAAACAGCAAAGGAATTGCTAAAATTAAAATCAAGTCATCTGCTGTAAAAACCTTTAAGATCACTATAAAATCAGTTATGACAAACAAGTATAAGGCCATTTCAAAGACAAACAAGATTACAATCAAGGCTTTAGCCCAAAAAATAATAAGCTACAATAAGAGATTTGCTCCAAACAAAGCATATTACTACTGCATCACATTAAAGGACCAAAACAATCAGGTAATTACAAACAAGAAAATAAGCATAAAAATTGGAGCAAAAAAATATGCTAGAAAAACAAACAGGAACGGAATAGCGAAAATCAAGGTTAAATCATCTAAAAAGAAAACCTATAAGGTTACTATAATCTCACCGAAAACCAAACAGTATAATGCTAAATCTAAGGCAAACAAAATAGTTTTCACCAGCTTAAGGCAGAAAATCCTAAGTTCAAATAAGAAATATCTTCCAAAGGCAGGAGCATATTACAGCATTACCTTAAAGGATGAAAATAACCAAGTAATCAAAAACAAAAATGTCAGATTTACAATCAATTCAAAAAATACCCATGTCAAAACAAACAGCAAAGGAATAGCAAAACTAAAAATAGACTTGACAAATGAAAAGGTCTATACCTTGAAAATCTATTCACCTGCAACATACCAATACAGGTCAATTGTGAAAACAAATAAGATTACAATAGCTAAAGGCACACCAAAAATGACAGGATATGATAGGACATATTCAACAAATTCCAATGGAGAATACTCCATTTATCTAAGGGATTATGCTGGAAAGGCATTGAGCAATGGAAAGATGAGCTTTGTAATTGATGGAAAGACATATAGTGCAACAACTGATTCAAAGGGAATTGCAAAATTCAACATAAACATAGCAACTGCTGGAAACTACAGCTTAGTAAGCAAATTCCTTGGAGACATTAAAAACAAGGCAATCAGCAAAGCCAATTCAATCACAATCAAGGAAGGTTCAAACATTAGCTTTGTAGACAAAAGCCTTCCAAACAGTGACATCCAAAAGATACTTGATAGCACTCCTACAGGAAATACTGTTGAATTCCTAGGGGAATCCTATAGCAACATCAATCTAAAGGTGAATAAAAGCTTAAATCTGATTACAAATTGTGGAACCAAGCTAAATGGATTAAGCAAAAGTCCTGTTTTCAGCATCAATGCAGACAATGTTAATGTTTCAAATTTTATAATCACTCCAAACTCTCAAAATGGAGATTCCGATGGAATTGCAATAAGCAAATCCAATAATGTAAACATTGTAAACAATACAATCATCAACAGCTTAGATTCAAGCAAGATAGAAGATTACAATAACGGAAGCACAATCTTGCCTGGAACAGGAATAAAAATCCAAAACAGCGAAAATATCAATCTATATGGAAACGTCATCAATTCATTTGAAAGCGGAATATACAATGATTATTCCAGCAATATTTCAATGAGGGAAAATGAAATCAGATTAAACAACTATGGAATCAAATATGGATTCGGAAGCAATAATACTGAAATCATTAACAACACCATTATTGACAATATCGGATGGTATACTGAAGATGTTCCAGAAGGTCCAAGAGGATATGGATTATATCTCAATAGCTCTGCTGTAAACATTACAATCAGCCAAAACAACATCAGCAATAACTATATTGGAATCTCTGTTGATTCAAACAACAGTACTGGAATCGTGATTACAGGCAATCTGATTACAGACAATTCACTTGAAGGAATAAGATTCAATGCAGGTTATGATTTAGCTGAAAATTGTGTTGAGCCAATCGTTACAAGCAATGCAATTTACAGAAATGCAGAAGGACCAAGCATGATGATTCTTAGTGAAATGAGTGCAAACCCATTTGGAATCTACGGTCCAGGAGAATGGGACGATGATTTGAAATTAAAGATTGGCCCTAACTGGTATGGTGTAAACCATCTAAGAACCTGGGATAATGATACTGGAGTTGTTGGGGTAGGAACAATGTGTCCAAGGATTAAAACTACTGAAATCAAGTTTGATGCAATTGAATCTGAGACTCCTGGAACTTATATCATTAATTTCAAAAAGGATGGATCATTAGACACAAATCTTCCAATCTTTGATATGTATGCTACTTTAAATAATGGAACAGATAAACAGACAGAAGTTCATTTCTCTGTGATTAATGGAACTGGAAGCTTCAGTTTTGAAAAGGAAGACTATTATGACTCCAACAACAAAATTGAAATATCTGTAGGATCCTTAATTAATATAGTTGACAGGCGTTACTCTGTTATCTACACTTATGAAGTTCCAGATGGAGAAATACCTGTTTAGATAAGATTTTAGCTAAAATTAAATTAAAAAGAAACAGAATATATGTTTAGATAAAATTTTCAGTTAAAAATTAATTAAAATAAAAAATATTCTTTATTTTTTATTTTTTCTTTTTTTATCAATTTTAGAAGATATTAATGATTAAATCCGTTTTTTCAATTTTTAGAATAATTATATTGATTAATTGCTTTTTTTATAGTTTTAAAATAAATATATTATTAAATCCTTTTTTTCAATTTTTAGAATAATTATATTGATTAATTGCTTTTTTTATAGTTTTAAAGAAATAATTAATTAGTTATCATTTTATAGTTTTAAAATAATATTTTATCTTAATATCTTATTTTTAAAAAAAAATAATTTGATTTAAATTATAAATGAATTGTAAAAAAAGCACTAAAAACAATTAAAA
>NZ_CACXNW010000021.1:39824-93146 GCF_902769175.1 uncultured Methanobrevibacter sp.
AAAAAAAAAAAAAAAAAAAAAAAAAAAAAAAAAAAAAAAAAAAAAAAAAAAAAAAAAAAAAAAAAAAAAGCTTTAAAAATAAAAATAAATTATAAAAAGCACTAAAAACAATTAAAAATAGAAAAATAAAAAAATTTAGTCAAAAGACTAAAAAAATAAAAATAAAACATTAGTTTAACCTATCTCTTTTTCTTAATAATCCAAATGCAAATATTAGCAAAACAACAGTTAAAACCAATATGTATCGGATGTCAAAAGATTTTTGGCTAATAGGATTGTCTTCAAATAATTCAACCATTTTCTTATCATTATTAGAATTCTCGCTAACAAATGTAGAATTCATTTCATCTGATTTAGCGGATTTGCCATATGCTCTGGCTTTTGACTGATTATTCAATAAGTTGCTGGATACAACATTTGATTGATTTTTCAATATATTATTGGATGCATCATTTGTTTGGTCTTTCAAATTAGAGGAATCTGTTCCACTATCTGTTTTTCCATTGGAAGTATCTGCATCTGTTTTATCATCATCAAATTTAAATCCATCATCACTTAAATTGAAACGTTCAAAATGTTCATTGAAATCTCTCGCATAATAATCCTGTAAAACATCAGAATATCTGTTTAGCAATGAAAAGTCCAAAAGGTCAAATAATCCCATCTTTTGATTGGTTGTAGTTGGCTTTATCCTGCTTGAAACATTATTAGGATCCAAAACAGAAGAATCGGTTGGATCTTCATCTCCCCAATTGTTATCATTGAACTTAGGGAACAGATATTTTGCATCAGGCCATTTGACAAATAACTCTTTTCCTAAAGGAGCAGAATTATTTGTAATTATGTTGTCATGCACATTTATGATGGTTGTAGCATTGAACATAGGCTCTTGGATATAAAATGATCCTCCAGTTTCATCAGCTGTATTATTTACGATAATCGAATTTGTGAGGTTAATGCTTCCGGAAACCATTATGGCTCCACCATTAGTGCCTGCTGTATTGTTGATGAAGATACATCTGTCCAGACTGGAGTTTCCAGCCCAACTGTAATAGGCACCGGCCCACTCATCTGCATGATTATACATAAAAATACAATCTTGAACATTACCATATCCAAAAATGCTAACACGAATAGCTCCACCGTCACGACGAGCTGAATTATTTATGAATACTGAATTATAAATATCTGAAATTGCGTAACAGGTAGTTACTGCACCGCCATCATGATCGGCATGATTGCCTATGAATAGGGAATTGTTTACAAACAAATAACTTCTATCCGTTTCATTTCCATAATTTGAAATAGCTCCTCCATTAGTGACATTCAATGCAGTATTGTTTATGAAAATGCAATTGCCAACATAAGCATTTCCTGTTTCAATGCAAATTCCACCACCAAAATTATCTGTTTTCCCATTTATGAGGGTCAAATTATTAAATTTGGCAGTTATTCCAATGTATTGAATGAAAAATATGCTTGACAATTCTTCACCGTCTATAATGATGTCACGTGGATCTCCATTACCTTGAAGCGAAATACTTTTAGTGATATTGATTCCATGAACCTTATATGTACCGGGTTCAATTAGAATGACATCTCCATCATTTGCATTTTCTATCCTATTGATCAAATCCTGTGAAGAGTCTTCTGAATTCCCCTTGGAATTAGAGTTTTTAAGAGAAGAATCAGAACTGGAAACAGTGGATTCGCTTATAGAATTTAAGCCATCATTTCTTAAATCCAAATCATTAAACTCTAACTCATCGTCTTCATAAGTTAAATCTTCATCAAGAATATTTTCATCAATAGATTCTGCACTAATTGAAGGAATGGTAATCAGAAAAATTAACAATAAGCTAAATGATATCCATTTAACTTTTCCCTTGATTTATACACCTCCTTACAAATCGAATATTCAACTTTAAATCTAATAAAATTCAATTATATCAATAATATTAACTTTATTGTTTAACAATATATAATATTTTGCATAACGAGAAATGATGAAAAAACTATATAAAAATAATCAAAATAGGAAAAAATTGAAAATATGAAAAATAATGAGAACACTAAAAATTTAGAGATTATAGAAGTAATAAAAATAATAAAAAGTTAGGATTAAAAAAGAATAAAAGAAAGAAAAAAATTAGAAAAAAATTAAAAAAAAACTATGAAAAAAGAATAAAAGAAAGAAAAAATAGAAAAAATTATAAAAATTAACTATTTTTGAAAAACAATCAGATAATGGGATTTACCTTGAGGAATATCTTCACCACAATCTGGATTTAATGAGAATAAACTCATTCCATGTTCCTTAAAGACTTCTTCCAAATCTTCTGGACTGCTTCTTACAGTAATAGGAGGACCATGTTTTGCTTCCTGCTTTTTATAATCCATGATAGCTATCTTTCCACCTGGCTTAAGAATTCTTTTAAGCTCTTCAATAGCCTCATCCATTCTTCTGGTTGCCTTAAATCCATGCCATACATTGATTAGGAGAATGACATCAACCACATCATCCTCCAAATCGATATGATCAGGAATATCCGCACAAATCGGAATTAGGTTATCATAACCCTTTTCATCTGCAGCCTTCTGAAGGTCTTCAATGGAAGGTTCATAAATATCCACTCCATAGATTATAGCATCATCATCTAAAATCTCTACAGCTTCAAGCGCTGCATGTCCATCTCCACATCCTGCATCCATAAACACTTCATTGCCTTCAAGGCCTAATTCCATAATAATGTCATGAGCATTCAAAAATGACTCGCTTGACCTACCTTGAATGCGATGTCCATTTGCAGGTAACATGCCTGTTGTATTTGCCATAAATAATCACCATTTAAATTAATAGATTTGTTATAAACTTATTAAATAATCAATCGAATATTTAATTTAATTGAAAGAATTTCATCAATGAAAAACGATTGATTAATTGCATATCTTGGAATGATAAAAAATTGCAAAAATATGCTATTTTTTAAAATTATAAAAACTGAAGAATATATTTTTTCTAAAATTCCAAAAATTGAATAATAAATTTTTTTTAAAATTATGAAAATTGAAAATGAAATGATGAAGGACTATTCATCAATTATCTCATAATATGCCCCTTCAGCACATGGAATGCAAACAGGTTTTCCACCACGGTTTAAGTGGCGTCCATCAGTGATTTTTTCACCACAAATTGAACAGTATGTGCTTGTGTGTGGTTTACCAGGCATTTGAGAAGGCTTCAATTCAACATGAACCTTTTCCACATTGAAGAGTTCTTCAGCAGGAGTTCGTTTGAATCTTTCAATCATTTCATCTCTGGTTTCCCTAATCTTTTCCTGTTTGTTAGCATCTGCATCTGAAACCCTAATAGCTTCTCCAGTGTCCATATTATAAAAGGTCACTGCGAATTTGCCGTAGCACATTTGCTTTAGAGACCTTTTTCCCATAGTACATTTAGTGACAGATTGTACTGCATCAGACATGCATCTGTCAATCTCTAAAAATACAATAAGGTTTTTATGACGCTTGTTCAATTCAAATCCCATCAATTCCATACCCTACATAGCAAGCTTGGTACCAATAGCTATTCCACCACAGACTTCTCCGTGAAACTCTTTTGCTTTTGCCAATTGCTCTTCATAATCTTCTACACTTACCATTTTTACACCTTTGATTGTTTTTATCTTTAAATTTCTGATTCAATTAAAAATATTAAATTATTTTATGAATATGATTTTATTTATAAATTAGTTGAAACAACAATTTTTAAATATTTAAAATAATCCATAATCCTTTAAATTAATGAAACAATAATTTCATTTTAAATAATAGCTAATCATTAGAATACTTCTTTGAATAATCCCTCAAAACCAACTCCAAATTAGTTCTTTGAGGAACACAAATTTTCCTATCATTCTCCAATTCAACAAGTTTTACATCAATTCCATATGCATTCTTCAAGTTCTCTTCAGTTAAGACATCTTCAGGCTTTCCAAAGTCAATGAATGACTTGTCCTTCATTATAGCCACCTTTGTAGCTGCTAAAAATGCATGGTCCGGATAATGTGAAGACATTATAACAGCAAGACCTAGTTTAGACAACTGTTCAATGATTTCAAGAAGCTTAATCTGGTTTCCAAAATCTAAATGGTTAGTTGGCTCATCCAATATAAGCAAGTCAGGCTCTTGAGCCAAAACCCTTGCAAGAAATACCAATTGCCTTTCTCCTCCGCTTAAATTAGTATAGCTTTTATCCTTTAAATCTTCAATTCCAAGAGTTTTAAGAGCATTTAATGCTATTTCCTTGTCCTCATCACGAGGAGAAGCAGTTAGATTGATATATGGAGACCTGCCCATCAATACAACATCAAAGACGCTGAATGGGAAAGATGGAACATGTCCCTGTGGAATATATCCAACTATCTTTGCAATATCATTAAATGAAAGGCTATCAATATTGTTTCCATTCAATAAGATGATTCCTGAATTAAGCTTATGAAGACCATTCAATGTTTTTATTAAAGTGGTTTTGCCTGTTCCATTTGGCCCTAATATACATAAGACATCCCCCCTTTCCATTGAAAAGCTAATGTTTTCAAATACGATTGGAGAATCCTTATCATAAGAAAATGAAACATCCTTAACTTCAACTAATTTTGTCATAAAAACACCATAATCCAAAAATTCATAAATATGCAGTAATTACACTTAAAATAACATCCATAAATCACAAGCTAATTCCATTCAGAATATCCTCTTCTAAGCAAATAAAGGAATAATGGAACACCAATAATAGCTGTTAAAATACCAATAGGAATCTCTATTGAAATGAATGTTCTTGAAATATTGTCAATCAACAATAGGAAACTTGCACCAATGCTTAAGGAAGCTGGAAGAAGAATCTTATGGTCCGGACCTACTATAATACGTGTCATATGAGGAACAACAAGACCAATCCAACCGATTATTCCGCTAATGGAAACTGCTGCAGAAGTCACTAAGGTACATGCAACAATGACAATCAGCCTTAACTTTCCAGGATCCAATCCAAGGGACTGTGCCTCTTCATCACCCATTGACAAAACATTCAAATGCCATCTTAAGATCATTATCACAATCACTCCAATAAGCAAAGGAATGATAATCATAGATAACTTATTGAAATTAACTGCAGATAAGCTGCCCATAAGCCAATAGGTAATTTGAGGAAGCTTATCATAAGGGTCTGCCATAAATTTGGCACCGGAAATCAGTGCATTGAAGAATGCAGAAACTGCAGTACCTGAAAGCACAAGAAGAAGAATTCCTCCTGCCCGATAAGACTTTGAAATCACATAAGTAATTGAAACTGAAACCAATCCACATACAAATGCAAACAATTGAATCAATGCATTTCCCATATTTGCTAAGATTGCAATAGCTGCACCAAATCCTGCCCCTGCAGATACCCCTAACAAATCTGGAGATACAAGAGGGTTTTTGAATATTCCCTGAAAAGAGGCTCCTGCAAGAGATAAGCATGCTCCAACAAGCAATGCTGCAATGATACGAGGCAATCTAATTGTGAAAACAATAGAATTCAACTCTGGAGATACAGCTAAAGATGGAAAAATAGGACTAAGAATAGTCTTTATCACATCAATTGGAGCTACCGGATATCTGCCTAACATAAAGGACACAAAGAATAAAAATATTGGCAGTGCAATCAAGAGCAGATATATAAGCAAATTGTCAATATTCAAAGAAGAATTTTCACTCATCAATACAAATCCTTAAAATCATTAAAATTGTCAATATTCAATGAAGAATTTTCACTCATCAATACAAATCCTTAAAATCATTAAATTAAAGGAGAATAGGAAAATATCCTACTCAAAAACCTATAAAAATAATTCACTAATCTAAAATAACTATAAATCAGATTCCTTAAATCCAGAAAATATAATTCGCTAATCTAAAATAACTATAAATCAGATTCCTTTAATCCAGAAGATATTAAAATATCCTTTGCTTCCTCATCACTTAAATCATAATGATAGAAATTGCTATAAAACTCTTTAGTTGCATCCACCATATTGATATTGGAATACTTATCTGGATAAATGACCTTAGCAGTCCAAGGAACACCTATAATAATATTAGCACCTGGAGGCCTGTCAAACCATTTGAATGGAGACTGTGGTGAAAGATAAACCTGATGATTCTTCACTGCCTTTACATTAGCCCATTTTGAATCCTTGTAGACATTATTGTAAAAGTCCTCATCAGTTGCTATTATGACATCAGGATTCCATTTCATTATCTGTTCAATTGAAACTGTCAATTCGCTCCCACTGTCTTTGACTTCAGTGTCTGCTACATTTTTACCTCCAACAAGAGAAATGAGCTGTCCATGAGAAGCACCACTTGCATAAGTGGATAATCCATCTTCACCTGAAGCATAATAAACAGATTTCTTTTCAGATTCTGGAATGGAACTTGCAGTGGATTGAACTTCGCTTAAGTATTTGTCATTAAAGCCAATCAATTGATTTGCCTTATCCTCTACCTGCAAAAGCTTGCCTATGAATCCGATTGTATTCTCTATCTTTGTGACATTTGTATTGTCAGTTACTGCCACAACAGGAAGTGATCCGAATTTCTCTTGTCTTTCATCTACAACAGATAAATCAACACCCATTCCTTCATCGATTCCCTCTACAACAATATCAGGTTCTGATGCAATGAACTCTTCATAATTACCGTCTTGGCTTCCAAACCATCCGCCTACAACAGGAAACTTATCCTTGTATTGGTCTGGAACATATTTGAGTTTCTCATCTGTCCATTGGAAGTTAACCCCTGCCAATTTATCAGGAGCAAGCATATACATTATTGTAGTCATTGGAGGGCTTGTAGCAATAACCCTATTAATATCACTTGGAATGTTTACTGTTCTATTTGCCATGTCAGTTATTGTCTGATTGCCAGATGAGCTAACTGAAGAGGGAGAAGCAAATAAGCTAATGGCCACTCCACAAACTATTAAGGCAAGTAAAATAAGCAATATAATTTTTGTTTTCTTTTCCATACTATTACCTATAAATCATATTAACATGAAATATTTTTCATTTCATTTATATAAATAATTTTCTAAATAATTTAATATTAGTCAGAATTTGAAATAATAGGCAAATTAAAGTTTAAATAAATAAGAAAAATAATACATATGGCATAAGAAATTAGTATAAAATCATTGAAAAAATATATCGAATATAATGAAAATGTACAACATGAAATTGTATGGATAAAGGAAAAATTGATAAAATAAATTAAAAAAGATATCTCAATGGAAATGATAAAAAAATTAAAAAAAAGAATGAAAAAAAAAACGAAATATAATATAGATTTTATTAGCAAACAGATTAATAAAAACAATGAGAAACATATACATTTTATTACCAAACAGATTAAAAAAAAAAAAAAATGAGAAACACATAGATTTTATTAGCAAACAGATTGAGAAAAATAACAAGAAACAAAGAATTAATTTCAAGATTTAGTCTCAGATTAAGTTTTGGATCTGAAACACATTAGTTGAAATTTCACACAATTTGTTACAATCCCAACCATTATATATTCGTTAAAAAAAATATACTTAATATAGTTAATACTAATAGTTCAGCACAATATTAATATAATTTTTGGAGGAAAACTTGTGAAATTAAATACAATTTCATTTTTATGCTTGATATTGGTGATTTTTACTGTTGCTGGCGTTAATGCAAGTGATGTGAATGACACTGTTGTTGCAAGTGATGTAAACGACGATGTTATTTCAAACGCTGAGCAAATTGAGGAAATAAGTGTTTCAGATGATGGAAATCTGATAACAGACACACCAAAAACAATGACAGAATTAAAAGATACAATAGACAGTACCCAAAATGTGACAATTATTCTAAATGACGACTATTCCTATAGTGATGATGATTCTGACTTGAAAAATGGGATTGAAATTAGCAAATCCATAACTATAGATGGACAGGGTCATAAAATAGATGGTGCTGGCAAAATGAGAATTTTCCAGGTTACTGATAATGCAGCAGTTACATTTAAAAATATGGTCCTTTTAAACGGATGGGTTGATGATGAAGAATTTGGAGCTGCTGTCTGGAATAATGGAACAGGAAATGTTACTGCAATAAACTGTACATTCAAAAATAATAATGCAAGCTATGATGGCGGTGCAATCTATAATGGTTCTGCTTTGAACTGTACTTTTATTAATAATTCTGCAACATTTAATGGTGGTGCAATCTATAATGGTTCTGCTGTAAATTGCTCTTTTATAAATAATACTGCTCAAAGAGGTGGTGCAATATTTAAAGGTTATGCTATGAATTGCACATTTGTTAGTAATTCTGCATCTTTTGGTGGTGCAATGGATGGTAATTCTGCTATAAATTGCTCTTTTATAAATAATGCTGCATATTATGGTGGTGGAATAGAAGGAGGTCATGCTACAAATTGCTCTTTTATCAACAATACTGCTGAATATGAAGGTGGTGCAATAGATGGAATTTCTGCTAAAAACTGCTCTTTTATTAATAATAAAGCAAATAATCGTGGTGGCGCAATATCCATGTGTTCTGCCCTAGATTGCTCTTTTGTTGGAAATTCTGCTCCAGAAGGCGGTGCAATTAATAGTAATTCTGCTATAAATTGCTCTTTTGATAACAATACTGCATCTAAAGAAGGTGGTGCAATATAGGATGGCACTGCTGTAAATTGCTCTTTTATTAATAATACTGCTCAAAGAGGTGGTGCAATATCCATTAGTTCTGCTGTAAATTGCTCCTTTTTTAATAATACTGCTGCGGATGGAGGTGCAATCTATAATGGTTCTGCTCTAGATTGCTATTTTGTTAATAATACCTCATCTAAAGATGGTGGCGCATTTTACTTCATGGATGAAAGCAGTTTGACAAATTGTAATTTCACCAATAACCACGCAGAAGAACATGGTGGTGCTGTCTCATTATATTCTAAAGGCGAAATCATAAATTGTAATTTTAATAATAATACTGCATCTAAAGAAGGGGGTGCAATTTAGTTCAAAAATGAGGGCACTCTGACAAGCGGTAATTTCACAGATAACTCTGCTGAATCCAATGGTGGTGCAGTTTACTTCTTTTATAGGAGTAATGTGACAAATTGTATATTCACCAATAATCATGTCTCTCCTTTGGCGGCTGGTGGTGCGATTTACTTCTGGAATGAGGGCACTGTGACAAGCAGTTATTTCACTGATAACTATGATAACTTCAATGGAGGTGCAGTTTACTTTAACGGCGATGGTGAAGTGACAAATTGTAATTTTACCAATAACGAAGCAACTGGTCTTTTCACTTATGGCGGTGCAGTTTACTTCTATAATAATAGTAACGTGGCAAATTGTAATTTTACTAACAACTCTGCTGTGTATGGTGGTGCAGTTTTCTTCTATCGTGAAAGTACTGTGACAAGCTGTAATTTTGTAAATAACACTGCTTTTAATGATGGTGGTGCTGTTAGGTTTATGAGGACTAGTACTGTGACAAGCTGTAATTTCACCGGCAACCAAGCATATATTGGCGGTGCACTTTATGCCTCAAATATACTAAATGTCAAAAACTCTAATTTCATTAACAATAAAGCTGAAAGCACTAGTTTAACATCAGTAAATGATAATAAGTTAGTATTTACCTTTACAGCTAAGGAAAATTATATCAATGCAATTTATTCTGCTAATGTTAACTTTATAAATGTAACTTACTGGAATGGCGCTGTTGTTAACAGTGATGTTTTTGCTCCAGTTAGATCTGATCTTGAAGCAGGTATTGACATTATTGTTGAAGCCTATAACTCTCTAGATGAATTAGTGGATAATGAAACTGTTATGACAAATGCAAATGGTAAGGCAGTCTATGATTATCTCAGTTTGCCTAGTGGAGATTACACATTTAAGGCTTACCATCCAGATGACAGTTATTACACTTACATAGAAAACACGGGCAGCTTTATTGTTCCTCCAAAATTCAATTTGATAGTTTTAGATAATCAAACAGTTTATATAAATCAAAATATCACAATGAAAATAAATGCAAGTATTGTGAATGAGACCAATTACCATTAATCCGAATAATGCAAGATTATTCCTGATTCTGCCAAACGGCACTGAAATCGAAGCATTATATAATGAAGGCATTTGGTGTGCTGATTATGCATTTGAACAAGGAGGAGATTACCTAATCATCGCCAGATTAGAACCGGACCACTTTAATTATGAGGATACTGATTATGTATTTGGTCAAGTGTATTCAGGAACTGTAACCGTTAAAATCAGTGATTACACTATTGGCTTAAATGTTGTTCCAGGTATTGAAGGTGCCGATACCCATATTGATGTAACTGTACCTGAGGATGTGACAGGAACTGTAACCCTAACAATTAAGGTACTGATTATGCTACTGAGAAAGTTTCTGACGGCCGCTATCAAGCTAACCTTACTTTAGTTCCAGGAACTTATCTTGCTAGTGGGACTGTGTCTGATGATTTAAGGTATTATAATAAGACTTCAGAAGTCACTGAATTTGAAGTGGATAAAATCACCCCAACCATCAAGGTAGAGGATGCAACTGCTGAATGGAATGTTTCTGTAACAATCCCTATTGCTGTTGAAGGTGTTGAAGGAATTACTGCTACAGGCACTGTTATTGTTACTGTTGACTGGGAAGCTGATGAAGTAAGTCAATTATTCGATCTTGAAGAAGGTGCTGGAGAAGTCACATTCAGAATAGATGAAACTGTTGGCGAATGCATTCTTACTGTTAGATACTTAGGTGATGAAAACTACACAGAAGCAAACGCTACTGCAAAACTAACCATCACAGAATCTACTGAATTGAACATAGAAGTAACTGACAACAACCCAATTGCTGGCGAAGATGTAATCATTACTGTTATCGCTACTGACGGCAGAGGCCAAGATGTCCCTGTAACTGAAGTAATCGTGACAATTGATGGCAGTGAAGAGCAAATATTATCTGTTGATGAAGATGGTAATGTAAACCTTGGTGAATTAGAGGAAGGAGAACACACAATCACTGTTAAAGTGGATGACGGTGTCCACAAGGAAAAAACAGTTACAAAAGAAATTACTGTAACTCCAATTGAGTTAATTGCAACTGAAATTATTGTTTCAGTTGAAAACATAAGCTATGGAGATAAACCAGTGATTGACTTTAAGCTCACTGATGTTAAGGGAACTCCAATAAGCAACACCCTTAATGTAACTGTTGCAGCTAATGAATACGAAGTCACTACTGACGTCAATGGTAAAGGGCAGCTTGTCATCAACGACACATTGGACGCTGACACTTACCAGGTTGTAGCTGTCTTTGCAGGAGATGAAAATTACATTAAGTCAACTGGAACTTCTTACTTCAACATAGCTAAGAACGCTACCATAATCATCTTTGAAAACATGCAAACCGAAACAGTTGATCCGAAGTTAGATGGAAAAACAGGTGAATGGTTCTACTTCACATTGAAAGATGTTAACGGAAGGCCAATAGCAAACACTCCTATGGAAATCGGATTCAATGGAATAGTATACACATACGAAAAAGATGGAATCTGCACTAATGAAAATGGAACTGCAAAACTCCAAATCAACCTAGGATACAAAGGAGATTACACTTTCGCCATTTGTTTCTTAGGTAATCAAAGCTATAATGCATCTTTCGCAGTTGCTAATATTAAGGTAGAATGTCAAAAACCTACTTTAACTGTTCCCTACAGGTCCTACAAGGTATCCGCTAAAACAAAGACACTTACTGCAACCTTTAAGAATGCAAATGGAAAATTGATTGTCGATAAATGGATTACATTTACAGTAAACGGCAAAACCTATAAGGCAAAAACCAATGATAAAGGTGTTGCAAGTGTTGATGTAAGCATTTCCAAAGCTGGAACTTACACAGTTACAGCCAAATGGGCTGGAGACTCAACTTACGAAGCAATTTCAAAAAAATCAACTTTAAAAATAAGTAAGTAAATTGAATTAGAACATTGATAGCTTACAGCTATCAAATCTCCAATTTTTTTCGCATAAGGGAGAAATAGAAATAAATTTTTTTCAAATAACATTAACACTATGAAAGAAAAATTGAAAAAATAGATGAAGAACAGAAAAAAGAATAAAAAAAAAGATAAAAATAGGCATAAAATAGAATAAGAAAAAAAGTTAAAAGAATAGTAAAAGCCTATTCTAAAACAGTATGTCTATTTTTTAAATCCTCTTCAGTTTTTCCCATAGTTTCCATTAATTCAGAAACCAAACCATCAAGGAAAACTAATGAAGTCAATTCAAAAGCAGTTCCTAAAGGAGTTAAAGAAGTATAATTACCTTTAATTTGTCTTTTAAGGTAGTTTTCATCATCAACTTCTAATTTTGTCCTACCTTTTACATGGATAATTGCATCAGCTAATTGTCCTAAACTGCTTTCAGGATAGGAAGTTAATGCTAAAACCTTTGTTCCTCTTTTTTTAGAAATTTTAGCTGCAGTAACAATAGTGTTGGTTTCACCAGAACCGGAAATAGCTAAAATACAATCTCCTGCATTGATAGCTGGAGAAATGGTTTCACCTACAACATAAGAGCTTAAACCCAAGTGCATTAGTCTCATAGCAAATGCTTTTGCAGCAAGACCTGATCTACCTGCACCGGTTACAAAAATGTTATCTGCAGTAGTGATGATTTCAATAAACTTTGCTATATCATCTTCATTTAAATATTCTTCTGCATCGCGAATATTGCCTAATATTGCCTCAATTGAGGATATCATATATTCCATTTGAATCTCTACCTAAAAATCAATAATAATATTATATTTTTTAGATATTTAAAATTATTTAAATGATTTAAAATATAAATATAAATGATACTGTTAGAAGCTCAAGAGGGATTTAATGCCAAATCGTGAAAATGAAAATATTGGGGACATGGAAAGAGATGAAAAGAACATCATCAAGCCTGAAATTGGGATTGAAATAGATGGAATGTCCTTTAACCATAAGTTTTTTGAAACTTTGGAATCACTATCCAAGACATATTCCCAAAGAAAAACAGCAAAGGAATTGAAAGTGTCCCATTCAGTTCTAAATAGAAGAATCAAAAATGCTGAAGACAAACTTGGGGAAAAACTAGTCATTACTGTCGGTTCCGGATCAGAATTAAGTCCAAAGGGATATGAGCTTTTAGATACCTACTACAAATACAAAAACAGACTGGAAGATAGGGAAGAAATCATCATTGCAGGAGGACACATCATTACAGGTCTTCTACAGGCAATCAGCTATGACTTGCCATTTAAAACCCTAATCTACAGCAGTGATGACGAAAGTGCATATGAACTTGCAAAACAGGATTTGGTAGATATTTTGGCATTGGATGACCCATTGCTTGCTTTTGAAAATGACTTGAATTTCACTGCAATTGCCTATGACCATTTAGTGCTTATTCCTCCAAAAAATGGAAAATCTGTGGAAAAAATCGAAGATTTGGAAGGATTGGAATTTATAGGAGTCAAAGGAAGTGCACAAAGGCTTGCATGGAGCACATTAAGACAGGCAAACATAAACTTTTCCATAGAAAGGGAAGTCAAGTCCCAATTTGATGCATTTAAGATTGTCAGAAATTCTGAAAAGTACTACACATTCCTAAATGCCAGTTATTTCAATGGAAATGAAATCCTAAAAAATGAAACACGTCACATTATAAGCTTGGTTCAAATCAGTGATGCAAAAGAAGACATTTATAATTTAATTGAATATCTACTATTTGATGGTCAAACCAAAATAGGCGAGCAAGGATTTGTACCAATGAAACCTTGGAAAAGCAGATAATTAAATATTATCACCAAACAATATTAAAAAACATTCCATAAACTATTTTAAAAAAATAACCAACCCCCTATTTTTTTAAAAAAAAAATGGCGAATAAGAAACTATTTTTAAAAAAATAACCAACATCGGTTTTAAAAAAAATGGCGAATAAGCAACTATTTTTAAAAAAAAAAACGCCAATAAACTTTTTCATTCAACAAATAAATCAACTTATTTTAAATTACAAAATCTAAAATTTTTAAAAGATAATCATAATTTAACAAAGCGTTTTAAATATTCTAATCACTTAAAAAAATTATAATTATGTTAAAAAATTAATTTAAATGATTATATTATAATCAAATCGTTGAAATAAAATATTTAAATACTTTTTTAAACAAACTAAGCACACAAAATGATTTTAAAAAATCATAATCAATAAATCATCAAAGAAGCTAATTTAAATAAAAATTTACTATTTATGCCAAATAGTAAAAATAAAGAACAAAGAATCAAAATTTAAATAATAAAATAACATAAAGTTAATTTAAAGACAAATAAAGAGAAAAGAGGTGAAAAATGATGGAAACCTATGAAGATACAATGCAAAACTTAAACCCAAATGAGATAATGGAAACAAAAAATTTTCTTAAAAGAGCGTTTAATGCAATCAAAGAAAAATGCATTGAACTAAAAACAAAGTATGAACATTCAAAGTATGAAAAAGGAGCAAAAAAGATTTTATGTCTTATGGAAGAAATTAGCAATTCACTTGAAAGAAATCCATTATTCAAAAATAAGGAATTTTTGGATTTTTTAACAATCATTGAAATAAGCGAGCATATCTTAAAGAAAAAAGAATTATCAATACAACATTTTCCATTAATTGAAGAACTTTGTAAAAAATTTGATGACTTTTTAAGTTTAAAACTAGAATTAAAACTCAATAAAAAAGATTTAACTGAATATAATGAAAAATATGAGGATTTTGAAAATTTTTTATTCAAAAAAGAGGAATATTTCTTCCTTGAAATCTGCCCATATGATGGAAAAGAAAGAGAACTTATCAAAAAAATAGCAAATGTAACAGAAGGTGTTTATTATTAATTGTTTTTTAGATTCCAATGTAATTTGGGAATGATATTTCAATAGGATTCATTAAATAAATTATCTAAAAAAACATAAAAATAATAAAATAATTAAAAAAAAGAAAAAAGATCAAATACTCCCAACAAGTGGAAATATTTTGATCAAACTTTTACGAGCCGAAGGCGAGAAAAAGTTTGGTGGTTATTTGATTAAATCAGAATCAGATTGGTCTAACCATTGATTTACTATTTTTACAGCACAATAGTTACCGCACATGGTACAAGTGTCCTCTTCTTCAGGAGGTCTTTCATCTCTTTTTGCACGTGCAGCTTCTGGGAACATTGCACATTCGTATTGAGCTTCCCAATCTAATTTCTTTCTTGCTTCAGCCATAGCAAGGTCTTGTGAACCGTCGATTTGACCGCTTGCTAAGTCACCAGCATATGCACCGATTCTAGTTGCAATTACACCTTCTTTTACATCTTCAGGAGATGGAAGAGCTAAATGCTCTGCAGGAGTTACATAACAGATGAAGTCTGCTCCAGCTTTTGCAGAAGATGCAGCACCAATTGCAGATACTATGTGGTCATAACCAGGTGCTACGTCACATACAATAGGTCCTAACATATAGAAAGGAGCGTTGGAACACATTTTCTTTTGAATCATTACATTTGTTGGAATCTCATTGATAGGAATATGACCTGGTCCTTCAATCATACATTGTACTCCAGCATCACGGGATCTGTCAATAAGTTCTCCTAAAATAATCAATTCTTGGATTTGAGCCCTATCAGTTGAATCAGCAATGGATCCTGCTCTCATACCATTTGCAAGGGAAAGAACTACATCATGTTCCTTTGCAATTTCCAAGACATAATCAAAGTTAGCATATAATGGATTTTCCTTTTCATTTTCTACAATCCAACCAGACATGAATGATCCTCCACGAGAGACGAGGCCAGTTACTCTACCTTGTCTTTTAAGTCTGGTTAATGTTTCAATGTTGATACTACTGTGAACAGCCATAAAGTCAATACCGTCTTTTGCTTGTTTTTCAATGGTATTGAATAAGTCATCTTCATCCATGTAAATAACAGAACCATGTTCTCTAATGCTTTCAATAGCTGCTTGGTAAACAGGTACAGAACCTACAGGAAGTGGAGACATGTCCAATACTCTGTTTCTGATAACATCCAAGTCTCCGCCAATACTTAATTCCATTAAACAGTCTGCACCATGGTCAATAGCGACTTGTGCCTTGTATACTTCTTCATCAAAGTTTACAATATCAGTGGAAGTTCCTACTGTTGCATTTACTTTTGTTCTAAGTCCAGCACCAATACCAGATGCTTCAATGTCTCTGTTCACATTGCTTGGTATTACAATGGTACCATTTGCAACAGATCTTAAGATAAAATCTTCTGAAACATTTTCAATCTTAGCTACATGTTTCATTTCTTCAGTTAATATGCCTTTTTTTGCATCACTAATTTGTGTCATTTAGTTTATCTCCATTTAGTTTTGATAATGCTAGATTAATATAATTCAATTATTATTAAAAAACAATAATATGAATGAATAAAATAAAATCAAGTTCTTAGAATCACTCAATTTGTATAAATCATGTTGAGGAATGATTAATTTAAATTCAAATATATTTTATTAAAGTAAAATTTAATTTAATTCTATTTTGATTGATTTTATATTCTTATTTTACATACTAATATAATATAAATCTATCTATTTTTTTAGAGCTTTATTCAAGAAAATAAGCATTCTAAGGGCTTTTTTTCAAATAGCTTTGAGTTTTATCAAATACATTTTATTAAATTTTAAGTTTTTTTAATTTTCCTTAAAAAGCATATGAAATCTAAAGAAAAAATAAGGATAATTAAAATAGATTAACAAGTAAATTATATATGAAAATTTAAAAAAAAGAGATAATAAAAACCAATAAAAAAAAAGCATCTAAAACCTAAAGAACAAATAAAAATGATAAAATTAGATAAACAATTAAATTATAGAAAAAGATTTAAAAAAAAGGATAATGCTAACCAAATAAAGATTAAAAAAAAAGAATAATTCAACCGAATAAAGATTTAAAAAAAGAAAAAAAGTAGAAATGGAATTTAGATAAAAATCAATAATTCCAAAAGAAAATAACTTATTTATAGAATTCAACCATTCTATTATATGCTTCATCATGAGTAGGCATATTTGTTTGGCATCCTTGCTTTTCAACAACAAATGATGAAACTGAAGAAGCAAATTTAGCAGACTCTTCCAATGAAGCGCCGTTAATGAATTGGGATATAAATCCTGCTTTATAAGAGTCTCCTGCACCAGTAGGGTCTACAGCAGGTCTGTAAATAGACTCTATTTCAAATTTGCCATCATCAACACTGTATATATGGCTGCCTTCCTTACCGCAAGTCATTAAAACAATTTCAGGACCCATTTCCATTAATCCATTGATGTCAACACTTAAGGAATCCTGAATCCTTTTAATTTCATGATGGTTTCCAAATAATATATTTACATTGGCGATGACTTCCTTCAATTTTTTAGGACTGTACATTCCAAGGTCTTGACCTGGATCAAAGGAAACCAATCTTTCCTCTTCCTTAGCAACAATTCCTGTCTTGCAATTGAAATGAGGATCTCCAGTAGCCAAATGAACCGCTTTGAATTCCTTTACCTTATCCCTTGGGACTTCGCTGTCATGGAACTCCTTTGCAGCTCCCCAATAGAAATAACTGATTTGATCCTGATTGCTATTGGTCATAACAAATGCAGTAGGAGTGTTTTCTTCCTGAGAAATGATTAATGCTTCAGTGTCAACACCTAACTTCTGCATGTTCTTATGATAATGGGAGTCTATGAATTCACATCCTACAGCAGAAATCAAACCGGTTTTCATTCCTAATGTTGCACCAATCATAGCAACATTTGCTGCAACACCACCATTCAAGTTTTTCATGGTTTTCATAGGTGCGGAGTTGTTGGCTTTAGGAAACTCATCAACCGTAATGATATAATCTAATGCAGTATGTCCAACTGCTAAAATATCTTTTTTAATACTCAAATAAATCAACCTTTTTTCTCTTGTTTTTAACTGTTAACTGTTAATGAAAAATCAATAAAAAAGTATAGCAAATAAACTTAATTAATGATTTTCAGGTAAAATAAGATTAGATATAGTCCGTATTTATCTCAATAAATACATAAATCCTCTTATTAATCAAATAAATAATATTTAGAACTTTAAAATATAGAAAATTTCAAGCTTAAATATTATCGAATTAGAATATTTTTTCTAAAATTAGTACCAATATTATTTTAGGACTTCACCATATTTAATGATTTTTATTAACACATGTTATGTTAAAAAATTCAATAAAAACCTATAATTTTCCCACCTGAAAAATAATATTTTTTTGGAATTTCCATTAATTTTTTAAAGAAAAAATAGAAAAACCTATGGATTGAAAAAAATAAATTTTAAAAAAATTTTTTAAAAAATCCATCAATTTTGAAAAAATATTAAGTAATAAATGTTTTATTTTTATAATAATTTTAACTTGCGATAGCATTTGAAAAGAAATATTTTAAAAAATTTTCAATGCTGATAAAATATCTAAAAAAACTAAAAGCTCTAAACAAAATTTTAGAACTTACCTAAAAATAAAATCATAAACAAAATTTAAAAAGAAATATCTAAAAAAACTAAAAGCTCTAAACAAAATTTTAGAACTTACCTAAAAATAAAATCATAAACAAAATTTAAAAAGAAAAATATATAATCATTAAATTTTAAAATAAAATTATATTACGACATGAAATTAAATATATATATATATATATACATATATATTGATAAATTAATTTTAAAATGAGGAAGATTATATGAAAAATATTAAGAGAATTACTAATATTTTAATCATATTATCATTATTACTACTTATTTTAGGTCTTATATCACCAATTAATGCATTAGAATTATCTGATGACAATATTAACCAATATACTAATGATAATATAGTTAATAATATCGATAATAATCAAAATATTGAAGATTTAAATTTGAATGAAGATTTAAGAAACGCTTTAGAAGAATCAAATGATGGAAATGCCGATATTTATATCTCTGCAGATGGTGATGATTCAACTGGAGATGGAAGTGCTGAAAAACCTTATGGAACAATTAAACATGGAATCGAAAACAGCGCTAATGAATCAAACATTCACTTATCAGAAGGAAGCTTTGAAGCAATGAACATGACTATAGATAAGGTATTGACAATCCAAGGGGAAAAGGATAAGACCACTCTTGACGCTAAAAATAGGGATAGGATATTTATTTTGAAATCCAATGCAAAATTAACACTTATTGGATTGATCCTAATCAATGGAAACTTTACAAGTGAGGGAAATGATGGCCTTGGAGGATCCATTTACAACGATGAAGGAGAATTGACATTAATCAATTGTACAATTAAGGATTCCTATGCAAGCCTAAATGGTGGAGCAATTTACAATAATCTTGGAAAGCTAAACATCATCAGTTCAAACCTTATAAATAACTCTGCCCTCCAATATGGTGGAGGAATATACTCTGCAGGAATAACCACTATTGATAAGTCCTGCTTTACTGAAAATCATATAATCGCTGAAAAGGGAGTGGGGGGAGCTGTTGCATGTGGAGGAACTGCAAATATCAGCAACACCCTATTCCTAATGAACTATGCAATCTATTCTGCAGGTGCAATTCTCAATTTGGCAAATGCAACAATAAACAACTGCAGCTTTATAAATCAAACCACAAATTATACAGGTGGAGCAATCAGCAACCATAATTACATGATAATAAACAACAGCATATTCAGTGGCGGAAAATCCAGATTCTATGCAGCAGCACTTCTTGCACCTCCAAGCGGACAGCATGTTGTTACTGAAGTCTACAACACCATATTTGAAAGAAATCAAGTAGGGGCACATGGTGCAGTATCAAACAATTTCCCAGACACTGAACTTAAAATGGAAAACTGTGCTATTGTTGACAATGTCATAGTATTGGAGCAAGGAGGAAAAATATATGGAGACATAGCTTTAGATGACAATGCAAGTGTTCTTTATTGCTGGTGGAGACAAAATGAAATAATCCCTTACTATTATTCACCTCATAGCGACAAATACGAATCATGGAAAATAAATGCAAGCAGATGGCTTGTAATGGAATTCACTTCAAGCAATGGCATGATTGACCGTGAAAACACTAATATATTGAATGTGAATCTAAAGCATTATTTCGACAACGAAACAAAGGAAACATATGACTATGACAAGGACATCAATTTGCCTTTGACTGTTAAGTTCTACAACAATTTGGGAAAAACAATAAAAGAAGTGACTTTAGTCAATGGAAGCGCAAGCATAAATTACCTTCCTGATGCAAATACCAAAACAGTTTATGCTAAAATAAACAATCAAACATTGAAAATAGATGTTAAAGAGAAAAGCGAAGCAAACCTTACAGTAAATGATTTGAATAAACACTATAAGGAAAATAAGGATCTGGAAGTTAAGTTAACTGATGAGGACAATTTAGGAATCTGCAATAAAACAGTTAATCTAATCATCTCCGGAAAAACCTACAGCGCTCAAACAAATATAGATGGAATCGCTAAATTTGTCATTGGATTGTATCCTGGAACATATAATGTTAAAGTAAGCTTTATAGATACCGACTATAAGAACAAGGAAAAATCAGTCAAGATAACTGTATTGAAAAACAATATATCAATTGTTGCAAAAAATCTTATAAAATATTATAAGAACGGAACCCAATTGTCTGTAAAGCTACAAGACAACAATAAGAAAGCTTTGGCATCTAAAAAGATTAAACTGACCATTAAGGGTAAAAACTACTATAGGACAACAAACAAAAATGGAATTGCAACATTTACCATAAACCATAAGGTAGGAACATACAGTGCCAAACTAACATTTAATGGAGACAACTGCTACTTAAGTTCCTCAAAAAGCATTAAGGTTTATGTGAAATCTGCAAAAGTCGTGATAAAAAACAGGAAAGTCCAAAGAAAATCATACTTAAATGTCCTGTTTAAAGATAAAAACGGAAAGGCAATAAAAAAGACAAAAGTCAAATTGAGATTTAGAGGAAAAACATACACTAGAACAACTAACTCTAAAGGATTGGCTAAGCTTAAGATAAATGTTAAGTTAGGACTTTATACCATAAAAGCAAGCTTTAAATCAACTAGACTTTATGGAGCTAATGTCTTTACCCATAGGATAAAAGTTATTAAATAAGCTGTTTTACAGCAAATAAAATCCAAATATATTTTTTTAATAAAAACAAGGTGGTCACATACTTGAGTTTGATTTACAAGATAAGTAGCCACAAAAATCTATTTTTATACAATGAATTTGAGTAGAAAAAACATTTTTTTATTACAACAATATTAAGTTAGGATATTAAGTATTATATATGAAAACTTATTAATATAAAATTATCAAATTATATGTATAGTTATTTTTTTAAAAATTTTAAAAAAATGATTAACATTGAATGATATTTAGCTGTTAAGACATTAATGGTTAAATTAAATTGTATACGAAATTTAAGAAAAAAGATTAGTTATCTGAAGATTCAATGAGTTTTTGGATAATTAAAAAGTATCGGATGGTGATTTTTATTTCCGAAGAAGAAATTGAAACTTTAAAAAGCCAATTAGCTGAAAAAGATGAAAAACTTAAAAATCAGGCAAATGAATTAAATCATTTAACCAATGAAGTCATTCCTGAATTGAAGAAAGAAAACAAGCAATTAAAAGCACTTAAGGCAGAACTTACTGATGCATTGGAAACCAGTACAAAAAAATACTTTGATCAATTGGAAATCAATGCAGACTTAAGTGAAAGTGTAGCTAAAAAAGGTGCAGGCCTTCAGCTTGCAAAAGTAAGACTTGAAGAAATTGAAAAAATAGTTGTTGAACTTGAGGAAAAAGCTAAAGAAAATGAAGTTGACTTAGATGCTATCGATGATTTATCTGAAGAAGAAAAATCAATGATAGATGAACTTAAACAAGAAATTAGCGACTTGAATAAAGAGTTAGATGCAAAAGACAGAGTAATTGACAATAAGGAAAAAGAAATCCAAAAGAAACAAGGCCAATTAAAAGACAAAGACTCTGAAATTGCTGACTTGAAAGAAAACTTAATTCCTAAACTCAAAGCGGAATCCGCTGAACTTAACGCTAAAATAAAAGCTAATGCAGCAGCATATGAAGAAGAAAAATCCGGAGTTGGAGGAAGAATCGCTAAATTAGAAGCGGAAATAAAAGACCTTAACGGCAAATTAGATAATAAAAAGAGAGATTATGATAAGTTAAGCACTACCTTAAACGGTAAGGATAAGGAAATCAACTCTCTTAAACATAAATACAACCAATTATCTGAACAGCTTAAAGAAGAATCCAGCAAAGGTTTCTTCAGCAAACTAAGAGGCAGATAATTGTCAATTTAGATTAATTATTAATTAAATTTTAATTATTAATTAATCATCTTTTCTTTTTTTTAAAACATTTTTATTTATAAAATAAGCCTCTTTCTAAAAAAACTAATTCCTTAGACAAAATATCTGTTTTTTAATAATCAAAATATCTTATTTTAAATAATCATTCAGAGTGTTCGCCAAAATGAAATAATTTTTATAGTTTTGGCAGAAATTAAAAATTAAAAAAAGAAGTGTTTATAGTCATTACCTAATTCTAGATATTTATTATAAACAATATATGACAAAATTTCTTAAAATCACTATAAATGATTAAAAATAAAATTTTAAAAGGGTTTTCAAGAAACCCCAAATAATAAAAATTTAAAATTCAAAAGTATAATTTCCATCAACATCCAAATCTTTGTTGAACTCAATACCCTTATAATGGCAAGTATGAACAACAATTGGATTTCTATCAGCCCAACCATTACCCGAGAAGTTAACGGATGGCTCATGGAAATATAACATATCGCAAGAAATTGCTCCACCAGTTCCTGTACAATTGTTGCCAAATGTATTATTATCCATTAAGTGAACATCCTCTTTTGCAAATACTGCTCCACCTTCACATGCTGAAAAGTGTGTTCCAGTTGCTACATTTTGATAAAAGAGACAATTTCTTAAACTTACATTATTACAGCATATTGCTCCACCATCTTCATTTGCATAATTATATTCAAATATTGCAGAATCTATTTTAGCATCATTTTCGCAGTACAATGCACCACCATCATTATCCTTTGCAGAATTGGCATTGAAATGAGAAACAGTAGTTAGATTTAATATTGGATCAAATGATGACCTTACATAAATATGCTTAGCATATACAGCTCCACCATAATCTGCTGCCTCATTTAATTCAAAGGTTGAATTATTAATCCATACAGTTTCCTTAGAACATATAGCACCGCCATAACATTGATGCATTTTTGCACCTTCTGCATTATTGTATTTGAATAAACAACGGGTCACATTTACATCATTTTCACAGAATATTGCTCCACCATCAACATTAGCATTATTGGAGTCAAATGTAGAGTCTTCAACACACACTTTACCTTTTGAAGAAATGGCACCACCATTTTCATCACTAACACTGTTTTTTCTAAATAAGCAATTCTTTAAAACTAAATTTTTAGTTGCATCATTATAGATTGCTCCACCATTATCATTTGCATTATTATTCTTAAAAATTGTATAAGCTATTATAATGTCATTATCAGCACCCAATGCACCACCATTATTATCTTTTGCAGTATTATTGTAGAAATGAGAGAAATTACCCGGATTGTCGAGTGAATCAAATATTGCATTTACATAAATGTTTTTAGCATATACCGCTCCACCATAATCTGCAGCTAGATTATTTTCAAAAGTGGAATTAATAATATGGACATTTTGCTTAGAACGTATAGCCCCACCACGACATTGATAAAATAGTCCATATCCTGCCATATTGGACTTGAATATACAATGGGTTACATTCACATCCTTTTCACAGGATATGGCTCCACCATCAAGATCAGCACTATTGGTATCAAATATACTGTCTTCAGCATAGACTTTACCTTTTGAATAAATGGCACCACCATTATCATCACGAACCCAGTTATCCTTAAACAAGCAATTCTTTAAAACTAAATCGTTAGTTGCATCATTACAGATTGCACCACCATAATCCTCAGCCCTATTGTTGGTGAAGTTACAGTTTATGAGAGTGTATGAAGCAGATCCACCAATATAGATTGCACCACCCCTCTTATTATCATTGTTGCGACCATTATTAATGTTAAGGTTCTTTAATACAACATTTCCTTTTGTTGAATAGAATGCATAACAGTTAGGGAAACATAAACAATCTATAGTATGACCCTGACCGTCAATGGTTAAATTCTTGTTCACTGTAACCTTAGAATTTTCCCCACCATAATAATCAGAACGCAAATATAAAGTTGAACCAACCTTAGCATCATCCACCAAAGATTGAAGGGTCCTGAATGTACCTAAAACATACAACTTACCATTACACCAAAATCCACCGAAAACGATAGAACTTTGTAAATAATCTTCAAGATTATTATAATAACTTGTATCATCCAGGTGGATATCACCTTTTGCAAATATTGATCCACCTTTACACTTTGAAAAATGTGCTCCCTTTGATGCATTGTAGCAAAACAAACAATTGTGTACCCATGTATTCTTACAGCATATTGCTCCACCATCATCATAGGCCTCATTATACTCAAATCTTGCAGTATATGCTATAGTGTCCTCTTCAGAGTACAATGCACCGCCATCATTGTCTTTTGCAGAATTGTTGTAGAAATGAGAAACAGTAGTTAGATTTTGGATTGGATCAAAGGATTTGTTTACATAAATGTTTTTAGCATATACCGCTCCACCATAATCTGCTGCTGTATTTTTTTCAAAGGTGGAATTATTAATCCAGACATTTTGATAAGAACGTATAGCACCACCATAACACTGAAGCAAAATTGCACCTTCAGCTTTGTTGTTTTTAAATAAGCAACGAGTCACATTTACATCATTTTCACAGAATATAGCTCCACCATCAACATTAGCCTTATTAGAGTCAAATGTAGAGTCTTCAACACACACTTTACCTTTTGAATAAATGGCACCACCCTTATCATCACTAATGCTGTTTTTTCTAAAGCAACAGTTTTTAATGATCAAATCGTTAGGTGCATCATTATATATTGCCCCACCATAGTCTTCAGCCCAATTGTCGGTGAAGTTACAGTTTACGAGAGTGTATGAAGCAGATCCTCCAATAAGATTGCACCGCCTTTCTTATTATCATTGTTGTGACCATTCTTTATGTTAAGGTTCTTCAATACAACATTTCCTTTTGTGGAATAGAAAGCAAAACACTTGTCAGCCTTATTACAATTTATAGTGTGGCCATGACCATCAATGGTTAAATTTTTATTTAGGATGACCTTTGAATTTTTCACCCCATAATAATCGCAATCCAAATGTACAGTTGAACCATCCATAGCATTATCCACTAATGATTGAAGATCTTTTAAAGAGCCTTTCTTTTGATAAACACCAACATCAACAAAAGAAGTACTATTCTTCAATTCAATAACAATCCTATCAGAAGAAATAGGAGGAGCTTTTCTTACAGTGCCATTAGATTCAACAGAAGAAGTATCGTTTTTAACGGAAAGATCAGAACCAGCATCAGACAAATCGATTTCATCATTTGATTCATCAGAAACTTCTGATTTTTTAGATTCATAACCTCCTGGAAGTTCCATCAAATGTCTTTTAATATCAGAATTGCCAGAATCTGACATAGAAACAGTATCTTCAACATCTAAATATTTATCTGAATCAGACAAATAAGTTACAGCACTATCATTCATGTCAGCTGCTGAAACACAGCTAACAGCTACAATAGAAACAAATAAACATAGTAAAATAAATAAAGTTTTTCTCATTAAAAATCATCCCACTTTTCTTAATTAAATGGACTTATATCATAATATGAAAAAGAAAATATATAAAGATAATCGAATGTAAGTGCTTACTTACATCTTTAAATAAGAAAATAAGGACAAATAATATGCAATTAATAAAATAAAGCACAAAATAAAATAATAAAAAGAAATAAAAAGAATAGAGAAGTAAAAAGAATAGAAGAATAAAAAGAAATAAAAAGAATAGAAAAATAAAAAGAATAAAGAAATAAAAAGAAAAGAGTAATAAAATAATAGAAAAGAAAGGGATATTTTTCCCAACCAGTGAAAATATTTTGGTCAAGGTTTTCAACCGAAGGTCAAAAAGCTTGAGTTAAGCTTCTTGTCTTAACCTTTTAACAACAAAGTCCTTATCTAATGAGAGCAAGAATGAAGCTGCTCTAGGACCTTGCTTTTGACCAAGAATCATTTTGTAAATAGCTTGGAAAGCCTTTTGCGGTTTTAATCCATGGCTTTCTAAAACTTCATACATAGCATCATGCAATTCTTCTGCAGATGAAAACTCTTTTTCTTCCATTAAATCTGCCAAGTCCTTTAGGAAAGCAACTTGTTCATCTGGAAGAGGCAAGTTTGGTATGGAATCATATTGAACTTGGAACTTGACGAATTTAGGAGCGTATTTATCTAACCAAGCGATAACATTATCCACTCTTTCTCCATATTGCTCTACTTCAAGTTCAGTCAAGTCTGCAAATTCCTTATCTTCAAAGCTTTTGCTTAATTGGGAATTCTTTTTCAAAATGCCAAAGATTCTTTCAAGGTCTTTTTCTCCAACGATTTGATAAGCGTTAACCAAGAATCTGAAAGGAGGTCTAAATGGCAATGGAGCATCTGCATTGATTTGAGCCATCTTATAGATGCTTTTGAATTTTTTGCCTTCTTTTTCAGATGGTGCTTCCTCTTCATCATAGAATACTTTTTCCACCTTATCAAAGGTGTCCATAAAGTCTAACCATGGCATTTTTGGAGAGAAGTCTTTGGATTTCATTGGTTTGCTTCTGAATAAGTAGTAGTTAAGACTTTCAGCAGGTCCGATTTCCAACCATTGCTCTGGAGTGAAGAATACACCATGAGACTTACTCATTGCTTCACCATCTAATGTAATCCATTCATATGGAACTGGATATGGTGCAGGGTAATCAAAGATCTCTTCAGAGATTACGCTACTTACATCATAAGATCCACCAGCTGCTGCATGGTCCTTTCCAAATGGTTCACAAGTGGTTCCAAAGATTTTCCATCTTGCTGCCCATTCAACTCTCCAAGTAAGCTTACCATTACCTGACTTGATGTCCATTTCACCATCGTGACCACATTCACATCTGTATTTGATGATGTCTCCATCAAAATCATAAGCTTCTGTAGTGTTTACTCTACCACATTCATCACAGATAGGGTTATAAGGTAACCAATGGTCTGCTAATGGCTCTCTTCTGTATTCATCAAAAATAGCTTTGATTTCATTGTGCTTTTCAAGGGAAAGCCTAATATAATCAAGATAATCTCCATTTTTGTACATGTCAAATCCTGATTTAGGGGTTATTTCAATACCATAAGCGTCAAGAACATTGAATAATGGTTTTTCAAAGTGTTCTACAAAGTTTTTACAGCATCCTTCAGGACAAGGTATCATAGAGTAAGGCATACCAAGGTACTTATCATAAGATTCAGGAAGTGGGAAAGGAACTTTTCTTAAAGGGTCATGGTCATCTGCAATCCAGATGGTTTCTGCATCATTTCCCAATTCACGTAATGCCTTTCCAATAGCATTTGCTATGAATACGTCACATGAATTTCCAATATGTATAGAACCTGATATAGATGTACCACTTGCTATGACATGTTTTTCTACATCCATTTCATTTAATTCATCAGCGATTCTTTCAATCCTAATTTCGATATTAAATATCTTAATAATTTATTATAATAATATTTTATTTATCATATTATAAAAAACTAATTACAAAAATAAGGGAAATGAAATGATAGAAAACTTTTGAAAATATATTGAAAATAAAAAACAGCAAAATAAAGATGTTAATAGGATTCTAATTAAAGAATCCTATTAAGTGGAAAATTTGGGCATAAGCCCGAATGTTTTTTTTTTTTAACACAAAAATTATGTTAAAAAATAGTATTAAAAAAATAAAAATAATAAGATAAATTAGTAGGAAGATTCTACTGAAATTTAAGCTTATTGTTCAAATCTGCGTCTGTCAATTAATTCTTGACGTTTACCTGCGTTCCAACCACCGTTTGCAGATTTAGCGTGACCTACTTGTTGTACGTAACCAGTAATTCTGTCATACCATTCTACAGAATGCTGAACTGTAAGCCCAGAAACCAATGTCAGATTTTCTTGCAATCTTATTGGTTAAGCTCATTAATGCATCAGGATCAGAGTAGGACTCACCCATGAATGCATGGAATATGTGTCCACCAGGGGTTAGCTTGTGGTATTGTCCTTCAATCTTAACCTTATCAGCAAAGGAAATGTCAGAGTTTACAGGTACATGTGAGGAGTTAGTGTAGTAGTTAGCTCCGTTGTCACCTTGTAAGATTGCTTTGTTTCCGAATTGCTCTTTGTCTAAGGTTGCGAATCTGTATGCAGTGGATTCAGCAGGGGTTTGCAATACAGACCATCTGAGTCCAGTTTCTTCTTGCAATGCTTTTGCTCTTGCATTGATGTATTCTAAACATTTGATACCGAATTTGTTTGCATCAGGATTGTCGATACCTTCATCGAATAATGCAAGCAACATTTCATTAAGACCACAGAAACCGAAGGATAAGGTTGAGTTTTGAATTCTGTAGTAGGTTTCACCGTCAACATCCTGATTTAAGAATGGCAAGATGTCAAAGTTGTTTAAACAGTTAAGACCTTGGTTTCTTCTGATCATTAAAGTTTCAACAGCTAAATCCATATAGTTGTCTAAGTATTCGAATACATCATTTTCATTTCTGGATTGGTATCCGATTCTTGGTAAGTTTAAGGTTACGTAAGCTAAGTTACCGGTTCTTAAACAGTCTTGTTCCCAATTACCTGTCCAGGTGTCTTGGAGACAGGTTCTGCATCCCATATAGTTAGCCATTTGACCTCTGTATTTAGGCAACATGTTTACGAAGTAGGATGAACCGTATTTTGCAGAAAGTTCGTGAACTAAACGGATGTCATCGTCATAGTCACCTTTTAAGGTTTCTTCACGTAATGTGTAAATGGTATTTGGGAATAAGTGAGGTTTGCCTTCAGAATCTCCTTCAAGCAAGATTTCAGTAAATGCCTTTTGGATCATTCTGGTTTCATCTTCAAAGTCGGAGTAAGTTCCTACAACTTCCCCTCTTGGACCGTATGCAGTTACGTCCTGCAAGAATTTTGGAACTCCGAATTCTAATTGCATACTTGTAAATGGAACTTGAGAACCTCTTGCAGCGTAAGCCATGTTTAAGTTGTAGACCAACATTTGAATGGATTGTTTTACTTCCTCATAAGATCTGCCAGTTGCAAATGGTGCAACAAATACGTTCCATAAGGACATAGCTTGTCCACCAGACATGTTTTGCTGTGCTGCTAACATGATTTCTCCGGTATGGTTCATTAATGTTTCCATATGGGAAGGAGGTGCAGCAACGGAAGTGTGGTCACCGGTACCGTCCACTTTAAGACCATATTTAATGAATGCCCTTATATCATGTTGGAGACAGTTTAATGGTCTTCCTGCGAAGAACTCCAAGTCGTGAATGTGAATGTCACCAGACATGTGTGCATCTGCCAAATGAGCTGGCAACATGTGTAAGAGTGCATATTGTTTTAATGCTTCATCAGCAACATACTTGTGAATGGATTCTGGGTTATGCATCATGTTTGCATTGTCTCTTGAACCGCTTTCAATTAAGGAAGTGATGTTGTAAACAGGAATACCTAAACGAGTGTATCTGCTTCTTAAATCTTCTAATCCATATTCAACAAGTTTTGTGTTTACGATTTCCCTAATCATAGGAGCAGTAAGGTATTCTACATTGAGTTTTTTAAGTTCTTTCCAAACTTCAGTAGCTATTTCAAAAGCAGTTTCTTGGGAAGCACCGGTTTCCTCAACTAAAGTGCTTGCAATTTTAGCCATGTCGAATGGTTCAATTTTATCTCTTGAAGAACGTACTTTTAAAGTATTTTTAGCTAAGTATTTGTTAGCTGCTTCAGAATCTACACATTCTAAACATTCGTAAACAATTTTTTTGATTTCTTTAGTGGTGATTCCATCGTATAAGTTTGCAACAACAGTTGAGAGAATATTTTCATATTCACCGATTGGAGCTTCCACCATAACTAAAGACTTCAACAATTTTTCATAACTAAATGGCTCAGAGACACCGTTGTTCTTTTTAACAGTGATCTTGGCCCTTTGGATATCGTTTTCAATATTTTCAACTTTTTCCACTTTAACACCTCTAAAAAATCTCACAAACCCGTCATTATTAAAGTAAGAGTAAGCAAGTAATGATAAATGAATCAATAATTATAAACCCTAAAATTTGCACCAAATTTTTATTAGATTAAATATTCAATTGATTACTAAATAATATGTTTTTACATGTATAAAATCTGTTCGATATTATACGAAAGTTAGTAACTTAACAAAAAGTTAGTTACTTCACGAAATAATATATGTCATAAGATGTATATAAATCATTCGTTTTTATGCGAACAATAATTATAGTATCAATTATGACTATTAAAAAAATACTTAAAACTTTTCTAAATTAAAAAATAAGGCAAAATAACAATCCTTATTTAAACTTAAAAATTAAGGAAAATACTTAAAAATTAAAAGGATGGAATTAAAAATCCAATAAAAATCATTGCCTTGATTTTAATAAATCCAAATAATTCTAATGAAAAATAATTCCAAAAAATCAAATTTTTTCATCATTAGCTATACAATCTAAAGTAATGACAAATTTCATATTACCATTAGTCAAAAACTCTGAAATTAATGATAAATTTTAAGAATTACTTTCCAAAGAACACATCCAATGAACTTTGCTTAGACTTATCACTTTCAATTTAAAGAATTACTTTCCAAAGAACACATCCAATGAACTTTGCTTAGACTTATCACTTTCAAACAATGAATTTATACCAAATTCCTGAATTTCCAATCTTTGCTCAAGATAATGTGATACAGGGTATCTGTTTACAAGGTCCTGGGAAATTTCAAGATATTTCACTACAGATCCCTTGGATACACTTAGAATCAAGTCTCCACCACATTTGCATTTGCCTGTAAGAGGCATTCTCCTATACTTTGCACCACATTTAGGGCATCTGACCTTTTGCTTGGAGAAAGCCCTTGAGTTACCCATAATATCAGGCAGGAAGTGAGAAGAGAGAACACCTTCCACAACTCCTCTTTGGTCAACAGCACGTATAAGCTCTGCCAAATGGATTTGAGCTTCCACTTTTTCCTTCATAGAGCCTAAACGCTTGTATAAGCAAACCTTTGGCCCTGCATGAATACTGGAAGTGTGGTGGGAAAACATTAGGTCATGATACTGTCTATCAGTACCTAAATGCATTTCTACATTGTCCACTAAATCTAACATTTCTGCTGGCTTTAAAGGCTCTTGAGACCTTTCAAAGAATTCCAATGGGAATCTTTCAAATATGTCCAGGTTGTGGGATTCATCGTCGATTTCCTCTGGATCTATACGAGTGGATAAAACCAAAGGAGCATCCATACTTCCTCCACGAGTACTTGGCAAGTATGATTTGGAGAAGTTTATCAATGCATCCAGCAATAGAAGCACAGAATCTTCGTCACTGTCGCAGTTTCTCCTTTTTGCAGAGTGGAAATAAGGATGGGCATAACAGCCTAAAGCCTTTGTGAATCCTACAATACGGCCTAATACTCCTGCAGAAGTATGGGGAGCAAGACCTGCAATAAGATGTCCGATAAGGTCATACTTATCACTTACATTATAGAACCTGTCCATTCCATAAAACTTCTCAAGCAGATCATCAACGAAATTAGCTACATCTACAAGATATTCACCGCAAATGTCAGAAACTACAATATCCTGAACCTTAAGTTCAATAATTTGGTCTTCACTAACTATATCCTGACCATAACAGTCCTTCTCATATCCCATTTCCAATAATTTTGGAACAGTTACCCCTATTTCACTTGGGATGAAGTGGGTGAGAGGCAAATCAGTAGAGTCATGACGAATGGTTCCTTCCTTAAATGTGTAAACCTCATTCTTAGCCCTTAATATTCCTTTTTCTAAAGGTTCTGGAAGCTTGTCTTCAGAAATCAAACCAACAACACCCTTTACCTCATCGACTTTACGAACACCAATATTATTGGAAGCCTTTGAAAGCATGTAAGCCAGATTGATTTCTTTAGAGCCTGCCTTCCCTATAGTTGTAGGAGCTCCACAATTAGGACAGATAGCTAGGAAAGAACTGGTATTACAGTCAGGATTAGTGCATTCCCTTTTTGCAAATTCCACTTTAATCTTTTTCTTTTTAGCTGCTTCTGCCACTAAACGTCTGTTTCCACCATTGTTTCCAATAGGGAAAAGGACATGAGGTGCAGGTCTCATCATTCTTTCCTTTGATTTTTCAGGACGGCCCACCCTTGTACCGATATAGCATGGAGCCTTGTCCTTGATTTCAAAGTCAATGTTTTCATTGATGATGTCAACAACCTTGAACTTATAGTACTCATCAGCAAGATACTTTGAATAATCTACATTTATGGTTTTGAGCAATGCATAAGCATAGTTTTTCTCAATGATAACCTTTCCATCAATCAATTTATGTGGAAGACCCATAACTTCAAGAATCCTCTTTTGATAAGACAAATCAAGCTCCAAGTCTTCCCCATTTGGATAGACTGTTTCCAGATAATCTCTACGGCTATCAAGCCACTGGCTTAAGTCAACCAAATCCTTAATGGAAATGTCATTATAATAATAGGTATACTCAGGATGCAAAGGCACATTGTACTCTTCAGTTATATCAAATGCCTCTTCAGCAGTAAACTTCCTTGTTTGAAGAGAATTCAAATCCAATGCCTCTTTTTCCCCATCACTTAATGATTGGTACTTTTCTGAATTCCTTATTGTTTCTATCCACCATTCCTCACACCAGCAAGCTCCAAGCATTGGCTGGTTATTCCTTAGGAATTCTCCAAATGCAACAAGCATGTCACCTAAGAAAAGAATCTCAACAACCTTTCCCTTGACTTCTCTTGCCTCTGCAATGGAATCCAATCTGCGGACTTCTCCTGATTTCAGCTTTACAGTAGGACCTTCAATGGAATCTACTGGAACTACACAGTTACCCTTACCTGGCCTTTCAATCTTCAATTGTGTTCCAACAGCCAAGAACTCTAAAAGTTCCATTGTTGCAGGGTGAACCCCCATAGTCGCAAGACCGGTATTTCTTGAACGACCATACCTTAATCTGAATCCTCCCTTTTCAGAAGGATATCCTAAAACAGGCCTTCCGCCAATAATATCGTGAGCATATTTAGAGTGTTCAAAGAGCTCGTCCTTATCGATGATGTTGTCATCAATTTCCTGAACAACCTCTTCTTCACTATCATCAGAACTTTCCTCTTCCTTAGCAGGTCCAACACCCTTAGCATATTCTGCTAAGAATTCCCAGCTATCCAGCTTAAGGATATGGGCATATTTCAAGATCTTTTTGGATTTCTGAATTACACCTTCAACCATAGCAAGAAGAGCTCCTCCTCTAATGTTGTTTGTTTCTACACGAGGCAAATCCCTGTGAGACACTTCAATCTGATCTGTTGGCTCACCGCTTACTTCTACAGGAATGCTTCTTGCAGCAAGCCTAACCTCTTCAACAGTTGGAGAGTATTGAAGGTTAGTGACTTCAGATTCGTAAAGCTCCACCTCTTCCACATATCTTTCAATCTCATCATCAGTAGGCTTGAATCTATCAAGTCCAGTAGCTACACGAATCTTATCTCCTAAAAGAACAGCTAATGCAGCTGCAGTACCTCCTGCACTACGAATAGGACCTGCAAAGTATACTGCAACATATTTGCTTCCATCAGAATTGCTTTTGATTTTCACTCCAGAAATACCTTCCAAAGGAGCTGCTACAACCCCTTCTGTTAAAATAGCCAAAGCAGTTCTTAAGCCTTGATCTGCAAAAGCCTGTTTTTCAGCCTCAAGCTTAGCTCCAGTTTCAGTTGATTCCTGAGATGCAATTTCTGCAGCAATTTCAAATGCAACCTCCTCCCTTGACATATCTTTTTCCAATTCCTTGATACGCTTTGCAATACCTTCAGGACCTACAAGCCCTTCTACTCTCTCTGCCAAGTCCTTTGCCAATGGAATTTCAGTTTCCAACTCAACATCAAGCCCTTTTGACCTTGCTTCATTAGCTATCTCATACAGCTTATGAGTTTCACTTTCCAATCTTTCAAAATAATCCATTCCATCATCCATTATAATCACTAATAGCTAATAAATTTGTTTTGTTCTGCATATATTGTTTTTAAATTATTTGTTTAATCTTAAATATAACTTAAATCATTTTGTTAATATTAAATATTATTTAATCCTTTGTTTAATCCCAAATTGATTTAAATTCTTTGTTTAATATTAAATATTATTTAATCCTTTGTTTAATCCCAAATTGATTTAAATTCTTTGTTTAATCCCAAACATAATTTAAATTCTTCATTTTATCCTAAACATAATTTAAAATCATATGATGGTTTAAATCGTGTTTAAAGTGTTTTTAACCTATGATTATTAAGTTATAAAATATAACATTTTCATCAAATTTTGTCTAATATTATTATATGTTTTATCTTATTTAAAAATATTAAGAGAGCAATTAAAAACTAATATGAAAATGAAAATTTGAAAAAAAAAATAATCCAAAAGAAGCCGTATCTAACATGAATTCTAATTTTAAATCGAGATTTTTAAAGAATAATTAAAAAAATAGAAATAGAAAATTGATAATATGAACCATCAATTTTCTTAAAGTTTTATATTTATTTTAATATTTTAGCTTAACATTTTAACTAAATAATTTTACAATATTTTAACTAAATTTAACTAAACAATTTAACCAAACAATTTAACTAAAAAATTTTACAAACTATTTTAACTAAATAATTTTACAATATTTTAACTAAACAATTTAACCAAACAATTTAACCAAACAATTTAACCAAACAATTTAACCAAATAATTTAACCAAATTATTTAACTTAAAATTTAGTTAAAATTAACTAATTTTTAATATTGCTTTTTTTGTTACTGCAGCAAAAGTGCTGTCTCCTCCGTATTTTACGGTAAAACTGTAGGTTCCTTTCTTGTTTAGGCTTACATTTACGGTTACGACTCCGTTTGCATTGGTTTTTCCAGAGTAGGTTTTTCCGTTTAGAGTAAATTTAACCATTTTATCGCTTATAGGCTTTCCATTTGCTGTTTTGAATGTTGCAGTTAATGCTTTGGTTTTTGCAGTTGCCTTGTAAGACTTGTTAGGAACAGTTAAAGTAGGGGTTTGCTCTTTTACAGTGATCTTTGCTACAGCAAATGATGCATTGTAATCATCATCTCCAAGGAAGCATATTGCAAAGGTGTAGACTCCTTTGTATCCAAGGTTGATTTGCAATTTAGCAACACCATTTTCATCAGTGCAGATACCATCTTTTTCGTAGGTGTATACAACACCATTGAATCCTATTTGCATTGGCTTATTGGCTAATGGCTTACCATTGGAATCCTTTAAGGTAAATACAAAATAATTTCCAACTCTGCCATCCTCTTTAGCAACAGCAGTAGTGACCATATCCTTGTATTCTAAGTTTGTAGCAAGTCTACCAGTTTCAGGTTTGTCCTCGGCATCTGTGTAGACCTTTAGTGAAACGACTTTTCCAGGGTATGTTGTTACCTCTACACCGTCAGGGCTTAGTCCATACATGTCATCAAGATAATGTTGTCTTGTTAAATCGGTCAATGGAACGCCATTGCTATGCATCAAAACCCTAATTTCATCTCCCTCTTTGATTGGAACATATTTATTCAGCTTAATGGTTTTAAATCCTGAAAAATCACTTACTCCACTTTGAGTATAAACCTCTTTATCATTAACATATATGGTAAATTCGTATTCAATTCCACTTTCATTGAAGTAGGTACCAATTGCAGCTATATTTTCCCCAACTATGGCAGTATATTTAGCAAAGTAATATGGGAAGTCTTCTAAATAAGCGGATAAATCTCCAAAGTCCATCTCATAATTCACACTATATCTTATGTTGTTTTCAAGGTTAAATGCCACAGCAGAATTTAATAAACCTTCATTTTCACCATCTAAGATGGAAGGCTCATAATAGGACATATAGAAGTATCCATTATCTCCAAATGCAGTTCCCCAACTATTTTTAACTATCCATGCTCCATCTGCTGGAGGCTTAATTATAAAGTTTTCTTTTGAATAATGGTCATCCCATCCAACA
Source organism: uncultured Methanobrevibacter sp. (assembly GCF_902769175.1). GTDB lineage: Archaea > Methanobacteriota > Methanobacteria > Methanobacteriales > Methanobacteriaceae > Methanobrevibacter. The sequence goes on from NZ_CACXNW010000021.1 coordinate 76,427, forward strand.
ATGCTCACCAAATGATTCATAAATCGATGAGAACCATCGGGATAAGTGTCATTTCCATAATAAAATGCAGCGGTTGCAGGGTTAAAATAAGGACTTGATTCACCTTCTGAACAATATGGAACCATTACAGCCCCATATTTCATCAATGCTTTTTTAATCGTTCATATGTGTCATTCATACCTCCGGGAATCATTATTATATCTTGGATATGGAAAGTTTAATTGGAATAGTAGAGTAAATTGGATATCTTACCTAATTCATCATACTCGTCTCTGCTAGATTCATGAACTCCTAACCAACTGAGAATATGTGAAATGGCTGTTGTTGGCTTTCCTCCTTCAAGGTGATTAGAGCTTCCGTATTTTGAGTAGGCCAATACCAAATTCTGCAGGTTATTTACAGAAAGATTATATGTCACTCCAGTGGCTTTAAGGAGTGCAGATTCCAAAGCCGCAATTGAAGCAAAAGCCCAACAGGCCCATTTACACCCTGATCAACTACTGGAGACACCCATCCCCAATCCCTTAGGTCAAATTTTGATGGGATAGTATCTACATATATTGTATTGTTTATAAGATTGAGGTCATTGGAAGCCCAGGAATTCTCAAATTTATACTCTTCATTATCTACGGATATTTCATCATTGACAAAATCAGTATTACTGCTGCCAAATGTTGAGAAATATCCAAATATGCTTGTTCCAGTATTGTTGAAGAATGAATCTTCAGCATAAGCTTCTGCATTATATAAATAAATTGTGTTGGCAACGCCATCTATAAGGTATGTAACATAATTTTGAGTGAAATTGGATTTTGAGATATTCAATTCACCTTCATCAAAGAATATTGCTCCTGCATCGAAGTTCGCTCCATTGTTAATTAAACTGGAATTAATAACAATTAGATTTGCCAGAGATGCATAAATTGCACCACCGGCAGTTTCAGCAAAATTGTTGGTGAAATTAGAGTCAATTACCTTTAGATTAGAGTTTAATTGAACAATAGCTCCACCGAATTCACTTACACAATTATTGAAACTGCAGTTTCTAACGTTAATTGTCAGGTTTTCTTCTGGACCTCCACGTCCACCACTATCAATGTATAGTGCTCCACCATCTTTTTTAGAGGAAATGCTTTCAAATATGCAGTTTTCAATATTATAGGAAGCTTTGAAATAAGGATTTTTCACATATTTAATTGCTATTGCACCGGCAGTTAAATTTGCATTTAAATTATAGAATTTGGTGTTGTTCAGTGCAAAAAGAGCTGTTTCTGCAAAGATTGCTGTTGCGTATTTTGAAGTCAAATCTCTAAAAATGCTATTGTCCATATCTAAAAAAGCATTCCTAAGATAAACATGTCCATAAATGGTTTCTCCTCCAGAGAATGTTGAATCTTTGATTACAAGATTAAAACCTTCAGATGCTATGTCATTTCTGTGGAGAATGTTGGAAGTGAAAGTACAATTGCTTATATAGGCAACTGAAGATAAAAATTTTTCTTTAGTAGAATGCTGATTTCCAAGGTAGAGAAAAATCTTATTTGCTGTATTTATGCTACTGTTATCAATAAAATGAACATTGTTAAAGATAACGTTGGAACTGCCAAATACCCTAATCATAGCGGAATTGGCATTAAGAATTGTCAGATCATTAATCGTTACATTGGAGGCAATTATTGCGAAACCCTCTGCAACGCTTTTGAAATCAACTGTATGATTATTTCCATTTATCGTTCTATTGAGTAAATTTATCCCATTTATCAATTCCATATCATATCTTCCATCAAAGGCATAATCATGTGTTAAGTTCACCTCTTTTTCTGTTACCCTTACTTCATAATCCAGGTATTTCAATGAATTGAATTCCTCTTCATCAACTGTAACATTATTGAAATCAAGGTATTCACTCCAATTCCATTTGAATACCATTATTCCTTCTGGATTTGTTTCCACTACCTTGTTAAATTCAGTACTTATCCGAGACCTAGGAACCGGTACCATATCATCGTCATTTATATAAGCCAATAAACCTATCCAGACAATAGCACCTTTTGTATTGTTGAGATGCCATAGTGCCTCATCATATACCCATTCAGGAGTTTTGTGGAAAGTTCCTGTATAAAGCATTGGAAGCACCATATCAAAGGCTGCAGTAAGTTCATCATATCTAAAACCAAACCAATCCTCATAATGATCCCTACCAGGACCTACACAGCAAGATATTTTTATATCAGGATTTATCTCTCTGATGGCGCTTATTGCTTGTGTTCTAAATAAGCTCATTGCTTCCAAACCTCCAGGAGGGTCTTCAGCAGCATCCCATGTATCTTGACCAGAGTATTCCTTTGAACCTGAAAATCTAAAGTAATCAAAATTAATTCCATAAAGCCCTGGTATGCTGGCAATCATTTTAAGCTCTTCAATTTTTGTATCAAAAAATTCTTGATTTGGTTCTCCATTTTCTTTTACAGGCAATGTCCATACTCCAGATTCCCAAAAGATTTGAGTCCAAATAGGAATATTGATATTATGTCTCCTTGCATCGGCAACAACGTCTGCAATCACTTCCATAGTATTTTCCCTATATACGAAATAGTTTAGCAGTATATCTGTCACACCATGATTAGCAAGGTCTGTGAAATTGAGAAGTGTCAAAAAACGACCATTGGCCCAATATCCATAATGGCAATCGCCATTTAAACCATCAAATAAAGGTTCAATGTATATGTCATTGATATTTGAATTATCATCTTGAACAGCATCATCGATTGTTTCTATGCTTGAGTCTTTTCCAATGTAAATTTCATTTTGATAATCATCAGCCACTTCAACATCTGAATTTTTTCCATGGAATGTTTCAGCAGACACTTCATTGTTTAAGTCTTCCTCTGCTGATAAAATCTTTTCTTTTGAAGAATCTGCATAAACTGTATTTGAAGCTGAAGAATCTGCAGAAAAGGTGTCTGAAGTAGAAGAGTCTATATGAACAGTGCCTGGACTTAATGAATCTGCATAAACCGCATCTGAAGCTGAAGAATCTGCAGAAAAAGTGTCTGGACTTGAAGAGTCCCTTGAAACATCATTCGTATTTGTAGAGTCAATAAATATATGATCATCATCTACACTAATGCTTGAAGTGGATGATAAACTATCAGAATATTCACAAAGACCAATATCCTAAGTCACATCCGTTGCTGCAACAGATGAAATAATCATAAAACTAATAAGAAATAGCCGTATAAAAAATAAAAATTTCCTCATAAACTTCCCCTCATTTTTATATCATTTTTGATATTTGTATTAAAAATTATTTATCTATTAATATTTCAATACTTATATATATTTATATTTAAATAATTTTCAAAAATATTAAAAATTTTTTTACAATGTTAAATTTCAATATAAAATTTTTTATGGAATCTAAAAAAAATTAGAAAAAAATTACATATTCCTTTTGGTTTTTAATAATTTTTAGGCTTTGTTGAAATCCTATAAATTTATATAAAAATTTTTAAAAATTACTGTTAAAAAGATTTAAAATAAAATTTTAAAAAAGGTTTTCAACAGACCCCCTTTTTAAAATAAGATCATGGATTAAGGAAATAATTAATGTTTAAAAAATAGTTAAATTAAAAATGAAAGAATGTTAGCATATTGACAAACTAAAATAAATAAAGCAAAATAGACTATGCTTTTAAAAAATAGAATAATTAAAAAAATAGAAAAAGAAAAAAGTTTTCAAAAACTTTTTTTTAATATTCATCTATACAGAGAATCTTAAAATGAAACAGAAGATTCCTAAAATTACAGTAATAGCAATAACTATTTCTGGAGCTATTTTTGGACCTACACTTTCGTCGTCAAAGTATCTTACTAAACCTGCCCCACTCATAGGCATGCTGATTTTATCGTTTTTCTTAGCCATAATATCACATTAGAATAATTGAATTAATAAAATTTTTTTTAAATTAATAAATTATAATATTAGTATAATTTTTATAAGTATTATTTATTTCTATCATTTCTTATATTAAAACTTTTAGTTTTTAATATGAAAATTTTGACATATAATTTATAAAAAAGAAAAAGTCAAAAATGATAATTTAAAATTTGTGAATTTTTTTCGATAATATTAATTAACTATATTAACATAATAGTTATATACAAATTAATTGAACAAAAAAAATATTTACAAAGCCATTTCAAATAAAGATGGCAATTTAAAAAAATCTAAAAAAGGGATTAAATGAAAAGAAATATCGAATTTATACAAGAAAATCCATTAAAGGCATTTATTATTTTGGGACTTCCAATTATTCTATTATTGATTTTCAATGAATCCTATACTATTTTAGACACTTATTTTTTAGCAAAGCTAGGTAATTCAGTCATTATTGCCATAAGCTACATTTCACAGCTTGTATATTTCCTCAATCGTACAGGCAAAGGTGTTGGGCGAGGGGTCTCGTCAATGATTGCACGGTTAATAGGTGCTAAGGATTATGAAAACATAAACAATATAGCCTTGCATGGAGTTCTTTTGATTTTAATATTAACCGTCACAATCCAAATGGGATTCTTTTTTGGATCAGACTTCCTGTTTAAAACCATACTTGGAATTTCAGAATATGGACTTATAAAAAAGTATCTGATGGTTTTAATAGGCTTCATATTTTTATTCTTCCTTTCCGAATATCTTGCTGAAATATTGAATGGGGAAGGAAACACAAGATTATCCACAGCAGTCATGTCTTTAGGAGTTGTCTTGAATATTGTTTTAGACTACCTATTTATTTTTGTCTTAAATCTGAATATCCTGGGTGCAATTTTGGCAACATCCTGTGCATATCTGATTACCAGTTCAATATTCCTATACATATACGCAATTAGAAAATCACAGATTGTGGAATTCAGATTAGGTGATTTTAAATTCAAATTTTCAATCATTAAAGAAATTTTGGTTAATGCAATCCCAATAATGCTTGACAGCCTGATTGTGACTTTAGTCGGATTGATGGTGGTTACCGCAATGAAAAACTACCAGCAATGAACTGCAATTGTAGCTTATACCTTGATTATTAGGATTCAGCTATTCCTGTTCACTCCATCTCAAGGTTTCTCAAGGTCATGCAATATTGTTGTAGGGTATTTATTTGGTGCTAAAAGATTTGAAATGGTTAAAAAACAACTTAACAGAGCCATTTTATTTTCATTTCTAATAAATGGAATAATGGCAGTGATTTTGCTATTTTTCTCAAAACAGATCATTGGATTCTTTACAACTGAATATGTTGTTTTGGAACAGGTGCGAAACATAATTTTCTTGGTGATATATGAATTAGCAGTTTATTCAATCATTTATAACTGCAATCAATCTTTGGTTGCTATTGGACAAAGTACATATTCTTTCCTATCAGTGCTTTTAAAGTTAAGCTCATTGGCAGCTTTGATTTTTATCATATGCGGAGTCTTAGGTTTAGGAAGACATAATGGAGTTTTCCTTTCTTTAGTGCTTGCCGATTCAATCCAATCCGTCTTTTCATATTGCATTTTTAGATGGCATGTTTCAAAAGCGGAAAACAAGGAAATAGAAGAGAATATGAATCCTGATGAAATGGTTTATTTGACAAATGTTTAAAAATCTATAAACTGTTCAATACATCATTGTAAAAAGTTAAAAAAATAAGAATGGAATAAATAATCTGATTTTAAAAAAAAATAAGTAAATGGGTGGTTTATACCTCCCACTAATTTTAAATATATTCTAATTTTCTATCCAAGGAATCCTCCGAAGAATAAGGCTAAAATTGCAGCAACTGAAAATGTAATTAACCAAATAGGAAGGCTCCAAGCCATTACTTTAGATCCATCCAATGGAGGTATTGGCAATAGGTTAAATGCAGCTAAGAAGAAATTGATTCTTGTACCGAGCATACAGATTAGGTAAACAATTGCTCCGGTATCGGTATAAACAAAATCTCCAAGAGATATTAATATTAAGAAAAATATAAAACCTAATGCAATATTTACAAGCGGCCCTGCAATAGAAATCAATCCATTTGTTTTCTCTTCCATGCCATTGCGGTAAATAACAACTGCTCCAGGAGCTGCAAATATGAATCCGAAAAAGGAACTGACCAATGCAATAAGCAATCCAGTAGGCCATAATTCATATTCTGCATAATATCCATAATGCATAGCAACGAATTTATGTCCTAATTCGTGGAAAATAAATCCTGCTCCTACTCCAATCATAACCACTGGGAAAATAAGGGTTACATGGCTATAATCACCATGAGAGTAAAGAATAGTAAATCCTAAAGCAATTACTATAAAGGATATTATTAAATCTCTAATTTCTTTACCTGTAAATTTAAACATAACTTAAATTATATTTTAAACTTTTATATAGTTTATGATTATATTATTAAAAATTAATATTATCTATAAAATTATCATTGAAATTTTTCTAAAAAAAAATTAAAAATAAACTAAAATAACTTAAACAATGAAAAAATCAGTTAAAAAAAAAAAAAAACTAAAAATAGCTAAAAGAATGAAAAATTATTCTAAAAAATTAAATCATTTCATTTGGCCATTCTTTTAATATAGCCCTAAATAGTACTAAATTGGATACAATAGCTAAAACAATAACTGAAGCAATCACAATCACATTCCCTTGAATAAAATGTTCAATGCCCCAGATTGCAAGCAAAAATGAAATGAAATTATTCAGAAAGTGAGCAAATATCGGCACTAAAATGTTCCTTGATTTAATATAAAGGATTGATACGCAAATACCAAATAAAATAGCTCCTAAAATTCCTCCAAAGTTATGGCAAATACCAAATAAAACAGAGGAGATTAAAATAGCCAATGTTAGATTGTCCAGTTCCTTGTTAAATCTTCTTAAAAATAGTCCTCTAAATAGAATCTCTTCTATAATTGGAGACAAAATAACTATTGTCAAGAGATAAAGAATCAATATTTCTATGCTTAAAGAGCTGAAATCTCCAAAAAGAGGAGAATTGAACTGAATAAAGAATAATCTACTTAAATATTCCAAAATAAAGTAAATAGCTGAAACAAAAAAGATATTCGCTATGAAAATAAAGGAAATTTGAGAAAGGTCAGCCACTTTAAATAGCGAATCAACATCATTTCTTAAAGCATTTCTAAAGGAATTAGATGAATGATCATTTAAATCAATTTTCATAAATTTATAAACAAAACAGAAGCATTATCCCATATAAAATGAATTTAAATAATAAACTTCCTAAATTAAAGTTAAAAAGCATTGGAATTAATGTTAGAAGTAACAAAATCAATAAAAAGAATGATAACACTTTTATTATTGATAATTTATCTAAATAATCATTTAATCTAATCATATAACCCCTTTTTAAACTTCTTATTAATTTATATTATATAATTTTATTTTATTAAACTATTGGGTAAATATGATAATAATGATTATTGGAAATTTAGAGACTGTAAAAAAATCTGGGCTTAAAGTATAAATAATAAATTAAAAATTAGTTTAAGCCTATAACCTTTTTTATCATCAATAAAATTAAAAAAAAAGTTTAATCCGAAGGAATGAACATATTTAATAAAATTAAAAAAAAAGTCCTAAAAAACCTATTTTATAAATTAAAAATTAAATAAATCTAAATTAAAAAAAGTCCTAAAAAAACCTATTTTATAAATTAAAAATTAAATAAATCTAAATTAAAAAAAGTCCTAAAAAAACCCAGTTTATAGATTAAAAAAAAAATAAATCTAAATTAAAAAAAAAAAGAAAAATAAGTTGATTTATTCAACTTATTTAATCTTTTATTGCAATGGAGCCTTTACATACAATTGCTTTATTGTCTTCTCTAGTACTGTATTGAACATTGGATTTAACTAAAGTCAAGTCTCCACCAGTATAAATTGTTCCTGCATTAGGAGCATTGTTATTTTCGAATGTTGTGTTTTGGACTTTTAAGTTATTTTTAATCCATACTGCACCACCATCATCATTAGCATGATTATTATAAAGAGTACAGTTGTTTAATTCAGCTTGGAAACCTTCAACATCAACAGCACCACTACAGTCACCAGCACTATTGCCTTCAAATAAGGTATCCTTAGCGATTAAATTACCTTTAATCCATACTGCACCACCATCATCGTCAGCATAGTTATTTCTAAAAGCACAACCATAAAATTCAGCGTTGGAACCTTCAACATCAACAGCTCCACTGCAGTCATCAGCTTTATTTCCATCAAATATGCTATCCTTAGCGATTAAATTACCTTTAATCCATAATGCTCCACCATCTTCTTCTGCATGGTTATTTCTAAAGGTACAGTTATTTAATTCAGCGTTGGAACCTTCAACATCAACAGCTCCACTGCAGTCCTCAGCAGAGTTGTTTTCAAATATGGTATTTTCAGCGATTAAATTACCATCAGTGTATACTGCTCCTCCGTAGTTTTCAACATGGTTTTTGAAGAATGTAGAGTTGTATATATGTAAAGCCCCTACGGAATAAACTGCACCACCATAACTTTCTGCCCAACAGTTTTCAAAGCTACAGTTGATTAAAGTACAAACTCCAGTACTTTTAAAGAAGATTGCACCTCCCTTATCATCATCCTTGTTGTATCCATTAGTGAATCTGATGTTTCTAAAGGTAACTGATCCATCAGTAACTTTGAAATAAGGGTCATGCTTGCTGCTTCCAGCTAAGTCAATTGTATGACCATGACCATCTATGGTCATGCTTTTATCAATATTGATTATTAGCTTATCAACGATAGTTGAATAATCAGAATACAAGTCTAAAATTGAATCTTTCCCAGTATTCGCAATTAACTGTGGAAGCTTATGTTAGGTGCGCTAGAGTCATTTATCTTCAAACTGCCTTTACATATAATTGGTTTTTTATCTTCAGAAACAGAAAAAAGGATAGGGTTGTTAATTAAAATCAAGTCTCCTTTAACATAAAGTGTTCCCCCTGCCTTAGCAGCAGTGTTATCTTTAAATGTTGTATTTTTAACTATGAGATTATTTTTGGCCCATACTACTCCACCTTGGTCTTCTGCACGATTATTTTCAAAAATACAGCCATATATCGCTGCATCAGAGCCTTCAACTTCGATAGCCCCAGCACAATCCTTAGCAATGTTGTGATGGAATAGTGAGTTATTAACGGTTAGCTTATTGTCAGCCCATATTGCTCCACCATCATTTTCTGCACGGTTATTTCTAAAAGTACAACCATCAAATTTAGCATTTGAACCTTCAACATCAACAGCACCACTGCAGTCACCAGCACTATTGCATTCAAATATGGTATTATTAGCGATTAAATCGCCTTTAATCCATAATGCTCCACCATCATCTTTTGCACGGTTATTTTTAAGAGTACAGCTATTTAATTCAGCGTTGGAACCTTCAACATCAACAGCTCCACTGCAGTCCTTAGCAGAGTTGTTTTCAAATATGGTATTTTCAGCGATTAAATTACCCTCAGCGTATACTGCTCCTCCGTCGTTTTCAACATGGTTGTTGAAGAATGTAGAGTTGTATATATGTAAATTCCCAACGGAATAAACTGCACCACCATAACTTTCTGCCCAACATTTTTCAAAGCTACAGTTGATTAAAATACAAGATAAAGTACTTTTAAAGAAGATTGCACCTCCCTTATCATCATCCTTGTTGTATCCATTGATGAATCTGATGTTTTTAAAGGTAACTGATCCATCGGTAACTTTGAAATAATGATCATGACTGCTGCTTCCAGCCAAATCAATTGTATGACCATGACCATCTATGGTCATGCTTTTAGTAATATTGATTATCAACTTTTCGCTGACAGTATCAAAATCGTGACTTAAATCAAGGGTTGACCCGTTAGGTGCATCATTGATGAGTCCTTGAAGGGTATTTAAATTAGTCTCATTGATTTGTGAGCCATTGCCATTAATTTCATTTTCAGATTGATTTATAACTAGACTGCCATTAACATCCTTTGTTGATTGATTGGCATTTAAGTCATCAACAGCAATATTTTCATTGCTGTCGCATTCATTTACCTGATTAATATCAGTGTCTATTAGTTTTATTTTTTCAGAATTACTGTCTAGAGGGCTTATATCGTTATGTTGAAGTGTAGTGCCATTATTATCACTTGCACTAACAGAACTTAACTTAATAGAAAAAGCCCTAATATTATAGAAACAATAATTATATTTCGATTCATATTTCTTCCTCATTTTTTTATATCATCTCCTCTCGATATTTAAATTATTAGTTAGAAGCCTTTTATATACTTATTTGCATGTAAGCACTTGCTTACATACCCACTCCTATCCTGCAAATGACAAATATTTTTATGAATGACCGATAAAAATAAACCAAAACAAAAGAATATGATGACAAATATAAATAAAGCAAATACAGCTTCTTAAGAATCAAAACAACTTCATTAAACATGCTGCAAAATATTCTAGAATTTTTTTAATTAAAGGTGAAATTTTACTTTATTTATTTCATTTTTAGCCCTTACACACTCAAAAATTTTTTTAGCTATAAATAAATCTTTAAATTAAAAATAAACATATTATACCCTAGTTAAATTTATATTTTAGTTTAAAGATACTGTTAAATGAAAAAGTTAAACTTTTTGATGTTATTTTATAACTAAAAGGAAATCAGATTATTTAAAAAAGTTAAACTTTTTGATGTTATTTTATAACTAAAAGGAAATCAGATTATGACAGACAATTACCTCCCAGAAGTGTTTGAAATCAATTATAAGCATGAATTCAATGGAACAAAATCAATCAAATTGATAAATAATACTCTTTTAGTAAATGATCCAAATCCTGAATTGATTGATATAGGCCGGGTAAGGGAAGAAAAATGGATTGAATTTTGGGAAAATATTGAAAAAATAGGCATTTGGGACCTTGAAGAAGAATATATGGGCTGTACATTGGAAGGAGGATTTACTTGGAGTGTAAAAATCATTTACGATTCAAGGGAACTCAATAGCTATGGTGCCAATATAGAGCCTAAAATAGTTATTGGAGATAAAATATTTTCTGTTTTAGAAGAGTTGTATAAATCAATTGAAGAACTAATAAGTTAAAAAAATAAGAAAAAGAGAAAAGAATTAAAAATAAATGAAATAATTTTAATACTGATTCTATTTAAAAGAAGCAGTTTCTGCCATGGATTTCAATAAATCCAAATTGTTTCCAGCAAGGATAATCACTTGATTGTTATCAGGACTTTCCATGCAGAGAGCGTAATCTGAATTTTCAATGCTTGAAATCATATCTCCATTGATTGATATATTTCCTTCAGTAGCTTCTCCACTGCCATTGTTGTCAGTGCCCTTTACACCATTTGTATCAATGGAAACATTATCACCATTTGCATCTGAAACAAAGAATCCCTTATCAGATAATGAAACAGAAGTGCCGTTATCATCAACTATATTTATTCCATTATCAGCGGAAACCTGTACATCAGCATCTGAAGTGGAAACATTGACATCTGAATCAGAGGAGAAAATTCCATTTACAGTGTCCATAAACCATTTAAATCATTTCCAATATCCCAATTGAAGAAACCTCCATTGTTGGAATTTTTAGTGTCCACTACAAAATACTTATCGTTTTCTTCAACGATAGGACCATCCTTTTTCAAATCAGTAAGGACATCTGGAATAACTGTTGAATTTGAAGAGGAATCTTTCATATACATGATTGTATTTACATCTTTAGCATTGTTTCCATGGTTTGAAAAAATATCCATGCCCATAGAAAAATCCCCTATATTAAAGTTAGTTGTTGCTTCTTCTGCAAAATCACTTCCTGAAGGAATGTCTATTGCAAAATTTGTATTGTTGAAATCACTTTTTACTAAACTGTCTGCTGCACTTACAGTTGTAGCTACTGCAAATACGCCAAAAATCATAAGTGCAATAATGCATAATGAAGAGAAACGCTTAATAAATTTTGAATTATTTTTCAAGATCATCACCTTTTATTTTTTTTATTATCTATAATATCAATTAAAATGAATAAAAAATTAGAAAAAGAATAAAAATATCCTTAATCTAATTTTCGAGGTCAAACTATTTTCTTTAAAAAACTTTTAAATATGATTTTTTATCTTTCAAAGTCAGAATTTAAATATAATTTATAATTCAGCAGCACTTTCGAATTCAGCTTTAGGAGCTTCTGCTTCAACACCTTTAGCTTCCCTATAAATTGATCCATAAATTCTTGCAATTACAATGCTTATATAAGGACTAAGGAATAGGGACTGTAAAATTATGCTGACTATAGCCATTACTATTGCAGAGCTTAATATCATGCTTAATAGTACAGTGATACCGCCAAATATGAATTCAAGGAATACTGAAAGAACCATGATAACAATAATTGTGAACAATAGGATTCCAATGTATCTTCCCCATCCAATGTTTTTGATGAGGGCTAAGATTTCCTTAAACTCAAATGCAGCCTTAAAATTATCTTTTGCAATCATATGGCCTAATGCCATTACTTCCATTAAGCTCATGAAGATTCCAAATATAAGTGCAATGAGGAGTATGATTCCGCCAATTGCATTTACAGAAGGTCCGACAGCCTGATTAATAGCCAACATCAATCCAAGGAAGAATAGAATCATAGGCAAGATGGAATAAGCCAATCCAACTATAAACATCTTAAGACCATTAACAAATAATCCTTTAATGTCATTAAAGCCTGGAAGTTCATATTTGTGGTCTATGCCATATTGGATCACTTTATAAATGTATCCTACACAGAATATCATCACTATAAATGTCAAAATCCATGAAATCACAATCAAAGCCATATTGCTTGGAGGAATCGCACCCATAAGTGCTTGATAAGTTTCTAAAGGAGCACGACTTTCAATAACCATTAAGCTATCATAAATAAAATAATTCATAAACAAGGAAATAATGCTTGATATAAGGAATATTACACCAAAAGTCAAAACCTTTTTCCCATCATTGAAAGGATACTTTAATCCTTCTTTTACAACATCAGTAATACTAGCCACAAAATCACCTTTTTTAATAAAATATTAACTTATAATTTTAATCATAAAAAACTTAAATTTTCATACCCAATTAACCCATTTAATGAAGTGAATATAATAATCCAGTAGTTCTTGATTGGTAAATCAATGTATAAGGACCTACAATTAATAACATTACAAAGTAGCTTAAAATGAATCCTGCAGCAAATATTCCTCCTGCTGCCATATTAAATCCTAAGATTCCTGTAATGATTCCAAAGAATCCAAATACAAACCAAATTAATAGGAATACAATAAGGCAAATTGCACCTGTGATTATGAGCATTCCAAGGAAAGCACCTACGGTTCTTGCAACTCCTATTGACTTAATGATTTCAATTATTTCATTAATGTCAAATGCCTTAGAGAATGAGTCTCCATAGTTTGCCATATTCGCTACACCAAACATGCTCATGATGTAGGCAGCGATTGTGAGCACAACAGTTATCAGTATTCCTATAGCCATCAATACGCTTTCACCATATCCTCCAACTGCATTAGCTCCAACAGCAAACAGGAAGAATATTATGAATGGTATCAATATATATGCTACATATGTTATTACAACCTTTATCCCATCAACAAACATGTCAATCACATTGTCAAATTCTGGCAATGGATCATTTCCGTTTATCATACCTTCTACAGAGACTTTTGTAACTCTGTAGGAATAACCGTAAACCAAGAATAATGGAAGCACAAGGAAAGTTAAAAAGTATGTTACTCCCAATATCAATAAAGTCTTTAAGTCTTTAGCAGAATATTCGAAAGAATCTTTATAAATATCCAAAATCATTTTTCATCATCCCCTAAACTAATTAAAGTTCATCATCACTAAATTTAAAAATATCTTCTATACTTAAATAAGAATCCGTATCTTCGCCATAAGTAGCCTCATTCAAGATCATTGTTATTTTATATGATAAAAGTAAAGAAGGATTATACCGTCCGTTTTCTAAGGCATTGATTGTTTGACGAGTCACACCTGCAGATTCAGCTAAATCCTGTTGGCTCATCTTAATTTCCTGCCTTAAATATCTTATAATTGTTTTCATATAATCACTTAAGCCCTATTTTATCAAAGAATGGAAATGTTATAAATACATTCCATATGTAATAAATAAATTCCAAATGTAAGAAATGTTATAAATACATTCCATATGTAATAAATAAATTCCAAATGTAAAATTTATTTTACATTCCCATATGTAAAAATTATATTACATCCTATATAAATGTTTCTATGATTTTTGTTAATTAATCATCATTTAAAAAAGCATTTGAAATTAAGCATTGATAAAAATAAATAAAAAAAATTAATTAAATTAGATAAAGATTAATTTAAATTACTTAAATGAAAAAATAAATTATTAAAATAATTAAAATAAAAAATAAAGGAATATTGATAAAAAATTAAAATAATTAAAAAATGAAAAAATAAGGAGTTCATGGACAAAAATAATTAAAAATAGAAAAAATAGAAAAAATAAGAAGTTTCTTGAAAAAATAAAAAAATTAAATCCGTTTTTTCATAAAAGTGAAATTTCAACTGTAAAAAAATAAAATTTGAAATAAGCATTAAAATTTACAGCCACAAAAAATAAAAATAATTAAAAAATGAAAAAATAAGAAAAATTATAAAAAAGAAGAAGTTAATTTAAGGTCAAGCCGTTAACTTCTTAACATTCCTGTAAATATATAGAATGATTAAAACACCTGAAATGACTGAAACGAGTAAAGTAATCGGCGCCATAGGCATTTGGAATAGGTATAAGTCTAAATTGCTTGTTTCCAAAAACACTGCAACAAGATTGTTTAAGAAATGGATTGACATGGACATGAGAATATTGTCAGTCTTCAAATAAATAACGCACATACACATTCCAAAAAGGAATGCACTTATGATTCCGCCGAATTCATGACCAATAGCAAAAATTGCAGAACTTATAATCATAGCAGCAATTATTCCAATCCTTATTTTCAATCTGTTAAACAATATTCCTCTAAATATCAGCTCTTCAATAATAGGTGCAAATATGATTGAAGACAGCACTTCCACGAAAAAGGTATATGGGTCATAAGAATTTGGAGTCATACCCATAATAGGAACATAATCTGGGTATAAAGAGCCATAGAATATATCCAGGTTTGAGAATATGGCCACAATTATAAATGCAAACAGAAGATTTATCAGGAATATGTAAATGATTTCTTTCCTATTGTCTTCTTCACGTATCTTTGAAAAATTCTCACTTAATCCAGTAGTACCCCTTAAAGCCCATATGAAGAAAAGGACAATGAAAATCGCAAAGGGCAACACCACTACATTATCATCTTTCCCTATAGGAAATATTGCTGCTATAATCACTGCAATGATAAAGCCAATAATACAGGCTACAAGCAAATCCCTAATTCTAATAGTTCTAAGTCTTACATTAAAGTCAGTACCATTAAAATCCATTTTATGCACCTGACATCAAAATGAAAATCTTATGAATAATCTTCATTCTTTTTTTAAAATACTTTAAAATTAAAATATTTCTGAATATTCTAAACATATCTTTTAAACGATTATTTATATTTACCTAAATACTATTATAAAAAATTTACCCTAATCCATCAACTAAAAAAAATTATATTCCACAGTCTAAACGACCAAAAAAAGGATTTTAAGTTAATGATTATACTTTCGGGCATAATAAATAATGTATGTTGGAACAAAAACGACTGAAAACAAACATAAAAATCCAAATATGTCTGAAAATGGATAATAATTTATAATAGACATTAAAGGAGTGTAATCATTAATGTAAACCATTAGGTTTTCCTAAAAAATGAACTGCAATGTTCATTAATATATTATCGTATCTCATGAAAAATACGCACATCAGCATACCAAATGTGGTTGCAGTTAAAACATGCAAAAATGGAGCTCCACCATAAAAATGAAGGGAACCGAATATGGCTGAAGATATGAGTATAGCCCATGGCGCTCCCATTCTGATTTTCAATCTATTGAATAATACACCTCTAAACATCAATTCCTCCGCAATAGGAGCAATGAATACTGCTGCTATAAATCCAAGGAATAAGCTGATTGGATCTCCAAGCCCAGGTCCTGCTGCCATGAGAAAACTGGAATAGTCAATATGAAAGCCAAGTCCTAAAGCGGAACAAAATCCCATTAAAATCCCACAAAAAAGAAAATCCACTATAGCAAGCCCTACTATTTTAAAAATGCTTGAAAATTCAAAGACCTGATCCAAATCCCTTGAAAATCCTCGAGTTCCACTACAAGCTATGACAAAAAAGAGCATTATCAATACATCAAAGATTATTGAAAAGAACTCCTCATTTCGAAAACCAATAAAATTATAGATGTATCCAGATAAGAAAATAGCTATAATAATGGCTATTGCTGCTTCCAAAAGAGTGATTGTTCTCAATCTTACATTAAAATCCTTTACCTTAAAATCCATACACATCCCCAAAAATTTTTTTAATAAAAATTGAGAGGGTGTCACAAATTTAAAAAAAAAAAAAATCAAATCCATGACCCCAAATTTTTTTTAATTTTTTCCAAAATCCCAAAAAAAAAAATCT
>NZ_CACXNW010000022.1 GCF_902769175.1 uncultured Methanobrevibacter sp.
TTATTTCTATAATAATAGATTGTACTTCATTGTATATAAATTTAAAGGAAAATAAGTTAAGAAAAATGTGGGTGATGGTCCTAATCGTGACACACTCTCAAAGAAAGAAAAAAAGAAAATAGGAGTTAAATTAACTCCTAAAAAAATTTAAAATTTTCTAACTGGCAATAAAAATATTGCAAATATGGACAAAACAGCAAATGCCAATGGATTTCCAGTTTTATTATTTGAAATGTCGATAGGCTTTTTAGACTTTTTATTCATAATTTTATTAGATTTATTTAATTTAGGAACCTTTTTAACACTTTTATTAGAGTCATCACCATTATCATCTAATAAATAATCGAAGTCTGGAATTTCATCATCAGAATAATCCTCGTCAGGATCATCATCACCTTCATAATTATCCTCATCATCATTTGGTTCCTCTTCATTTGGATCATCATCTGTTTCATCAGTATCATTCTTAATGACAACCTCAAGAATAGTGGAATCAAAATTATTTGATTCATTTAAATCAAAAGTAGATGTATTTACACTTGCATTGTTCGGAATCAAACCTTCATCCAATGCATTTGTAGAAATGACTAAAAATGCAGATTCGTTCTTATCCAAATCACCTACTTTCCAAATGAAATCAATGACATTGCCTTCTTCATCAGTGATGTTTTCCACTTCTCCCTTATTTGACTGGGAATAAATAAATTCCAATCCTTCAGGTAAACTATTGAATACATTAACATCACTAGCATTGTCCGGACCATTGTTAGTAACATTAATTATCCAATTTACAGTATCTCCTGCATTAACAAGGCTATTGTCTGGAGTGATTGTTATTTCCACATCACATACAGGAAGAATATTTAAGCTATCGTTATCCAAGTTATTTTCCTTATTTAATTCAAAGGTACTTGTTCCAACTTCAGATAAAACGGTTATATTCTCACCAGACTTATTGGCTCTTGTTGAAATAGATAAGGAAACGCTATCACCATTAGCTAAATCTCCAATAATCCATTCATTATCTTTCTGATTGTATGAATCATCAGAACTGTTTAAAACCATTAAACCTAAGGATTCCAAATCAGACAATGAAACAGAAACATCTGATGCATCATCAGGACCATCATTGGAAACAACAACAAGCAAATCTACATTATCTCCATTTCTTATTGTTGAAATTGTTCTTTTCATTTGAATCGTCTTCATTGGAAGTGATGTTTACTGGGAAATCAATGATGCCTGTCTTATTGGTTAAGACATTTATGACTAATGTTTGATTGTCTCCAACATCCATATCTCCAATTGTCCAAATTCCAGTTTTCTCATCATATGTGCCTATTGATGCAGAGGAATTCAGATAAATCAATCCTTCTGGAATCAAAACATTCACTTTTGTTCCTGTTGCATCAATTATTGTCCTTGATAATAATGAGAACCCATTGGCCAAAGCATTCACTTTTGTTCCTGTTGCATTGTTAGGGCCATAATTATCAATTTTTATTGTATACTTAACTGTCTTGTTAAAATCAATGTTCACCCTGCTGGAACTGATGTTGATAGCCAAATCCACAATTGGAATTATGTCAAACTCATTATTTTCATCTATTTCCTTATAGTAGTCATCCTCAAAATGCTTTGCTAAAACAATGTAATTGCCTGTTTCCAATGGCAGAGAAGTGAAATCACTCATATTGAATTGAATATCACCTAAAATGCCAGTGACGAATGTATTGTTTACAAGAAGATTATCAGAAATATCCCCATAATCATCATAACTGGATGAAGCTAATTTGTTTCCATCTGTTCCTTGAGGATTTTTAAAGATCAAAACGTTTACCAATTGATTATCCTCAGGGTCATCCTGATAAAGCAAACTGCCATCATTGCTGTTTTGAGCACCATTCACCGGATGGATTTCATCTTCTCCAGTGAATTTTGGACCTTTTGAAGACACGTAGCTTACATTATAGAAATATATGTCTTTGGTTGAAGCGGTATTATATATTGCATTTGCAATATTATTGCCTCCAATTAAAGTGAAGTTAATGAAAATGTCACTTTCATTAAAATGGCTGAGAGAAGGATCCACATCACTATCCAATACATATGATCAAGCTTGGTTCTTATCAAAATCAGTGTTTGATAAGGTCATTTTTATTCCATCTGTATAGATTGCAGACCCATTACGAGCAGTATTGAAAGTGAAATTAGATGAATCTATAGTGTTATTATCACCTTTAATGTAGATAGCACCACCTAAACCGCTGCCAATATCTGATATGTCGGGAATTGCAGAATTGTTTAAGAAGTTTGAACTTATTATATTTGCATTTGAACCTTCAATGTAAACAGCACCGCCTTTCTTTACAGCATCATTGAAGGTGAAATTATTTAAGATCAAATTAGAGTTTGAACCGTCAATATAAATTGCAGCTCCAGTTTCCCCTTGATTATTGTTAAAATCACTGTCATAAACATAGGTATTAGGCCCTTTAATGTAAACGGAACCATTTGTTACAGAGTGATTAGTGAAATTGGAACTGAATATGTTGGCATCTGATCCAACTACATAAATAGCTGCACCAAAACCAGCAATATTGCCATTAAAACTTGAATTTAAAATGGATACATCAGTACCATTGATCAGGACACCAGCACCAATATTGCGAGCATAATTCTTATCAAAGCTTGAATTGATAATCAATGCATCATTTCCCATTATATACAATGCACCACCATCGGTATCATCAGCATTGTTTCCATTGAATGTGGAATTTACAATTTTAACATTGTTGCCCTTAACTTGTATAGCACCACCCATAGGAGCAGTGTTGTTTTCAAAAATGCATGAACTTATATTTACGCTAATATTATTTAAACTGAATCCAGTACTTATTGCACCTCCATATACTCCTGCACTGTTGTTAATGAAAATACAATCATATAATTCACCATCAGAATGCAATGTTGTAACGCCGCCAACTCCACTGCAGTAGTTGCTTATGAATGTAGAGTTGAAAACCTTTATTCCAGGACGGAAGCACAATGCACCTCCATGATTTCCTACTGCTTTAGAAATGGCTTTATTATTAATGAATACACAACCGATTACACTGCCTTTACAAATGGATTCTGCAGAGTCACCGATTTGAAGGGCTGCGCCAGTAATTGGACCTGAATAGTCATTTTCAACAGTATTGTTTACAAATGTACAGTTTATGACAGTGGAGTTAACCGCTTTTATAGCAACATTTGTATAATTTAAACAAAGGCCATTATAGAAATTGGAATTTTCCATCAGGAAATTTGTACAATTTGCATAAACACAAAGATGTGAATTTTCATTTGCAAAGTTATCCTTAAAATCACAATTGCTAATCATACCATTATCATTGGAAAAGATAACTGCCATTTCATTTGAATTGATAAAGTTACAATTGATTAACTTAACGTTAGCAGCAGTCACCCTTAATATTCTGGATAAATTTTTTGCATCAAGGGTTGCTTTTATGTCCCCTTGACCTCCTCTAATGGTTACGCTTTTGTTTACATAAATCAAGGTTCCATTACCATAGTAAGTTCTTCCATTTAAGCTAATGGTATCTCCAGATTTAGCACTGTTTATGGAATCCTGAATACTGCTGAATGTATTTCCACTAGGATTTAGAGTAGATTTTAGAGAATTCTCATCTGAATCAATAGAACTTAAACTAGATTTGATTTTATTTTGATTATTTAAATCATCATTTAAGTTAGACAATTCATTCATAGATCCTACACAATCTTCATCCTCAATACTTGTTTCAATATTTACGTCATCATTTAAATTTGTAAAAGAAGATTCAGACTGTGAATCGATTGCAGCTAAATTAGTGTCTAAATCAGCTGCATTAACAGTTGAAAATGTTAAAAATACACAGAGAATCGCACAAATTAAATATATTAATTTTAATTTCAATGTATTAACACCTCATTTAATTTAAAGAAAAAAAGGACTGGAATATATTTTGGTAAGTTATTGAAATTTTTCAAATCATTATCCATTTTTTTTACAAAACCAAAAGAAAAATGATTGATAAATTTTATTAAAAATTTATTTTAACCAAGGAATCCAGTCAAGTTTTTTCTTCAAATATTAGGTAGTAACTAATCATTTATAAATTAAACGGTTTTTAATGCTTTAAAATTAAAATTAAATAATAATAATGCTTTAAAATTATTACAATTAATTAATATAATCTTAATTTAGCAAATAGATAAAATTTTTCATTTAAAATAAAATTTAATAATTTTAATCAATTTTTTATATTGAATTAAAATAAAAAAAATAAGTGAAAAATTTAGTGAAAATAAAAAAATTAACTAACTAAGAATCATAAAATCAAGGAGAAAAAAATAACCAATAAAGAATCAAAAAATCAAGTAGAAAAAAATAGCTAAAAAAGAATCAAAAAGTCAAATAATTCAAATAACATAAAACATTTAATTAAAAAAAGAAAAGTGTTTTGAGTTTTTAACTCAAAACCAAATTATTTAATAATCAAATGGGATTTTTTGCTAATAGCATTATAAGTATTGTCCCCTGCAAATTTAGCATAGAAAGTGTATTTGCCCTTTTTAGTGATTTTCACAATAACAGTGGCTATTCTTTTGCTATTTGTTTTTGCGGTATAGGTTTTGCCATTGACTTTAAAGCTAATCTTTTTACCTGCAATAGCTTTTCCTTTTGCTGTTAAGAATTTAGCAATAAGCTTTTTAGTTTTAGTTTTTGCAGCATATGTTTTTTTAGCAGTGGTAAGTTTAGCATTTTGCTTTTTAACAATCACTTTAACTAGTTTGATTGCTCCAGAGTAAGAATTATCACCTAAGAAACATATTGTACAAGGGATAGTTCCTGCTTTTGAAGAATAAATGAATAATTTAGCAACACCATTAGCATTGGTTTTTACATTGCGGATTACACCATTAAGGCTAATTTGAACTACTTTATTAGATAAAACTTTACCTAAAGCATCCTTTAAGGTCACAGTTATATTTTTGCCTATTTTTCCATCGATTTTAGCATCAACAGCAGTGATAGTGATGTCTTTAGCATCTAAAACAACTTCAACAACAGGATATAGGATCTTATAATCAAAAGTAAAACCTGTTTCATTTTGAATCATTATTAAATTATACTTAACTGCACCTACTTCACCAGCAATATTGAAATCAAAATTCTTAGGTTCAGCACTACTGGAACTTCCAGTGCCATTAAACATATTCATATATTGGGATATGTTTAAATTGGACATATTAACCATATTTATCATATCTGCAAAATTAAACTGGCTGCTTCCTTGTGTAGTGAAAGTTAAATTCTTTAAAAATTCCCCATCCACATAAACAGATATGACTTTACCTGTTACTGCAGGATTGTTTTGACTAGGGGATACAATGCTATAATCAAAATTAAAGTCAGTTGCATTGGAAATAATAGCTAAATCATATTTGATTGCCCCTACTTCACCATCTATCTTAAAATCAAAAGTCTTTTCTGATTGATCGGTAAAGGTGAAATTATTGAACATGGAAAACATTTCTGCGAAATTTCCAAATGTAGACATATCCACTTCAGAGAGTTTAAGCATTTCCATTATTTCTGCAAAACTATACCCATTTTCACCACGAGTAAAATTAAAGGAATTTACAAACTGACCATCTACATAAACATCGATTTGACTTTGTTCACTCTCAGCAAGAACCGGTTTCTCATTTTCATTGTCGGCTAATGGATCCACAATGGAATCGCCACTTGCTTCAGGATTTTCAACACTTAAAGCCTCTTCCTCAACAGATTCAACTGCATCAGTATCTTCAGCACTTAAAACCCCCTCATAATCATTTGTCAATAAATCATCTGTGTCTTGATTTAAATCAGTTTCAATAGTTTGAACGTTTTCCATTTCAGACATTTCCATTAGATTGCCAGCTTCATCTGATGCACTTGCAGCACCAATAACAAGCAATGAGATGAAAACCATTGTATGATTAAAAGAACTTGTTTAAAATTCATTGTAGTTTACCCCATAAAAAAGTTAAATAAAAAAAAGTTAAAAGAGTTTTGAGTTTAAAACTCAAAACCAATTTATTTTATTACAATAGAAGATTTTGCGCTTACAGCAGCGTATGTGCTGTCACCAGCATATTTTACAGTAAAGTTATAGGTTCCTTTTTTGGTTAAGCTTACATTAACGCTTGCAACACCTTTAGCATTGGTTTTAGCTTTGTAGGTTTTGCCATTTACAGTGAAAGTTACCCATTTGTCTGCAATAGCATTTCCTTTTGCTGTTTTAAATATAGCTTTAATGGTTTTTGTTTTAGCAGCTGCTTTGTAGCTTACCTTTTGAGTGGTGAGTTTAGGAGTTTGTGCTTTAACAGTGATTTTAGCAACTCCAAATGAAGCGTTATATGCATCATCACCTAAGAAACAGATTGCAAAGGTGTAAGCACCAGCATAACCTAAGTTGATTTGCAATTTTACGTAACCTTTATCATCAGTAGTCAAATCGTATACTTTACCATTAAATCCGATTTGGACAGATTTGTTAATTAAAGGATTACCATTTCCATCCTTTACAAGAACAACAAAGTCTTTACCAATTTTGCCGTCAATCTTTTCATTTACAGTTACTGTGGTCATGTCCTGATATTCAAGAGTTGTAGCTAATCCTATTGATATTTGCCTTATCTCCAACAACAACATTGAGTTTAGCTGTATCATTGACAACAGCTTCATAATTTCTGCTGGATAATGCTTTTACAGTGATATTGTAAACGCCAACATCAAATACATATGCAAAGCTATTTGGTGCAGCGCCCATACCAAACATTGACATCATACTAGACATGTCAAAACTGCCATTGGTATCGTTGCCGGAACCATTACCACCCATACCAGGGAATCCAGTACCATTACCACCCATACCAGGGAATCCAGTACCATTACCACCCATACCATGGAATCCAGTACCATAACCTCCGAACATGCTCGCCCAGTCAAATCCACCGGTACCATTGCTGCTGTTTCCAGAACCTGCAAACATAGCCATCATTTGTGACATATCGAAAGCTGCTACAGATCCTGTAACCTTTTCAATATATTTGCTGAAACTGTTGTTTCCCATATTAATGGTTATAACGATATCAGCTGTGACATTATTGCCGTTGCCATCGGTTATGTTAAATGGTATTGTTATGACTTACCGCTTTTGACAGTTACATCATCAACGCTTACCACTGGAGTGACTTTTGTAATCTTTAGAACAGTTATTTCGCTGAATACATTGTTGATTACTGCTCCAATATTATAATTACCTACATCTAAGCTTTTGCCAGGAATAGTATAAGTGGCTTTTCCCTCACTGTCAAGGGTCTTGTTTTCCACATTTAAACCATCCATATAAATATTTACGAGACTGCCTTCAGGGAATTGTTCCTTATCAGAAACGCTTATTTCAATGTTTGCATCTTCACCATAAGGAGTGTCTTGAGCATTTATTGAAATTGGATTTTCATTGGTTATTTCCCCATCATCTACGTCATCGCCATCTCCACTTTCTCCATCAGCGAGAACATTCTCACTAACAGAATCAACATCACTGCCAATTGTTTCTACTTCATCAACATTTGACATTTCCAAAATCTCAAGGTTTGCAGAATCATCACTATCTGCAGCACTTGCTGCACCAATAACAAGCAATGAAATGAAAACCATTATAAAAATTAATAATATTTTCTTAACATTCAAGTTCTTCACCCCATTATACAGATTTATTCTAAATTTAAACAAATCTGAATAATCTTTAAAAAAAATGAATAATCTATTAATATATAGACATATAATAATTTTTAAAAAAAACAGTATATAAATGTAATCTTAATAAATAAAGAGTCAATAATTTAATAATAAATAAAGAGTTAATAGATTAATAATTAACAAATTAATAGTTAATAGATTAATAATTATAAATTAATAATTTATAGATTTATCTAAATTAGCAGCAATAAGTAAAATTTTTAACAATCCAATAAAAATAATAAATAAAAAAAACTTTATTTTTCCATATCAAAATAAAAAAAAAAAAAGAAAATGAAAAAGACATAAACTAATCTTCTATTAAAAAAAAAAGAAATTGAAAAAGACATAAACTAATCTTCTATTAAAAAAAAAGAACTTATTCATAGATTCCATGACATAACCTAAAGTCACATTATAATTAAAATGCTATTTTTCCTATAATTCACCAATGAAAATTAAATTTCAATTCTAATTTTTGTAAATAATATAAAAAATATGATTAACATTAAAAAAAAAAGTGTTGATTAAGAAAATATAATAAGGTGAACCTGTTCCTTTCGCATTATCTCAATCATTGCTAAAAAAGTATAAAAAAAGAAATATTAATAAGGAGAACCCTTATCCTTAATATTATCTCTAATCTGCTTATGTTGATCTATAGAGAGACCTTCTTTTTGAGCTTGTTTTCTTAAATTCTCTATGATTTCATAGGTAGGAGTTAAAACTGGACAGTTTTCAGTACACATACCACATAAAGTGCACATATACAATCCAGAATCTACACTGGTTTTATCCCCTTGAAGGTATTTGCTCATAGCCACACCATGGCCACCTAAATAACTGTGATATCCAAATTCGTTTCCCATTATACTATAAACAGAACAGCTTACAACACAATTTCCACAGCCAATGCACCATAAGCATTCTTTGATAGCTTCGCTTCTTCCATTGTCAAGTAAGATAACAGCTACTTTCTCTGCCCCATACATGTTTTTAAGAAGCTTTTTCTCAATGTCTGCAGTTTTGGAAGGTCCTGCTACAATATTTATGTAGGAAGACACAAGTTTTCCAATGGCAAATGCAGTTTCCAATTTGGCAACAGAAACTGAATCTTCCATAGTTGGCACCAACTTATCAATTCCGGCAACAACAATATGCAACTTCTTATTTTGCACAAGACTGATGTTCCCTTCGTTATGGACAGTTAAAAATGCACCGTCTTCAGCAGCAATGGAATTAGAGCCACTGATACCTATAAATGATTTTTCAAGAAGGCTTAATACATCTGCTCTAACCGCTTCCATAATTTCTCTAGGGACTTCCGGCAATTGCAAGCCCATTGATTCATTAACTATATTTGCTATATCATGAACAGTTAAATGGGATGCAGGGCCTGTTGGATGAACCGGACTGTTATCTGTTTTTTTCAATTGCAAAATACGATCTCCCAAATCAGTTTCAACAATTGTCATTCCATTTTCCTCTAAAAATGGGGTTGCATCTATCTCCCGTAAGGTATTGGATTTTGATTTGGCAATGTAAACCTCATTTTCATTTAGATTGCTTGACCTTATTTCCTCATTAATCAGTTCCAGCAAGATTTCCTTTGCTTCATCTCCATCCTTTGCAATAAAGCAATCAATATCATTTTCCTTAAAGCTTTCTTGAGCAATAGCTATTAATTCCTCATTCCTATCTATTGCATCCTTTCTAATATCAATCACTCTTTTTTGAAGAGCTTTAATTTTAGGAGATTTAGTGAGAGGTTCGATTCTTTCATTTAATCCTTTGAAGACATGCCTCATTGCCTCTTTTTCATTTTCATTCATTGAAGCTCCTCCTTATCAGAGTCGAGATATCCTAAAACAAATTCAGACAAGTCCAATACATCTAAATTATCTGAATTCTGACTTAAATTTAATTTGCAAAATGGACATGCAGTCACTAATAAATCTGCATCAGTTTCTTCTGCTTCTTTGATTCTTAAGTCAGCAATGGAATTGGACAAATCACAATATGCAGACTTTACTCCACCACCAGAACCGCAGCATCTTGCCTTTTCCTTTATGTTATCCATTTCAACTAAACTGGAAAGGGATTGAATGACATTACGTGGAGCCTCATATTCTCCAGCATGTCTTCCTAAATGGCAAGGGTCATGATAAGTTACCTTCTTATTGCTATTTCCTTTAAGATTTATCTTATCTTCCTTAATCAATTGCTCCAATAATTGGGAAATATGAATCACATTTAAATCAACATCAAGATGTTTTTTATAATCTTCCTTTAATGTCTTATAGCATCCTGAACATGAAGTGAGAATGGTTTTCCTTCAAAATCATTTAAATTTCTATTCATTTGATCTTTTGCATCATCTAAAAAACCAGTTCTAAGCAGTACAGATCCACAGCATTCCTCATCATCTAAAGTTTCATAATTGATTTTTGCTGCCTTTAGAATCCTTTCAGTAGCCTTGCTGATTGAATTCAATTTTTCACGAGCAGTACATCCTTTAAAATATAATAACAGGATTTAATCTTATGTTAATAATGTTTAAAAAAAGTTTTGTTTTTTAATGAATGAAAGTATAAAAAACATGAAAAAATGATTAAAAATAAAGATTAGGGCATAATGGATAAAAATAAAAAATAAAAAAGTTATTGAAATGGAATAAAAAATAAGAATAAATTTAAAGAATAGGCAAAATTGAAAAATAAACCATCAATAAAAGCAAAAAAAAAAGAATGAAAAAGAAATTAAAACAAATTATTTTTTAATCAATTCATTCATTGCATTCTCAAATTTATCAGTGATTGCTTCCCAATCATTAGATTTGACATATTCCCTTCCCTTTTTAGAAATCTCTTCATATCTTCCTTCATCGAGAATGGTTTGAGCAGTTTCCAATACTTCCTCTGCCTTTTGAACATATTCAATACCATTTCCATATCCAAATTCCTTAGATATTCCTGGAAGTTCAGTTGCTATAACCACCTTTTCCATAGCCAAATATTCATAAAGCTTGATTGGAACAATATCCTGCATAATCTCCTCATCAATGTAAGCTGGGAGAAGACAGAAATCAGCAGATGCTAAAAATTCAGGAATCATTTCATAAGGCTGCTTTCCAGTGAGAATCAACTGGTCTCCTAAATCATAATCCTCTTTTATCTTGACCATTTTGTCATAGGCATCACCATCACCTACAATAAGAATCTTCATATTCGGATACTTTTCCTTGTTTTTTCCAAGTTCAATTGCAAGCTCCTTCATACCTACAAATTCATAGATCCAACCCATAAAGAATAAAACTGTATCATTTTCACCTATGTTATATGTATTCCTTATATTTGAATCATCAAGTTGAGGGTCAAAGTCATTTAAATCAATTCCAGCATCAATTAAAATGGTTTCATTTGGATCACTACCTAAATCCACAGCCAGTTCTTTAAGTTTTTGATTGATTGTAATGACAAGGTCAGAGTTCTCTATTGCCTTCATATTGATTTTCTTTCCAAAGGACTGAAATGCCTTTTCTGGAATAAGTGCATACAATACATCAATCAAGTAATATACAAATGGAATATTATGCTTTTTGGCAAGCTTTGAACCGGTGTATGCATTAAGCAATCCTAAGCCCATAATGATATCTGGCTTAAACTCTTCAATTTGCCTTTTGATTTCCTTTTTATGAGTAAAATATAAAGAGGCATAGTTCAATGCAGGTTTCTTAATGAATGATGGCCTGATTACTTGAATATCCGCTTCAGGCTTTACCTTAAAGACATTATCATGAACTTCCCTTTTAAACATGAATCCGTCAGGATCCTCTTTAGGCCAATCAATTGGATAATCGATTACTTTCACTTCATGTCCACGAAGCACCATACGATCCATCAGATGATGTTGCTGATGGGGATTTCTCTTAAGCCAGTCAGATTCTTGAACTACCAATATTCTCATTTTGCTCACCAAATTAAAACATTCCAAAAGAATTATTTTATAATTACTCAACATTCCAAGAAAGAATTTTTGAATTATTTATTTATTAATTATCTATTTGTAATTTTTTATTTAAATATATAAAGATTATAAAAAAGCTTTTTAAAATTGAATTATAAATAAATATAATATTAATTAAATTAACTTTATGAAAAATAACTTTATGAAAAAAATATTGAAAATAAAATTTAAAAACAACTAAAATAAAATAAAAAAATAAAAATTATCAAATAAAACTTTTTATCAATGCAATCAAGGGATATTATGAAAATTTGTCTTTATGGATCAGGAAGTAAAGAAATAAGCTCAAAATACATAGAAGAATCTTATAAACTAGGCGAAGAAATAGCTAAAAGAGGACATGGCCTTGTATTTGGAGGTGGCTCTACAGGGATAATGGGTGCTGTATCTAAAGGAGCAATAGACAATAATGGAAAAGTCTTAGGTATTGCACCGGAATGGATGGAAGAGTTTGAAGGAATCTGCAAGGATTGTGATGAATTCATTTATACAGAGTCAATGGATAAGAGAAAAAACCTATTTTTAAAGCATTCAGACGCTTTCATAATAGCTCCTGGTGGAATAGGAACCCTTGATGAGTTTTTTGAAATAATCGTTTTAAAGAAATTGAAAAGACATGATAAGAAGATTATAATTTTCAATATTTTCAATTACTATGCTCCTATTTTGGAAATGCTTGATTTTATGATAAGTGAAGGATTCAGCAAAGAGCAAATTGATAAAAACACTTTTAAGATAGCAACAACACGAGAGAAAGTCTTTGAACTTTTAGAACGTGAATAAAATAAGAAAAATTAAAAAATAAAATTTAAATTAAATAAATTAAAATTTAAAAAATAAACTCTTGATTCTTTTTATGATTATAGCTTATTTCAAAAGAATCAATTGCTATTTTTCTTAAAGTCACTAAATCCTTATCATCAATATGAACTATCTTTTCCCAATCCTTTTCAAGAGCATCTATTTTTTCTAAAGCAATATTCCCTTTATCAGTTAAGGAACAGTCATATGGAAGACCATTTTCTGGACTTGAATCTATTTCAATCAATCCCTTTTTAGCAAGCTTTTCATATCTTTTCAAGTACAGATCCAAATGCAAATTAAATAGGTCACTTTTTTCTGCACTTTCATAACGTTTTACTCTAATGCGTTTATGATGAGGCTTTTCGTGTTTTCTTACTTCTTTTAAAAGCTTAATTTGACTTTTATGCAAGTGAATATCCAAATTTTCACGAACATAAGTTATCTTAGACTCCTCAATAATGGAAATTAATGGAGCTGCATTCATATTCATAATTGATTTATTGTGTGGATGAGGCATAATATCACCTAAAAAATTTCAATGACTTTAGGATTAGTAATACTAAAATCATATTATTTATTACTATATGTTCTATTAATATAAATATTTTAATATTTGGAACAGGACGAAAAAAAGAAATATAAAATTTAAAGGGAAATTAAAATATTTTAAACATATGAAAAAAAAGAAATATAAAATTTAAAGGGAAATTAAAATATTTTAAACATATGAAAAAAAGAAATATAAAATTTAAAGAAAAATAATAAATAAATAAGAAAAAATAAGCAAATTCATTAGTCGTATAATTTATTTACTATTTGTAAAGCTTTATTAAATGACATCATTCCAGATGTTAATAGAACCACCTTTAAAACATCCATCATTTCATCCTTGGTTATATTAAGCTCTTTTTTAGCTTTAGAAACTTGTTTTAAAAATGAAGAACTCTCTGGACTGGTTGCAGAAATAGCTATTGCAATCAGTTTTTGAGTCCTGTAATCCAAAACTTTAGAGTTCCATATATTTTTATCCAAATCTTCAATGGATTCATATAATTCTGGATCCTCCTCTTTTATTCTGCGAACTCCTTTGCCATAAAAAACCTTTTCAGACAATTGTTCAACTCCTATTTATAATATAAAATATCTATTCAAATACTTTATTTGCAATTTGCAATGCTTTGTTGAATGGCTGCATGCCTGATGTCAATAAAACAACCTTCAAAACATCAATCACTTCATCACGAGTGACTCCCAATTCCTTTTTGGCACTCATGATCTGTTTTTCAGTAGCTCTGCTATCTGCATTGGAAGCTGCAATTCCTATTGCAATTAATTTTTGAGTTTTATAGTCTAAAGCCTTACCATTCCATACTGCATCATTTAAAGCTACAATAGCTTGGTATAAGTCTTCATCTTCTTCTTTTACTCTTTCCATACCTTTTCCATAGAATACTTCCTCTTTCATGCTTTTCCTCCAAAAATATTCCGAAAGATTTAATATTATATTATATAAAAAAAGATTAATTTATAGATTTTGTCACTTTTACAGGAAAAAAGTAAAAAAAGACTAAAGAATATTAAAAAAAGAAAAAAGAAGTAAATTAAGGTTGACAAACCTTACATGGTTCATAACCTTGGCTTATTGCATCATTTCGGGTCTTGAAAGTAATCTTATTCTTTTCATAAATCTTTTTACTCCATCTGCAACTTGGATAATGGAATTTATGACTGTTTGCACTTGCAATATAAGAAGATTCTGAACTGCTTGAGGAACCTGCTGCAAAACTGCTTGAAGAGGAACTTCCACTGTTTGAAGAGCTGTGTGAACTTAGATAATTGGAATATCCATTGGAATCAGGTGCCCAATCATATGGATAAAACTCACTTGGAGGAATATACATGACTTCAGCAAGCCCTTCCTTTAAAAGCATTTCATTTAAGTTCTTGCCATCTACAATGACAACCGCCAAATATCTGCCATACTTGTCAGTGTACTTGGAATCGTCAATGTCTAGGCTTACCTCCTTGTCCAAACAGAATTTCTGAACAAAACGTTTAGAGCAAATATAACCTTCCACACCTCTTTCTGGAGTGTTCACACCTACAAAACGCACTTTTCCTAATCCGTCAACTTCAATGGTGTCTCCATCTGTTACATATGTGCATTTTCCAGTAAATTCAGGCTGGCAATCTGTATCATCATACTTGTTTAATATATCATCATTTGATTGGCTTGAATATTTGGAAAAAGGTATGTCATGTGAAAATCCAGTTCCTGTATAGGCAGAGCTAGAAGAAACGACAGATAATGCCAAAATAAAAACAATGAATAAAATCAATATATGCTTTCCTTTCAATCTCATATTAAACCTCCTTTTTCATAAGAAATGAATTAGTTTTATGAAATAATCAATAATATATTTTCTTTGGGAATATATAAAACTTTTCTTAAATAATGAGAAAAATTATTTAGTTTACTAAATAGATAGTATAATTAACAATTAAAAAAACAAATAGTTTACTAAATCTGTTTAAAATAAAAAAATAGAGATTTATAAAGATCTTTAAAAAAATATTTAAAAAATAAAAATTTAATAAAGACCTTTAAAAAATATATAAAAAATAAAAATTTTAAAGACCTTTGAAAAAAATTATTTAAAAAATAAAAAACAGAGGCAAGAAAATGAAAATGCCTGAAAAAATAGATGTGATAATGTTTGCTCCTTGTGGAATGAACTGCAAGCTATGCACAAAACACTTGTCAAAAACCAATCCATGCCCAGGATGCCTGATTGACAGCCCCAATAAAACAAAGAATGCACTTAAATGCAAAATCAAAAAGTGTCTTGAAACCAAAAGAGTGAAATATTGTGGAAGGTGCAGCGAATTTCCATGCAAGCTTATTAAAAAGCAAGATAAAAACTATAAAAAGAGATACAACTTTTCCACACTAAACAATGCAAAAAGAATCACATACACCGGAATAAATAAAATAATGCTGGAAGATAAGTTAAATTGGGAATGTGAATCATGTGGAGGAATTGTAAGCATTCAAGAGCATATATGCAGTGAATGTGGATTAAAAGATGAAAATAAATAGTTTAACTTTTCATAATGAAACTTAATTAAAAAAATAATAAAAAATTATAAATCATATTAAATATTAAATAATAAGTGCAAAACAAAATACAAATTAATCATTAAAAAAATATAGAACAAACTGAAAAACCATATTGAATTAGTGATAAAATGGAACCTATAAAATGCCCTAAATGTGGAAAAATAAACGATGGAAGTACCGATTTCTGCATTTACTGTGGGACAATCTATGAAGAATACCATCCTGATGAAGATGATGCCTTTTTCCCATTTGGTCCAATCATGATCAATGATAAGGCTAGTCTAAACTCTATCGGTGAAGGAACTCAAAGCTATAGATTTATGATTATCATAGGGTATATTTTTGCAATATTAGGCAGTGTTCTTGGTTTTATTTTTGCCATTTACTTAATTACAAGAAAAGATCCAACTGCTAAAAAACATGGAATTATCCAATTGGCATTGCTGATTATTGAATTTGCTTTTGTTGGCTATTTAATTTACAGTGGACAAATGGATATAAATATGATTTTAGATCCATTCAATTCAACTCAACTTTACAATATGACCAATATGTATAATTCCAGCCAAAATATAACCGCTTCAAATAATTTTTCAAGTTTATTTGGTCTCAGATAAACTCTCTTTTTTTCTTTTTATCTTTTAAAAATGCTTAACTATTTTTGAAACATATAATTAACCTATTTTTTTCTATTTTAAGATTAAACGTTTAAAAAAGAAACTCTTTTTAATAATTTATACTAAAATATCAAAAATTAGAATAAGTAAACTAAGATAAAATGTTTAAAATAAAAAAATAGAAAAAAATAGTTAGATAAACAAAGATAAAATGTTTAAAATAAAAAAATAGAAAAAAATAGTTAGATAAACAAAGATAAAATGTTTAAAATAAAAAAATAGAAAAAATAGAAAAAATAGTTTAGATAAACAAAAATAAAATGTTTAAAATAAAAAAATAGAAAAAATAGAAAAAATAGTTTAGATAAACAAAAATAAAATGTTTAAAATAATAAAAATAGAAAAATAAAAAATCAATAAATTAGCATATTAGAAAAAAAAGATTTTGGTCCAGGTTTTTTGACCGAAGGTCAAAAAAGCTGGGGTTTAAATTCAGCATCTCTTTCAATGTCTTCCCAGTTGTCAGTGAACCAATTGTAAACTCTTTCCAATCCATCATCAAAGGAAACTGTTGGCTTATAACCGAGAATGTCTTTAGCTTTGTCAATGGAAGACAATAACTTGGTTTTAGCATCCCAATTACGTCTTGCCACATAAGCGATTCCTTCTTCATTTCCAGTTAATTCATTAACCTTATTAGCCATATCAATAACCCTATGGTCTTTACCGGAACCGAGGTTAATTGCTTCACCAATAGCTTCCTCTTCAACACCCATTGATAAGAGACCATTTACGATATCTCCAACAAAGGTCCAGTCTCTTGTTTCAGATCCATCACCTGTAATTGGCAATGCCTGTTTGGTCATAGACCAATAGAAGAAGTTTGGAATAACGTTTCTGTATTTTCCTGGAACTTCACCAGGACCAAATACATTAAAGAATCTTGCATTTACTATTGGCATATCATATAAGTTATGGAAATAATTAGTATATAATTCACCAAGCAATTTGGTAACTTGATAAGGAGTGTGCAAGGAAATTGAAATGTCATGCTCTTCAAATGGCATTTTTGAGTCTAAACCATATACTCCACAGCCAGAAGAGGAATAAACAAACCTTTCAACTCCAGTAAGCTGAGCATATTGAAGCACTTTCAAAATACCAATACCATTAACCATCAAATCGGTTTCAGGATTATCAACACTATTTTGGTTAGCAAAGTGAGCAGCTAAATGGAAAACATAATCCGGTTTCATTTTAAATACTCTCTTAAGTTCCTCATCATCTAAAATGTCCCCTTGTACAAGTTCTACATTTTCGTT
The DNA here is from genome assembly GCF_902769175.1 of uncultured Methanobrevibacter sp. GTDB lineage: Archaea > Methanobacteriota > Methanobacteria > Methanobacteriales > Methanobacteriaceae > Methanobrevibacter. The sequence continues at coordinate 17,731 of NZ_CACXNW010000022.1, forward strand.
TGTTGGCACATTCCATTCGTATGCAGAAGACATATTATCTAAAATGATTACCTTTTCTGCACCAAGTTCTGCTAATCTTCTGGTTAAGTTGCTTCCAACACAACCTGCTCCACCAGTTACTAAAATAGTTTTATCTTGATATTCATTATATTTAGACATAAAAATCACTTATAGTTAGTCAATAAATAGTAAATTTGAATTAAAACAATCAAATTGTTTATATATTAAAAATTATGTTTTTATTATTAATAAACTTATTTAAATAGCAAGTATAAAAATTATTAAAAAATAATCAAAAAGTATCTAATAATTATTTAAAAAATCGTAAAAATGAGAAAATTCAATTAATTTTAAATATTAAAATAAGAATAATTAAGATTAGATAAAATAAAATTTTTAATGCTTTAGAGAGTGTGATAAAATGGATATCGGTCCAGAAGAATTTTTAATGTATGAAACTTTTTTTGAAGAAGATGAAAACAATGTAAATAATAATGCCGGATGCTGCAGCACCTTGATAGTCCTTGCATTGATATTCATAATCGTAAATATCATAATAGTCTAAATCATGAATGAAAGGTTAAAAAATGACCGTATTTGATTATATTTGTCATAGAAGACCTGAAAGAAGCTTTTTTTATAAAGGTCATCAATTTCCAGTCTGTGCAAGATGCACTGGATTTTACATTAGTGGAATTTCTACAATAGTCCTTTTAAAACTATTTCCTGTTCCATACAGCTTAACAACATTGATAATTGGAATAATTCTCTTGATACCTTGTGCTATTGATGGATTTACTCAACTATTTGAATTTAGAGAAAGCAATAATATCCTTAGATTCATTACAGGACTTCTTGGAGGAGTAGGATTAATCTTAGTATATGAACTCATGATAGAATTCTTTGTCTTTAACTTTTTATAATTAATTAAACAACGAAAAAAATCATATATAATTATTGTTTCTAATTTTTTTTAATTTTAGAAATATTTTGAAACTATAAATTCAAATTAAAAAACTAAAAAAATATTATAAACATTTTATTTACTTTTTTTAATATTATTTGAACTATATCAAATCAATAAAATCTTTATAAACTTTTTTCAAAAGAACGGGAAAAAATAGAATGAGAATTATAAAAAATAGAATAAAAAAATAAGATAAAAATATAATAAATGTTAAAAAAAGTATAATAAAAAATGATAAAAAATAAAAAAAGGAGAAATTTAAAATCTAAAGAGACTTAAAACATTAACGTCTTGCACGACCTACTTTTCTTGCAATTACAATTTCTCCAACGGAAATAAGACCTGCAAAGAACTTTTCAAGTCCACCAGTTGCCCAAATTGCTTCACCAAAGGTAGCATTTTGAATATTTTTCTCATATTCTTCAGCAGTAATCTTGACGCCAGTTGTTCTTGTACTGATTTTAGCAGATGCTTCCATCAACTCTTCCCAAGTGATTCCTCTAATCTCTTTTTCCATAGCTTCATAGATTTTAACTACTTTGATATCGTATAAGGCAGACATTGCATTTACAACATCTACAGATCTACTAACACCAATTACCTGATTATCATCATTAATGATAGGAATGCTGATCAGCTTATGATTGGATATTTCAATCACAATATTCTTAGCTGCCTCATCTTCCTTAATGGATACGATGTTTTCAACAGGATCCATTACTTCTGAAATCAAGGTTTTGCCTTCACGCAATCCTTTAGTAATGTTAAATGAAGTAATCCATCCTACCAATTTCATATCTGCATCTAAAACTGGAGCTGTAAATCTTTTAAACTCTTCCATTTTTATAGATACATCTACAACTGTATCATTTTTTGATACATAAACAAACTCTTTATCCATCATCTCTTTAGCTTTCATTTTCAAACACTTCTCCACATTTTTAATAAATCGTAAAATATAAATCCAATACGTCAAATTAATTCATATTGAATTTATCTTATTTTTTATCATTTAAAACTAAGTTTAAAGCACAATTAGGTTTAACCAATTTTTAATCATTTAAGACTAAATTTAAACCACAATTAGGTTTAACCAATTTTTAATCATTTAAGACTAAATTTAAAGCACCTACAGGACATCTGCTGCTGCATTCCTTACATCTGATACACTTATCATTATTGAGAATAACCTCTCCATCAACTACCTTAATAGCTCCAACTGGACAATTATCCTCACATAATTCACAAGCTACACAAACATCCTGATTGACATCAATGTGACTGTAAATCACTACAGGGCCTAAATCTCTCTTAAGGCTAATGGCTCCTTGTATACATAAATTAGCACAAGATCCGCAACCGCAACAGCGGTCCTTATCAATATAGGAATACATATGTCCTTCATCAGAATCAATAGCCCTCACATCAGGACAAGTCTCTCCATGTGCTTCTAAAAACTCTTTAGTTCTTAATGATATTGCATTAGTTGGACAGTACTTTAAGCAAGATCCACAACCAATACAAACTTCACGGTTAATGGAAATATCTTCCATTTTAAGATTTCTATGAGGAACTTTAACTTCTTTTAATGTATATTCAACAGAATCATCTTCCTTAATAACTGTTTCTGCATCCCAAACATAAATACATGAAACAGGGCAAGTTTGAGCACAAATTTCACATTGCACACAATCTTCACCAATTTTAGCTCTTTTAAGCCAAGTGGAAGAGCTGATAACATCTATAGGACATTCTTCAACACAAAGATTACATCGAACACAACGAGGTGATACTGTTATGAGCTTTTCAGTATCTTTGTAATCATGAATGTCTATGCTGAAATCTTCAATATCTTCATCTAAATCTACAGATTTAAGAGTGATTTCCCTCTCTAAAGTTTCAATCTGCTTTTTTAGTTTAATTTCCATTTTCTTATCCCCATAGATAAAGTTTTTTCATTCACTTGCAATCAAGTAAATCATTAAATCTAAATTCACTAAATTTTCAAATATTATTATATAATATGTCTTTTAAATATTAAATAATTTATTATATCTTTTTTTATAAGGACTCCATAAACTCTTCCAATTCCCCTAAATTAGGCAATCCAGAAATTCCAATTGCCTGAACGGATTTTGAAGCTACCCAATTAGCTATTGTACATGATTTAGCCAAATCATATCCCTTAAGATAGGAATATAAAAAGCCTGCGTTAAATGAATCTCCTGCAGCTGTTGTGTCAACAGCTTCACATTTGAATGCAGGTATCTTTACCTCTTCATCATTTTTGTTTATGGCATATGCTCCTTTGGAACCTCTCTTGACAACAACAGTATCAATTCCATCATTACGAACATATACAGCTAAATCCCTAAAGCTAAGCGCTTTATCAGAAGCTGACTTTTCCTTATAATAATCCTCAAACAATATCTTCAATTCCCCTTCATTGATAAGAAGAATATCGGTTCGCTCAAGTATTTCCTTAAGCTCTTCAACTCCCTTTTTAGCATATAGCATTCCAGGGTCAAAGCTTAATATAAGGTCATCGCTAAGGATTTTCAACAATTCCTTTTGGGCATTGAAGGAATCTCCAACAAATGATGTGTAATGGAGTATTTTAGATGCATTCACATTTAATGGATTGATTTCATCAATTGTTATCTCATCATTCACTCCAGGATCAACATAAAGGGCTCTGTCTCCAGCATCAGAAACAAATCCTAATACCTTACCGGAATTGCCTTCATCTGCATAGATGAGATTAGTCAAATAAACGTTATTTATCATTAAGTTGTATTCCAGCAAATCCCCTTCCTCATCAGCAGCGATTTTGCCTATGTAAGATGTTGAACATCCAAGCTTTGAAAGGCCGATGATTGTATTGGCTGCTGAACCACCAGGAGATTGCTCTTGACCTTTAATGAAACTTTCTCCATCAATTTCTGCAATATGTCCAACCTTATAAAGTTTATCTACATTCAATGCACCAAAGCCTATTACATCAACATTTATTGCATCATAGACAATCTCATCAACACCTAAGTCTTCAGCTGTCACATTATTTGAAGATTTTAAATCTTTTTCATCCATTTAATCCACTTCTATGAATAATATTTTATTTTTCTAAATCATTAAATCTAGTTCAAGAAATTCTAATAATAAAATTTATTTTATTATAGAATCATTAAATCTAGTTCAAGAAATTCTAATAATAAAATTTATTTTATTATAGAATCATTAATCTAGTTCAAGAAAATGAAAATTATAATCCAATTATTCTTTTAAAATATCCAATAAATTGGTCTTATGTTCACCTAATTGGCCTTCAAAGTTTCCAGCAGAAACCCTTTCAACACCATCAATGTCAATTATTGCATCGATTGCATTTTTAATAGCCAAGTTCATTGCTTCCTGACTTGTAGCATTAATGACAATTTCAGGAATGTAATTTACGCCATCAGGAACCTTTGACTCTTCACCAAGCCTTTCCCTTAAGGAAGGGCAATATGGATGATTAGTGCTTGGACCGATTTCAGGGAAATTTGTTTCAGGCTTACTTGCTGCAGAGCATATTCCAAATGGAGTGCAAACCCCTTCAACTTCCATAATTGTATCGATTATGATTCTTCCTGCCTTTAGGACAGCTTCCTTAGTGGAACACATATACCAAAAGTTTCCACCCATGATTCCTTCTGCATAGGCAAGTTCAGATTCAATCTGGAAATCAGGAACTGCAATAGGAACATTGATCATCTTTCTTCCATACTCTTCAATCTCCCATTCATAGCCATCTCCACAATGGCCTACACTTTCCATCATTCCAATTGCTCCAACAGGGTTTTCAGTTATGCTGAAGACTCTTGTAAATGGCTTTACAAGAATGTCTTGACGAATCCTATAGGACAATTCCTTTTCAAACTTCTTCAAGTCATCAGTAAGCCAGAATTGAACAATAGCTCCAGGTCTTCCATCTGGAGTCTTATCTCCATCTACAAAAGCTTCTACACCTGCTTCCACTCTGCCGATAACGGCACTTGGAGTAGCTGTAGCATCATAAGCTGCTTCCTTAACAGTCAATTTATCTTCTGCTGTAATCAATGCTCTAATATACATTCCATCAAATGATTCAAAGAATGTATCTTCTACCTTATCATAATTTACCATAAATGTCATCTCAATATAAATAATAAATAATCGAATAAAAAATCTATAAAACTGAATTCTAAATTTAAATCAATGCTAAACAAATACACTTTGTGAATAATTCGTTAAGTTAACCTAAACCACCAATATCCTTACCTCTGATTCCATTTCTCATCTCTTTGCTTAGCTTAAGTAAATCATCCCTATTATCATCATCAATGATCTCAATGATTGGAGCTTTCTTATTATAAAATACCTTTTCAAACTCTTCAATAAGGGAATAATCAACTTCAAAGTCTGCAAATGTATCATCAGGACCTTTTTCTGAATAAGTCTTAATGAAATCCAAAACATAATCCTTTTCAAATCTTGCATGAAGATCAATCAAGATGGAACTTACAATTGTATGGTTGGATATGACTGCTATCTCTGCAACATTCAATGGATATTCATTTCCATTAAAGCTGACAGACAATCCTCCATGGTCTCTTGCATATTGCAATGGCTCAACATCTGTAATGCTGTCACCCATATAAATTATGGAACCATCCTCAAGGCCAAACCTTTCAACGATATCCTCAACTGCAATCTGCTTGCCCTTTCCTCCAACAGTTTTCACACTTTCAATATACTTGTTGATTTCAAGCTTTGGAAACTCATTGAAGAAAATGTCATACAAAACATTGAAGTCATCCTCATTTTCTTCACCATGTTCAAGTATTAGTTTTCTAAATTCCTCAACTTTTTTAAGTTCTTCAATAAACTTAGGTGATTTGGTACCTACAATAGTTTGAGAATTGTTTGACTTTGATGAAACATTTTCATTGTTTTGATTAATTTTATTAAAATCAGTAGCCCCACATACATCGAGTTGTGTGTGATAAGTATTTTGGAATGGGAAATCAATATAATTGCATAATGCTTCAATATATGGACCATAACTTGTACTAACTATAAATGAATCAATAAGACTATTTGCAAATTTTAGAGTGTCATCAGAACCTTCAACAAGATAGATATTTTCCTTGGAAAATTCAATCATCTTCTCATTTGTAAGTCCTGCCAATTTATAAAAAGGAACTATAAGCTTAAGTGTGTCACCAGCATGATAATTTTCCAGCTTTACATCATCAACAAGATAATCATCAAACCTGCTGATTATCTTAAATAATTTTCCACCATCTTCAATAAATTCAGCTGCCAATTCATAGGCATTGTCATTTAAAGTCAATGGTCCTTCACAATCAGTGATAAAAACTTTTTTTACCATAATCTAATCTTCCTGAATTTTAAGTTTTTGATTTAATTTTCAATTTTGTGTGAATTTATAATTTTAAATTAAATTTTTTAAATTTAACTTTTTGATTTCAAATTTTTTAGTAAGTTCAAATTAAATTTTTTAAATTTAACTTTTTGATTTCAAATTTTTTAGTAAGTTCAAATTAAATTTTTTAAATTTATTTTTTTTCTCAATTTTTCATAAGCGTGAATATAATCTAAATTTAAGTCTTTGATTTAATCTTTGAATAAATATGAATTAATAAAAATAAAAAAAGAAAATATTGATTTAAAAATTCTTAAAAATAATCTATAGGAACTGCCAAATTGTAGAAACCATTGCTGCATTTACAGGACAGATTCCTTCACAATTTCTACAGGAGATACAGTCATCATGACTTACAACAACTTTTCCATCTTCAATTGATAATGCCTCTGTAGGACAGTTTTTAACACATACTTCACATAATTGACATGCATGATGATTGATTTCTACAGTACCTTTTCTTCTTTCTCTAAGGTCTCTTTTAATGAAGAAAATCTCATGATTCCTATTTGTAAAGAACTCTTCCTTAAGCTTTATTGCCTCAAAGTTACAGCTTTCAGCACAGAATCCACAGTAAACACATGAATTGTCTGTATCAATTACAATTGGATTAGGACCATCCAAGCTAATTGACTCTGTTGGACAAACATCTCTGCATAATCCGCAGCTTATGCAATTTTCATCTACAACTTCAATGCCTAATTTTGGTGGGAAGAACTCTACAAGGTCCAATACATTTACAACATCCAAATCCTTTTTAAGTTGGGCATTTAAACGTTCATTCAAGAATTCTGTAACATTCACTACAATAGACCTGCAATTAGTGCATGTGAATATTTCCACATCTGAAAATTCCATTCCTCTTGGAACATCCCTGATATCCATTGAGTTTTCATAATCAAAGTCCTCAAAGTGATAGTCCTTAGAGATATCCTCAAGCAATTTCACCAAAACATTGTCAATATTGGTAACGCCTTTGGAGATGTTCATAATGTCCCTATCCAAAATTTCAGAAGCGATTTCCAATGTTTTGATCTTGTTGAATGATTCAAAGGCATCTTCCCTTTCCACATAATCGATTGCATAGGTAGGGCAGGAATGCATACATTCCTCACATCTTGCACAATATGCAGGGTCAATGAATGGAAGCTTATTGGTCTTGCCTACATTTATTGCTCCTTTGGAAGGGCAGATTCTTGTACATGTCATACATCCGATACATTGGTCTTGGTCAATGCAGAGGGTTTTACCTTCCTTAACTGTTTTTGGAAGAATCTCTCCATACTTGATTGCATCGGTAGGGCAGTGCCTAAAGCAATATCCGCAGCGAATGCACTTATCCTCATCTATTTCACTGTGGACTTCCTCTCCTCCAGAGGAACTTAAGTGAATAGCTCCAGATTTGCATGCATTTACACATGCTCCACAAGCTCTGCAAAGTTTCTTGTTAATGTTTGGAACATTTTCACGAATCGGTTCAGACAATGACTTCTTGATGTGAATTGCATCATAAGGACATGCATTGCTACACAATACACAGCCAAAGCAGTGCTCATCCAATTTAATGAGCTTGGTATTTCCATCCTGATAAACCGCATCAATTGGACAGACATTCAAGCATGGCTTGTCCTTACAATTGATACATTTCTCATTATCAATCTCATACTCAATATGAACATCACGCAATGGTCTTGGTATAGGGTCAACAGCAACCATCTTATGCCCTCCTTTCAGCTAATTGAGAAGCCTTTACTGAAATATGAATAACTTCTTCATCATTGTCATTAGTATCTAAATTAAACTTAGCCAAGAAATATTTTATTACACCAAATGGACAGGTTTGATAACATATGCTGCATCTTAAGCATTTTTCCTTATCCCTTACAATGACATCATTATCGCTGTCAAAGGAAATTGCACCAGTTGGACAGTCTGGAATGCACATTTGGCATTTCTTACAGTTATCTCCGTCCCAGGTAATGATTCTGATCTTTAATCTATTGATTGCATCTTCCAACATTTCATGAACCACTTCTTCATCATTTAAAATGGTTAGTGACTTGTCAAAAATAGGCTTGAATTTCAATTCATCCAAAAAGAGCTTGTCAGTGCCTAATTGAATCAAATCTTCTTGCTTGGATTCAATATACTCTTCTAAAGTACTGACTGCCAAATTAATGATTTTCTTTTGCTCTTCAAGGTTATTGACAAATACTCCTCTCATTGCACCTTTAACTGGACATGTCTCTAAGCATTTTCCACAGGAGATGCATTTAGACTGATTGACAAGCAATCTGTCATCAACCTCTTCAATTGCACCGACTTCACATGCATCCATACACTTTTTGCATCTTATGCATAAATAATCGTCTACAATGTATTTTCTCTTGGATGGAATGATATTGAACTCTTCATGAATAAAGTGATTTTCTCCACATTCCAATGTTTTTGGAGTGGATGGGCAAACTTCTGCACAGAAACCGCATCTGATACAGGAGGCCTTGTTGATAACAGGATAAATCAATCCTATGGACTCCTCATTATCAGAATCCCTAACTAATTTTATTGCATTTGGAGATGGACATGAAGTTGTACAGCTTCCACAGCCTATACAGTTTTCCTTGATGACATTAGGGAAATCCCTAAATCTGTCTGGCTTATGGGCTATGTCTTCCTTTGATTTTGCATCGACAAAACCGTCAATCCAAGTCTTTCTTGCAAATTCGTAAATGTACCATATTAATGAAGACACTTCATATCACCCCATAATAGTCTTTTACGGTTGTTTTTCCAGTGCCTATATCGGTGATTGCCACTCTTTCAGTACATGCAATGCATGGATCTGAAGATGCATAAGTAGCTACAGCATCTGCAACAGTGGCTACATCCTTAAGCATATATTTTGCACAGGAGTCAATATTCATTATACTTGGAGTTCTGATGGATATGCGCTTGATCAAATCACCATTGGTTTCAGCCATATACCTTACTTCTCCACGAGGAGCTTCGTTTCTCCATTCACAATATCCTGAAGGAATGTCAACAGGAACTCTAATGTCTCCCTTTGGTATATTTTCAATTGCCTGCTTTACTAAATCAATGGATTGCTCAACTTCATAAAGCCTGTTTAATGTACGGGCATAGTTGTCTCCCTCTTTTCTCCAAATTGGCTTGAAGTCAAACTCATCCCTATAAGTGTAATGCTCTTCCCTTAAGTCATGCTTGAGGCCGGAAGCCCTTCCAATAGGTCCAACTGCATGACCTTTAATTGCTTCCTCCTTAGTCATCACCCCAACTCCTTTTGTCCTTAATGCAACTATAGGAGCCTCTTCAAACAATGCAATATGCCTGTCAAAGCCATCTTCTATTTTCTTTAAGTTTTCAAGTATTGCATTGAAATGTCTCTCATCAGCATCCATTCTCACACCGCCAACTACATTCCAACCTAAATTGACCCTATTTCCAGTTAAAAGTTCAAGGGAATCCATTGCATGTTCTCTTAAAGCCAAAACATGCATAAATAGTGTTTCATGGTCTAAGGTCTTGAAGAATGTTGAGTTTGCAAGCAAGTGTGATTGGATCCTGTCCAATTCATTTGTAATGACCCTTAAGTATTGAGCCCTAAGTGGCGCTTGAACTCCAGAAATATTTTCTAAAGTTTCTGCAAAGGTTTGTGTATGCTCATATGAACAGATACCGCAGATTCTTTCAGATAAGTAAATGCATTTCTGCCAAGTCTTGCCTTCCATAATCTTTTCAATACCTCTGTGAACATAACCATAGTCTATCTCAGCTTTAATAACCTTTTCACCTTGAGTTTGAAGTTTAAGTCTTAAAGGTTCTTTTAAACCTGGATGAATTGGTCCAATTGGTAATATCATAATATCGCGACTCCTTATTCACTTATCTAAATCTAATTTATAAATAAACATTAATCTTTCCTGGCATCTTGAGCTCTTCCTTTAGCTGCAATTGCGCCAGGAGCAACAGTTAAAACTGCCTCTAAAATTTCACTTGGTCTTGGAGGACATCCTGGAATAGCTGCATCCACTGGAATAAAGTCAGAAACAGGAGCAAGAACCCTTCCTCCTTCCTGAGCAAATACATCTCCTGATTGAGGGCAGTTTCCAACAGCCACTACAATCTTAGGTTCAGGGATCTTTGCATAAATCCTTCTTAGATTGTCTCTCCATTGTTCTGTAACTGCACCAGTTACTAAAAGAACATCAGCCTCACGAGGATTGTTGTATACATAGATACCGTATTGTTCAAGGTCGTATCTTGGGGAAAGAATGGCAACAAGCTCTACATCACAGCCATTGCATCCTCCACAGTTTACAATACAAACATGAATTGAACTTTTTCTTACAATATCTTTTAGTTTCTTAAGCATTTTAATTACCTTTAAGTTCCTGTTCTTTTAATAATGATTTTTTATGATTATAATGGTTTATTCTCTAATCAATTCAACGATTTGTGCTCTTCCCTCTTCAAGGGCATCCTCATATTTCTTGCCATTCTTGACTATGTCTTTAGTTAGCATATGGCAAATTCTATCTGCATCTTCCTCTGATACAAGCTTTATTACATCACTAAGCCAATAAAGCCTTAAATCAAGATGCAATTGTCTTTTTATCTTTTCCCTATTTGCTATTTCATATGTGGCATGCATATTTTCCAAATCACTCATGTCAAAATGATTCATAAGAATATCTTCAAATTCTTCTTTAGAAATGCCAAATTCTTCAGATAATGGAATTGTAATGTCCTTTTCCCAACGGAAACTATGAAGAACCCTTAATTTCATCATTTCATATTTTTCTTCGCTATTCATATAAATCACCAAGTGAGTTAATTTAGTTTTTTTAGAATTAAACTCCAGATACTGAGTCAAATATTATTAAACTCAGAATATTGAGTCATATACTTATTAGAATAAATCATCAATTATTGAGTGACTTACCATTAGAATAAAACTCCTGAAGTTGAAATCCAGACGACTCCTGCAATCAATATTCCAATTGCAGTTTCTTTACGACCATAACCTGGCCTTCTTCCTAATGCAAGCCCAATACAGAAGAATGCAATAGTGAGTAAGATTTCAGAACTGATATGATGATTTAAACCATGATTAAATAATAAAAACCACCCTACAATGGAAAAAACCAAGGTCATTACATCTATTTCAGATATTATATAAGGTTCCATATGCTTCTTATAGCTTAATAAAAGACCTGCAATTGATCCTGCAATAAAAACTATAATATAAATCATATAAAATAATTCTTCCATGATTTTCACCTTGATTTTCTTATTTTTAGTTCTAAACTCTTATTTTGATAAATTGATAAATATAATTAATTTAATTTTTCTTAAAATCTATTTTTAAAGATTTACATAGGCTTGTATAAGCAAATGAATGTTATGCAAATGATTAAAAAGGTAATGACAAATGCTATTTTCTCTAAGTTTTCAGCTAAATGAGCATTTTTTCCATTGTGTTGCATCAATATAAATGGAACGAAAATGATTCCGATTATAGCTAAAGGAAGTGCTAAAATACTTTGATATAAGGCAGCAAGTCCTGCCACTATAAAAATGCCTAAAGCAACTAATGAAGTTAATACTCTCATTCCTTTTTCATCATTCATTTTTAAGCCTTCTTATTAATTTTTAATTAATTTTAATATTTTAATAGTTTTAATAATTTTAATAGTTTTAATAGTTTTAATAATCCTAATAATTTAATAAATTATTATAATTATTAGAACTTTAATTACACTTTTTAATTTGGAATTTTAATTTTTTCTCTATTTTATATAATAATCATAATGATTGAACCTACTGTACAGATAACTGCAATTGAAATTTGAGCCATTACAGAATGGTTAGGATTTAGCATAGGAGTTGTAGCATTGATAAATCCAGTGATTATACAAATTATAATCATTCCAATCAGATATCCTACAACGGAAATTGGTCCAAAGAATACAGTCAAGAAAATCCATAATAGAATATACCAAGCGATTGACTCTGAAAACATTATGTATCCTCTAAGCATACCAAAGTGTTCAGTTTCAAAACCTGATATGATTTCCTTTCCTTTTGTAATTGCAAAAGGAGAATATGGAGATTTAGTGACTATTAAAGTGAAGAACATAATTGCTGCAAGAGGCAATTGCAATACTAAAGGTCCATTTGCTGCTTGATAAGCGATTATTCCGCTAATGTCCATAGTTCCAGTAAGCATGAAAACTACAGCAATAACAGCAAATAAAGGCAATTCACCTGCTGCTGAAAATACAGCCCTTACACAGCTTACCTTACCATATGGAGAACCTGATGAAGATCCTGCATTATGCTCTACAATCTTATGGATTGCATAAATACCGAATAAAATCATTAAAGAGCCTTTTGTAACCGGACCTACAATAACACCAGTTACCCAAATTCCTGCTAAAATAACTGTAATACCTATGTAAAACGGTATTGAAGCAGTTTTTGGAAATGTGGTCTCCTTAAAGAAAAATTTCAATGAATGCAATAAATATTGTATAATAGGAGGTCCTGGCCTTAATTGGACTCTTGCCATAACCTTTCTGTGGAAACCTAATAAAAGACTACCTCCAAGGAAAGCTATTATTACATTGATTAAAATCTGAGCCATTAAATTCATAATATCCACAAAGAGATTCTATCAGTAACCTGTGAAAGGCTCTTCTCTTCTTTCCTCCTCTTCTTCTTTTATTGGTTTAGACATGGAAATCAGTCCAAATGAAAGCACTAAAAATGGTATACAAACAATAGCTATTGCATAAACTATCCAATCAGCAGGATTAAATATTAAAGCGTAAAGGATAGCCAATATAGATACAATAAATACAACATAGCTAGCTATTTTCATTTTATTCATTTTATCGACCTTCTATTTTTATAATAAATTTATAAATATTATTTTTTACTGAATTTGAATTCTTTAATATAAATTAATAGATAAATCTATAATTTAATTCAATACATTATTTATATTTAATTTTGATATTTAATTTTCATTAACTTTATATTTGTTAATTTTTTCAATTTACAATATTGTCAATAGGATTTCAACAAATCTGACAATGATAAACAATGAACTTAAGTGAATGATTAATATAAATGGAGATCCAGGAGTTCTGAACATTTCTGCCTTACTTGCAAAGAATGGAGCAATACCGCTTTCACCGCAAACTCCAATCAACATTACTAATGCACCGAATATCATCATTGGGCTTGCAGGAATTGTTGCTAACTCAAATAGGCTTAATGTACCGGTAGCTGCTAAAATCATAGCTGCTCCACCGAATAACGGCAAACCGCACATCATAGCAATCAAACCGTATTGATAAGCAGAATTCAAGACATCCACCTGTTTTACAGCAGAAACAATACCAATGTTAACAATACCAATCAAAGCCATGAATAGGGTAAAGTTAAACAAATCTCCAGTAATCATAGCTCCTGCAGTAGCTAAACCACATATGATAGCCAAGAATCTTCTTTGCTTAAATTCCTTTTTCCCTACTGCAACCTTATTTTCATCAAGTGAACCAAACATTGCTTCAACTTGGGTTTCAGTACGGCTGATAGCTATCAATGCTGTAAATACAAGTATAGTTACAAACAAGAATATGTGGAGAGGGTTTAAGTAAAGAACAATATCTCCCAATGGGATTGTTCCCATTATGCTTCCACCTAAATCTTCTATAAGCATTTAACAGTCTCCTTTTTATTTAAACGTTTTTTTAAGTTCATTTATGATTTAATAAATATAATTTTTAATTATTAGAATTCTTTTTAATTATTTGAATTCTTTTTAATTTCTAATAATTTTTTAATGATTTTTTACTGATTTTTTATTGAATATTTATTTAATTTAAATTGATTTGAATACTTTACGGATTTTTTTACTGATTCTTTATTTAATCTAAATTGATTTGAATAAGAATAACTATTTTCTTCCGTATTCCTCTCTCATTAGGATTCCAATCAATCCAATCTTAGATGCAACTTTCATAAGCAATCCTAAAGCAGCAAGGAACAAACTGAGCAACCAGTATTTAGGCATTAGGAAGAACAATAGGAAACCAATTATCCATAAGCACCAGGATATACCTGAAATTGCTCCTACGCCATCAAGAACAAATATTGGCAATCCTCTTACCTTTCTGCTTAATACATAGATTACAATACCTCCACCAGCTACTGCACCACCAGTAAATCCAGATAAGAATACACCGTATCCAATTAGCAACAATGCAATGAAATTAGGAGCAGTTGTCATGATTTCCATATTGATGTCTAAAGGCATTGGTGCAAATGAGGCATCTTGATCTTTCTTTCTCATTTCACGAGATATTAAAATCTCAGAGATTGCCATAATCTCTGCTAATTCCACTACCAAACCAGGAAGAATCAAAGCTTCAGACAAGTCAGTTCCTACAGCCGCTACAACAATAAGCATAGCCAATCCAACAAGGTCTGTAAGAATAAGAACTTGAATATCTCTTTTCTCCATTGAAATTCCAATCAAGCCAATGAAAGCTACAATCAATCCTCCATACAAAGCAGTGGAATACATTGAGCTGTAGAAGGCAGGAACAAATTGAGGAATTACACTAGCGACCATCTAATCACCTGAACTCCTTTTTAGCTTGCTTTTCGCGAGCTTTACGATTGCTCATTTCAACTTCACTGGCTATTCTGTCAGAACTTGCAATAGCCCTTTTCACATCTTCCTTAATATCCTCTTTTCCTTTTTTCCTGTCCATTGTAAAGTTAATGGCAAGCCAGGATGCAATTATGAATGCCATCATAAGGATAGTGGATTCTAAAATGGTATCAAAACCTCTGGTATAGTATAGGCTTTCATCGATAACTCCACCAGGAGATGCACAGATACTTGTTCCAAAGTATGGGGAAATACCTTTCAGCACTTCCGCAATTGGAGTCATATATGAATTGATCCAACCAAGATTTTGGGAATTCTCAGGATATTGGGCTTCTGTAACACCAGGACTTTCTAAAATCTCTCCTCCCCTATCATATGGAGCAATTGCAAGACCTGCATCCATTTGACTTTGAGGAGCTGGACGTGTATAGATTTGGTCTGTATTCAAACCTACAGGAATCAGGAATCCAGCAATCAAGAGCAAACCTAAAATTAAGGCAAATAATCTAGGAATATTCTTTGGATCTGCTAACTTATTCCATAATTTAGCTATTTTAGGCATATTTAGATTCCTCCCAGCATTAATTCAGTTTGTAAAAATTCAATAAGCATTATACATCAGCCCATATCTCTTCTAAACGAGCAATAGCTCTAAACAGGATTAATGTAACAATAATTGTAGTTGCAATTAATGTTAAAAGAGCTAATGTAGAATTGTAAGTAAGTAAAATTAATGAAACTCCTACAGATGCCACTTCAGTATTGATTGTTCTTATTATTGGGTCTTTCACTCCATGACCCCATACTGTAGCAATACTTCCAAAAATAGCTAATGCTAAACCTACATAAACCCAAAGCGCTAGATTAAACATTATTTACCACCTTCAGAGTTTCTTTCACGATTTTCAGTGCTTTGCATCATTTTAGGCACAGTGGAAAAATCGTTTAGCTTTGATTTTCTCACATTATTTATTTTAATCAAAGCAAGCAAGAATACGATAATATACAATGGATCAAGAACAGCAGTTAAAAAAGCTACATCCAAGTATTTGAAGCTAACTATAGCTAAAAATAAACCTGCTTCCAAAATAGAAACCATAATCACTTTATCCAATGGTTTTTTAAGAAGGACAACTCCAATAGCACCTATTATCATCAACGCAATTGATATTGTTGTCATATTGATAAATTCCAACATTTAAATCACATTTCTATTATCTAAAAGAAATAATCATCAATTATTATTAGTTTTCCTTATGCTCTTCCATATTCTTATCATAGGTTATTTCATCTTCCAAATCATCTAAACTGTAAGCAATTGCATTTGCTCCAATAGTTGAAGAGATAAAGAAAGCTGCAGCTAATACAAGACCAAATGCAGTTTTAATATGCAATGCAACTAATGCAGAAACACAGAATCCTATTACATTTATGTAAAGTAATTTTTCTGCTCTATCTTTGGTTATTACTGCTCTTAAAGCCATAAGAATTGTAATAACTCCAATAATTTCAATAAACATAATTTAACCTTGTATTTTCTTCATTAATTTTTAAAGTTCATCATTAAGGATTAATCTAATCAATTAATCCTAATCTTAATCTAAATTTAATTTTAGTCATTTATTCATATTTAGTATACCTACCAAAGGATTTTGCTATTTTTCCAATAAGCCTTGAGCTTGTTGGATGGTGAATTCCTTGAATAGTGAATATTGCAATTACCATACCGCAAATAAACATCTCTGGAGTGATTCCAATAAATGAAAAGATGAATATCAATAAGGTCATGGTCAATGCACCGCAAGTTCCAGCATAGCCTGGATCTGCACATAGCCTATTTCCAATATAAACAAGCAAAGCAGCAATTAATCCTCCTTGAATGCCTGAGATATAAACACCTATTGATGCAATCAAGGTTCCTGCTGATGCATCTGGAGAACATAAGATATTTCCTTGGAAGAAACCTCCAGACAAATCTCCTTTCCTATTCTTTATGGAATACCCTACAGTTTTTGCTCCCTTAACTCCTGGAGCTTCAGGAAGACCTAAGAATGTATCCACAATAACAAAATTAAGCCAAGAGACAACAGTTGCTATGATTAAGCCAATTATTAAATTCATTATTTGCTACCTCCTTCTTGAGGGATTGGGAAAATATAATCGAATAGATACTTTACAAAAATAGCTAAGAAAGCTCCCACTATAACCGCAATCACCAATCCATTATAAATCCAAAATATATTCAATGAATAAAAAATAGCTAAAATCCCCATAGCGAATATAGGAGTTGGAAATAGTGCACTTTTAGTCCAAGAAAATCTAATTGGCTTTTTTGGAAGAAGAGGGGATCTTAAAGCTAAGCTTAAGACTATTGCAACTATAATAGCCACTATATAATTCACAAATAACTGAAATCCATTAGCACCTATACTAATCATAGTTATTATTATGTTTTAATATAATATATATCTTTTATTACTTATTGACAAGTCGAAAATATAGGACTGATTTAGGATTATTTTTAAAATTAAAAATTAAGGATTGAATTATTACTAAATAAAGTAAATTTATTATAAATTTAAAGAAAATAAGTAATTTTAAGCAATAAAAATTTAGGCACTCCTAAAAATTATATGAATTTTGATTCATTGAATATTTTTTTATTTTCTAAAATGACATTCCATCAAAAATTTATTTTATATTTTATAATTTTTTAAACATATGTATACTTTCAAAAATTAATTTAATAATTCTAATTTAACTAAAAAGACATAAACTTTCAAAAATTAATTTAATAATTCTAATTTTACAAAAAAGACATAAACTTTCAAAAATTAATTTAATAATTCTAATTTTACAAAAAAGACATAAACTTTCAAAAATTAATTTAATAATTTCAATTTTACTAAAAAGACATAAACTTTCAAAAATTTATCATTATTTTATAATTTTTTAAAAAAGTCATAGGATTCAAAAGCCAAATAGATTTTCATTATGAGAATTTTTTATAGCTGACCTATTTCAAAATATTAAAATACTTCATTATGAGAATTTTTTATAGCTGACCTATTTCAAAATATTAAAATACTATTAAAATTATAAATCTATACTAATATAGAAAATAAATATATTTATACATATTTACATTATAAATTAAAGGACCAGATATAATGGAAAATAAGGAAATTGTAGTAACAGGAGGATGTGGATTTATAGGATCACATATTGTAGATGCATTGATAGAAAACAATAAAGTGACTATAATCGATAACTTATCCTCTGGAAAAATGGAAAATTTAAATAAACCAAAACATGAAAACTTAACTTTAATTAAGGAAGACCTTTTAGATGCTGACTTAGATAGTATCCTAAAAGGAAAAGACTATGTATTCCACCTTGCAGCAAAGGTAAGCGTACCTGGAAGCGTTGCTGAGCCTATTTACTATAACCAAACAAATATTGATGCATTAGTAAAGCTCTTGGTTGCATGTAAAGACAATGACATTAAGAAAATAGTCTTCTCATCATCTTCAGCAGTTTATGGAGAAAATCCTAATATGCCATTAAAAGAGACTGAAGTTTCAATGCCTTGCTCTCCTTATGCAGCTCAAAAGGCAAGTGGAGAACTATACTTGAAATCATTCAATGAAGCCTATGGATTGAATTATGTTGCATTAAGATATTTCAATGTCTTTGGTCCAAGACAAGATGAAAATTCCCCATATGCAGCAGTTATCCCTAAATTCATCTCTGCTATACTAAATGCTAAAAGCCCTGTAATCTATGGTGACGGAGAACAAAGCAGAGATTTCATTTACGTTAAGGAAATTGTCAATGCAAACATAGCAGCTGCTGAATCTGACTATAATGGAGTAGTGAATGTTGCATTAGGAAAATCCATGACAATAAACCATTTGTTTGAAATTGTAAGTGATGTTTTGGAATCAGACATTCCTGTAAAATACCTTGATGAAAGACCAGGAGACATTAAACACTCACTTGCAGATATAAGCAATCTTAAAAACATCAATTTCTCCCCAGAGGAAGACAAATTTGAAGAGCAGTTAAGGGAAACTGTCAAATGGTTTAGAAATGAAATGGAAAACAGATAAGTCACTATTGGATATTCCTACTTATTAATGGAAAACAGATAAGTCACTATTGGATATTCCTACTTATTATAAAATAACTCGATGTGAAAAAATGAAAATAGAAGTTTTAGACACAACATTAAGAGATGGTGAACAGACTCCAGGAATCTCTTTAAATGCTGTAAAGAAATTAAGAATAGCTACCAAATTAGATGAAATAGGAGTAAACTCAATTGAGGCAGGATCTGCCATCACCTCTGAAGGTGAAAGGGAAGCTATTAAATTGATTACATCACAAAGATTAAATGCAGAAATCGTCAGCTTTTCAAGAACATTAATAAAAGATGTAGATTACTGCTTGGAATGTGATGTTGATGCAGTAAACGTTGTGGTTCCAACTTCTGATTTGCATTTAAAATACAAATTGAAAAAATCTCAAGAAGAAATGCTTAATGATGCTGTAAAAGTGGTGGAATATGCTAAAGACCATGGCCTTTTGGTAGAGCTTGCTGCAGAAGACTCAACAAGAACTGATGTAGAATACTTGAGAAAAATATTCAAGGCAACAATTGATGCAGGAGCAGATAGAATCTGTCCATGTGACACTTTAGGAATGCTTACACCTTTAAAATCATTTAATTTCTATAGGAAATTCACAGATTTGGGAGTTCCTGTCAGTGTACATTGCCATAATGACTTTGGCCTTGCAGTAGCCAACACATTGTCTGCAATCGATGGAGGAGCAAGCAGATTCCATGCAACAATCAACGGATTAGGTGAAAGAGCAGGAAATGCAGCTCTCGAAGAGGTTGTAGTATCCTTAAACACATTATACAAATACAGTGAAGATGATGAGGAAAGCAGATACACTACAGACATCAAAATCAATCAACTTTATAACACTTCCAAATTAGTTTCAAGATTAAGCAATGCTTATCTTGCCCCAAATAAACCTATTGTAGGTGAAAATGCTTTTGCACATGAATCTGGAATCCATGCAGATGGAGTCATAAAAAACAGTGCAACCTATGAGCCTATCCTCCCAGAACTTGTAGGGCATAGAAGAAAATTCATCATAGGAAAGCATGTAGGAACCAAAGGATTAGATGAAAGACTAAAGGAATTAGGCCTTGAAGTAAATAAGGAACAGTTAAATGAAATATTCCTTAAGGTCAAAGACCTTGGTGATAAGGGAAAGACTGTTACTGACACTGATTTGGAAGCAATTGCAGAGCATGTCCTAAACATTGAACAGGAAAAGAAAATCAATCTTGACGAACTTACCATCGTTTCAGGAAATAAGATAAGACCAACAGCTTCCATAAAGATGGATATTGAAGAGAAGGAAGTTATTGAAGCTGATGTTGGTATCGGTCCTGTAGATGCAGCAATCAATGCAGTGAATAAGGGAATCAAAAACTTTACAGACATCAAGCTTGAAGAATACCACGTAGATGCAGTTACTGGCGGTACAGATGCACTTATTGAAGTTATTGTAAAGCTTAGCTCAGGAGATAAGATCATATCTGCAAGGGCAACTGAACCTGACATTATCAATGCAAGTGTAGAGGCATATATTGACGGGGTAAACAGATTGCTTGAAGATAATCATTTTTCCTTAGACAATAAGCAAGGAAAGAGAAGTAAAAAATAAATTAATAAAACTAACATAAAAAAATTAAAAAATAAATTAAATAATAAACCTAGAAAATAAAACTAACATAAAAAAATTAAAATAATTAAAAAATAAACTCATATAAACTATTTTTAATCTTATTCAAGAGAGATAAAATGAAAGAATACAATAAAGAATTAGCTGAATTAGGCAATGTAGAAATATTAGGATTTACTGGAACAATTGAAAGCATTCCAAAAACATTAGACCAAGTAGACAATATTAGAAATGGATGTTGTGATGTTAGAATAATCCAGCTTATGAATGCAGATGCAATAGCTGGGAAAATTCACCTCCAACATGGAATAATTCATGCAATGAATGCATTTGAAAGAGGAATGAATTTAGCTAAGGATTTAGGAATTGAAATATTGCTTAGAACATCTGGACAAAGACAAATTTCCAAGGCATTTGACATACTTGGACTTAAAGAGGGTGAGATGAATATAGCCGTTGTTATGATTGATTGTCCAGATTACTTTATTGATGAATTATCTAAATACTTTACAAGAAATGATGCTGTTTTAGAAGCTGACGAATCAAAATTAATAGACTTGTATGATATTCCAGAAAAAGAATTAAAGAGCATGCATATAGTTGATGTATTAATTGATAAAACAAGTAAATTGATAGTTGACCAATAAATAAAAAAAGAGAGTGTGTCACGATTATGACCCTCACCCACATTTTTCTTAACTTATTTTCCTTTAAATTTATATACAATGAAGTACAATCTATTATTATAGAAATAA
>NZ_CACXNW010000023.1:0-36068 GCF_902769175.1 uncultured Methanobrevibacter sp.
AAAAAAAATAAAAAGAATTTTTTGGATTTTGGAAAAAATTAAAAAAAAAAATTGGGATCATGAATTTGATTTTTTTTCAAAATTTGTGACACCCTCTCATAACAATAAAAAAAAATTTTTTCATTAAAAATCTCCATTCGATTTATTATTTTTAATTATAAAATCTGGAATATTTATATGTTTTCGCATGTAAGTACTTACTAACTCGATAAAAAACCAAAAAAACAAAGATATGGTCAATAAATTCTTTTTTACGATGACACACTAGTTTATACAATTATACAAGCAATTTTCTTTGTTTTTAATATTTTTTGTCTTTTAGATATTATAGTGTCCAATAATTAATTTATGAAGTTTTTAATATTTTTTGTCTTTTAGATATTATAGTGTCAAATAATTAATTTCTGAATGGCAAGGATTTTATTTTTGATGAAATTATGGAAAATCTACTAAAAAGACATATTATTGAAACGGAAAGAATAAAAAATTATAAAAAATACTAAAAATAGTTTAAAATAGCTAAACTAAAAAAATTATAAAAATAGAAAAAACAGCTAAAATAACTAAAATAATTAAAACAAAAAAATTAAAAAAAGTATAGAAATTAAAAAACTATAAAAAATAAAAAAATATTGAATAAGAGGAATTCCCTCTTATTATCCATTTTAAATACTAGAACGGTACAGCCGCATATTTCTTAAGACTGTAATAGGAATTGGTATTCCAATTATGAATATTACCTAAGTTATTCCGTTTACTTGTTGCATCGGCAGAATACCATACACCGTTAATGAGAATTTGAGCCCATACATGCCCAGTGACTAAACCACTTGAAAATGTACAACCTTGAGCATGTGAATATCTCGCATGAATACCTGCAGCTCTACATAAAGCTACAACCAAACTTGCTTGATCCACACAGTTACCTGCACCATTGCTTAAGGTACCTGCAGCACCATATCTGGAATCTGCATAATAACTGTAAGCAATATTGTCTCTAACATAATTGTATATTGCAAGAGCCTTTTGATCAGTACCGCTCAAACCTTTGGTTAATCTATTAGCTAAATTGGTAATTGAAGCTGTGATAGCAGATTGTCCAGTTCCAACCAAATATTTAGCAAGACTAGATTCGGTATTTTTCTCATTCAATCCATTTTTAAACTGACTTGAATTTGCATTAATTCTGGAAGACCCATTTCCCCCAGGTATAGGTATATCAGAACTACCGATTACAGAACTATCGAATAAACAATAATTCGGCAAGTATTTGTCAGTTCTATGGAAATCTAAGATTTTTGCAGTTGCATATGTGTATAAATCAAATTCAGCACGACCTACTGTAGATCCAGAGCTACTACAAACCGTTGCGTAACCCAGAGGCACCTTATTGGCCTCTATATATGCTACCACTCTTTTTGACATGTCCACATATTGGGCTTTATAAATATTTGAAGATATAAAGGTTCCTGTGGAATTATTTTTTGAAATGCCACTTGGAAGAGCAATATAAGCATATAATGACATACCTGCATTAATATTGCAAATAGCTTTAGACATCAGATATGAGAATTGATATACACTAATCTTAGTATTAGCAACAGTAACAGCGCTAGGCAATTTTGCATTTTTATTTACATAATTCTTAAGATTTTTAGCTGCTACTTCTATATCGCTTATATAAAATCTACTGGAACTATTCTTAACTGTTATGGTATTAGTTATTTTAGCTTCCTTGTAGGTATTTGAACCTGCAAATGAAGAGCTAATGGAATACATTCCACCAATCAAGTTAAGAGCTAAAGAAGCGATTCCATTGGAATTGGTAGTTATGGAATAGGATTTTCCAGGAATGGTAATGGTAACCTTTTGATTTGCCAATTTATTACCACTGCTGTCAACCAATGTTACTTTATAGGAATCTCCTCTAATAATAGTTGCTGAATCAAGTTTAAGGCTTGTAGCAGTCTTAGGAATTGCGTTTGCCAAATCGGAACTTTCAAAAGCACAATAGTTTGGCAAGTATTTGTCAGTCCTATCGAAAGCCAATATTTTTGCAAATGCAAAAGTGTAAAGGTTGAAATCAGCATTGCCTATTACCTTGTTTGCAGTGTTTTTAACATATGCATAACCGGCAGGCACCTTATTGGATTCCATATACGCCAATACTCTTTTGTTTACATCCATATATTGAGCCTTGTAAACAGTAGATTTCAATGAATGTGCAGAAAGACCACAATTGGAAAGACCGCTTAAAAGGGTAATATCATTTCTATTGTTTCCATTGATATTTTGAATTGCCTTTGAAGCGAGATAAGAAAACTCAGATATCTTAAGAGATCTAGATCCAACAGTTACTGTATTTGGTAACTTCTTATTGTTGTTTACATAAGTCTTTACGTTTGCAGCTGCCTTTTCAATTTCAGCAAGTGAAAAGATATTTGGATTTTTAGCTACAGTTAAATTTCCAGACAAGGAGGAAGCAGCATAATCATTGTCCCCTCCAAAGGAACATGAAATCGCATACCTATTTGGATATAAATTAATTTGCAAGGATGCAATTCCACTTGCGGAGGTTGTAAATGTATATGTCTTTCCAGGAATCCTTATCTGAACCTTCTTATTAGCCAATGCATTGCCGTTGCCATCTTTTAAACTTACGGAGAAACTGTTTCCTCTCATAATGTTAAAGCTGCTTGCTTTAAAACTGGTAGGTTTCGGGCTAACAGTTAAGGTCAGTGAAAGACTTGATGCTTGGTAAGCTGAAGTTTCTGCAAATGAGCATACAACGGAATATTTTCTATTTGCCAAATTAATAGGTAAAGAAGCTACACCATTTGAGTTGGTAGTTCTTGCATAGTTGACACCAAGAACCTTGATGTTAACCTTTTGATTAGCTAAAGCTTTACCTGCACTGTTTTTTAAGGTAACTTGGAATGAGTTTCCTCTGTAAACAGAATTGCTTTTTGCTACAAGACTTGTTTTAGTCTTAGTTGTAGCTTGCAATGAATCAGAACCATTTGCAGAAGCGCTTAAAACACCTTTTGAGTTCTTATCATTTGAGTCATAATCCAAATCAGAATCTTCTACAGAATTATTAGTACTTAAAACTTCATTTTCCGAATTTTCATCACTTTGACCAATATTTCCTGATTTTTCAAGATTTACATAAGAATCGTCAGTTGCAACAGAATCGACATCTGATGCACTTGAAATACTAGCGCTAGACAAGTCATTTGAATCAGACAATTGGTCTGAATCA
Source organism: uncultured Methanobrevibacter sp. (assembly GCF_902769175.1). Lineage (GTDB taxonomy): Archaea > Methanobacteriota > Methanobacteria > Methanobacteriales > Methanobacteriaceae > Methanobrevibacter. The sequence goes on from NZ_CACXNW010000023.1 coordinate 3,263, forward strand.
TCAATGTCCATAGCAGAAGCTGATGAGATCAAACAGAATCCCATAAGAACCACTGCTAAAAGCAATGCAAGATTCTTAATTGAAATTATTTCACCTCACATTTCAGAATAATCCAAGATTATTTCTTTATCCAATAACCTTAATCAATCAACAAAAAACCAATGTCTTAATACATTAGTTAATATCACTAAAAATATTTTTTTAGAGGTCGATTAACCGAACATTCTTAATCAGATTAAGTAATGCTCAAATTACTCTGATTATTTCTTAACCCAAACGTTTTGCTTTAAAAACAAAAAATTCAAGCTAGATTAATATTTACTCTTTTTATCATATTATTTAAAGATTACTAATAGAAATCTAAAAAAATAAGAATTCTATGAGACTTATTAATTATAATAAAATCAAATATTTCTATTTAAGATTATTTAAAGTTAAATTATTTTATAATGAGAATATAAAGAAGAAATTATATCTTAAATTAAAAAAGAAAAAATAATATTTGAAAAAATTAAAAAATACAAATAAAACCTTTAAATAATGAATAAATACTTAAAAATACTTTTTTTAATGAAATTTAAGAAAATATTACTTAAATATATAGAAAATAGAAAAATTACCATTATTTAACTTAAAAAACAATAACAAACTATTAAACATATTTGATAATAAGAAAAAAGATATTATCATTTTGAAAATTATGTTTAAAAATTAATCATTTTAAAAAAATAATCATTTAAATTAAGATATTAATAAAAAGAGAAATTTAAACCTATAAATATTGAAAAAACAAGCATTTTAATTAAAAATAGAAGAATAAAGAAAATATATATAAAAATCATGAAAACTTGATGAAAAAATTTAGTGAAAATTGGAAAAAAATTTAAAAAAATTATGAAATTTCTTCTTAAAATATATGAAAAATTATGAACAAAACCACATGCCAAATTCAAAAAAAATAGTCAAAAAATTCAAGAAAAAATATAATAAAAAAAAATAATTAAAAGATAAAAAAACACTAAAAAATTTCAAGAAAAAAATATAAAAAAAATATAAAGATTTTATATAAAAATATATTAATTTAATAATTTTATAAAAAAGTAATAAAATAATTAAAAGATAAAAAAATTCAAAAAAAATTCAAAAAAATATAATAAAAAAATAAAGATTCTAATAAAAATATATTAATTTAATAATTTTATAAAAAAGTAATAAAATAATTAAAAGATAAAAAAATTCAAAAAAAATTCAAAAAAATATAATAAAAATATAAAGATTTTATATAAAAATATAATATATTAATAATTTTAAAAAAAAAGTAAAAGAATAATTAGGAGAAACTCTCCTAACCATAAAAATGTTTTGATCAAACTTTTTTAAAAGTTTGAATTACATCATAAGAGGCATTCCGCCCATTCCACCCATACCCGGTGCTGGAAGCATACCACTATGGTCTAAGTTTTCATCTGGGTCTGGCTTTTGAAGTGCACCAGCTGCTGCAACTAAATCATCAATACGCAAGATCATTTCACATGCTTCTTGAGCTGCTTGAATAGCTTGCTTCTTAACTCTTTGAGGTTCAACTACACCAGCTTCCTTCATGTCAACAACTTTACCTTCAAATACATCCAATCCCATATTGATGTTATCTTCATGAGCAGCTCTAAGTTCAACTATTAAGTCAATAGTGTTTAAACCTGCATTTTCAGATAAGGTTCTTGGTACAATCTCTAAAGCATCAGCAAATGCGTTTACAGCAACTTGTTCTCTTCCGCTGATAGTATTAGCAAAAGTTCTTAATTGTCTTGCAATTTCAATTTCAGGAGCGCCTCCACCGTATACAACTTTTCCATCTTCAACAGTAGCTGCAACTACACCTAATGCATCTTCCATAGCTCTTTCAATTTCTGAGGAAATGTGTCTGGTACTTCCACGGATTAAGATGGAGCTTGCTTTAGGATCTTCACATTCTTCAATGAAGGTAATGATTTGGTCAAATACCTTTTCTTGGTGTATGTAACCTGCTTTACCTAATACATCAGGAGTCAAGTCTTCAATATTGGTGATGAGCTCTGCACCGGTTGCTTTCATGATTCTTTTTACGTCAGTGTTCTTAACTCTTTTGAAAGCCATGATTCCAGCTTTGGATAAGTGATGTTGGACAACATCATCAATACCCTTTTGACAGAAGAGCACATTACATCCAGAGTCAATAATCTTATCAGCGATGCCTTTTAAGGTTTCTTGTTCGTTATCTAAGAATGCTTGCATTTGCATTGGGTCAGTAAAGTCCACTTTTGCATTATCCAAGTCCTTAAGCTCTAAAGGATATTTCATCAATGCAATTTTTGCATCACGCATTTCTTCAGGCATGGATTCATTAGCTCTGCCTTGGTCAATGTAAATACCGTCAACAATTAAGGAGTCTTCTACACTTCCACCATTGATTCTGTGGATTTTAATAAGGGATTTGTCTATTTCTTCCCCTTCTTCAACCTTCAATGCAGCTTGAACAAGCAATTCTGCAAGTTCATCTTTAGCATAATCGGAACCTTTACCGGTCATTGCAGTTTTTGCAATTGCGAATAAGGTGTCCTTGTCTCTTGCATCTGTGGAAATGTCAAATAAGATGTCAATTGCCTTTGCAACTGCTAATCTGTATCCCATAAGAATTGTAGGAATTGCAATTCCATCTTCATATAATTCTTGTGCCTTTTTAAGCAATTCTCCAGCAATGATTACTACAGTAGTTGTTCCATCTCCAACTACATTCTCTTGTTTTCTTGCAATTTCCACAAGCATTTTAGCAGCAGGGTGTGCAATATCCATTTCCTGTAAAATAGTTGCTCCGTCATTGGTTACAACTACATCACCCATTTTCTTATCCACTAACATTTTGTCCATTCCTTTTGGACCAAGGGTGGTTCTTACAATGCTTGCTAAAATTTGGCTTGCAAGAATATTCATTCTTAAAGCTTGATTTCCTTGAAATCTTTCAGTATCATCACGTAAAATATACATAGGTTGATTAATTTGCGCCATAATAATCTCCTTAGTTCTAATTTTAAAATATTATTAAAGATAATTTATAGTAAGTATAAGAATTCATTATAAAAATTAATTATATTAGTCTATATTAAATTATCCATATAGTTATAAATAGGTTTGCCTTACTATAAAAAAGTTTTGTTTAAAATAATAGAAATTATAAGAAATTTGAAAAAAAGTGAAAATAAAAAGTGAATGCAAAAATCATAAAAAAGTAAAAAATAAAATTAAAAAGGCATTATGACAAAAAACTATTTTGGTTTTAACTTGCCATAGAAATATGATGCTGTAGCCCCTCCATCAATTAAAAAGTCTGCCCCAGTAATAAATGAACCTTGATCACCAAGCAGTAACTCCGCCACTGTTGCAACCTCATCTGCTGTACCGGGCCTTCTTGATGGGCAATTTGCAAACATGTTCTTATAAAAGTCGCCTCTTGGACCATTGAATTCATCAATCGCTAAAGGTGTTACAATTATTCCAGGTGAAATGGAATTGATTCTGGCGCCTTTTTCACCCCAATTGCATGCTTCAAACATAACCCTTTTTACATTGCATCTTTTAGCTAATTGATAAGCATGAAGAGTGTCTGAGATGTTTTCCACTTGCAACACTTCCAAATCCAAAAGATTCTCAGTAGGGGTTGTAGCCAATTGCTCATCGATTGCTGCACCTAATTGTTCCATACGATGACCTGATTGAGATGATATGATTACTCCGGTTCCTCCTTCCTTAATGACTTTTCCAACTTCTTCAAGCAAAACAGCTGTTCCGTATAAATCCACTTTAAGAATTGTTTCAATAGGTGCTTGTGAAGGTGAAACTCCTGCAGCATTAATAAAGTTCACAATATCACCATATTTTAAAGCTTCTGAAATTAAATTCAGTATTGATTGTCTTGAGGATATGTCACATTCAAAGTAATCCACATCATATCCTGCTTGAATCATTATTTCCGCAATGCTTTTAGCATTTTCAATGCTTTTATCTCCAATGACAATTTTTTTGCCAAATCCTATTCTTCTTGCTATAGCCATTCCAATTTGTCCTGCACCAGTCAATAGTACTACATCTTTCATTCTTACACCATACATATTAAAACATAATTTAACAAAATTAAATATGATTCGCCATATATTTTGTCCAATTAATTGTCCCATTTGCTTAAATACCATTTTCCATTGATCTTTTCCATTGTCTGCTCACTATGCAATGTCCAAGTTCCCTTCATTCCATAAACCTTTGCATCAAGAGTTACATCTGCCTTCAATAAAGCCTTATCTTTTTCTCTTATCATTATAATTGGATTATTTATGGTGGATTTATAGTAATTAAGGGTCCCATCCATTATCTCCCCAATATACTCATCCTTGGTTTGTGTTTTGCCAGACATGAGTGTAAGAGTGTAATTGTCTCCCAAAAGTTCATTTAGCTTTTCTGAATCCTTTTCAATCATAGCATATTGAAATTCGATGAACCTTTCCAACACTTCCTCTTGATCATCATTTAGATTTCCCTTATCGACTACAAACACACTCATGATAACATAACCTATTCTGGGAATTTATCCTTATCCAATGTCTTTACAACCTTTGCAGGAATTCCTACAACAACAGCATAGTCAGGAACATCCTTTGTGACGATTGCTCCTGCTCCAACGATTGCATATTTTCCAACTGTGACACCTGGCAAAATTGATGCTCCAGCACCAATCCATGCACCTTTTTTGATGACAATCTCTTCACAGGTCAATACTTGCCTTTCATATTCGTCATGGTTATTGGACAATAGCTGCACGTTTCCAGCAATCATCACATCATCTTCTATAGTGATTCCGCCTCTTGCCATCGCCAAGCAATTATTGTTGATGAAAACGTTGTTTCCAAGCTTTATCTTATCCAATGCAGCACCTGCAAATGGTGTTGCGATAGTGCTGTTTTCACCGATATTGCCATCCAACAATTCATTAAGTATTGAAAAGTATTCTTCAGTCATAGGTTCAGTATGATTAAATTTAAACAATAGCTTAGATTGTTCCATCATGTGTTCTCTTTCTTCAAGAGACATTTCATTCATATCTACTCTTTCCATATTATCCATTCCTTTTTGATATACATTACTGTTTATGCCAATTGTTATTTATAGTTAACTGTTAACAATGGTTAACTATTTATATTATGTTGCATAAACTATGTAGAGATATTATGAAATTAAATGAAAATCCGGAAAACATGTTCTTGTACCATTATGTTGAGGAAATGATATCTGATTATCATTCATATTATGAACTTAACTTAAAAGACAAGGATTTGACTGTAAAGGAATATGCAGTTCTTTTGAGAATAAGATTTGCAGGTAAATCCACCCAATATGATCTCGTAAAGCTATTCGACGTAAGTGGAGCATATATGGCAAAGCTTTTGAAGAAGTTTGAAGATGCGGATTATATTGCAAGAATAGAAGATTCGGAAAACAGAAGAAAGAAGATTGTTGAACTGACAGAAAATGGAATTGAAAAGACCGACAAGTTAATAGAAATCATTGATGGTTGGGAAAAGGAAGCCACTTCCAATTTAACTGAAGAGGAACTTGCAATTCTCAAAAAAATCCTATCAAAGATCATAGGATAGAAAACAGCAATTAGTTGATTTATCAAACTTTTGTTTTATTTTAATTTCAAATTATTTATCAATAAAGGAGATATCTTATGTCAAGCATTGTAATTTATTTTTCAAGAAATGGTGAAAACTACTTTGGGGGAGTACTTAAAAACATTGAAAAGGGAAATACTGAAGTGATTGCAGAATATATTCAAGAATTGGATAATGCAGATTTATTTAAAGTTGAACCTGCTGTTGAATATCCTGCAGATTATATGGAATGCATTGATGTTGCCAAAAAAGAGCAGCAAGCAGATAAAAGACCTGAAATAAAAGAAACATTAGAGAGCATTGAATCATATGACACAGTATACATTGGTTTTCCAAACTGGTGGGGAACTCTGCCAATGCCAATGTTTACCCAATTGGAACAATTGGATTTTACAGGAAAAACAGTAAATCCGTTTGTCACCCATGAAGGTTCAGGATTTGGATCATCACTAAAAGACTTGGACAAGCTATGTGATGGAGCGGAAATCAAAAAAGGATTATCCATTCCTGATGCAAGCGTATATGATGCAAAAGACCGTGTAAAAGGATGGATTAATGAATAATTAAATCCTTTCTTTTTAACTTTTTATACAATTATTTTTTTTACATTTAATTTTTACCATACTCTATTTTTTTATAATTTTTACATTTGAGTTATAATACCCCTTACTTTTTTTAATAATAAAAAATAGCTGCTTTAAAAATTATTTCTCCAAAACAGCTATATAATCCATCTTATTTCTTATAAATGGAATCCAAGTGAACAATTTTGTGATAGGCTTATATACATTCATTCCATCAAATAGATTTACATCCGTTATCCACTTGAAATTTGAATTCAATTTCAGCAAATCATGCCCCTTTTGAACTCCCCAAATAAACTTGGCATCCATTTCCTCAACGGATTTTTCCTTAACATTTTTTTACAGATGCAGGAGGCATAATTTCAGTAAATACTGTACATGACTTGAAATTCTCATCAATGATGTTTAGAATATTTCTGTTGTCATCTTCAGTCAGATACATTGTCAATCCTTCAATTATAAACAAAACATCCCTATTTACATCTATTTTGCTTGCCCAAGAAGGATCCATAGCAGAATAGGCTAATGTTTTTACCCTATCTGTATCATTGATATAGTTTAATCTGAAATTTGCTGAATTCTCCAAATCCACATTATACCATTTCAAAATGCCATTGTCTAATCGATTAAATCGAGTGTCCATTCCAGAGGCAATATTCACTATTGTACAATTAGGATGTGAATGGATATATTTTGAAACCATATCATCCAAAACGATTGTCCTTGAAATCACCCCCATTTGCATTTTATAATCCTTATCTGCAATGGAAAAGTCATAATCAATTTCAGAAATGACATCTATTGCCTTAAAATCAAAAAATTTATGATTTTTCTTTTGTGAATGTTTTGCTTTAGTGTATAAAGTCAAAAGCATTGTTTTTTCTACACCTTCTAAATTCATAGTTATTCCTCATTAATTATATGATTAACTATTAATTTTTAAAGTATATAAAGTTTAGGCTTACCTAAATATTAATGTATATATAAAATACCTATTAAAAAAAATCAAGTATTTTGAAATTGATAATGAAAAAATAAAAAAAGGAAAAAATATAAAAGAAAAAGATAAAAAAATCAATCCAAACTAATCCCACAAACCAACACAAGAAAAAAATCAATCCAAACTGTTCACACAAACCAACACAAGAAAAAAAAATCAATCCAAACTGTTCACACAAACCAACACAAGAAAAAAAATCAATCCAAACTGTTCACACAAACTAACACAAGAAAAAAATTAATTTAATTTATTACCGCAAACTGAACAGAACTTATCTCCTTTTTCTACCTTAGAACCACAAGAAGAACACTTTAATTCATTTATTAACTTAGCTCCACAATTTGAACAGAATGCATCTCCATCATTGACAGCACCACCACATGAAGGACATAGGAGTTTTTCCAAGTTAAATCCACAGGACACACAAAATTTATCATTGTAATCCACTTGCCTATGGCAATTCAGACAAGTCCTATAATTTTTTGGAGGGATAAATCCAGTGCTGATATTGCCTGAATTATTTTGTGCCCTTTGAGAGCTGGTGAAAGCAGAGGCCTGAGGAACTGTCTCCATACTGGTTTGAGAGAAAATGCCTCCTAATCCACCATTAGGATTATTGAGGACACCACCAGCATTTTGAGAACTTTGATTTGTATTTTCAGTTTCCACATATGGATTATACTCATCTTTTGGCTTTGGAGTTTCAGATAGGATAGGCCTGCTATAGAAATCAGTTGTATTGATGATTTCCTCTTCAGTTTCAATCATGACTGCAATCCTTTTATCATCTGCAGGATGTGTTGAAAAGAAATCAAACCCTCTTGCATTGTCTCCAACAAATTCCATCCAGAATTTTGGAACATGACTTATGTCATATCCTGCCAAATGAGCAATCATCATACCTAACTTATCAGCTTCATATTCCTGGTCCCTGCCCCAAGGCTGCATTAGGAAATATTCAGAACCTACATTTGCAATATTTGTAGCTGCTCTAGCCATACCTCCAAATTCACCTAAACCAACCAGATCCAATGCAAAGCTGCCTAACCATGCAGCTGAGGCAACACCTTCCTTAGTTTTGCGAGCACTGATTTTTGTCCTGGAATGGTCAAGCAATGCATGAGCCATTTCATGAGCTAGGATAAATGCCAATCTCTCTTCAGTGTTGGCAATAGATAAGATACCTGAATAAACTGTTATTTTACCTCCAGCATGGCATGTAGCATTAATATTGTTGTTTCCAATCAAATGAACCTCCCATTCATAATATCCATCAACATAATCATATCGGCCGATCTTATATAAGAATTCCTCTACAGTCCTGATTAGTCGAGTTGCAACTTGAATGGTTAATTGGCCTGCTGGAGAATCATTTAATATAGGATATTTGCTAAGTTCCTGATAATAGTATCCAAACATTTCCTCTAAGAATTTATCATCATCTACTGTATCATAATGCTCTTTGCCTGTAAATGGATTAATAGGACTTCTGTCATCTTTACGCAAAATAAAACCCCCAATTTAACATATTAAATTGTTCTTAAAAATAAATTGTTTAAAGAATTATATAAATTTAGGCAAAAATTTTAAAAAAAAATGAAAAAAATAAAAAATTATTAAAAATTAAATGCAAAAATTAATTTTTATTTCAAATCATATTTACATCCTATAATCATACTTAGAAATTAAAAGAAATTTCATCGGGAACATTTATTCCATTATTGATTGATTCTGCAGATTTATATGCATCGTATAATCCATATATCCAAACAATCAAGTATAATATTAATCCAATCAAGAGAATATACAAAACAAGTGAAACAATAGCTGCAATAATAAGGAGGATTCCCTTTTTGGAATACCCATTATAAAATTGACCTAAACCTGGAAAGAGGAATGACAGAATCAAAGCTAAAAATGGGCTTTTTATTTCATTAGCTCCTGCAACTCTCACACCACATTTAGGACAGATTTCAGCTTTAGCATCTATCCTTGCACCACAATTGGAACAGAATTTTGTATTTTGACTTGAAGTGGATTGGTTTTGAGAGGGCCGATTCTGGACTGTTTCAACAGCTGCAGATTTATCTAACTTTGTTCCACAATTAGGACAGAAATCAGCACTGTCAGCCACTTCCTCGCCACATTCTCCACATTTTATCATATTATCACTTACATCTGTTCCAAACATTTGGCTTTAATGTCATCAAACTCTTCTTGACTGATTATGCCCATATCTAAGAGTTCTTTAGCTTCCTTAAGCTTTGCCATAGGGCTGACTTCATTTTGAACCACTTGAGCAGGTTGGGAACTGCCTTGATGAATGGCTAAAATCTTTTCATTTACAAAATCATAAATCTTATTAACTTCATCCTGATACTTTGGAAGGTAAGTGATGAGATTTTCACTTGGAGCATACCTTGTTTTTGCCATTGCTGGAAGTTCAAATTCTATGGTACCATTAACAAGTTCTGTTGCATCCCTTTTTTGAATACTGTTAATCTGGTGGTAGTAAACTTTTTTCACTCCTCCTAAACCACTTACATATTTTTTAATTGCCCCTCCTGTAAAATTAAACTCAATATAATCTTCAAAAACAGCTAATGTTCCTTGCAAACCATTGATGAAGTATATTGCACCTTCCGGCTTTTCATGATTTACATGTTCACCATGTGCATATCCATCCATTTTCTTCTTAAAACCTAAACCAGTTTTCTTGAGGTCTCCAAGTAAACCTTGACTTTGCTCTTGAACAGGTGCAGAATCATCTAAAGGATTTCCACAACCTGGACAGAATTTAGCCCCATCTTCTACTTGATTTCCACCATTTGGACAAAACGCCATATTATCACCTTATTTAATTTATTAAAAAAATCTAAAAAACTTAGCATTAATCGATTAATTTTAAAAAAAAAAGACAAATAGCTAAAAATACATACCATCCCCTTTTTAAACTCAATGCATGAAAAAATATCGAGTGCGTAAAATTAATATAAAAATTCTAATGTATAATATAAGTATTATATTTTATTTATATAAATATATTGTTTTATTAATCAAATAATAATATATGAATAATGAAAAATTAATGGAAATCTTAGGATTTGTAAAAGTATCACCATATAGAACAAAAACTTTAAAGTTCATTGGAGATGGACTTAAAATGCCATCAGAAGTAGCTAAACACCTTAACATTAGAACAAGCCATGCATCTAATGTGCTTAGTGCATTGAAAAAGCAAGGATTAGTAATTTGCATAAATGAAAAAGTAAAAAAAGGCAGATTATACCAAAATACTGATTTGGCAAAAGAGATTTTAAAGTATTTAGATTAAAAAAATAAAAAAAGGATAATATTTATTTTAACTTAATAAAGCCAGTGATATAAACAAAATTAATATCTGACTTAGATAGCAATTCTAAAATGTCATTACAATCTTCAGTTAATAAAATATTATCATAAATAAGAATATCATCATTTTGACTGATTCCTAAAACTCTCAAATTAGACTTCCAATCATCTATCATATCAACATTAGCAAACCATTTATCATAGCCCTTTGTTGTGAATTGAGAAGCCAAATTGACAATAATTGAGAATTCATCTTCATAACTCATAAGACTACCTCAAAAAAGTATAAGAGTTACCCTAAACTATTTATCAGTAATTATGCATATTATGTTTCCCCCACAAATAAATTAAAAATGGAATCAGTTCTTAATTTAACTACAGGCATATAATAACCTCTATTGCCTCCAATAAAATTTATTGATGAATCCCAAAATTTAACCACAGGCATATAATTGCCTTTATCTACTCCAATAAAATTTTTTATGTTTTCAAAATCACGTTTCATATAAAACCTCCTATTAAATGATATGAAATGAATATGATAAAAAAAATAAAAAAATAAAACGGATAGGAATGAATAATACAATTCAACCAATATCATAACCTAATAAAAATTATCAAAAAATTATATTTCATAATAAATAAAATCATTGGAGTATATAAAGGTTCTGAATTTTTCAATATTTACGATTATAAAAATAGGAATTGGCAATAAAAATAAAAAAAAAAAAAAAAAAAAACTTTATAAAAAATACTAAAAATTAATAAAAAATAAAAAAAGAATTGAAATTTTTAAAAAACAGAATCAGAAAAGAGGATTCATAATTATATTCTTTTCTCTTTTAGTCATTTTTGAGTAAGTGATTGTAGCTTTGTAAGGAGTGTAACCGTTGATCTTTTTAGTGGAAAGCATGCTAAGACCACTAATGGAACTTGCTTTAGCAGTTCTTGTAATTACTTTGCCTTTTTTATTCTTGTAATAAACGGTCATTTTTCTTAAGACATAAGTGTGAGGTCTGAAATCGTCTCCTTTTCTAACATCATGATAAATATAGCAGCATATACTCCTTTTAAATATTGGGCATCCTTAGCTTGATAAAAAGTTAAGATCCTATCTTTGCTCCCAATATCCTTATATTTGCCTATTTTAATTGTAGTTATTGCAGCACAAGCTTGTCCCATTGTAAAACCTACAACGGCAATAGCTAAAACAAGCAAAATCAGAATTTTCCTTTTGTTCATTTTTCCTCTCCTAAAACTTATTTAATACTATATATATTTTAGTAGTTTATAATATTTTTTAAAAAATCTTAGTCCATTAAATCCAAACTATAATATTCATAGTATCTATTAAATTTAATATTTTAAAAAAAGAAAAAAAAGTAAAAAACATTCATTAAAATCAATCATAATTATTATTTTAAAAAAAGAGAAAAAAGTAAAAAACATTCATTAAAATCAATCATAATTATTATTTTAAAAAAAGAGAAAAAAAGTAATAAAATAAATGAAAAAAAGTAAAATTTTCCTGATAAAATAGATAATGCATTTAATCAACAAAAAAGAGTCCATACTGAAATCATCATTTCCAATTATACCTGAAAATAGTGCTGACAGTGGGGATTAGATCAATTGAAAGCTAAAGCCTTCAATCGTCATCATCTTTATCGTCTTTATCGTTATCCTTTTTATCATTGTCATCATCGTTGTCGTCATTGTCAGAACCTCTATTAAGTATAGATCCACTTGAATCATCATCGGAATCTCCAGATGAATCATCTGCAGAATTATCAGAGGATTTTCCAATGCAACCGCTGACAGAAACGACAGCTAAAAGAACGATGGTTAATAATAACAAAGCAATTACATTTTGTTTATTCATTAGAAACATCACCTTTATATACATTTTGTTAATTTTAATATTTATATCTTGATATTTAAACTGAATAACATTAAAAAAACTAAATAAAATAACAAAACCAAGTAAAACTAATTCCTAGTAAACAACATTAAAAAAAAAAAAGCCTAAAAAAAGATATAAAAATTAATAAATGAATAATAAAAAAATAAAATAAAAAAAAGTTACATGTATAGTGAAGCAGGCACAGTATTTACCTCTTCTTCAGATTTATGCAACTCTTCTAAAGGCTTATTGAAAGTTCCAAATCCAACAATTTTTTCTTTATTTATGGAAAGGGAAAAAACAGGTCCGTTTTCCAAATCTACAACCATTAAATCAATAAAATCTTCGCTTTCACCAATGATTCTACATGGTTCAAGCATTTGCCCTTCTTCAAGCATGATTCTAACCATCTCTTCTGCAGGAATCTTTTCCACCCCTTCAATCTCTAATTTGTAACTATTTACTTTTCCTTCAATTTCTGCTACTTTTTCAGTGAAATTCATAGATAATCACCTCCAATTCTTATAAATATAATAAAATTATTGATATAAAGCCTTTGACATTCCAGAATTATCATTTTCAGGCATTTCCTCTTCTATAGGCTTATGCAAAATGGATAATCCGCAAATATGGTTCTTTTTTATAGTTAGAGAAAAGATTGGTCCTTCCTTTTTATAAAACATGAAATCCAAAAATTCATCGCTTTCATCAATGATTTTGCCAGGGCCTAAATCTCCATGATCATTTAGCATAATCATTATCATATTTTCCCCTTTAGATTCCTCTTCATTTTTCTCAAGCACATGATATTTGCCTAAATCACCTTGCATTTCCTTTATTTTCTCACTTATATTCATGGTCTTTACCTCCAAAAATATTGTTTTTTTTAATTCTTCTTGCTTAATACATTAAATGATAAAAATTAAATTAATAGCTGTTTATCAAAATAGCCTTTTAATGATAATATTATTTAGGTGGCATATAGCAAAAAATATCCTAAAATAATATAGGGATCATTGTTTTAGAATTTCCCATGTTCCATCATGGTTTTAAAAATAGATCTGTTTTGCCCTAAGCAATTTAAAATAGGACAACAGCATATTCTGGAAGAAACTCCAGACATTAAATCAAAATTCTCTTTAACAGTTTTAATCATACCCCTACAACTCATCCTCTTCACTCTCAAACATTATAAGGACATTGTCACTTATAAAGGTTTGGATTTTTATGATTTTAAAAAAAGATTAAAATGAATAACAAAAAAGATTTTATCTAACTGGAAATGCTATCCATCTCCTTAAAGGAAGGGTCAATTATATTGGAATTTTCTCCAACACTTAATTCTAAATTAGACATATTTTTATTTTAAACAACAGTTGGATTCAGAATCTTGATTAAGTTTCTTACCCATGTATATTTCAACATCCATTTCATCCCATAACTTAACTTTTATGAATCCAGCATCATTCCCAATATCAATGACTCTAACTAAAAAGTTATTGCCAGTTTCCTCTAACTCAAAAGTATCCGGAACATCACAAAGGAGAATTAGAATAATGATTATCTAAATAAAAAAAGCTAGTCTGAAAATTCAATAAGCTCAATATCCACGATATCCACTTCAATATCCTTATCGTAAATGTGGAATTTTCCATCCTTGAATTCAAAACTGTTTTCCTTTGTAATGGGGTATGATCTTCCATCAGCTAGATAGACATAAACATATGCAAAGTTTTCAACCAATTCTTCAACTGACTTTTGATTATGCTCTTCAATCATTCTTAAGTCATCTTCTTCACTAATGGAAATCACCTCATTTGATTTTAAAAAAATTATGCTATTAATAATTCAGTTTCAGTAGGTGCAAAATCAAAGATGTTTTCAATGAAATAATTCAATTCCTGCTCATTTTCCTTATTTTGAATCATGAAGCCAAAAATTGCATCCATTAAAATAGATTCCTTATCTATGCGAACTTTCATATTAAAGCACTTCATATTTTCCAAACTTTCCTCACTGACATTTAATTTTTTTGAAGCATTAAGAATCTCCAATGCTGTTGGAACATTGCCCATATCAAAATCCAATAAGATTCCTTCATCCATTTCAATAGTTTCCCAATATTGGAAATCCCTTTTAGCTTTTATGCCCAAGGTATCTATAGACTTATTATAAAAGTATTCAACTTCAAATACATTATCTTTTGATTTCATTCTCTTCCCCTTTTGTTAAAATACAGTTATAATTCATCATTTTCTAAATCCGCTTTAAAATTCTTATTTAAAGTTTACTATCCATATAACATAGTAAATTTGAAATTTACCACAGATTTTTAGTTAATTTTATGTTTAAATTAATATATAAAGTTTTTCTAAAAAATAAAAGGAATATTATCCTTTGATTGAAAAATTGTTTTAAAGCCAATATAACTTTTTATAAAAAAGAGCAAATCAAATATTTGAAAAAAATGATAAAAAAAATAAAAAAAAAAGTAAAAAGAGAATAGTGAAACTATTCCTTAATCATTTGAGCTACCTTTTTACCTAACTCATAGCATTCTTCAAGTTGCTCTTCACTAGGCTTAAAGTCAAGCTCCATCTGTTCAACAACTTCAAATCCTGCTCCTTCAAGGTTTGCAGCAAGGATTCTTGTGGATCCTCCAGCCCAACCTTTGGAACCGAATACAACTGCCTTTTTGGTTTCAATGTTTCCAAAGCTGAGACAGTTGAGATAGTACATTACATCCCCAATTCCGGGGAAAGGATTGTTCATCATAGTTGGAGCACCTACAAAGATTGCCTTAGAGTCAAGGACATCAGTTACTGCATCACTCTTGTCATCATCATGCATGAAGTACATTTTAACTTCGACGCCTTCGCTCATTACACCTTCAGCCATTGCATGTGCCATTCTTTGGGTGGAATGGTGCATTGTGTCATAGATAAAGGTAATCTTGTTTCCTTCATAGGTACCTGTAGACCATTTTGTGTATAGGTCAATGATGAATTCAGGATTGGTAAATATTTGACCGTGACATGGTGCAATAATCTTAAGGATATCTACTAATCCTAATTTAGCAAGCTCTTCAATCTTTCTTCCAATCATTGGAGATACAAGAGTGAGAAGGTTAGCATAGTATTTTCTTGCAGCTTCAGTAAGGATTACAGGATCAACATCAGTGTCTAATCTTTCAGACAAGCAGATGTGTTGACCGAATGCATCGTTGGAGAACAATATTCCTTCTTCCATCAACATGGTAAACATGCTGTCAGGCCAGTGAAGCATAGGCGCATTAACAAACTGGAAGGTTTTTCCTCCAATGTCTAAGGAGTCACCGGTTTTTACAGTATTGAATTCAAAGTCAGCAAGTTCTGGCAAATGGTTTTTAAGTCCAGGCTCTGCCTTTTTGGAACAGTACACTTCAACATCAGGGAATTTTGCAACAACTTCTCCAAGAGAACCGCTGTGGTCATTTTCAATATGGTTTTGAATGACTACATCAATCTTAAATTCTCTTCCTTCCTTTTCAAATGCATCTTTGATTCTTCCCCAAAACTGTTCAGACTTTCCAGGATAAACATTGTCAATCAAAGCAACTTTATCTTCACCAAATACTAAATAACAGTTGTAGGTAGTTCCATTTAAGGTGTATCCATGGTAGTCACGAATATCCCAGTCTAAAACACCTACCCAATAGACATCGTCAACGATTTTGTATGCATCAGCTTTCATATTATCACAAATCCTTTATTTAAATAAATATTAGAGAATTCTTTTTTAAAAAATTATAATAAGAATTAATATAATATATAATCATCAACATTAATAAATATATGTGTTTTGTTCGATGATATGACAACAAATTTAGGCCATTATAAGATAACCAAATTAAGAATTAATAGAAATTATAGGGAAAAAAATTAACCATATATTCTAATGATTTTAAAATAAAACAATTATAAGAAAAAGATTAAAAAATATTTTCACATAATTTAAAAAAAGAAGAATTAAAGGAAAAATATTAAAAAGTATTTTCCAATGATTTAAAAAAAGTTTAAAAAATTTGCATGATAAAATGACAGTAAAATATTTCAAAGAACTGGCATATGAGGATATTGGAGATGAAAATAAGGAAACAATCATATTTCTCCATACCAAACTGCTAGACAAATGGATTTGGAAAAAGCAAAAAGACAAGTATAATCAATATTTTAATGATTATCATTGCATATTCCTTGATTTGCCTAATCATGGAGACAGCAAATCCAATGAACCCTTTTCAATAGGCAAATCTTCACAAGATATAATGGAGTTCATTGAATATCTGATTGAATCCAAAGATATTGAAAAGATAAATTTGATTGGCTTAGGGCTTGGAGGATCAATAGCTATTGAAATCATGAGCAGAAATCCAAATCTTATTGATAATTTAATCTTATCTGGCCTTGAAATAGCTGATTTTAAGGAAGATGAAGAAGATAGCATCATTGGCAGATTAGGAAAAACCCAATCCAAATACCTTAATGAGAAGCCAGATACATTTATCGTAAAGGCATATTTAAGATATTTTGGAATATCCAAAACTTATTTTGATTATATGGAAAGAATACTCGATAGAAGCATTAAGGAAGAAAAGAAGATTGCATACGAATCCTTGAATTACACCATTTCTGATAATCTTTTTAAGGATGATATTCCCAATAAGGAGAATATCCTGATTATCTTTGGAAATAAGGAGGATTTGGATTGTACAAAATCTGCAATAGGCTTGAAAAGCATATTTGAAAATGCAAAATTAGTTGAAATCAATAAGGGAAATCATCTTTGGAACATTATTGATGATGAGCTATTTAACAGCACAATCATTGATTTCATTAAATTCAAGCATATTGAAAGCAGCCCTAAAGTGAGAATTCTGGAATAATATTCTATTTTAACTCAATCTAAAAACCATCTAGCTGAATATCCTATCTTAACCCAATCTAAAAACAATCTAGCTGAATATCCTATCTTAACCCAATCTAAAAACAATCCTAGTTGAATATCCCATTTAACTCATTCTAAAAATTGTCCAAGAAAGATATCCTATTTTAACTCATATTAAGAGAAATCCTGAAGAAAAAAATTAACCCGCTAATTTTAAAACTAAAACTCACTTGATATATTTTAAAACAGATTTAACTAAACTAAAATTTAATAAATATAAAATAAAGTTGAATAAATGCTTTAAATCCAAAAATAAAACTATAAAGTTTATTAATGAGTTAAATAATAAATTATATTAGTTATAAATAATGTAACCATTATTTCATAACGAGATAGTTTTAAAAAAAGTGTTTGATTAAGATTAATTTTATTAAATTCCATAATATGCAAAAATCTGAATTAATACCAAATCTTAATTAAGATCACATAGTTAAAGGGTAATAACTATGAAAATAGGAGTTATTGGATACGGAAATATGGGTTCTATGATAGTAAATAATATATTGAAGCTTAATTTACTATTGGACGACGAAGAATTAATTGTTTCAAATAGACACCTTAATAAATTTGAAAGTTTAATTGAAGAATATCCAGAAGAAAATCTAAACATTACTTCAGACAATACAGAAGTCGCAACACAATGTGAAAAAATCCTTATTTCCGTTGAAACTCCTCAATTTAAAGACGTTCTCGATGAAATAACACCATTTATCAATGAAAAGACCCATATCATCTACACTTGCGCAGGACTTAACTTCAATCATATCAAACAGTTTTTTGATGGAAAATTATCTTTGGTTATTCCTACATTAGCTTCAACTGTCACCTCAAACAATGCTATTAGCTCATTATCCAGAAGAAAAGGAGTAACCCTTATTAAGCATAACAAAAAAGTTGAATTGGAAGAAAAGCTTTTTATAGAAGACATATTCAATGAATTCAGTTATGTTAAAAGAATAGATGACCCTATCTACTATAATGAAGATGATGTGGTTGTTCCTTCAAATGATCCTGAATTGGAAATCAGCACAATAATAAGCAGCTGCGGACCTGCATTCATTGCAAAAATGATTGAATCATTTGCACAGGCCTGTGATGACATGACAAACATTTCCAAGGAAGAGGCTGAAGACATGATTGTAAAGACAATTGTTGGAACTTCCCTATTGAAAGATGACCAATCATTATCCAATGATGAAATCATCAATAAAGTCGCTACCAAAAAGGGAATCACCCAAGAAGGAGTCGACTTATTAGATAAAAAAATGAATAAGATAAGCAAAGACTTGATTAAAACATTATTAAACAGATATGAAGAAGTTAACAATGATATGAATGAAACATATCTTAAAAAATAGATTTAATTTTCAATTCTCTCTTTTTATATTCTTTTATTAAATTGTTGATATGGCTTATTTTACACAAACACAACCTTCTCTTTTTATAATTTTTTATTAAATTGTTGATATGGCTTATTTTACACAAACACAATCCTTTCTTTTTATATTCTTTTATTAAATTATTGATTTGACTTATTTTACACAAACAAGTCAATAATATCTAGAATAAAAGATTTGCAAACTATAATTTAGTTAAAAGATTTTCAAAATTATTAAATGAACATGAAAATTATCTTTTTTTAAAAAAATGGCTTTGTTGAAATCAATAAATCTTTATAAAAATTTTTAAAATACTGTTAAAAACATTAAAATAAAATTTTAAAAAAAGGATTTAAAAAGCAAAAAAATAAAGAATAAATAAATAAAAAAAATAAAGAAAAAAAAGATTTTGGTCAAGGTTTTTGAGCCGAAGGCTCAAAAAGCTTGTTAGAATAAATCTGTTTCATTTAATTTTTCTTCAAACCATTGTGCCCTTTTATCTGCAAACATCTTAATAATTAGAGCAAAGATCAATATTATTAATCCCATAGCTAATAAAGCTGCAAAGGAAGGAATGTAATTAGACCAAATCAATCCTAATGCGGATTCCCTCAGCAATGTGATTCCATGAGTCATAGGCATATATGGACTTATGGCTTGGAGCAATGGTCCCATCAGTTGAATAGGATAAATACCTCCAGTACCTGAAATTTGGAATACAAGCCAAATAACAGCTAATCCTTTTCCTACATGACCTAATGCAGAAATCAATGAATAGCAAATCAGCATGAATATCAGGGCAATGAAATATGCCGACAGAACAAACAGTAATGGATTGGCTATTTTTATTCCTAAGATAAATGCTCCGATAAGGGTTACAGTAGTTTCTAAAATTGCCATTACCAAGAATATAAGCAATTTACCAAAGTACATCTCTGATGGAGTGTATATTGTACCAGTTGATTGACCTGTCCTAAGCATGACAAAAGTGATTATTGCTCCTACCACATGGATAAAACCAAATAAAATGGAGCAACTTCTGAACCATAATCAGGAACAGTGTACAATTCATTTTCCTTTAATTTAACTGGAGCATACATATAGTCTCCAACTTGGTCTTCATCCACACCAGTTAATCCAGATAGTGAACCTGCTGCACCTGCAAGACCGCTTGAAGCAGAGAACAATGCAGAAGAGGCACCATCAGCAAGTGCTGCAGAACCAGCAGCTAAACTTACAGAACCTTCAGCAAGTTGATTTGAACCATCTGCCAATTGAGAAGCACCATCAGCAAGTCCAGAAGCACCATCTGCAAGACTAGATGCTCCACCAGCAACATCTGAAGCGCCTTTAGCAACATCAGCAGAACTGTTTGCCAATTTAGATGAGCCTTTTGCAAGATTGCTTGAAGCTCCTGCCAAATCAGAACTTGCATTAGCCAATTCCTTTGAACCGTGAACAACTGGCTTCAATTGGTCAGGCAACATATTTTCATCAACAGATTGATCCAATTGCTTTGCAGAATCCTGTATCTTAGATGAGCCTGCAGAAACCTGATCAGCAGATGATGAGATTTGTGATGAGCCTGCCTTGACTTGAGAAGCGCCATCAGTTACTTGGGAAGCTCCCTTATTGACCTTGGAAGCACCATCCTTCAAATCGCCAGCACCAGACTTAAGTTGGGAAGATCCTTTGCTTAAATCACCAGCACCAGACTTGACTTTAGAAGCACCAGATTGGACTTGAGAAGCTGCAGAACCTAATTGACCAGCACCAGCAGCCATTTGGCTTGCACCTGCTGCAAGTGAGGATTGCAATTGGCCTAATTTTGAATATGCAGCAACATCAATAAACTGAACAATCTTTGCATTGATTTTATTATAAACTGCTCTTGCTGCAGAATCACTAAGCTTGGAAGCCATTGGATTTGTCTTTCTAATAACAACATATTCCAATTCAGCAGAATGAGGATTGTCTGTTGTAATTGATTTTATGGAATCGCTGAAATTTTCTGGAATGACTATTCCAGCATAATACGTTCCATTCTTAACCCCCTCTCGCAGATCCTTCTCACTTACAAAAGTCCAATAAAAATCTTCATTTCGTTTCAATTCATCTTCCAATTGGTCCCCTACATTAAGGTCTTCACCATTCATTGATGCACCTTTATCAAGATTTGCAACTGCAAACTCAAGATTTCCTGTATTGTCATAAGGGTCCCAACAAGCTTGGATATTTATAAGAGCATATAATGATGGCAATATAATTATTGACAGTAATGTAATAACTACAATAGGATTTTTAGTGAATACATCATTGAAATCCTTTTTAAGAAGTTGACTTATATGATGTATATTAATCCTTCTTCCTAGTTTAAGTTCTCTCATAGTTTCCCCCATAAATTTTTATTAAAGTCGCAACATGAATATTGAATAAATCTATAAAATCTAAATAATGCTAAAAAAGCATTTTTAATTGTAAAATCCAAAAAATAATGCTAAAAAAGCATTTTTAATCTGTAAAATCGATTATAAATATAAAAATGTTTTTTATAAAAGCAATGCTAAAAAAAGATTGCCAAAACAATTTATATACATATAATATTATAATTTATATAATTTATAAACTTATTTTTTTAAATTGTTTGATAAAGTTCATAAACCATAAATTTACGAAACTTAATTAAAATAAATATTTTTAATAATCCAATTTTAATCTTCATTGAATTTCAAAATGATTAAAACTCAATATATCAATTTAATATTTATTGAATTTTAAAATGATTAAAACTGGAAAAAACATGATTTAACAATTGAAAAAACAACAAACAAATTGGTAGTCTCTATGTAAATATATTACTTAACTATTTTAATAATAAGGAATATAATATTAAAATTATAAGTTCAAAACAAAAACAATAAATATTTATAAAGGAGGACAGAAAATGCATATAGCTTTTATTTCAATGGGAGCAGTTGGTCATGTACTTGCTGCACTACCATTCTGCGGAGAACTAAAAAAAATGGGACATAGGGTTTCTTTCTTTACTGCTGAATTTCTTAGGCCACAGGTCGAAGCATTCGAAGTAGATTTCTATCCTGTAGAATCCCCTTTGAACAAGGGAGGAAAGGGAGACAAGAAGGCTCTAGAAAATATTCTTGAAGAACTTCCCTTACGTTTCCTTAATGAAGGAGCTTCTGGTGTGGAAGATATTTTAAAGGTCCTTGAAAAGGACAAGCCTGACTTGATTGTTAATGACAAGATGGCAATGGCAGGACGTCTGGCAGCTTCCGCCTTAAATGTGCCAAGAATCCAGTTCTTTACTGTCTTTGCAGCAAATGATACTTACAATGAGACACTTCAGTAGCCTGAAGGCATCGATGAAACAGAACCTAGAAAAAGAGCCTTGAAGTTTGCTGAAGAACTGCAGGAAAAATATGGTGGAGATTTGCTTACTCCATATGAGATGTTCGCTGTAAATCCGGAATTTAATATAGTAACCGTTGATAAGAGGTTCCAGCCATATGCAGAAACCTTTGGAGATGATTTCTTCTTTGCTGGTCCTCAGATTGGACAGAGAGCAGGTGAAGATGACTGGGAAGGTCCAAACAATGAAAAGAAAACAATATATGCTTCTCTAGGAACAGTATTCAACAACCAGCCATGGTTCTGGCCAATCATGTTTGAGGCAGTTAAAGACCTTGATATCAATCTTATCTGTTCCATTGGAAATATGGTTAACAAGAATGATCTTGGGGAGATACCTGAAAATGTTACAATTTATGAATTCCTTCCTCAGCTTAAAGTCCTTCAGTGCATAGACGGTTTTGTCAGTCATGCAGGTATCGGAAGCATAATGGAAGCTACATGGTTTGGCGTTCCTACTGTCTGCATTCCTCTGATGGGTGACCAGTTTGATACAGCGAAGAAAGTTGTGGAGATGGAGATAGGAAGAGCTATCTTCGGCCACGAAGAGATAACAGCAGAAAATCTCAGAAAGGAAATAATGGATATTATTGAAAATCCCAAATATCGTGAAAATCTGGAAAAGATACAGAAGGATATGCACAAAAACAATGGTCCTGCAAATGCAGCAAAAGCTGCTGTAAACTGGTTTGAAAGCAAGAAATAGAAGTTTGATTAATTTCATTGAATAAAATTTAGCGAAAGCAATATGGAAGACATAACATTGAATACGAATTAAGCGAAAGCAAATTGTAAGACATCATCAAATACGAATTAAGCGAAAGCAATATGGAAGACATCTTTAAATACGAATTTATCTAAAGCAATATATAAGAGATCATTTAATACTGAACTCTCCAGTTTCAGTGAAAAAAAATTATGGAAGTGTATCATGCAAAAAACAGCAAAAACAATAATTATATTCTCATTGCTACTGATTTTTTTAATGGGATGTGTTCAAGCAGAAGGAATTATGGGACTTGATTCTCATTCCCAAGATGTGGTTGACTCCCCAAAGTGGGTTAAAGATTTGCCTCAAGCTCAAAATGAATCTGTAAACCAGATTTTAATCGTTGCAGGAATGGGAATGGACAACTCAACCGCAACAATTTCCATGCATGAAAGGGATGACAACGGCAATTGGAAGCAGATATTGTCAACACCAGGATTTGTTGGAAGAGACGGTTTATGTCCTGCAGAGAAACATTCTGAAGAGGTGACTCAAACTCCAACCGGAGTGTACAAATTCAATGAGGCATTTGGAATTGCAGATGACCCTGGATGTGCAATTCCCTATACAAAGGTTAACAATTCCACATATTGGTCAGGAGATAGTGCCAAAGGCATGCATTATAATGAAATGGTGGACATCAATGATTATCCAAATTTAAACATGACCAATAGTGAGCATATAATCGATTATGAAAAAGAGTATCAGTATTGTCTTAACATTAACTTCAACGAAAATGGAACTCCGGGATTGGGATCAGCTATATTCCTCCACTGCTTTGGTCCTAAAAAGCCTTATACTGGAGGATGTGTTGCAGTTCCTGAAGATATTATGGTAAAGATAATGCAAAATGTAAGTCCAGATTGTGTTGTGGTTATCGACACATTTGAAAACCTTAATGCAACATTTGAAAACTAAAATCATTTTCGCTAAGACTTCTCAGGAACCTTAATGCAACATTTGAAAACTAAAATCATTTTCGCTAAGACTTCTCAGGAAGTTTTATGCGAATTCTTTTTTTATTTTTTTGTAGGAGTTATCTCCAAATATCCTTTTTAATCTATTTTTACAGTCAAATATATAGTTTTATTAATATGCATTTATACAAGGTATAAATTTTCAAAATTTAGAAAGTCTAGTTATTTCATATTGTGATTTCCTAAAAAACAGTTCTTAAAAAAAGTTTAAAAAGTTAAAAAAGCAAATAAGATTTCAAAATAAGAAAAAACAATAAAATAAAAAAGCAAATAAGATTTCAAAATAAGAAAAAACAATAAAATAAAAAAGCAAATAAGATTTCAAAATAAGAAAAAACAATAAAATAAAAAAGTAAATGAAATTTTAAATTAAAATAAGAAAAAATGGTAAAAAATGAAATTAGTTAAACTTATGTTCTAATTATATAACTATTAAGTTTGTCAATTTCATTTTGGTTTTTAGTATCCATGTCAAATAACTTCTTTTGCAAGTCACTACCATGTTTTCCATCTTTTATTTCATGGATAGTATCAATTACTTCACCACAGCTTACTGCAACTCTAAATGCCATAAGGCTTACACTAGCAGTACCATAACTGTCCCCTACATATTCCACTAACTCTGGTGTGATACCATGAGGAGTATAGTCTTCTATGTGCATATTTTTATAGGATTCTTCTGTAGTGTTGAAATCAGTACCAATATAAGCATTTAAGCTATCAATTTTTTGTTGATTTTCTTCATCTTTTTCCTGAATAAGTAATTGGTATTTTTCACCCATGCAACCGGATCTTAAATCTCCAAGCATCTTTAAAATTTCATCTTGAGGCATTTTCATTTTGCTAGCAATATCCTCAAGGCTATTCCATCCATAGTAGTCTGCAAGTGTTTGATAATGTTTAACTCTCCTGAGGTCATCCCTAGTAAAGAGTGGTTCGTTCACTGTAGTATTCTTACTAACGGATTTATCTGGCTTGCCTGACTGAAGTGAGATTTTTGATGCTTTATTTACATTGTTTGCTTCATCGTCCACATCTGCTATGATTGCATCAGAAGCATTGTCGGTTAAATCGACATTCTCCATTAAGACTGCATCATCAGCAGTAACATTATCAACATCAGCTGCAGATATGTTGCTAATGCTGACTAAAAAAAGTAATAAACATATTGAAATTATAAATTTTCTTTTCATACATTATCCTCCCTTTTTCTTAAACATAAGTTAGTTAAAGAAATATATAAATGTTTTTGCATGTAAGTGGTTGCTTGCATTCTTTATTTCCAAAATAGACACCATATAGTTTTTATTTTTTTAAAATAATTAATTATTATAATTTAAATAGCATTTGAGAGTTTTTATTAGTTTAATAAATTTAGTTTAGTCCATTAAATACAAACTTAACTAAGAAAGATTGAAAAGATATACATTCCGAAATAGAAAAATGACAATTTATATGGCAATTTTAATTTAATTCAAAATAAAATTAATTAAATTAATAGAAACATAAAAAACAATCATTTTAAAAGAAGCTAAAATTAATTATATTAATAGGATTTTTTATTTCAAAAAGAGTATGGAAAAATCTGAATAAAATGAAAAAATAAAATCAAATGAAACTTTAAAAAAAAAATAACACCCGATTCTAAGAAAAAGAATAATTAAAAAATAATTAGAAAAAATAATAAAATTAGAAGAATAGTTAAAAATAAGAAAAATAATCTATTTATAAAAAATTAGAAAAAAACAAGAAACATAAAATAAAAAGAATAGAAAAAATAAGAAAAAGAAAAATTTATTCTTGATTTAATTTTAAAATAGCTTCTGCTAAATCTCCACCAGTTTCTTTTAATGCTGCTTCAGCATCTTCAGCACTTACACCAGCAGTATTAGCAACCATTTCAATATCTTCTTCAGGAATGGCAATTTCCTTTTCCACTTCAACTGCAGTTCCAGTTACTTGATAAGTTTCTTGACCCATTACAGTCATTATACTTACTTCTGCAGGAGAAATGATTATGTCTTTATCTTCACAACGAATAATTACTTCTTGGACATCTTCAATCTCTTTCATGTCCATTCCCATTTTTTTCATTTGTCTTTGCATATTTTTCATTTGTTTAGGGTTCATACCAGGTATCATAATATTCCTCTAAAACATTTTTTTTAAATCAAATTAGAATAATTTTAAAATAATTTTTTAAATATTCATATTAAACTCTATAAATTAAAATATATAAAACTTAATAATTAATCAAAAAATTTAAAGAAAATCTAAAAATCAAATAAAACTTAAAGATTAATCAAAAAAATTAAAGAAAAGAATTATTTCTAATTCTTTTCATAATTGAATTGTTTTTGAATTGATTATTTCTTAAATAATAGCTTCAAAAATCAATTATTTCTTAAATCCTTTTCTTGTTTTAATAGCTTGACCTGTTTTAAAGTCTAGCATTTCCTTATGGCCTAAAAGTGCTTTTCCAAATGCTAAAAGCGCTCCTTCTTCATTTACAATCAAGACTTCATCATTTGATCGGATGTTTTCATCACAATCAATGATGAACTTAGCGAAAACGCTTTTTCCATCACGGGCAAAGGATTCAACGCTATTGTCAATCATGACCTTGTTTCTCATTCCATCTAATGTGGCTAATCTTTGAGCTCCTAATTTAGACAAAATCAAGAAACTGTCAGATGCTCTCATATTGACAATGTTTTGATTCTTGTCAAATACATGTCTAATCTTACCGGTCTTTCTGCTTTTTTCAATCTTTATCTTGCCAGTGAATAATGCCTCTCCTGCACCTTTGCCAAATTGGTAATCTGCAATTGCCTTTAATTTCTCCACATCATCCTTCTTATATCTGACATCTTCAGGATTAGCATACTCTTCAATATAATCAAGCTCAAGCTCATCCATGACCTTAGGATGAATCAATACATTATCATAATTTTCAGCATAGTCAATAAGGAAGTCTCTTGTAAACTCATCAGTTATCTTATCATGAATTCTTGGAGCATCGCTTTGGCTTAATGGATAGACCTCATCCAATTCAAGTGGAATGAGACAGAATGGAATGTCTAAAACAGCAAAGTCAGTATCATTGTTGTCGATTATGCAAGGTTCATCCTCTCCATTGGATTCGTCCTTTGCATAAACAAAGAATTGCCTAAAACTGCTTACCAAATATTTGCTGTAAGGCTTTCTATAAGCAGGAAGAACAACAAGATTTTTCTTCTTGTCCATATTTTCCAATTTCTTAAGATGCCTTGTAACTTCTGCCCTTTTCAATGATTCAGGACCAGTGTAGAAAAATGCAGACTTCTTGCTTCTTGGATCGAATTTCTCTAAGTCTTCACTGTATTCACCTAAATGCCTTAATGCATCAAGCAACATAGGGTGTGCTCTGCAACGTTCTTCTACAAGTTCCATAAGGCTTCCTTCAGATATGGCCTGTCTGATAAGCCTAAGCTCTGCAAAGCTTACATGCAAATTGTGCTGTGCAATCAATTTGGTTCTTTCTTCCTTATCCATTGCCCTTAAGTCATCTGGAGCGTATTTGCAGCAGACTTCACAGGAACAAGGCATTTCTGTCATGTTTTCAAGCTTGATAGTTCCTCTTGTAGTGAGGAATCTGTCTCCTTCTGCATAAAGGATATAAGCTGCAGAATCAAACAAGTCACAGCCCATAGCCACACAAAGGGCAAATATCATAGGGTGTCCTGCACCCATCAAGTGACGAGCCTTGGAATCAGGCAAGCATTTTACAGTATGCATCACTGCATCTACAAGGTCTCTGTAGTGATACATTTCCATAAGTGGCACAACTGCACCGATAGGATATAAATCTGCATCAAGCCTGGTAAGTTCTGTAGCACAATACTCTCTTAAGTCAGGATAAGTGGACCCTTGAACAACTGAGTTTATCTTCATTTCATAATCATTGTCCTTTACATAGCTAATAGCTTCTTTAGCACGTTCAATTGTGATTTCCAAATCCTCTTCAGCCTTTTCCCTATCAACATAAGGAGCAGTTGGAATGTCAAGGGAAGTTCCTATATCAGTTCGTATAGCTTCCTGAAACTCAATTACTTCCTTGTTTGTAATGTCTACATCACCATAAACTGACAATTGAAATGAACCTGAATCAGTCATGATCGGTCCGTCAAAGTTAATGAGCTCATGCAAACCGACATCAAGTGCCTTTTTGCTTAAGTCCTCATCCTTATAAATCAGATAAGCATTTGTAATTACAATGTCTGCACCATAATCCTTAACATTAATGGCTTGTTTTCTTGGATGAATAACCGGCATTAGGTTTGGAGTCTTAATATCTCCATGTTTTGTTTTTAAAACACCGCCTCTTCCTCTCATATCTTTATACTTAATTTCAAACATATTTTTATTTCCTTAAAAATAATTTTAATCAGACCTAATTAAATCTAAAAAAGCTTAAAAAGTCTAAGATAAATTGATAAATCTAATAATGTAATAATTTATTAAATTAAAAAATAGATTATATATTTTATTTTAATTTATTAGTTTAAAAAGTTTTTTAATAAATTAGAAAAGATATGTAAATTAAACTTTAATCTTTTATAAGAAATAAAAAAATTAAATTCCCTATCTTTTAAAAAAAAATAAAAAAAATTAAACCCTAATCCTTTTTAAAAAACTAAAAAAAATTAAATTCCCTATCTTTTAAAAAAAAATAAAAAATTAAACCATGACCCTTTTTAAAAAACTAAAAAAAATTAAATCTCTAAAGCTTCATAAAAAACTAAAAAAAATTAAATTCCCTATCTTTTATAAAATAATAAAAAAAATAAATCTCTAAATCTTTATAAAAAACTAAAAAAAATAAATTCCCTATCTTTTATAAAATAATAAAAAAAATAAATATCTAAACCTTAATAAAAAAATTAAAAAATAAATAACCCATTAATTTGAGTTAAATAATTAAAAAGAAACCCAGCCAAACTTGACTGGATAAAAAAAGTAATTTAAACATGAAACTATTCATAAGTATAGACTGTATCATTATTTAAAGTACAATCCGTTACATTAGAATCCAATATAGAAACTGAATTAGGTGCTAATGGAGTATTATTGATAAATACACATCTTACAGCAGAACTTTCAAGCATTGCAGCAGCACCATGAGCACGATTTTCTACAAAAGTACTGTCTTCAGCATATCCCCTAGACATAGCACCGCCTAATCCACAGATGTCTCCATTGACATAAACTATGGATTTGTGAAATATCCCCTAGACATA
Organism: uncultured Methanobrevibacter sp.; assembly: GCF_902769175.1. GTDB lineage: Archaea > Methanobacteriota > Methanobacteria > Methanobacteriales > Methanobacteriaceae > Methanobrevibacter. The sequence goes on from NZ_CACXNW010000023.1 coordinate 32,616, forward strand.
GCACCGCCTAATCCTGCTTCATTCCTAATGAAAGTACTGTTTTTAGCAATTCCACCATACACTGCGCCACCGACATATTCCACTTTATTTGCTTTGAAATGACTGTTTTCTACAGTACAGTTGCATGCAGCTCCACCGTTATTTTTAGCAATATTCAGTCTAAAATGACTATTTTTTACAGTAGAATTATATGCAGCCCCACCATTTTCTTGTGCATTATTTCCTTCAAATAGAGAATCTTCCACAGTACAGTTGCATACAGCTCCACCGTTGCCAGCAAAATTGTTTCTGAAAATACAGCCAATAGCTGTACCTCCATACATTGCACCAGCTACTGATTCATGTGCATCAGGACAATATTCATTATTGTCTTCAAATAAACAGTTTATGGCAAATCCCCCATACATAGCACCGCCACGACCACTAAATCCAATAGTATTGTTTTTAAAAGTACAATTTATGACTTTACAATTTCCTAAAATAGCTCCACCACATTCATCATATGCCCATCCATTGATAAAGTTGATGTTTTTAATGACAACATCAATGTCATCTTTGACTATATTGAAGAATCTGGAATATCCTTGGCCATCTAAAGTATGTCCATTACCTTCAATGACTATGCTATGATTAAGTACAATACCGCCCTTAAGATAGGAATCATATCTGTGATCAAAAGCAAAATCATGAACTAACCTTACTTCTGAAGTATATGGACCAATACATTTTTCTAAAATAATCATTTGATAAGGACGAGTTTCAGATGAGTTTTTGGATGAATTGGATTCAATGCTTCCAGGAGCAGATATCACACCATCAATAGTTTTATTGACTGCATCAGCACCATCATTATCAGCTTCATCATCAGGTACCTCTACAAATGTCCAAGGACCTCTCTCATCACGAGGTGTCCTTTTAAAATCCTTAATATCCCATTCATACATGGTTCTATTCAAATCAGCATCAAAATATGTATTGTCTTCTTCAACTTCACCAATAACCATATCAGCAGCAGTTGATTGATCAACATTCTCAATTCCAATTATGTCGTCAGTTACATCACTAGCAGCAACAATTGAAACGCTAATTAAACTGACTGAAATTAATAAGAATAACATATAAAATATTTTTTTCATTTTTGTACATACCTCTTTTTTAATAAAAATTCATAACTTATTTAATATATATGAAAAGGACAATATATAAAGATTTTCGAGTGCAAGTGCTTACTTACAATTAAAATTAAAAAATAAGACTTAAAATAAGATTAAATAAAAAATAAAAGAACAATTAATGAGTAATTTAGAATTTAATCAGTTAAAATTAGTTTTTTATTGTGTATTTAAGCAAAAAAATAAGATCATTAATAAAAATGCAATGCAAAATTAAACAAAAAATTCAAAACACATAAAAAGAAAAAATGCAATGCAAAATTAAACAAAAAATTCAAAACACATAAAAAGAAAAAATGCAATGCATGATTTAAACAAAAATTCATACACATAAAAGATTTGAAAAATAGACAAACCCTTTAAGGAAAACAAATGTTATTTAAGGAACCAATATATTGGCTTCTCCATTAGAGGAAGTGGTTAATATTTTTTAAATGAATTAAGGAACCAATATATTGGCTTCTCCATAAATAAGTATATTATTTGGTTAGTTTCTACTTTTAAATGAAATATTTATTTGGTTTTTGATTTCTCTATTTAATAGAAAAATTATTATTTGGTTTGATTTTCCCCATAAAGAATATGAATATTATTTAAGTTTTATTAAAGGAAATATATTATTTGGTTTTTGGTTTCTTTATAGAGCAAATGAATATTTTAGTTTTTGTTTTTCCTAAAAGGATCATCTATTTTTTATGAATAAAGTTAGGAATCCAAAAGTTTGGTATCCCCAACTGTATCATTATTAAAATTACATTGGGTTGCATTACCCCATTGGATAGCACTGCCTCCCCATTCTACTGCAATGTTATTGATAAACACACATCTTATAGCAGTACCATCAGCTATAGCAGCACCAACATTTGCCTTATTTTCTATAAAGGTACAATCTTCAGCAATACAAATATTACGACCTTCAGCATCCATTGCACCACCAGACATTGGAGCATAATTTCTAATGAAAGTACAGTTTTTAGCATATCCTTCCAACATTGCACCAGCCCAGTTTCCGGATTTGTTGTCTTCAAGTATACAATTTTCTATATTACAATAAGCTACAGCTCCACCTTTACCTGCAGCATTGTTTTTGAAAATGCATCCTTTAGCAGTACCGCCATACATTGCACCACCTTTACCTTCAATAGTCCTTTCTCTATCAATGTTATTGCCTTCAAAGGTACAGTTTATGGCGCATCCACCATACATAGCTCCACCAAAACCTGTGTAACCAACATCATTACCTTGGAAAGTACAGTTTATAGCAGTACAATTTCCAAAAATAGCTGCACCACCTATATCTCGGGTCCTTCCATTGACAAGGTTGAGATTTTTAATGACAACATTAACATTATCAGAACCTATCTTGAATATTCTTGACAGTCTGCAACCGTCTATAGTATGACCGTTACTAATTCACCAACAGTCCATTGTTTCCTCTTCATATTAGTCTGCAACCGTCTATAGTATGACCGTTACCATCAATTGTTATATCATGGTCAAGCAAGATACCATTAGTGAATTCAGAATCGGTTCGACAAAAATAAGCATAATCTTCATCCAATACAACATTTGCATTATTTTTTAAAGCATAATTCAAATATAGGAAAGAGGAAGGCTTTGAGTCAGATAACTTTTTAGATGAAGTGGATTTCTTGTCTTGAGGAGCAGATATCACATCAACATCATCAACATCATCATCAACATCTAAATTGCTTACATCACTATCATCAACAACCACATTATCCGCAGTTGCATGATCAAGATTCACATCTCCAATCACATCATCAGTCACATCACTAGCAGCAATAGTTGAAACGCTAATCAAAGTGACTGAAATCAATAGTAATAATATAAAACAGAGTTTTCTCATTTTTATACATCCTCAATTTTAAAATATCAATTTACAGTTAACTTAATATATGAAAGGAACCATATATAAAGATTTCCGAGTGTAAGTGCTTACTTGCATATTAAAATTGAAAATAAAGATTAAAAATTAGTTTAAATAAAAAATAAAATAAAATTATTCTGTTTTTTGATGATTAAAGTAGAAATATTATTTTTTCTTAAAAAAATATAATTTTTAAAAATAATTAAACAAGATACGAAAAGCCTTAAAAAAAAGATAATATCTTTAAAAAATAATTAAACAAGATATAAAAAGCTTTAAAAAAAAAGATAATATCTTTAATAAATAAATAAACCAGATATAAAAAGCTTAAAAAAAAGATAATATCTTTAATAAATAAATAAACCAGATATAAAAACCTTAAAAAAAAAA
>NZ_CACXNW010000023.1:36137-88158 GCF_902769175.1 uncultured Methanobrevibacter sp.
AAAAAAAAAAAAAAAAAAAAAAAAAAAAAAAAAAAAAGTAAAAGAAAAGAAATGGGATAAAGTTAAGCATTCAAAATATTGGTCTCCAAAACTGTATCATTATTAAATATACAATTTGTTGCATTACCCCATTGGATAGCACTTGCTCCCCAATCTGCTGCAATGTTATTGATAAACACACATCTTATGGCAGTGCCTTTAGCAAAAGCAGCACCAACATTTGCCTTATTTTCTATAAAGGTACAATCTTCAGCAACAAGTGGTGCATCTTCAGTATCCATTCCACCACCAGACATTGGAGCGTAATTTCTAATGAAAGTACAGTTTTTAGCATATCCTCCTAACATTGCACCTCCCCAGTTTCCAGAGAGGTTTTCTTCAAATATGCAATTTACCACAGTACAATTGGCTACAGCTCCACCTTTAGCTGCACCATTTTTTCTGAAAATGCAGCCTATAGCAGTGCCGTTAAACATAGCCCCACCTTTAGAAAATACGGACTCATAATTATCAGCATTATTGTCTTCAAAGGTACAGTTTATTGCACATCCGCCATACATAGCGCCACCTAATCCCTTATATCCAAAATCATTATTATTAAAGGTACAGTTTATAGCTGTGCAGTTACCAAATATAGCTGCACCACCTATATCTCTGGTCCATCCATTGATAAGGTTGAGATTTTTAATGACAACATCAATGTCATTACGAACTATCTTAAAAATTCTTGAATATCCTCTTGCATCTATAGTATGGCCATTGCCTTCAATGATTATGTTATGGTCAATTAGGATACCATCTTCAAAATCAGAATCACAGTCAGAATAATAAGCATAATCATCATATAAATTAAGTATAGTATATGTACCAATATTTTGATTTAAAACTTTAAAAGCATAAGGCTGTGATGCAGATAACTTTTTAGAGGAAGTGGATTTCCTGCTTACAGGAGCAGATACCACATTGTCACCAGTGTCATCAGCAGCTAAATTCCCTGCATCAATTTCACCAATAGCTACATCAGCAGTTGCTTGATCAAGATTATCAATACCAAGCACTTCATCATCATTAGTTTGACCAAGATTCTCAATACCAAGCACTTCATCACTATTAGCTTGATCAATATTCTCAATTCCAATTACTTCATCAGCCATATCACTAGCAGCAACAGTTGAAACGCTAATCAAACTGACTGAAATCAATAGCAAAAATATAAAAAAGATTTTTCTCATTTTATTACATCCCCATTTAACTAAATAAAGTTTTCAATAAAATTATTATGAAAAAGGCATTATATAAATATTATCGAGTGCAAGTACTTGCTTACACCTTAAATTAAAAATAAAGATTAAAAACAAGAGTAAATAAAAAATAAAAAATAGATATTAGTTATTTAATAATTAAACAAGCATAAATAGCAACAAAATATTTTTTGCTTAAATTTCTAAAAATCATTAAATAGTTAAAACTGTTAAAAAACTTAGATAATGAAAAAAATAAATATTTGTCCTTATTTTCTTATTATTCCAATAGAAATATCATTATTGATGAATTTAAAGTGCAAGTAAGCACTTGCACTCAAAAATCTTTATAAGTCATCTATTAAAGATAGATAAATAAGAATAAAATATAAGTCCAAAATATCAAGATAAAAAAAGAATTATACTTTATTCTTTAAAAAATTGAGGATGAATAAAAATGAAAAAACTATTAAGGATAGCAATGGCATTATTTATTTTAATTGTAGGCATTAGTTGTGCTACTGCAATTCACTTAGATATGGAAAAGAATACTAAGGTTATTGATATCGACCATGTAATAAAAACAGGTGGAAAAGTAATCACTAATAACAAACCAAATCACAGAAAACAATTAGGTGGAATTATAATATTTGAACAAGGAAGATTATGTGAAGACCCTAAAGATCACGAACCAAGAGGTGACGGCATTTCAAAAGAAATCGAAGAATTATATAAAAAAAGGGTCACAGAATCATAAATGAGACAACTTTAACAAGAGAATATCTTGAACCTATCCAATTCAGTCCATCTAATATCTCAGCGAAAATGGAAGGAGGCAAACTTTACGAGAAAGTTAATGGCACACTTAAGGAAATAGGTCCACGTAAAAAAGGAGATGCAATCTTTAGTCAAGTAAGCAATTCAAGCTCACTTGAGAACTTAATCCATAATATCCAAATGATTTAGATTTTCCATTAACTCATTTTGATTCACCTATCAACCCAAGTCCTGAAGTACTTCAATAAATTTATTATAGTTTAGATATTTAATCTAAACTTCTATTTTTTATTTTTTTTAATTTTTGATTTTTTTCTTATTTTGCTATTTTTATGATTTTTATTTAATTTAACTGATTAAGACGTTTTTTTTACTGATTCAACTATTTTTTCAATTTCTATTTGCTTTAACAGTAGCTTATTTTGCTGATTCAACTATTTTTTAAAAATAAATTTTATCCCATTTTTTAAAGTTGAAAATTAGTTGTAGGACAATTAAACACTAAAAATCAGCCTTATTGTTTTTAACTTCATCCAAACGTTTAATCATTTCCAATACACGTGTTCTGGTATTGTTGTCTTCAAAATACTCTTCATCATAATCATTCATAGGCTCTACAATATAAAAAGCCTCTTTTGATAGGACACCAGGAATATTCATCTTGGCAAGGTTTCTCTCTACCCTTCTTTTCAATGGCTCATCATCCATTTCCTGACCTAAGAATATAGGAGTCTTTACTGCAGATGATATTTTAGTGTTATGACGAGCCTTATGTCTCTCTTCTGTTCTATTGTCAAGAATCTCTTGAGAGGACAAGTCAAGATTAGGATCCCTGAATGGAATTCCCACATCAGATAATGCCATCTTAATCTCATCATTTTTCACCAATGATTTGGTCAGATTTTCAAGACTTGGTGATGCCAAGGTACCACCTTGAAATCGTCCAAAGATTGGACCTAAGGATACATAAAAATCCGCTTCAATAAATGCCATTCTCACTGGCGCGGATGAAGTATATGTGGCGACTATTCCATTATCTTTAATGACCCTTCTAAATTGTTTAAAAAACTCAAGGCTAACCAGCTCAGGCGACATATTTTGACTAAAAGGATCCAAAAATATGGCATCATAAGTATTGTCAGGAAGATTTTGTATGACTTTCCTTGCATCATCAATATGAATCTTCAAGTCAATGTTTTCTGGAATTTCAGTTTTCTCCAGTTCCAAAGAAGCATAATCAGCATCCAACAGTGCTTTTTCAATTGCCTTTTTAGTGATGTCATGAGCTTCTATAGGAGAAGGAACCATAAGACCTGCTGCAAGGGTTGGCTTAGATATTTCAAGCATGTCGATATGGAGATTTTTATTGCTGTTTTTTAAGAAATCGTCAATAGCTGCTGATGAATTGTATCCAAGTCCTGCACAGATGTCTAAAATAGCTATGTCCTCATCATAATTAAGCTTCAATGGCTTTATGAACTTTTCAAAGGATTCGCTTATAGCTCCAGTTGAAGTGTGCAATGTTTCTACCTTATGGTTTATTTCCTTTGACTTGATGCTGTATGACCCATCATCTATCTTGACAAAGTATTCATTATGTTCAGTAAAAATAGAATTTCTATACTTTGAATCCTTGTACTCTCTTTCATTGTCAAATGCTTCATTGATCAAATTATATATGGTATCATCAATTACTGTAGACTCTTCAACATAACTCATTTAATCACTTTAAATAGTTTTAAAAATTAGTAAAAAATAATTAATACATTCTTATATTAGTTAAATTATTATTTAAATTTTAATAAAAATGAAAAAAATAAGAATAAAATAAAAAATCATAAGCTAATAATCTCAACATTGGAATTGATTTTCTTAATTTCATCATAAACTTCATTAAGCAAATCATCACTAATCTCTGAAAATTGCTTAAATTCCTTATTTAATGATTCATATTTGCTTTTAGCCAAATTATGAGTTTTAAAAATCTCCACTTTATAATCAAAGTATTTTTCAATAAGATTTAAAATAAGATTTACATTATTTTCTTTTAATGTATATTCATTATTTAAAGGAATTCTAAAAGTAATGTTCTCCTTTTTAATATTGGAATTATCTATCAATTTTAAATTTTCAAAATATACTTCAACATCCAGATTTAAAACTTCTTTTGCATTATCATTATCTAAAAGCTTAATATCAATAAACAATTCATCAATGTAATCAATTGCCATTTCCAAAAGGTCTGGGGGAACAGACAATGAAGTTTCAAAACAAATATTGATTCCTTTATCTTTTAAATTATTTAAAAGTGGATCTAATGACTTTATTTGAAGAAGAGGTTCCCCTCCAGAGAATGTTACTCCTCCTTTGCCATCATCATAATAAATCTCATCCTTTAGGATTTCCCTTTTCCAAATCATCTAATGAAATATCATAGCCAAAGAAGTCATTTTCATCATCATGATTATATTCCTCTATTTTAAAATCAATATTTTCAGGATTACAGCACCATGGACAAGTCAAATTGCATCCCTTTAAAAAAACGGTAGTCCTAATACCTGGACAATCATGCAATGAAAAATGCTGAATATTTGTTATTCTAACTGTCATGATATCACTGGAAAATAATAAAAAAAGGAATTAAAAAAAGAATAATTTAAATAGCTACCTTAGATTCATTTTTTAAAGCCCTTTGGATTAATACATCCTTATAAGACTCTGGCAAGTCATTAAAGTAAGCGCTGAATCCCCATACTCTTACAATCAAATTAGGATGGGCTTCAGGATTTTCCTTTGCTTCAATTAAAGTTTTGCTGCTTACAACATTCATTTGCATTTGGAAATAGCCTAATTTTGCACTGATTTCCAAAAAGTCAGCAAACTTATCAAAATTGTTTTCTATAAAGCTTGGAGATGCCATAAAGTCAACTACATTCCCATTGAATTTAGCTCCTCCAAAGTCAATTTTAGATGCAAATCTCATAAGCTCAGTATAGCTTTTCACTGAATCGGATGAAATGTGAGTAGAGAAAGGTTCTCCTGCTTTTCTGCCATCAAATGAAGCGGAAATCTCTTCACCAGCACTAATGTATGAAGGTGCGCTTAATCCAAATTTGATCTTACCGCCAAACTTATTGGTATAATCCTTTAGGCAATCCTCCAAATAATTGATTATTTCATTAGTCAAGCTAACTATTTCCTCATCATCCATACCGAATTGAGGTTTCATATTCTTTAAATCATTATAGGCATCCTGATACTTGTCTTTCTTAAAGTTATTTTTTCTCATATTATTCAATTCAGTCAAACTGTATTTCCTTTGCCTAAACACCAATTCATTAAGATTGTATAAACTATTTACAGTATTTGCAAGGGCTACAGTAGTGATTCCATAATGATTATACTTAGCTCCCCCTTGAGAAATATCCAAATTCCTTTCATTGCAGTCATCAATGAATAATGATAATAGAGGGTCTGTATTCCATTCAATATTATCAAGGAAAACTATTATTTCATCCGCCTCCTTTTTAAGATGATATTTATATGAATTGAATAATTCATCAAAAGTGAGTATATTATCTAAAAACTGGTCTGTTTCATTGTCAAACAACTCATTTAGAGGCTTTAGGAATGAAATGAAATTGATATTGTTCTGTTCAAAACCCTTTCCTACAGCACTTGGCTCCCAACATGCAGATACAACATAATTATTTGCATCCTGCTTATCATATCCAAATTCAATCATTTTTGGAATGATGACTTCATCATTAGAGAGCAATGGACTGCCTACACCAGTATTCATGGTTTTAAGGGCAAGTTCCATCAAGTCACGAGGAGTTTCATTGCTGACTCTAAGCAAAACTTTTGGATCAGGCAATTGCAATTCATATATTGCTTGAATAAACATGTAAGTCAAATCATTATATGAATAGTATTCACCATATTCATCATCATATTTTCCACCGAGAACAATCACTTGTCCAGTATCTCCCATTAAAGCGGCACTTTTATACCAATAATAAGAGTGCAAGGTTTTTAAGAAGGATTTCACCAAATGATATGCCTCTTTTTGTGAAATGACACCACTATTTAAATCATCAAAATAGTAATCTTCAAGAATCTTATCCAAACGACCTAAACCATTTAATTCATGACCTGTTTGCCATAAAATCTGATTATAGAAAAGTATTCTTTGCAAAGCCTCTTCAAAGTGTTCTGCAGGTCTGTCAATCATATTTTCAAAGTAGCAGGCATATTTTGCCCTTTCATTATGATTTGACCGTTTAAGTTTTTTTACAATATCATAAATGAATAGTTCGATGCCGTCAAGAGTGTCTAACTGGTTTTTAATAAAATCAGAACTTAAGTCACGAGCAAAACCACGACCTGCCTTAGGATAGAAGTACAATTCATTATAATAATCAATGGAATTCTCAAGAACCTTAGAATATTCTATAGAGATATTATCAATAATGTGGCCATCTTCAGACAAGTTTTTGAATTCATCCAAAAAGAATACGAATCCCTCTTCAGGAATATCAATGTCAACTTTCCGCAAGAGGTTTTTAATCTGGGTTCCCTTATTGAATTTAGAGCTGGTTACATAGAACTTATGCATATTTTTAGCCAAATAACTGCTGGCTTTCTCTTTAGTACCAAATTTTCTTGTTAATTTACGCATAGTGAAAGCTAAAATTATGGATCTTTTACCTAAAGCATTATCCTGTGCCTTGTGATAAGTCTTTTTTGCCAATCTCTTAAATAATGGATTCATAATTTAGCCCCTAAATTCTAAATTTAAAAAAAAGAATGAAATCATAAATAAAGTAATAAGTTTTAATATAAAAATTTATTATTCTTATTATCTATTTAGTAATTCATTAATAATATATTTATCAGTATCATCAACTGTATGAGTGATAAACAAAGATACAATATATACAACTAATCCAATAGGAATAGCCAACCATAATGACACATCTATTAAGGAAAGGACAATAGCTAAAATAATGCCGCAAATGACTAATTTAACAATTGTTTTCAATAAAGACCTGTTTGGTCTGTAATCTGTTTTGGAAATTGAATGCATCATAAGGATGAAAATCAATATTTCACTAAGCACAGTTGTAATTGCTGCACCATTATATGATAAAACAGGAATCATCAAATAATTCAAAGCAATGTTGAAAATAGCTGCAATCACATAAATTTTAGTTACAGATACTTCTTTTCCAATTGAATTTAGCAAGGATGTTGCTACACCATTGATAAATAGGAAAACAACTGTCCAAATAAGAATTTGCATAGCTGGTGAAGCTAATGCATATTGGCTGCTGTAAATTAAATTGATTATATAATCGGAATATAGGAAGACTCCAATGCTTAAAGGAAGCAATATCAATAGGGAATACTTAAAGGATTGTTCAAAGCTGACCTTTAAAAGATTGGTGTCCTCTGCATAAAGCTTACTCATTAATGGGAAAATCACATATTGATAAATCACATAAAATGCTGCAAAGACAGAGACTATCTTATATGCAGAGTTATATAATCCTGTAGCATAATCTCCTGCAATCATCTGTATCATGACAATATCGATGGAGAAATAGACGGTGTAGAAAAAGATACTTAAGCCAAAAGGAATTGACTTTTTAGCAGTATCAATCCAAAATGGAATGTCCAATTCAAATTTTGGAACTCCATAATGCTTAATGATTTCATAAGTCATAATAATCAAATAAACTAAATAAGCAAGTGTGTAAGACATTGCAATTGCCTTTAATCCTAAATCAAAATATATTGTTATGAATGTGAATACAAGAAGAAGCAAGCTTGCAATCATATCTCCAATAGAATTGATTCTAACGTCTTCATGTGCTTGAAATACTCCCGCCATGAATTTAATCATGCAAATGAAAATGGTTTCAATTGAGATGATTAAGGAAACTTCAATGGTTAACTTATCATATCCCATTAAAATCAGAATTAAAGCAGTTACAATAAACAATAAGACTGATAAAACTATCTTAAAGGGAATTACATTATTTATTAACTTATTAGTTAGGGATTTTTCCTTGGAGATTTCACGTGTGGCAAAAGTGCTCATACCAATATCTGTACCCATACCTAAAAGAACAGTAAATGAAATGGCAAAGGATAAGATACCGTAATCATTTACTCCAAGGTAACGTGCAATAGCTATTGTCCATAGGAATGCACATAAATTAACTATTACCTGAGATATTGTTACCCAACTAACATTTTTAAATAAAGTTTTTACATCAGCCATATTAACACTTTTAATAAGATAAACTAGTAAAATAAATCATGAATTTTCTTTTCAACTGATTTTCCAATTGATTTCTTAAAGAAATTGAAGTATAGGAATTGATATCCTTTTCTTAAGACCACATTATCTGATAAGGCCATTCTAAACCTTAAGTCATTTCCCAAATAGTAAATAGGGACTTCTTTTATATTTAATTTGTTATATTCAATCCAAACATTGAAAATAGCTTCTGAAATAAGTCCAAATACACGAGGATATTCATCGACATTTATTCTGTTTTCAACTTCTTCAAGGATTGGAAATACCCATTCGCAGTATGGATCAATTATTTCCTTCCTTGCTATAAACATATTGTAGTTGGAAAAGCTGGATTGGTTCAGCATTTTTTCAAAGGTCTCCAAATATTCTGGAGAGAGCTCCTTTAATACATCTCTTGTGATTTCTAAAGCCTTAAATAAATAATGCCCTTCGTAAGTTTCCCAATAGGAACCTTTTATTAAATCAGACTTTTTAGGCAAAATAATATCATGATTAGACAAATAATCCAATATTTCATCAGATTCCATTAATTTACCATTTTTTCCTTTAAAATAACGACGATAATGACATAAACCGATTATATCCGCATTGGAACCTTTCCACATCCAATACAATCCTGTTAATTCACAATAATCCTTATTTTTAGATGATATGTTATCTTCAATGCTATCATCACTTGCAAATCCGAAATTCTCCTTTCCATTTCTGCCTACAAATAAAGGAGTGTAAATATCATCATTTCTGATTTCACGAATAGCCTCTTCACTGTGTGAAATAACATATAACTGAATCTTTTCTGAACTTGACATAATTTTAACCTAAAATTTAGAATTTTTTATTTTTAATAAGAAAATTTATCGAATATCAATAAAATATATTTAATTTATATTATTTAAAATATTATTTAAATTTTTTAAATATCCCATTAGTTAAACTTATAAAGTAAAATTTAAAAAAATAAAATACAATTAGAATTTAAGACTGAATTTATTATATTTTATAAAGTTTAATTAGGGAAAGATGATAAAATGACTTATAAATTAACTGTAATTGTACCAACATATAATGCTGAAAATTATATATTAGAAGCAGTTAATTCTATAAAGGAACAAAGTCTTGGATTTGAAAACATTGAGCTTATTTTAGTGGATGACAATTCAAATGACAATACTAAATCCATTTTAAATGAATTATCAGAAAAATATGAAAATATAAAATCTATTTTTTTAGAAGGAAACAGCTGCACTGCAAGCCAACCAAGAAATGTTGGAATTGAAAATGCCACATCAGAATACATCATGTTTTTAGACAATGACGACATCTATTATCCAACAATGTGTGAAGAGATGCACAAAACAATAAATGACAATGATATAGATGTTGTTTCATGCAGATATGATATAAACACTAAAATACCTAACTCATTTTTAGATGATTTCAATCCAGAAAAATACGAGTTCAAAGGAAAATACGATAAAGAAAAAGACATAATCCATTTAGATTCTATTGAGGATTTCCCAAATATCATGACCTTAGGACATCCTACAATGATTTGGACCAAGATCTTTAGAAAATCAATGATTTTAGAAAACAGTATCAATTTTCCAAAGGGAGACCTTTACGAAGATGTTTACTTCTGCACTGCATCATACTTGAAAGCTAAAGGAATCATAATCCTAAATGGCTTTTTAGGATACGGATATCAGCTTAGAACAGAAGGGGAAGACAAGTCTACTTGCCAAATATTCTCCAAATCCATGCTTCAAAAGCAATTAAGAGGATTTTTAAAAATAATGGATCTATTGAAAAGTGAAACAAAATACGATACATTAAAATCCGAATTGATTATAGACATGACTAAAATCTACATGTATGCAGATATTGAAAAGGATTGTCAAAATAAGTTCTTAAACATTATGAAACCTTATTATAAAGATTATAAAATTGGAACAAGAGTAAATACAGCAAGCTTTGCTTTTAATTTAGTGATAAACATCTTTATAAAAATATTTTCACTAAACAATTCATTAGCTATTTTTATTAAAAATCTGTTTTTAAGAATAAAAAATAGATAAATTTTAAATGGATAAAAGTTTACTATATTAAACTATATTTAATAAAAACCATTATTTTTAACAATTCAATTATAATATTGCTTTAATTTAGTAAAAAAGTATTTTTAAAAAGGATATACTTAAATATGAGAACCATTAAACTTATTTTTATGAAAACTTTAGAGGTGAAACATGAAATATGGGTTCCCACCATCAAATAATATTCTTGAAAATCAACAGACATATTCAAATTTCATAAATCTTTTTAATGAATTGAATGAAAAAATATTGAAAAGCATTGAAAAAATAACATCCAAAAATGAAAATCTGCTCAATAAATTAATTATTGAACTAAAGGAATCTTTTGAATCCCTATCAAATATTTTAAGGGAAATGAAACTTTATAAAGATGAATACTACGATTTTTTCTCTATCAAAAGAATGGCATTTTATATTTTGGATAATAAAGAATTACTGAATCAACTTCCATCCATTAAAACATTGATGAATTTATTTTACAATTTAATTCAGATGAAAACCAAATTAGATGAAGAGAATTATTTAAATGAGCATAAAGAATTTAACATGAAATTAGTTTCCTATGAACAGTACTTTTATACAAAAATATGCAAGCAAAGTGAAAATTATGATGAGGATACATTATCCAAAATTACAAATACCTTTATAAAATTATAAAATTATTCAAAAAGGAGCAAATATATGAAAAGTTTTATTGATACGAATATCTTAATTGCATATATCTTCCATATTGATTCACTACATTATAAAGCAAATCAAGTATTTGAAGAATATCAAACTATCATATATTCTCAAAAAGTCAAATTAGAAGCAGATTTTGTTTTTACTAAAAAAAGAAAAATCCTGCAGGAATTTTTTGAAAATTTATTAATGGAAACTTATAATAAAAATGCCAATTTATCATCCTTAAAAGATTTAAAGAAATTAATTTCCAACAAAAAATTTAACAAAATGATAAAGGGTGAGATTAAAAGTTCTTTAGAACCCTTTTGGGTAAGATATGTGAAAGAACAATTTCCAAAAAACGAAATAATACAACAAGCGATTTTCAATTGTTTAAACAATTTGGACATTTATTCTTTTAATAGGAAGGAGCAAATTGAAAAAAGAATAAAAATTACTGAAAGAAGAATGAAACCATATGCCAAATTACATAAAAAATTAAAAGAAATGGATGTACATCATCCAGATGACAAAATAATTTTGGACGCTCATGACCATAATTTAAGAATAAATGATAAATTAGATTTTATTACATTTGATAATGGCTTTTACAATAGAATACTTAAAATAAAAGAATTTTCATTTCATGACATTAAAGGAAAAAATGATTTTTATACAAGTTATAGAATAAAAAATAAAAATTAGAAAAATAATTTACTCAATTCCATCTACCAGTTTCAAAGCTTCTTCAATCACCTTCCACATATCAAAGTATTGATACATTCCAAGCCTTCCACCAAAGATAACATTATCTTCCTTATCTGCCAATTCCTTATACTTGGCAAAGAGTTCACTATTCCTTTCATCATTCATAGGATAATAGGCTTCTTCTCCTTTTTCCCATGCTTTAGGATATTCCCTTGTAATGACTGTCTTTTCAGATTCAGCATTCTCAAAATGCTTATGCTCAATGATTCTTGTGAAAGGAGTTTCCCTATCAGTGTAATTGATAACTGCATTTCCCTGATAGTTTTCCATATCAAGTGTTTCAAACTCAAAATCAAGGCCTCTGTATTCAAGCTCTCCAAAGCAATAATCATAATACTGGTCAATCATTCCAGTAAATATGACTTTATCAGCTATTTTTAACCAGTTTTCCTTATCATCAAAGAAATCTGTATTCAACCTTACTTCAACACCTTCAAGCATCTTTTCAATGATTTTAGTGTATCCGCCAATTGGAATTCCTTGATATAAGTCATTAAAGTAATTATTATCAAATGTAAACCTTACAGGAAGCCTTTTTATAATAAAAGCCGGAAGATCCTTACAATCCCTTCCCCATTGCTTTTCAGTATATCCCTTAACAAGCTTTTCATAAATGTCTTTTCCAACAAGGGAAATAGCTTGCTCTTCAATGTTTGATGGATTTTCAATATTTGCTTCTCTTTTTTGCTCTTCAATCTTTACCTTAGCTTCCTCAGGAGTCTTCACTTTCCACATCTGATAGAAAGTGTTCATATTGAAAGGAAGGTTGTATAATTCACCATTATAATTTGCAACAGGTGAATTTGTGTAACGGTTAAAGTCAGCAAATTGATTGATGTAATTCCAAATCTCTTTATTATCTGTATGGAATATATGAGCACCATATTTATGCACATTTATACCAAATTCCTCTTTGGTATAAACATTTCCACCAACATGAGCTCTTTTTTCAATGACTAAACATTTCTTTCCTTTTTTAGACATTTCATATGCAAAAACGGAACCGAATAAACCGGAACCAACAATTAAATAATCATATTCCATAAAAACACCATAAAAAATTAAAAATAAAATAGTTTTTTGATTATTAATAATATTTGTCATTATCTTATAAATAACTTTAATAGATAAAGTATGCACTACTAAAAAATCAAAAAAGAAAATTAAATTCATCACTATGTAAATAAAAACTAAAAAAATATTAAATATCTTTATTAATACGAACAAAAAGATATAATCATAAGTGATATAATGAGCATAAGTCCCAAGCGAATATTGTATCTAGATGAAGTCCGTTCACTTGCCATAATACTTGTTGTTATAGGACACGTAAGTAGACTATTTTCATATGACTTCTACAGCTGGCTTTTCTGCAGTGGAGTTTTCTCACTTACACGAATAGGTGTTCCTCTCTTTTTTACAGTTAGCGGATCCCTTCTTTTGACAAGGAAATATGAAGTGAAGAAATTTCTTGAAAAGCGTTTCAAGCGTGTGTTTTTGCCATTCTTATTTTGGATTATAGTCTACATAATCGCAGGGATACTCATTTGGCATTATCAGCCTACAATAACTTATTTTATAGACACTGCATTTGGTGTACAGGATTATTCAAGACCATTCTGGTTTATCTGGTCACTCATTGGAGTTTATCTTCTTATTCCAGTAGTAGGCAGCTTCATTCGTGAAGAGGGAATAAAAGGAGCAGAATACTTGATCTTGATTACATTCATCCTATCCATACTATATACAGTTGGATTTTCCGACTATCCTCAAATGAAATACAACTTTAGGGTTATCTTCAACTTCTTCCCCGTTCTTGGATACTTCATTATGGGGTCATACATTCACAACAAGCAGTTCAAGTACTCTGACAAGAAGATGTTTGCTATCGAATGCATTGTATTCCTCATAGGAATAGCTGGCCACTTTACAAAGATATACCTAAAGGGACTTGGAGGAACTGCCCTTATGCCAATAGACTTCTTTGACATATTTGTAATTCTCGAAACCATAGGGCTCTTTACAGCATTCAAGTATGCAAGCACCAAATGGATTAAGAAAGATGCAAGAATGATAAGGGAAACTAAATTGGGAGAGGCAATAGTATTGTTTTCATCATGCAGTTTTGGAATCTACTTCTCACATTATATCCTGCTTCAATATTTAACAACCAGAGGATTCCTGGCTCCAAAAGTAAAGACAAATGCTTACCTTTGGCTTCCTGTAAGTTCAGTAATCATAATCGGATTAAGCTGGCTGCTGATATTTGTAATGAGCAAAATTCCCCTTCTTGAAATTGGAAGCGGAAGAAAATAAACCATAGGCAGGTGGAATAATGTACAAGATAACAGTCGTATGCCCAGTTTATAATCAGGAAAAATACTTATCCAGAACCATTGAATCTATCTTAAATCAAACCATAGGATTTGAAAACACTGAATTGATAATGGTGGATGACTGTTCTACTGACTCTTCCTGTGAGATTATAGGGGAATATGCCAAAAAGCATGAAAACATCTTATTGTTTGAAAGTGAAGAGAATCATGGAAATCCAGGATTTGGAAGAAACCTTGGCATTGAAAAATCAAATGCAGAATATATAATGTTTATCGACGGTGATGATGAATATGAAATGGATTTCTGCGAAACCATGTATAATCTAATTGATTGTGAAGATTTAGACATGGTTTGTGCAAATGCCATCATCATCCATAATGAACATGTTAAGAAAATACCAGTTTTTGATGATATTGAGGATGCCGATTCAATAGAAGGCAATAAAAAGTATATCCATTCGAATAAATTCCCATACTCAATAAGCCAGGAAATCTGGAGTAAGATCTTTAGGAAATCAATTATAAAGGACAATGATTTGAAATTTTTAGAGGATCAAATTGGAGAGGATTCCATTTTCACATATGAATACTCATATTATGCAAACAAAATTGCATTTATAGATTATTACGGTTATAAATGGCATAGGCATGATGGAAGCTATTCAGATTACTCTCCAAAATCAACTTATGGGCTTTTGGGGTCATATTATAAGGTACATGATTTGATAGAAAACCTTTATGGAGATGTTGATTGGAATAGGGTTTTTAAAGTTTCAATCCAATGGATGGTTTATAGAATCATGTTTTCATATGAAAACATAAACTAATTAGATGACATGGTCAAAAAATTGTATGAATTTGAAAAAAGGATAAATTTTAATAGCGAACTGGATTATATAGAGGCAAATAAAATTAATGAATACATTTTGAAAAAGCAATTCCTTATTGCAAAAGGCCTTATAATATTCTATAAAAGAAGAATTGATATAGAATCAGTTTAATTAGTTGCAATCATCCTAAAAATAGGCATATGGCTAAAAAATCATTGCAAAAGGCCTTAAAATATATAAAAAAAGAATTAAAATAAAGTAAAAATAAATAAAATAATTTAATTACACTCTTTTTAGTGAAAAAAAAACATTAATCCAAGTGCTTAACCCCTAAACAACCCATGAAAACAATTTTGGTCAAGGTTTTGCGTTGCCGAAGGCAACGGAAAAGCTTGGGGGAAAAGCTTGGAGTGAAAGCTTGGCTATTCAACAGTTACACACTTAGCTAAATTCTTAGGCTTATCAGGGTCCAATTTTCTAATTACAGATACATGATAGCTTAACAATTGAAAAGGAACTATGTAAACAAGTGGGGATAATATATCATCAACTTCTGGATTGATTAAAAATACATTATCAGATTCAGACACCAAGTCTTCATCACCAATAGCACCAATACCTAATATATCAGCGCCTCTTGCCTTAACTTCCTGCAAATTGCTCATAATCTTCTTATGGTCTTGACCTGGAGGTGCAACTACAACTACTGGAATGTTCTTGTCAATCAATGCAATAGGACCATGCTTAAGCTCACCTGCAGCATATCCTTCAGCATGGATATAAGAGATTTCCTTTAGTTTCAATGCTCCTTCCAATGCTATAGGGTAAGAGAATCCTCTGCCGATAAAGAATGCATCCTTATCCCTTTTGTAAAGGCGAGAGATTTCACGAATGATTCCTTGCTTCTTAAGAACTTCATCAATGTAATCAGGAACCTTATCCAATCTTTTAAGCAATTCTTGGTCATCTGCAAGGAGTGCAGAGAATAGGTAAATGGCAATCAATTGACTTACATATGTTTTAGTAGCTGCAACACCTATTTCAGGACCTGCTTGGGTTTGGATTACATAATCTGCCCTTCTTGTAGCTGAACTTCCCCTTACATTTACAATAGCTAATGTCTTGGAAGTTTCGTTAGCAGCATCCAATGCCTTTAAGGTGTCTGCAGTTTCACCGGATTGTGAAATGAATATAACCAATGTCTGGTCATTCAATGCCTTAGCGGAATACTTGAACTCAGAAGCAAGCAATACTTCAGTAGGCATTCTCACCAATGATTCAATCAGGTATTTTCCAGTCAATGACGCATGGTAAGATGTTCCGCATGCAACGAAAACAACCCTATTGATTGTTCCCTTGACCTCATCAACAATAGCTTTGATCTTATTCTTTTCAGCTAAAGTGTTTCTGATTGCAACATCCTGTTCATTGATTTCCTTAATCATGAAATGATCGTATCCTTCCTTTTCAGCCATTTCAGGAGACCAATCCAATACGTCAATCTCCTTTTTCATGTCATTGCCATCTGCATCCTTAAATGTCACTCCATTTTCAGTGAGGATGACTATTTCATCCTTTTCAAGGTATGCAATGTTATTTGTGTATTTCAATATAGCTGGAAAGTCAGAAGCAACAAAGTATTCATTTTCACCAATTCCTACAATCAAAGGACTGTCCTTACGGGTAGCTACAACCTTATTAGGTTCATCTACACAGATTGCTGCAATTGCATAGGCACCGTCAATAACACCTATGACTTTGCGAACTGCATTTTCCAAATCAAATCCTTCCTTCATGAATTGGTCAATCAAGTGTGGAATCACTTCTGTATCAGTGTCTGATTTGAATTCATATCCTTCAGCAATCAATTCTTCCTTAATTGCCAAATAGTTTTCAATGATACCATTGTGAACAACAGCAATTGTTCCTGCAGAATTGAGATGAGGGTGTGCATTTTCCTTGCTTGGATCTCCATGGGTTGCCCATCTTACATGTGCAATTCCAAAATTACCTGGCATTTCAGCAAAGTGCAACTTGTCGTCGACTTCCTTGATTTTTCCAGAATCCTTTTTAAGGTTAATCTTTCCATCATAAGCAGTAGCAAGACCAATAGAATCGTATCCACGATATTCCAATTTGGAAATGGAATCCAAAAGAATTGGCGCTACATTAGCATTTTTCAATACACAACCAACAATTCCACACATAATATCACCAAACAAATCTAATGAATTATTCAATAAACATGAAAGTTTTATTTAAGTTATTATTTAAAGTTCTATTCTAATTAGTATAATTAAATTTAACTTCTTAATTAAATAATTAAAAATCAAAATTCAAATAAAAAGCTCTTAATTAAATAATTAAAAATCAAAATTCAAATAAAAAGCTCTTAATTAAATAATTAAAAATCAAATTTCAATTGAAAAGTTCTTATTTTAATAATTATAAATCCTATATCATTTATTTTATATAAACTTTTATAAGTTTAATATAATATTATATTTTTATAAAACCAATTAATTAAATATTTCTAAAAAATCAAGGATTAACAAATAAGAAATCCCTTAATTAAAATTTTCTAAAAAATCAAAGCTTAAAAAATAAGAAATCCCTTAATTAAAATTTTCTAAAAAATCAAAGCTTAAAAAACTTAAAAAATAAGAAATCACTTAACCAGGAAAAATGAAAAAAGTAGATAAAAAAAGGAAAAAACTAATAAAAAACAACTAAAAAATAATGAAAAAATTGTTAGAAATTATACAAAAATCATTAAAAAAAATGCGAATATTAAATTGATTAAGTATTAAAAAAATTAAAAAAAAGGCAATAAAAGTATTAAAAAGAATTAAAACCTAGTTTGAAAAGTCAAAATCGGCATTAAGTGATTTTTCATCTTCTTCAACTAATTTCCTTGCTTCTTCAGTCAATTCAATCCATTCCCAGCCCCTATCTAAAACCTTAGATTTAAGTGTACTTATATGAACTGAACTAATGAAATTCAACTTGCCATTTTCCTTAAAGGAATAAGCCCAAGTATAACCTTGCTTTGTCTTGATTTTACGTTTAGTAACTCTAAAGAAACCTGTCTTATTTTCTCTATTAAGAGAGGATTCATCATAAGTTTCCTTATACTTCAAAACCAATTCACTGGCATCATCAGTGAATTCCATCCAATCCATGCCTTTGTCCAAGACAATGACCTTTAACTTGTATAAATTTACAGAAACAATTCTTCTTAATTTGCCGCCTTCATAATATTGATAGGACCAATAATCGTTTCCATTTCTTTTATTTTCAACAAAACTAACCCTATAAATTCCAGAAGTACTTTTAAACCTTGAAAAGTCAAGCTGGTTTTTACCTCTTAATTTATTGTATTGGCGAACCTTGATTTCCTCATCAGTATAAACTTGATGAATGATATTGCTAACATAAATCTTGCTTCTGCCAATGTCATTTGCAATCTCCAGCATTGTTTTGCCAGAATCATAAGATGAAATAACATATTGGGTTATTTCCTCTTTAGACATTGAATCTGTAGAATTAGAGTTATCAAAATGATTTTTAGAATCATTTTTCATAAAAACAATCCTCAGTATTTCTAAACTCAACTTGTATTTTTTTAGAAAAATCCCCATTTTTCTATTAATAATATATTTACCTATAAGTATATATTATTTTCTTCATATGTTCTTTAGTAGAATAAAGAACAAGTTATAAAAAATGAAAAAATTCAAAAATAATCAATTGACAATAGAAATCATATCAAGTTCGATTGAATAAAAACATTTTGAAAAATCACAAACTATCATAAAAAATGAAAAGAGAAATCACAAAATCAAACCAAAAATAAACATGATAAAAAAATCAAAAAAGCATATTAAATAAACAGTACCATTTAATAAGAAGCACAAGAAAACACAACCAAAAACAAAAATAAAAATAATAAAAAAACAATAAAAGCAAATAAAATTAAATTAGATTTATTAATGATAATAGATATAAATTTAATTATTATAATTATATAAAATTTATAGAAATTATTATAATTTCAATATGTTTTAAAAAATTGTAAAAATGATGATTAAAATGGATTCAAAAAATTTACTTTACGAAGGAAAAGCTAAAAGCGTTTTCCAAGGTGAAAACCCAGACGAAGTCATTATTGATTTTAGAGACGATATGACTGCTGGAGATGGTGCTAGAAACGAAAGCATGGGACAAAAAGGTTACCTCAATTCAATTATCTGTGCAAAGATTTTTGAAATCCTTGAAAGCGAAGGAATAGAGACCCAACTTATTGAATTATGCGAACCTTGCATTATGAAAGCTAAAAAATTGGAAATGATTCCAATAGAAGTTATTGTAAGAAACATAGCAACAGGAAGCATTATCAGAAAATTCCCATTCGAAGATAAGGCTCCATTCAATCCACCACTTATACAAATGGACTTTAAGGATGACGAATACCATGATCCAATGTTAAATGATGCAATAGCTATTGCACTTGGAATAGCAACAAAAGAGGAATTAGACAAATTAAGAGAGCTTGCTCTTAAAGTAAATGATGCTATGAGCAAAATGTTTAAAGACATTGGAATCATTCTCGTTGACTTTAAAATCGAATTCGGTAAAGACAATGATGGAAACATAATCTTAGGTGATGAAATCAGTCCAGACAGCTGCAGATTATGGGATGCAGAAACCCTTGATATGCTTGATAAGGAACTTTTCAGACAAGGAAAGGATGATCAGGTCATTGATGCATATGAAGAAGTTTTCAACAGACTTATAACCGAAGAAGACAAAGCAAAATGGAACTTATAGATTATTCGTTTATTATGAGTCCCATATCATAAAAAGAAGATAAATTATTCTTATTAATTATGAAAAATTTAATCATAAGGAAAAGAATATAAATTATGCTTATTTAATTAATTTAAAAAAAATAATAAAATAAAAACAATACAAATTCTAATTTAGGTGATTAAAAATGATGTATGACATTGAAGTTAAAGTCTCCTTAAAACCAGGAATGTTAAATCCAGAAGCAACTACCATTCAAAGATCTCTTGCTCTTTTAGGATACGAAGTAAAAGGAACCAAAACAAAAGAAATAATTACTTTTGTAATGGAAGGAGAATCTGAAGATGAGGTAAGAGAAAAAGTAGATGACATGTGTCAAAAATTATTATGTAATCCAATTATCCACAATTACACAACCAATATTATAAAAATGGATTTAAGCTGTGGATGCGGTTGTGAATAGATAAATTTACTTGAAAGTCAATTTAACTAATGAATTTAATAAATTATGCAAAAGTGATAAAATGGCAATTGGAATTATAAGATTCCCTGGAACTAACTGTGACCGCGATGTTTACAAAGCAATTGAACTTGCTGGCGGAGAAGCAGAATTTATCTGGTGGAATAATGAAGACTTAACTGATTATGATGGAATTGTTATACCTGGCGGATTTTCCTATGGAGATTACTTGCGTGCAGGAGCAATAGCTTCAAACACCCCTGTTGTTGAAGGTGTAAAAGCTCTTGTAAAAGAGGAAAAGCCAGTTCTTGGAATATGTAATGGAGCACAAATCCTTGGAGAAATCAGACTTGTTCCAGGATTGTTCATTACCAATGAAGTACCTAAATTCAATTGTGAATGGTCTAAATTAAAAGTGTCCAACAATAAAACACCATTTACCAAAAACTTTGAAAAAGGCCAAATTATCGATATACCAATAGCTCATGCTGAAGGCAGATTCTATACACAAAACATTGATTTGCTAAAGGACCAAGACCAAATCGTTCTTCAATTTGCAGAAAAGAACCCTAACGGTTCTATGGAAGACATTACTGGTGTTTGTGATGAGTCTGGACTTGTTGTTGCAATGATGCCACACCCAGAAAGAGCTACTACAAAATTATTAGGTTCAGACAATGGTCTTGAATTCTTTAAAGGTATGTTAGATAGTATCTAAACTATCTAAAAACCTTAAATTTTAATTTAATACAAAAACAATCCATTTTAATAAAAATATAAAATTTTCAAAGGAAAGATAACATGCCAGTATATTTAATAGGTGCAGGTCCTGGAGACCCTGATTTAATTACTTTAAAAGCTGTAAAAGCATTAAATAAAGCAGATGTTGTTTTATATGATTATCTTGCAAATGAAGAAATACTAAAGCATGCTCCAGAAGATGCTAAACGCATTTATGTTGGAAAGAAAGCTGGAGAACATTATAAGACACAAGATGAAATCAATCAATTGATCATTGATGAAGCTAAAGAGCATGAAAATGTTATAAGGCTAAAAGGTGGAGACCCATTCGTATTTGGCAGAGGTGGAGAAGAGCTATTGGCACTTGCAAAGGAAAACATAGACTTTGAAGTCATTCCAGGAGTCACCTCAGCTATAGGAGCACCTACAAGCATGGCATTTCCTATAACCCATAGGGCAGTAGCTACCTCATTTACTGTTGTAACAGGTCATGAAGATCCTACCAAAAAGGACAAGCAGGTTAAATGGGACTACACTGCAGACACTTTAATAATCCTTATGGGAATTGGAAACATTAAGGAAAACACTGAAGAGATCATGAAATACAGAGACCCTGATACTCCTGCATGTGCTATTGAAAGCGGAACACTTCCTAATGAAAGGGTTGTCTTTGGAACCCTTGGAACAATAGCGGACAAGGAAATAAATACACCCGCAATACTTGTTATTGGTGATGTAATCAATGTCTTTAAGGAAATCAAAGGAATTGAATAATTCCTTTTCACTCTTTTTTTTAAAATAAAATTTACAGACAAAATAAAACCTGAAAAAAAAATCAAAATAAACACGAAATTAAAAAATGAGCAAAAAACTGTTTTTAAAAAATAAAATTTACAGACTAGATAAAATCTTCATTCACTAATAACACGGACTTGATAAAATGAGTCAAATAACAGTTTTTAAAAATTTCATAAACAATTTAGATAAGAAAACAATTAGCATAATCGCATTAACAATCCTAGTCATCATATGGATATTTTTAATCAAGACCCATCTAATCGATGGATTCGATAGTTCAATTTACAATATGATTGCCCCATATATAAATGACAATTTAACAAGCATATTCAAATCATTAACATTTTTTGGAGGAGGTCTTTTCACTAGTGCATTTTGCATATTGGCTTTAATCATATCATTTATCCTAAAAAAGAGAAATATTGGACTTTTCATTTTTTGCAGCGGACTGATCAATAAAATCATAACTGACATCATAAAAATAATCGTTCAAAGGCCAAGACCAGAAATACTCCGATTGGTACATGAAACTTCCTATTCATTCCCAAGTGGCCACACAGGAGCATCAGTTACATTAAGTGGAGCACTCATATTCCTAATTTTAAAAAGCAATTTGAATAGAAACATAAAGATCATTCTAACAATTCCTCTTGCAATATTGCCTATTCTAATTGCTATAAGTCGTGTCTATCTGGGAGTTCACTATTCAAGTGATGTTATAGGAGCTGCCATGATTGCAACAATATTACTTTTAATTGAAATTAGTATTATTGAGAAAAAAGGATTAATTTAATTATTTTTACCTTAACTAGTGAAAAAATAATTTTTTAGAAAACATAACTCAAATATTAATGATTTAATACAAATTAAAAATAAATTCAATTTAAAATCTAAAATAAAGAAAAAATAAACAAAAAAATTAAAAACTTTTCAATACATTTAAATAATATTAAAAATAAATTTAATAATAACTCAAATATACTTTAGTGTGTATGAGTGAAATTTAAAAATGAGGTGTTTAATTATGGAAATCGGTGAAATTATAGGTGACGCTATTCGTTACCCATTAAATCACACAAAATCTTTATTAATATATTTAGTACTTTACTTTATTATGGCAGTAGTCATAATATTTACTGGCGTAGGATTAGTTGCTGGTCAACAAGCTAACAACCTATTCTCCAGTGGTGTAATTGGAATTGTAGGATTACTTCTCGTATTAATTATTTCTTTCTTAATTAACGGATACGGATTGGATATTGTAAAATTCGGTATCAACAGAAGTGAAGATGCTCCTGAAATTGATATAGCAAAACAAGTTATTAATGGTATCAAACTTACTATTGTAGCTTTCATATACTTTATCATCCCATTAATCATTTATGGAATACTCTCTAACATAAATCAAACTTTAGGTTTAATTATTGGTTTGATCTGTTTCATCATCTTTGGATTTGCTCTTATAATGGGTGAATGCAGATTAGCAAACACCGAATCAATAGGTGCAGCTTTAAATATGCCAGAAGCACTTAAAGACCTTCAAGCTGTAGGTATTGTAAAAACCTTAGCAATAATCGTTATCATACTTGTTGTTGCAATTATCTTAAACTGGATTGGCGGATTATTTGCTAATATGGGTGACATTGGTTCATTTATTTCAGCAATCTTAAGTGCAATTATCGGAGCATACACATTCTTCTTAGGTAACAGAGCTGCTGGTTTATTATACTCTGACATTGCATAATATTTAAAAAAAAAAACTTACTAAATACATCAAATATTGAGAGTTGATTCTCTTGATATTTGCTTTTTTTCTTTTTTTAAAAAACTTAAAACACTATTTTTATAAATTTTAAAGCTATTTTTAAAGTAATAATTAATGTCTGATTTTAATAAAAATTTATTTTTTTTAAAAAAATTAATTATCCCTTATTTTAAAAAAAAAGGCTTTGTTGAAATCCTATAAATTTATATAAAAATTTTTAAAAATTACTGTTAAAAAGATTTAAAATAAAATTTTAAAAAAGGTTTTCAACAGACCCCAAAAAAAACTTATTTTATCCTATTTAAAAAAAACTTATATTGTCTTGATGTTAAAAAAAAAGAACTATAGCAATTAATCTATGATAAAAAAGATAGAAAAAAAGAAGTTATATTTTTAGATAAATAGAAAATAGAAAAATAAAAAATTAAAAGAATAAAAAAAAAACTAATCTAAATTATCAGATCCACTTAAAGCTTTTTTTACCCTAAATGTAATGTATTGAGTTCCTCCACGCATTACACGCTTAAACTCTACCCAATCAAGATTTGCCAGGAAAGTCTTCACAATATATGCAAAGGAGAAATAATACTTGCTCATCAAATTGTCTCTCAACTTTTCTATTTCCTTATGGTCTGCATAAGGATAGTCTACAAGACAATTCAAGTATCCATCATCATTAAGCCATTTGGAATAGTCTTCTGTAATCAGATATCCATTTTCCTTAGCCCAATCATAAAATCCAGTTCCTGGGAAAGGTACAGCTTGCTGGAAGAAACACATATCTGGATAAACGGATTGTGCAAACTTATAGGTTTCATCGATTGTTTCAAGGCTGTCTCCAGTAAGGCCAATCATAAAGCATCCAAAGACCTTAATGTCTAGTTTCCTTGCATTTTCTGCAAATGCCTTTGACTGTTCAAGGGTTATTCCCTTTTTGATTTCATTTAAGACATCCTGATTTCCAGACTCATAACCGCAAACAAGCAATCTGCAACCTGCATCCTTCATCTTCTTCATGGTTTCAAAGGTCAAGTCAACCCTTGTATTGCAGGACCAAATTGGCTTCAATCCCCTTTTGATGATTTCATCACAAAACTCAATCACCCTTTGCTGATTGACTGTAAATGTATCGTCTTCAATAAAGATTTCCTTGATTTCCGGAAGCTCATTTAGAATATATTCAAACTCATCTGCCAAATCACTTACAGACCTTGTCCTGTATATCCTGCCTCCCATTGTAGATGGATAGCTGCAGAAATTGCATTGGTTCGGACATCCTCTTGAGGATACAATTTGAATCATTGGCTTTTGAGCAAATGCATAAGCATAATCATCAAAGTTCAAATACTTCTGATAAACCTTAGAAACATAAGGAAGGCTATCCAAATCCTCTAAAGGCTCTCTATCTTCAGTATGTCTCACTTCAAATGGAATGGATTCATCAATCAAATTAACATCCAAGCTTGCAATGTCATTGCCATCAGAGTCAACCCTATAGGAAACTCCATTAACTACTGATGCATCACCAGAAGATATCAGGTCTCCAACTGTATAGTCATATTCCTGACGAAGAATATAATCGATACCTAAACATTCATTAAGAACTGCTTCAGGCAAAATGGTTGCATGAGTTCCTCCAATAAGTATCTTTGCTTTAGGATAAGCTTTTTTGATTGAATTGATAACCTTATAATCATAACTGCAAGTAGAGGTTGTTATTTCAGCAATTATATAATCAGGTTCATAGCGTTTAACCTCTTCAATTGTATCTTCAGTAGTGTATGCCTTTGTAATGCAATCAACAAGCTTACACTCAAATCCTTCCTTTTCACATACTCCAACACAGTATGCCAACCAGTAAGGATAATACAAAGTACCTGATTTTGTCTTTTCAGGCCATCTGCTTGCTCTGCTTATATTGAATTCATATGGTAAGTTCAAGAATAAAATTTTCATTATATCACGAATAATTATAATTTAGTTAAATAGATAAAATTTATACATATTTTTATACATATATAATTTTAGATATAAGTATTATATAAATTTAAATAAGTAATAAAGGAATTTTTAATGAAAATATAGGAATTTTTTCAAAAAATTCCAAAAAGGAAATAATAAAAATAAATTACAAAAAATAATTACAAAAAATTACAAAAAGGAAAAAATAAAAATAAAATTACTAAAATAGTTATAGAGGATATTGAAATAAATATCCTAAAAAACAATAAATAATTTCAAGAACAAAACATTAATCATTATCTTAAGATGTGGAAATATGGTAAAGAGAATAGCTGTTACAAGACCTGAAGAAAGATCTAAAGCTGCAAAGGAATTCATAGAAAACTATGGAGGAGAAGCGGTTATAGTGCCAACATTGGAATTGAGATTGGAAAATACGGATTCATTAAAGGAATTGATGAATAGATTCGGAGAATTGGACTGGTTAATCTTCACATCAGTCAGTTCAATAGATTCCATTTTCAAGTTTTATCCAGACTTTGTCGAAAGCCTGAATTCAGATTGCAAAATTGCAACTATAGGTACAAAAACTGCAGAAGTTGCTATGAATAAAGGACTCCATATAGATATCATACCAAAAGATTATACTGCTGAAGGACTCATTGAAGAATTTGAAAAGTTCGACTTAAATAATAAAATTATTGGAGTTCCTCGTACATTTTCTGCAAGGACTATTTTACCTAAATCACTTGAAGAGATGGGGGCTGAAGTCATATTGGCAGAAAGCTATAAGTCAGTCATTCCAGAAGACACAAAGGATATTGAAAACCTAATCAAAGAGATTATAGATGAAAAGATAGATGGAATAACATTTACAAGCCCACTTACTGTAGTGAACATATTCAAAATAGCTAAGGATGATGAAAAGGATCAATTGATTGAAAAGCTCTCCAACTCCACCCTTACAGTAGCTATTGGACCAATTACAGGAAATATACTTGATGAATACAATGTAAGGCATATTTATCCTGAAAGATATACAGTTAAAGACATGATTGACTTGATGTTTAGGGAATTGAACAATCAAAACTAAAAAAACAAACATTTTCACAATATTAAAGATTAAAAAAACATTGATGATTGAATAAAAAAGGGAGGAATTTCTATTAGCGAATTTAAGATAAGCATAATCATACCTGTTTACAATGGAGAGAAATACCTTCCAACAACTTTAGATTCTGTAATCAATCAGACAATAGGCATTGAGAATTTGGAAATCATCATTGCAAATGACTGTTCAACAGACAATACAAAGGCAATCATTGAAGAGTATAAGGAAAGAATCAATAATGAAACTGGTAGGCAAACCATTAAGTCAATCCACTTGATTGAAAATGCAGGAGGAGCATATGGTCCCCGCAATCTTGCATTAAAAGAGGTGCATGGAGAATATATGATGTTTGTTGACTCTGATGACACATTTACAAATGATGCCTGTGAAACATTATACAATAAGATCAATGAATACAACTGTGATATAGCCTTTGGAAGGTATCTAAGACATTATCCAGAGGAAAATACAATAAGGAAATCCTACACCCCATACATTGACAGCTTAAAAAAGCCTTATATAGATTATCTTGATGATTTGGTTGAAGGATCTAATTTCAAGGGATTTGTAGGATTCATCTGGAAAAACATAATGAGCAGATTCTTCTATGGAAAGTCTATTGATAAGGGAAACAATGAAGAGATATTCATTGAAAAGATTAAAGTGGAAAATGATGATGAAATAGCTATATTAAAGATCTTGCCATCATTCTGGACTAAGATATATAGAACCGAACTGATAAAAGACAATGACATCAGATTTCCTGATTGCATTTCTGCTGAAGACTTGAACTTTTTATTGGAATCATATTTCAAAAGCGAAAAGGGAATTCTGTTTTTAAACAATAAGGTTGTCTATAATTACTTCATGAGAATGGAAGTTGAGGATAAGTCTGTTACTAAGAACATTAATTTCAGATTGGTTTTTGATTCAATAAGGGCATATAGATTATCTTCAAATCTTTGTGACGAATATGGAATCAGAAATAAAGACCTTTTCCTAAATCCATATCTATTGAATTGGATTAGTTTATGGCTGTCAAGGGACAATTCCAAAGAGGAAAACAAAATATTCCTAAAAGAAGTCCAATTGATGGAAAAGGGAAAAAAGAATGGATTAAAGTATAAATTGATTTTAAAGCTAATTAAAATAATGCTAAAAATCAAATCTTAGAATAAAGTGAAACAATTTAAAAACAATGAAGAATCATTAGACTATAGATTCTAAATTTTAAAAGAATTTATTTTTTCCATCTGAAAAGTTTGAAAAAAACTAAAACTATTTTTAAAAAACTTGGAAAATAAAAAATTTTTAAATATTATGCTAACATATTATAATTAAGAATAACTAAAAATTAAAAGAGGTGAAAATATGAAGGATGTAATGATTTGGCCAATATATTTGGATGCTGAAAAATCCTTGAATGAAGGTAGAAAGGTTTCCATGGAATATGCAATCAAAGAACCTAAAATCAAGGAGATTATTAGAGCTACTGACAGATTAAGATACAAATATACTGCTGAAGAGGATAAGGCTTATCCTGGAGAATGGTATAATAAATCAGGCAGAGTCATAATTACCACTGACGAAAGCAAAAAGGAAGTATTGATTAATCTATCAAATACCATTAAAAAAATCAGAGAAACCAAACAAGCCAATAGGTCTAATAATAAGAAAGGCAAAAAAGGAAAAAAATAATTGAATTCAGTCAAAACCAATGAAAAAAAGAAAAATAAACTGAACTCAAGATTTCCTATGAAATAAAAAAAACCAATCACTATTTCATAGGAAAGAAAAAAATAAAAAAGGCGTTAAAATGACAGAATACATACCACCAGAAATGAAAGAAAGATATGAAAAAGCCAAAAGGCTTATAGAAAACAGTGACGACATTAAGATTTACAGCCATACAGATTGTGATGGAATATCTTCAGGAGCTATCTTAAGCTGCATATTAGACAGATTAGGAAAGAAATTTGAAATTGAAATCGTAAACTTAGACGTTTTGGAAAATGTTCCTATAGAACATGAATTAACAATATTTTCAGATTTAGGATCAGGTCAGCCTATAGACAAAAATGCAAAGGAAGATTCCAAAATAATCGTATTGGACCACCACCCACCTCTCAGAGGAGAGGATTACTATAAAACAGTTGATTATGAATATCTAGAAATCAATCCTTATTTTTATGGCATAAACGGTTCACAGAAAATCTGTGGAGGTGGAATGTGCTATCTTCTCTCTAAGGAATTTGGATATAACGACTTAAGCTGGATTGGAATATTAGCTGCAATTGGAGATATCCAAAATGGAAAAACCGGAAAATTGGAAGGATTGAACAGATCCATCTTAAAGGATGCCAAAGAGGAAGGATTAGTCAACATTATTGAAAATGACTTATCACTTTATGGAAGGCAATCAAGACCATTATATGTTGCATTATCATACTTCACTGATGTGAAAATATTTGCAAACGATGATGAAAAGAAGAGAAATGAGGCATTGGACCTACTTAAAAGCCTTAACATAAACACTTGGGATGAAAAAAATGACATGGCTCTCAGAGCTTGTGACTTAAATCAGAAAGATAAAAATAAGCTGATTAAGGCATTGATTTTAAGGATTTCACAGCTAATTCCTCCAAGATATGCAGTTCATATACCAAAACTGGTTATGGGAGAAAGCTATGAATTTGCAAAAGAGGAAAAATACACATTTTTAAGGGATGCATCTGAATTTTCAACTGCAATGAATGCATGCGTTAGAAATGAAAGGCCTAAAGTTGCATTGAAGCTATTAGAATTGACCATAAAAAGAAATGAATACCTATTGTCTAATGACCTTAATGATATGCAGGATATTGAAGGGGATAGAGCAGTTGTGCTTGATGAACTTGAAGGAATTTCAAAAGAACATAGAGCTTACTTAGCCCAAAATATCCAAAGAGTTGGAGAATCTGATGCAATCATACAAAAGGATAATTTGCAATACTTTGATGGTGAAGGCATAAGAAGCAATGTTGTAGGCACAATAGCTGGAATGATTCTCAGTTATGGAGATTGGAGAAAACCTATAATTGCATTTACTCAAGTAAGCGAGGAAAATCAGGACTTGAAGATTTCCCTTCGTTGCTCAAAGCTTTTAGCCTATGATGGAGTGCATTTCGGATCAATAATCAGGGAAGTTGCCCAAAGTTTAGGCGGAAATGGTGGAGGGCACGATGTTGCTTGTGGAGCATATATTCCTAATGAGGAAAGAGATAACTTTTTAGATTTAATGAATGAACGATTGGAAGGAAGATTAGTTCTTGATTAAGTTCATGAACTTCTTAATTCTTTTCATTCAATTATATGCTTATTTTAATTAAATTCTATTTTTACAAGATTCTAAATTCTTTTTACACTTATCCTTATTTTATCAAATTCTATTTTTACAACACTCCAAATTCTTTTACACTTATGCTTATTTTAATTAAATTCCATATTTACAAGATAAATTCTTTTCACACTTATTTATTTTAATTAAATTCCATATTTACAAGATTCTAAATTCTTTCCATACTTATTTATTTTAATTAAATTCCATTTTAATCATTTTCACTTAAATTTACAATATAGCTCTTTTTAATTTTTTCAATTATTTTCTTTCTACACATGATATTCTTAAAATGACTTTTTGTCCACAGTCATTTTTATTTAAATTATTGCATATCCAATAACTTAATGAACAAATTTATAAAAATCATTTTAATTAAATTCGCTTAAACTGATATAAATATTAAAAACTATCCAGAATAGCTATTTTTAAAAAAATTCATTGAATAATATATTCAATTAAACTTTATTTATTGAAGTTTTTGACAGAACCTATAATGATACAGTCAAATATACTTTAGAAAAAAGTAAACTAAACTTTAAATAAGATAAGATACATAATAAAAAATAACTAGAAAATATGAATTTTTTCAAAAGAAAAAGAAGTGATAATTATGGAAATATTGCAAAAAAGAGGAGCATTAACTCATTTTCAAATATTAGGAGAAATTTCCAAGCAAGAACCTAACCTTAAGCAAAAGGATTTAGCTGAATGTTTAGGAATTACAATTCAGGCTGTTTCTGAAAACATCAAAACATTAACTGAATTAGAATACATTACTTCAAAAGATGGAAGAGCTCCATACAAAATAACTCAAAAGGGAATTGCTAAAGTTAAAAAAGATGCAATCACCTTAAGAAAATATTCTGACACCGTTCTTGAAACCATGACCTATTATAAATCCACTTGGCCTGCAATTGCTAAAGAAGACTTGAAAGAAGGAGATGAAGTAGGTTTATACATGGATGACGGCAGATTATATGCTTCCATCAATGCTCAAACAAATGCTTATGCAGATGTTATAGTAGACACTAAAAAGGGATATGATGTTGCCTTAACCAATCTAAAGGGAACCATTGAAATCAAAGACAGCAAAATCTTGATTATTACATTGCCTCCAATAAAACAAGGAGGATCCCGTGCTGCAGATTGGGACTTGATCAAATCTATTTTTGATGGAAAATATGAAAACTATGGTTTAAGTTCCATTGATAAGGTTGCAGCTATAGGTACTACTTCACATGTAATAGCTAACAACTTAAACATTCCAGTTGATATTGAATTCGGAGTTAGCGAAGCTGCTCAATCTGCTGTTAGAAAAGGATTGAATGTATTGATTCTTTCAATCGGAGATATGAGCAAAAACATTAGTAAGGATTTAGAAGATGCTAATGTCCCATATCAAGTGGTAGATGCTAAAAAAACAATTAAAGAATTTTAAAATATAATTTATATATTTTTAAATTCACTTCTTTTTTTTATACTTTTTTTATTCAAACTTTTAAATTCTATTTTTAAAAAGAAATTAATAAATAAATAATTTAAATTCTATTTTTAAAAAGAAATTAATAAATAAATAATTTAAATTCTATTTTTAAAAAGAAATTAATAAATAAATAATTTAAATCCTATTTTTAAAAAGAAATTAATAAATAAATAATTTAAATCCTATTTTTAAAAAGAAATTAATAAATAAATAATTTAAATTCTATTTTTAAAAAGAAATTAATAAATAAATTATTTAAAAAAAAACTAATTTTGAAAAGAAATAAAATAAAAAAGATTAATTAAGAAAAAACTAATTTTAAAAACTAATTAAATAAAAACAAATTTAAAAAAGAACTATTTTTAAAAAGAAAATAAACAAGACAAATATTTTATAATTAAAAAACTATTTTTAAAATAAAAAAAAAGAAAAAGAATTCCAAAATTAAATAGCTTTTTCTTCACAATAACTTTGGAATCTGCAGCTTCTGCATTTATTAGGATTCTTAGTAGGAATAGGTCTCCTTTGATCTTCAATTAATCTATGCAGGAAATTGATTTGATATATAATGTTCTTCTCATTGTTTTCATTAAATTCATCATGCCAAAAGATATTGTCTGTTCCTCTTTGTCTTAATGCAGCAATTATCTGACGATTATCATTTCCAATCATGCTTTTAAAGGCTAAGCAATATGCAAAGACTTGATTGATTGTAGAACGATATGCCCTATTTCCTGGCTTATCATCTATGATGACTATCCTATCAGGAGTCATCCAAATCTCATCAATGTATCCTCTGATTCCATTTTCAGTATCAATTACAAACATTTCACGAGATAATACTTCAGCTTCCTTAGAAGCTTCAAATGCATCTTCAAATGTTGATGGCTGAGCAGTTTCCTTAAACTTCTCTTCTAATTTAGCATGTCCCATAGTTCCTTCAGTCATCTCTCGAGTTGGTGCAGTGCTAACGCCTTCAGAATATTCAAGATATAAACTGTATTCACAATAAGCCTGTGTATTTAGCCAGCTAATTGGAAAATTAGACTTATCTTCAATTATCCGAACCATCTTATAGTTTTTATGAGGCTCATAATCTAAAATATTGTACTCCATCTGAATTAGTTTATTCTCCATAAAATCCCCCTAATCTAAATAATACCATCCGAATTAGTTTATTTTCCATAAAATCATAATCTAAATAATAATTAAAATAATAATTAAAAAAATAAAATAAAATTTGCAATATAAAAAAATAGAAAAAATAGAAATAAAAATTAAAACTAATTATTATTGTCTATTGGTAAAAAATATTTCTGTGTTTTCTTCAACAACAGTAGTTCTGCTGATACCATCAAAAAGTCTGGTTTTGCCAGTGATTCTTCCAAGAATCACATCAAAAATAATTGGGAACCAGTAAATTTTAGAAAGAGACCTGATTAATGCTTGGGTATAAGTGATTGAATAGTCTCTTCCAAGCCTGCCTCTTCTTGGTGTTCTTGCTTTTACTTCAATAAACATCAATCTTTTACCTACTGTTGCACCTAAATTCTTCTCTAATATTGTAAAATACGCTAAGATTAAAATTGGAAGAATAAATACAAAGTAATGGTAAATTTGGAATATATTGAGGTAGTTAATGAAGAAATATGCGAAGTATGAAAATATCCACATAAATGCAGAAACTACAAAGAAATCAAGAATATATGCTATTGTTCTTTTGAAAAACAAATTCATCGTGTTCACCTTTACTTTTAAATTTTTAAATTAACATACTCTTGGAACAGGGTCAGCAATAGGAGTTTCCAATATTCTAACTCCACCGATTCCTGTTTCAATCAATACTTTATCATCATCAATTACTTCACCGATAATAGCTGCATCCTTACCATATTTATCAGTTTTAATAGCTGCCAATACTTCTTCAGCCTTTTCTGCCTTTACACCCATTAAGACTTTTCCTTCATTTGCAACTTCATATGGGTCGATTCCTAACATATCAGATGCTGCTCTAACTGCTTCCTTAACTGGAATTGCCTCATCCTGAAGCATGATTCCAACACCGGATTTGCGAGCCATTTCATTAATGCAGTTTGCAAGTCCGCCACGAGTTGGATCTTTCATAGCGGTTACTCCACCTACTTCAAGAGCTTTGGAAATGATTCCCCACATTGGAGCGACATCAGATTTCAATTCTGTTTCAAAACCAAATCCTTCCCTAAAGGACATTAAGCTCATTCCATGGTCTCCAACACTTCCAGTAATGATAATCTTATCTCCAACACTTAAAGTAGAATCTTTAATTACTTCTCCTTTCTTAGCTATTCCAATACCGGTGGTTACTATAACAATACCATCTAACTTATCCTGTTCCATAACTTTGGTGTCACCAGTAATTACTGCAACATCAGCTTCTTCACAAGTATCACTTAAAGATTTGATGATTTTGTCTAAATCTTCAATTGGAAAACCTTCCTGTAAGATCATAGCATTAGAGATAGCTAAAGGCTTTGCACCCATTACAGAAACATCGTTAATAGTTCCTGCTGCGGATATTCTGCCTATATCTCCACCAGGGAAGAATAATGGATTAACAGTATGACCATCAGTTGTTACAACGATTTCATAATCTCCAAGAGGAATTGTAGCACCATCATCTAATGCATCTAAGCCATATCCTCCTTCAACTGATTTTTTTGATAAATTATTTAGAATGGTTTGTGAGATTAAATTTCCCATAACCTCTCCACCAGCACCATGTGACATTCCTATTTTCATTTTATCTCCTTAAATTGCAAATAATTATTATAACTGTAAAAAGCAAACTATTTGAATTGCTTTTTAAATAAATTAAGATTTTTATATTAATTAATAGTTTATAACATTATAATATATTAATTTAATATTAAATAAGTATTTCTAAAAATAGTAAAATAGATTAAAGTAAAAAATAGCTAAATAATTAAAATACTAAAAAATCAAAAATAGCTAAAACAATAAAAAATTGAATAAATATCAAAAAATCAAAAATAAAAATAGTGAAAAAGAAACCAGTCACGAGTAAACACTCACAACCAGCTAAAAGGTTTTACAAACTTTTAGAAAAAGTTTATAAAAATAATTTTTTCAAAGGTTTAAACCTAAACAACCCATGAAAATATTTTGGTCAAGGTTTTTAGCCGAAGGCTAAAAAGCTTGGGCAAAAAGCTTGGATTTATTCTACGATAACTCCGTTAATAACACCATCTTGACCAGGTCTTGAGGTTACTTTTGCATTTCCGATTGGGGTTTCTACAATAGCACCTTTAGTGATGATGTTCCTTCTTACGTAGTTTGGGTTAGCACTGTTTTCAATTACGTTGATAATGTCTACAGTTTGTGCTTTACCATCAGTATCAATAACGTTAATTTTGTTGTCTGCAGCTAATCTGTGTTTTTCGTTTCCACCACGGGTTCTGATTTTTCTTAAAGATTTTTCACTTAATCTGGTTTCTGCAGATTCTCTACCTAATTCAGATTTCCTTTTTCCACGATTTGCAACTCTTCTAGCACCAGATGGAGATCTGGTTGATTTTCCTTGACAAATAGCCATAACAATATCTCCTTTATATTATTTTTTCCGTAATCTATGTAATTATTAAAATAACCTTTCCATTAAAATCCCTTTTAGTAAATTTTCCATAGGATAGTCTAATGGAGTAAGTTTATTAAAATTTGAAACTCAAAAAACAAGCTGACCGCTTTGCTTGATAAAGAGATAAATCCAACATAAAAGTTAAATTTAATTTTTTATTTATTTTAGATTTGAGAATAATTTCTCATAAATAAGCAAGTTAATTAATGATTCTTACTGCAAGATAAAATAAGAATGTATATATTTATATTCAAAACTATATATAAAGGTAACTATTTTTAGAACCTTAAAAAATGAAAAAATGCTAAAAAAAGATAGAATAAAAAAAATTTTTAAGAAAAAATGAAATTATTAAGAAAAAATGAAATATTAAGAAAAAATGAAATATTAAGAAAAATATTAATTAATTTTTTCTAAGCAATTTACTTAACAATCCATGAAAAAATTTTTGGTCAAGGTTTTGCGTTGCCGAAGGCAACGGAAAAGCTTGGAAGCTTGGGGTTAAAATAACTTATCTTCCAATGTTTCTCCACGGTTAATGGCTTCAGCAGATTGGTATGCATCAAATATTGACCATAGCCATATAAGAATATAAGTTAAAACACCAATGAGAATCAACATTAAGATCCATGAGACTATTGCAAGTATAAGGAAATAAAGCCCCTTTGTAGATTGATCATTATAGAATTGACCAAGCCCAGGGAATAGGAATGATAATATTACTGCAACAATAGGTGTCTTTTTCTGAACCTTCTTAATGATGGTTCCTTGAGTATTTGCAGTCATCTTATCTAAATTAAATCCACAGTTAGGACAGAACTTTACATTAGGACTTAATTCTGTACCACAAGAAGGGCAAAACTTAATGGCTGCACTTTTGCTTAAGTCTTCTGTAGACTTTCTACAAGTAGGACAGAATTTAGTATTATCTGCCAATTCAGTTCCACAGTTGCTGCATTTTTTAATAGTTTTTTCAATATTAGGAACAGTCACTTCAGCCTTGTTTTCAACATCAGCAACTGCATCTACAGCAGTATCTTCACCTGCAACCGCAGATTCAGCATTTTCAGCAACTTTATTACCTATACTTTCACTAGTTTCTGCAACTTTATCATTTATATTTTCACTAGTTTCTGCAAGAGTCACTTCATTTGAACTGCCTCCAGCTTGATTTAAAACAGCTGGTTCTTGTGAATAATCTGCACGGATTTCTTCTACAGCGACTTTAGATAAGTCTGCACCACAGTTTCTACAAAATTTATTTATATTGTCTTGTTCTTTACCGCAATCAGGACATATGAC
The DNA here is from genome assembly GCF_902769175.1 of uncultured Methanobrevibacter sp. Classification (GTDB taxonomy): domain Archaea; phylum Methanobacteriota; class Methanobacteria; order Methanobacteriales; family Methanobacteriaceae; genus Methanobrevibacter. The sequence goes on from NZ_CACXNW010000023.1 coordinate 72,618, forward strand.
CATTGCCATACAATAACCCCCTAATTTAAAATAATAATTAAAAAAAGTAAATTAAAAAAATTGTTAATTAAAATTTAAAAGATCTTCAATTCTATAAAATAGTATCTACATCTGAAATACTGTCTAAAACAATTATATCAATATCCTCTTCATTTACTCTTTCCTTTTCTTCTTCAGATAAGGTGGAATTTACAAGAATAGCACTCATACCAGCGTTAACTGCTCCCATACAGTCAACATCCAATTTATTTCCAACCATGACACTTTTTTTAACATCACAGGCCATTCTTCTGCATCCTTCAATATATATTTCAGGGTCTGGCTTTTCAACACCTACCTCTTCTGAAGTGATTACAATATCAAAGAAGTGATACAAATTCAATCTAACTAATTTTTCCCATTGCTTAATGGTGATTCCATTAGTGATAGCACATAACTTATATCCTTTACTTTTAAGATAAATCAATATTGCACTTGTTCTTGGGAAAGGTCTTAAAAGAGCAAATTTCACATTGTGATAGGTTGTCATACCAATAGCTACTAAAAGAGGGTCTTCTTTGCCTAAAACCTCTTCTGTCAATATATTAAAGTGTTTGGAATAATTTGAACCTTTTTCCTTAATGATATCCTTTAATAAATCATATGCTTCATCAGGTTCTAAAGGCAAACCATTATTACACATACTTTCAATAGCCGCATGTCTTGCTAAATCAGCAAAACTTGAAGTATCCACAAGAGTATCATCAATATCAAAAAATACAGCTTTTGTCATTGTTTACACCAAAAAATACAAAATGTTTTTATAATTCATTCACAATTGTTTACCAATAATATATATTTTATTTTATTATTATATAAAAATTCCTAATAATTATTCATTAGTTTAAATATTTCCAAATTTCAATTCGTTATGAATTAAAAGAAAGCATCTAAACTTTGTTGTCTTTCATTTGAAGATAATTCCATCAATCTTTGTTTATCATAGCCTAAAGGTTCCATCATACGTGAAACTGCAGGAATCAACTGATTTTCAATATAATAATCCTTATCATATTCAACTCCTTCACTGTATTCGTAAGGAACTGCCCTTTCACTGATTGAGCCTTTGCCTTTGCTAATAATGTATTGAACAATAGTGCCTTTTCCCACTTTAATTCCATGAGCTTCTATCTCACGGGCAGCGATTACATGAGGCCCTATCTGTTTGTAATCATCAAGATTTTTTGTAATTTGAGTATGGATAATCAGCTCTTTCCTATCTAAATTTCCGGATTTGATTTGCTTTAAAACTTTACTGATTATTTTTTCAGCCTTTTTTACATCCCCTTCCCTCAAGATTGCCATCAATATGTCTTCTTGTGTCTTTTTAGCTATTGGTGCCCAATCTCTTCTAACAAGCTCTAAACCTTTTGCAATGATCTTTCCATCTTCAATTACTGCATAACGTTTTTTGCTTACAAAAAATCCTCTTCTATAGAATCCTTCAAATTCCAATTCCATAGTATCCGGCAGGGACCCATTAAAATAAGATAAAAACTTATCTTTCTGTACTTTTATCTCATTTTCAATAGCTAACTGTTCAGGGGATTCAATCATAATTACACCTAAAAAATTCTTATATATAATTATATTATTTTTCTCTATTTTATAAATATGTATTATTTGAATATTTAAAACACAGAATTTATTCAATTTTCCTTAATTGTTTTAAGGAATGGTTTCTTATAAAATTAATTGATTTTCTAATATTTAACAAAAACTAATTCAAAAAAATAATGGATTTTTTAATATCTATCTAATATCTATCAAATATCTATCAAATATCTATCAAATAGATATAAGAAAGATAAACATTTAATATACCATAGCTAATCTATTATTAGAAATAGTTTAACATATTAAACTTTAGAAAAAGTTTTATATGATACTAACAATATAGTTTATATAGCATAAAACAATTAAAGGGATACTATGAAAGACTCTGAAAAGATAATTATAGAATTCGTCAAATTGTCAAAAAACCGAGAGAAAGTGCTTAAAGCATTGGAAAATGAAACATTGAAGCCTACTGACATAAGCAAAAAGACAGACATCCATAGAAACAATGTCAGCAGAATTTTAAGTCAATTGCGAGAAAAAGATTTAGTTCGATTATTAAATCCTGAAAACAAAAGAGGAAGATTATACGAATTAACTGATTATGGTCAAGAAATACTAAATTTAATGAAATCTTAATGATTCATTACTTTTTAATATTAAAAATTAATCTTTATGATCATTAACTTTTTTTTAATATTAAAGATAAGATTAAAAAAAAAAGCCCATATTAAAAAATAAGTTAAATACAGTATAAAAAAAAAAAAAAAAAAAATATAATTAAATATAATTATATTTCTATTTCTAAAGCAATAGGACAATGGTCTGAGCCCATAACATCAGATTTAATATAGGAAGCCTTTACATTGTCCTTAAATTCTTCATTGACAAAGAAATAATCTAAACGCCATCCTACATTTCTAGTTCTAGCACGGGTTCTGTAACTCCACCAAGTATACATATCATTCTCATTTTCATGCAACATTCTAAAGGTGTCGATATAGCCATTAGCCAAGAACTTAGTTACCCATTCTCTTTCTATAGGCAAGAATCCGGAAACATCCTCATTGTTTTTAGGTCTTGCAAGGTCTATTTCCTTATGTGCAGTATTTAAATCTCCACAGATAACTAAATTATGACCCTTATCCCTTAAGTCATTAGTGTAATCAAGGAATGCATCATAGAAATCAAGCTTGTATTTCAATCTGTCATCATTCATGACGCCATTAGGATAGTAAATATTCAAAAGAGTGAAATCATCAAAATCCAATCTTTGAAGTCTTCCTTCAACATCAAACTTTTCTATTCCCATACCTGAAATAACTTCATTTGGCTCAATGGAAGTGTAGGTAGCTACACCACTGTATCCTTTTCTTTCTGCAGAATTAAAATAGCTTGTATAATCTGGAATATTCACCAATTTCTTTGGCAATTGATCAACTTGAGCTTTGGTTTCCTGAAGGCAAACGATATCTGCCTTTTCTTCATTGAACCAATCTAAAAAGCCTTTTTTATAAACGGCTCTAATACCATTTACATTCCATGAAATAAGTCTAATATTTGTCATAAAAATCACATTTTTTATAAATAAAATTTAAAAATTAAAATAAAAAAAGATAAAAAAAGTAAAGTATTAGTTTTAAAGAAATTATTCAAACTTGATTCCTTCATCTAAAGGAACTTCTCTTAACCAACTAATATCACTTTTATAAAGCATTCTAATATCAGATAAATCGTATCTGATCATAGCTAAACGTTCAATACCTAAACCAAATGCTAAAGCAGGAGTATCGATTCCTAATGGCTCTAAAACTTCTGGCCTAAACATTCCACATCCACCAAGTTCAATCCAGCTTTCCTTTTCTTCCAAGTAGATTTCACATTCTGTGGAAAGATAGGTGTAAGGGAAATAAGCAGGTCTGAATCTTACTTCAAATCCTAACTTTTTATAAAACTCTTTTAATGTTCCTAATAAGTTTTGATAATTGATTCCAGGAGCTGCAACTAAACCTTCCACTTGATGGAATTCAGGTAAATGCTTATAATCGAAGGTTTCTCTTCTGAATACTCTACCTACTGAAAACATTTTAATAGGAAGGTCTCCTTTAGCTAATCTTTGAGTTGAAATTCCAGTAGTATGAGTTCTTAAAACAGATTGGCGAGCAATGTCTTTATCCCAATCATAGTTCCAACCTTCAGAACCGGTGTTTCCACCATCTTCATGGGTTTTTGCAACTCTTTGAACAAGTGCATCATCCGGCAAATCACAAGTCAATGGATTTTTTACATAGAAAGTGTCTTGCATTTCTCTTGCAGCATGGTCTTGAGGCTGGAAAAGTGAATCGAAATTCCAGAATGCAGATTCCAAGTAATCTCCTTTGTCTTCTGTAAAGCCCATATTCAAGAAGATTTCTCTGATTTCCTGAATAATTCTTCTTAAAGGATGTTCTTTACCTGGGAAGAATTTTGGATACTCTGCATTAATGTCATAAGGTCTGTACTTTAAATCTTTCCAAGAGCCTTCCTTTAATTGCTGGTGAGTCAATTGAGTAGCTTCCTCTTGAATGGTAAATCCAGTAGCTAATATTTCACGACCGAAATCAGTTAATTTAAAACTGTGTGAAACGGTCTTATTTTCAGCAATCAAATTTTTCCTACCTATAAGAGCAGCTAAACCTTTATTCATACCTTCATCAAAAACTTCCCTGGATAATGATGCCTTATCAATGAGAGTATTCAATAGAGATTCATCTTCCCCTAATTTATCTTTGGTAGACTCACCTTCGTCAGTAATGGTTAGAACTCCCTTGTCCATATTAGCCCATCCTTTACGAATCAACCAACCAATGGAAATGTTAACCTCTTTCTTATCAAAATCTTCTAAATTAGATAGATCTTTCATAGCCAATTCTTTCTTTTCTTGCAATACTTTTAAGATTCTTCTTTCAGGAAGTCCTTTTTCAGCATATTTTCTACCGTTTTCAGTTAAGCTGAACTTTTCCTTAACATCCTTATTGACGATAATGATTCCTTTTGAAGCTAATGAACCTGCAGCACTCATAACAGATTTAATATTCAAGCCAGTATTTTCAGCTATTTCCTCTGGACTTGTATTTTCATTAATCTCTAACTCTTTCAATAATTTCTTTTCATAAATATGCAATTCATTTATGGTTTTATTAATATCTTCACTCATCTAAACACCAGATGCTTTTTTATAATTAATTGGATAAGTATAATTGATAATAGATTATTATTAGATAAGACCTTAAAATATCTATTATTTCATAATATTATAATATATCTTTAATCTAATTAATAAATATATTCAAAAAAGAAGAACTTTTACATAGAATTAATTAAAAAAAATAGTTTAAAAAAAAAGAAAATATAAAGGAATTAAAAATTTAAAATTCCTTTTAAAAATCACAATAAGAACATATATCCTTTAAAATTCCTTTTTAAGATAAGATAGGAATATAGATGCTGCAGTCAAATCAGCAGTTGTTCCGGGATTATAACCATTATCATAAAGATAGTCATCAAATTCCAAAAGCTTTTCAACAAAGGAATCATCATCCTTAAATTCCAATATGCCTTTAGCCTTTAAAGAAACGGATTCAGCCACTTCATCACCATATTTTCTTGAAATGAGAGTGTCTGGAATTTCAGATAAAAGCTTTATGAATGTCAATACTGTTGCCTTATTTATAACATCCACATCATCACAGGAATCCCAAAATTCTGTAAAGGTAGGGTATCCTATTTCAAAGCAAACAGGCATTTTATTGGTAAGCTCATTGGCTAATCTGTCCCAACCTGCAGAGATATGCAATACATCATACATTGTTTGATTGTTTGCACACAATTCATCCTTTGCCTTTTCACTCATAACATCAAACTCTTCCTGATCTCCCATTCCACCAGCATCTGCAACATTGATTGCATCGTAAAGGTTTACTGCATCATCAACAGTTGTAGCATCCATTAAGCGACCTACATTTTCTTGAATCTCATCAAAGCCATTACTAATTGCAGCTGCAGCAGCTATAGGAATGCACATCATCATAATACCTAAATTAGTATTGGTTTCAATCCATTTGTCTGTTTCCTTAACAGCTTGAAGGATGAATTTACCTAATTCTGCTTTAGACAAGTCATCAATTTCTTTAGCTTGACTTGCAACCTCTTCCATAGTGTTTCCAATAACAACACCACTGATTAAAAAGTCCTCAAAGACCATATCATCGTAATTGCGAGTTCTATGTACATTTCCAGGTTTTGGCCAACCGCTTACTTCAAGAACAGATGCAATTTGAGCCAATTTAGCAATTTGTTTCGCTTCCAAAATTATTCCTCCCATTTATAAGTGATCTAAAGCATATGGAGCAAAGTTAGTTATAATCAAGTCAGCTCCAGCTCTTTTAATAGATAATAATGATTCCATAATAGATTCTTCAGTCAAATAACCTTTTTCAATACCTGCCATAATCATAGAGTATTCGCCACTGACATTATAGGTTGCCAAAGGCAAATCAAACTCTTCCTTAATGGTTTTAATAATATCCAAATAAGGCAAAGCAGGCTTTACCATCAAGAAGTCTGCCCCTTCAAAAACGTCAAGCTCTGCTTCCCTGATTGCTTCACGAGCATTTGCAGGATCCATTTGATAGGATTTCCTATTTCCTGCAGATGGAGCAGAACATGCAACTTCTCTAAATGGAGCATAGAATGAGGATGCAAATTTGACTGAATAGGACATGATCATTGTATTATAATATCCATTTTCATCAAGAATTTCCCTTAATGCTTGGATTCTTCCATCCATCATATCAGAAGGTGCAACTATATCTGCACCTGCTTCAGCATGAGAAAGTGCAACCTTAGCAAGATATTCCAAGGATTCATCATTTAAGATTTCAAAGCCAAAGTCAGTGTCTTCATTCTTTTGGATTAAACCGCAATGGCCATGAGAAGTGTATTGGCATAAGCATACATCAGTGATGACAACCAAATCAGTTTCAGATTTAAGTTTGCGAACTGTATTTTGAACTATGCCATTTGAATCAAAAGCAGGAGAACCGATTGCATCCTTCTTATCTTCACTTGGAATTCCAAATACAATGATTGACCTTAATCCTTTTGATTCCAATTCCTTAGCATACTCAACAGAGTCATTTAAAGAGTATCTGTATTCTCCAGGCATTGTAAAGATAGCTTCCTTTTCACCATCTTTTAAATCCTCTTTAACGAATATTGGATAAATTAAATCTTCTTTGTTTAATTTTGTTTCACGTACGATATCTCTAATCTTAGAGTTTTTCCTATATCTTCTCATTCTTGTTATTGGAAAATTCATATTTTCACTTCTCAATGATTGAATATTAAATTATTATTTAAATAGTGAATAGATTAAAAATTTTAAACCATTTTAAAGTTTAAAATATATTCATATAATAATATATGGAAAGAATCATATAAATTTTTCATAAGAAATGAGAAATAATTAATAATTAAATGAAATCCTTAAAAAACTTAAAATATATTAATCTAAATAAAAATATTTAATATTAGAAATATTTTAAGAAAAAATCAATTAGAATAATAAACAAAATATGATTTAAATTACTTAATATTTACAATTCAAATAAAAATCTGAGGAATTATATGACAAATACCATTGGAAAAATATTTTCAATAACAAGTTTTGGTTCCAGTCATGGAAAAGCGCTTGGAGCAGTAGTAGATGGTTGTCCTGCTAATTTGGAACTTAGTGAAGAGGATATTCAAATTGAATTAAATAAAAGGAGACCAGGTACAAGTGCATTAACAACATCCAGAAAGGAAGGAGATAAAATCGAAATTTTATCTGGAATTTTCGAAGGAAAAACAGATGGAACACCAATTGCTGGAATCGTATATAACACCAATCAAAAATCTAAGGATTATTCAAACATCAAAAACACTCCAAGGCCAGGGCATGGAGACTACTGCTGGTTGGAAAAATATGGAATCTACGACTACAATGGAGGCGGTCGTGGAAGCGGCAGAACCACTATTAGCCATGTTATAGGTGGAGCTATTGCAAAGAAATTACTTCTTGCAAAAGGAATAAAAATCATTTCCCATGTAGTTCAAATTGGAGATGTCAAAGCAGAAAATGTTGATTATGAAAATCTTGAGGAAAACATTGCTAAAAACAATGTTAGATGTGGAGACCTTGAAGCTGCCAATCTTATGGAAGAACTGATCATTGCCAAAAAACAGGAAGGAGATTCTGTTGGAGGAGTAGTTGAAACAATTGCAACCGGAATTCCTGCAGGGCTTGGAGAACCTGTTTTTGGAAAGCTGGATGGTGAATTGGCACAAATCCTAATGAGCATAAATGCAGTGAAAGGAGTTGAAATAGGATTAGGCTTTGATAGTGCAAAATCAACTGCTTCAGAAATTAATGATGAATTCTACTATGATGAAGATGGAAGCATAAAAACCAAAACCGATAATTCTGGAGGAATTCTTGGAGGAATGAGCAATGGCATGCCAATCATATCAAGAATAGCAGTTAAGCCAACACCTTCAATATCTAAAATTCAAAATACTGTAGACTTATCTAAAAAGGAAAACACAACTCTTGAAATCACTGGAAGACATGATCCATGCATTTGTCCAAGAGTTACTGCAGTTGCTGAATCAGTTACTGCTATTGTATTAGCAGACCATATGATTCGTGGAGGATTTATACATCCTACCAACTTAAATAAAGACATATAATTGAATAAATTTCGTGGAAAATCTAAATTTTTCATGGAATTACTTTTTTTATAAATTATTAAAATAATAAAAATACTTTTTTTATATAAATTATTAAAAAAATAAGAATACTTTTTTTAAAAAAATCATAAAAATAATAATTACTTTTTTTATAAAATTTTCTAAAATTAAATTAAATTGATTTTAAAAAAAAAAGTTCAAAAATAAGACAAAATAAGAAAAATATTAATTATTTCTTATTATATCAAAAATAAGACAAAATAAGAAAAAAATAGAAAAAAGAAAAATATTAATTATTGTTATTATAATTATTTTTCTGATTATCCCTTTTTTTATTTGGTTTATCCTCAACATTAACAGCAAAAACGTCTTCCTGTTTTAAGCGATTAGCAAATCTGTCTTTAAGACGAATCATTTTAGAACATTCAGGATACTTTTCATTGATATCCACTCTCATTCCATCAAAAGCAGCTAATGTTCTAACACCAGTCTTTTTAGAAACCCTAATTGCCTCTTCAACTGGATTGGCAGCAATCATCTTAAATCCAAAGTGAGTCATTATTGCCAAACTTGGCTGGACTTTCTCAACAAGGTCTATGAAATTGCTTGTACACATATGTCCTTTAATTGATCTTACTCCAGGTCTTAAAACGCTTCCTATCAAAATATCTGCATTCTTATGATACTTTGCCAATTCATCAAAATATCCTGTATCTGCAGTGTATGAAATTCTGAATCCATTATTTTCCATTTGGAACCCTACACCTGTAGGATCTCCATGCCTTGTTTCAGTTCCTTTAATGGAAAATGATGGGAAACGAACCATTTTGTTAGGTACTAAAACCAGATTTTTAGAATTGCTTTGATGATACTTTGATATTACAGGACCCCAACGCTGATAATTCTCAAAAATGGTCTTACCACCCATGATAATACCATTGTTTTTAGTCATGCCTCTTGTCATGGCTTCAATGAAAATCTCAGCATCGTTATAATGGTCTGTATGTGAATGTGAAATAAATACACCATCTATTTTTGTAGGATTCACCCCATATTGGTATGATCTGACAAGTGCACCTGGTCCTGGGTCAACTTGATAATTTTTTCCTCCAAAATCATCAATTCTAAACCCTCCAGTCATTCTTTTCTGACTAATAGTGGCAAATCTGCCTCCACCAGAGCCTAAAAAAGTTATTTTCATTATTGTCACCTTTTATAAATAACAAGCACTAATAAACCTCATTTATTCTAGGTGACATAAAATGATATCACATTTTAAATTAGCTTTATTACGTTTAATGCATAAAACCTCATTTTCTATTACAACTTGGTCTTTTAATAATGGCTCGTCTTCACCTTCAACAAACATGATAACATTTTCACCAGGTTTTGCAAGGAGTTTCCAATTGATGTCAAATGCCCTAACATCAGGATTTAATTTCACTTGAATCATCTTATCATCAATTGAATCGACAATACCTACAGGACCTTCATCAATAATAGTGGAAGCTAATTTAATGGTTTCATTTTGTTGCAATAAGTCTTCTCTAAGTTTAGCTCTAAATTTAGCTAAAAGATTTATATCCATTTCAATAACTTCATCCAAGTAAGGCTGAACCTTATCCTTATACAAATCATTTTGCTGAATGACCACATCATATTTAGTGCCTACTGATGGTGTCTTTTTAGAAATATCATCTAATATTTGTCCAAATATATCTCCCATATACTTTAAGCTAAAGCTTGGCTTCCATTTTTCCTGAAGAATTTTATTAGCTAAAGATTTTGTAATCTTGTTTCCAAATACAATGATGGAAGATTCTCCTCTTTTTCTATTTACAATCTCAGAACCGGTAAGTTCAATGATTTGGAAACCGTTGGTTGTACCATAAATTCTTTTTCTTTTGGTTTCCATAGTTCCTCTTGAACTGACTTCACCGACTGCTACATTTTCAAGACTTTTTACTTTAGTAGCATCGTCAGTTATCTTCAAGCTTATTCCAAGCTCTTCTGCTCTTGCATATAATTCTTCATCACTGGTAATGTCACCAGAGTAAATTTCTTGTTCTAAAAGTTCACGTTCCTCTTTAGAACCAAAATAGGCAATTCTTCTTTTATCTCCTGCCATTACACATCCTTTCTTTCCAACATAAGCAATTATTAAACTCATACTCTCACATCGCTTAAGTATAGGCATATTAAATTTCAAATAATCTTTAATTGTCAATAGTCCAAATTATACTTTCAACCTATGCCTAATCTTATCATTAAATTTTTTTATTTAATTATAACTCTAAAATTCCAATAAAGTTGAAAAAAAAACTTATAAAAAATACAATTAAACTTTAATTTAATCCGAAACTTTAAAAACTTTAATGAAATTTTAATATATTAATTTATATTTATATATTTACAAATATAAAAAGTTTTTAGAAATATTTTAAAAATATGGCTAAAATTAATCATAAAATAACAAAAATATGAAAATTTCAAACAATAATCAAAGTTTACAGAATCAAAATATAGTCTAAAAATCTCAAATAAACAAAGTTTACAGAATCAAAATATAATCTAGAAAATAAAGATTAAAGAAAAAAAACCCATAATAAACCTACAAAAAAACAAAGAATAGAGAGAAAACCAATGCCAAATACTTAAAAAGATAAATGTTTTAATAATATAAAACTTTATATATTGTAAAATACAAATTAAGATTAATTATTATTTGGAGGAAATAATATGGCAAAAATCAATGAAATTTACAGATGTAACCATTGTGGAAACATGGTAGAAGCTATCGTAGAAGGCGCTGGAGAATTAGTTTGTTGTGGAGAAGCAATGGAACTTTTAGAACCTAGACAATTACCAGAAGGTGGAGTAAAACACATTCCTGTAATTACCAAAGAAAATGAAAAAATTGTCGTAACCATGGGAGAAGAAGCACACCCAATGTTAGAAGAACATTACATTAATTTTGTTGAATTAATTGTAGGAGATCAAGTTTACCGCGCTAACTTAAAACCTGGTGATGAACCTAAAGCAGTATTCGATGTAAATACAGAAGTAGAAGATGTAAAAGCTATTGAATATTGTAACATCCACGGTTTATGGCATTCATAAGTATTATTTTTTTAAATAATACTTTTTTATTTTTATTTTTACTTTAACTATTTTTATTAAGAATTTTAACTAATTTTATAAAGAATTTTCAACTATTTTTAACAATTTGATAATTATATTACGATTTGAACTAATTTTATCAATTAAACTCATTTTCAAAAACATTTCAACTATTTAAACTAAAATAGTTAGAATTAAAATCATTTTCAAATAGATCCAAGTATTTAAATAACTTTAAATATTTTGACTATTTAATTGTAAATTATAAAAATTACTAAAATTTATTAAATATGATAATCATAGTATTAATATTATAGTATATTACTTACTATTAATATAATAAAATTTTTTAAAAGAAAAAAAGAAAATATTTGATACTATGAGAAAAGATATTTTATTAATTGTTTTGATATTGATAGCAGTTGTTAGCATTAGCGGATGCATAAACAGCCCTATTGATAACATAAACAACAGAATGAAAGATTTGAATACTGACATTACTGAAGGAGATACTGATTATAACTCTGCCATTAGTGCAATTAATTCCCGCGATTTTGAAAGTGGAAACAATAATATTCAAATTGCAAAGGAAAAGTTTAATGATGCAGAATCAAAGCTTTCAGAAATTGAAGAATATGAAGATAATCTAAATGAAAGTGTTTATAAGGATTATCTTGATTTAATTAAGGAAGAAGTTTCATTAAAGAAGCAAGCAAGCGATGAACTGTATTTAGCTATGCAATACTACAGCAATAATGATTCATATTCTGGAAATTCATATGCCAACTCAGCAAACTCTATAATGAACAAGGCAGTGATTCTTCAAGGTGAAAGAAATCAATTAGTGGAAGATAATTCAGAATTATTCAAAAAAGCAGGAATAATCTAAAAATAAAATATTTATAATCAAATGAATCTCTTAGGTAATTTATTAAATTTATACAAATTCTTAAATCAAATGTGAGAGATGAAAATGAAAAAAGCATGTCCTAAATGTGGTGGAACTGGTTCCATAATCGTAGATACAAAAATTTGTGAAACTTGTGATGGAACCGGTTATGTAGATACTTTTGAAATGAAAAATCACTTTAAAGGAGTAAACAGTAATGCTAGAGCAAAATTTGATTTAGATGCTGATCAAGATGTTCCATGCGAAGCATGTAATGGAAAAGGAACAGTAGATATATTGGAAGACTGTCCTTACTGTAATGGAACTGGAGAGATTACTGTTTGCAATAGTTGTGGAAAAATTATTGATTCTGATAAGAACTATTGTGATGACTGTTTCGAAAAGCAGGAAGAAGAGAAAATGAAAAAACAAATGGAAAGAGAAAAGAATCCAGAAAAGGTAGTTGTTGAATCTGATATTTCTGGAAAGGAAATCGTTTATGAATTAGACGGATTATGTGAAATGAGTGACTTGGAGCTTAATGGAATATATAAGGGAAAAGTCACAAGAGTTGAAAGATACGGTATCTTTGTAAGCTTAAACAATCAAGTTTGGGGATTAATGAGAACAAGGAATTCCCACAATAAGGTTGGAGATTATGTATTCGTGAGAATCGTCCAAATCAAGGAAAGAAAACGTGAAGTGGACATGGCACCAGCAAGCGTTTTCAAAGGAGAATATGTAATCAAAAAAGTCAAAAAGAATATTAAAAGAACCAAGATTGCAACTCTCGATGATTCATCCTTAAAAAGTGTTGTTAAGGTTAATGGAGAAGTCATTCAAATTCAACAAACATCAGGCCCTACCATTTTTACAATTACTGATGAAACTGCAATCACTTGGGCAGCAGCCTTTAATGAACCAGGAGTTAGAATGTATCCTGAAATCGAAATGGGTGACATTGTCGAAGTGATTGGAGAAGTGAATACTCATAATGGAGAAATCCAAATCGAGTCCAGCAGCATTGAAAAGCTGGAAGGTAAAGAAGCAGATCAAATGAGAAAATTCATTGATATCGCTTTAGATGAAAAGGCAGAACCTGAAGATGTGGATTTCTTAATACAAAGCCCTGTTTTAGATAGGTTAAAGCCTAAAATGAGAGAAGCTGCAAAAGTAATCAGAAGAGCAATCTTAGATGGAAGATCCATTTTAGTAAGACACCATGCAGATGCAGATGGTATCTGTGCTGGAGTTGCAATGGAAAAAGCGGTTATTCCATTGCTAAAAGAGTTTAACCCAGATAATGATGTGGAATACCATTACTTCAAACGTTCTCCAAGTAAAGCTCCATTCTATGAATTGGAAGATGTTGTAAAAGACTTATCCTATGCATTGGAAGACTTGGACAGGCATGGCCAAAAATTGCCATTGATTGTACTCTTGGATAATGGTTCTACTGAAGAGGATATTGTAGCTTTAATGCAGGCTAAAATCTATGACATTGAAATTGTTGTTATTGACCATCACTTCCCAGGAGAATTGATTACAAAAACATTAAGAACTGGAGAAACCATTGATGGAAATGCGGAATGCAATAATGAGGATATAATTGCTGGAACCGTTGCAGTTGATGAATATGTTGATACCCATGTCAACCCATACCTTGTTGGAGGAGACTCCCAAATTACTGCAGGTGCATTGGCAACTGAAGTGGCACATATAATCAATCCTGAAATAAAAGACTTGGTATTGCATTTACCTGCAATTGCTGTTTTAGGAGACCGTGCAGAAGCAGATGAAGTTGAACAGTATGTCCATCTTGCATCCAAGAAAGGCTATGATAGGGAACAGTTAAAGAAAATTGGTGAATGTATCGACTTTGAAGCATACTTCCTTAGATTTATGAATGGTAGGGGAATAATCGACACTATTTTAGGTGTGGACAATATTGATAAACATCCTAAAATGGTTGAAGCATTATATAAAGAATACTTAAGACGTGTAGATACCCAAATGAAAGCAGCTATACCTAATATTAAAAGGGTTCAACTTGATAATGGAATCTACTTCAATGTTTTAGATGTTGAAAAATATGCTCACAAGTTTACATTCCCTGCTCCAGGAAAGACCTGCGGATTTGTTCATGATAAAATAGTTAAGGAAATCGGTGCGGACAAGCCAATCATCACTCTTGGACATGGTCCAGACTTTGGAGTCTTAAGAGCAACTGATACTGTTCATCAGATGTTTGGATTTAATGTAAACAATATTGTTATCAGTCTTGCAGATAAAATACCTCAAGCTGGAATTGATGGCGGAGGTCACGAATGTGCAGGATCAATCAAATATATTGAAGGTCTTGGAAAAGAAGTTTTAAGTCAAGTTCTCAATGAAGTCCAAAATATGAGTAAGGAATAAGATTAAAAAAATATTTTTCAAAACTTGAAATAATTAATATGAAAATTTTTAATAAAATTTTTTATTAATTATTTTTTTCTATTTTTTCTATTTTTTAAAAATTTTTACAAATATTATAATTTAAAAAATTTATAAAATTTTTTTTACAAATTTCAAAATGCTAATTTTTCTAAAAAAAATTTACAAAATATTGTTCTTGAAAAAATTATAAAACATTTTTTACAAAATTTCAAAATGCCAATTTTTCTAAAAAAAAATTGAATTCAATAAGGATTTTTAAAAATTGATTAAAACATTATATCTAAGCAACCTAACCTATCTTGTTAAACCAAATTTATACTTTTTATACAACATTCAAGTAAATTAATTTTATGATTAATTAAATTAATTATATTTTTATAACATATCATTTAATGAAAGTTTACTATGTGATTATATCACAAAAATGAAAATATGAAAAATCACTATAATTCATTTGGGAAAAATCAATGAAATGATAAAATTTTTGAAATTTAAAAAAAAAAATAAAAATATGTTTGATAATGTGAAAACTATTAAAATTATAAGAACAAAATAAATTTTTGAAAATGATGATTTGAAAAAAAAAAACATCTTGAGAAAAAATGAAAAAAATATTTTTAAAAAATTAAAAAAAAATCAAAAATAAAAATTAGAAAAAATAATTATAATAAAATAAAAAAAAATTAAAAAAAAAAAAACAAAAATAAAAATTAGAAAAAATAATTA
>NZ_CACXNW010000024.1 GCF_902769175.1 uncultured Methanobrevibacter sp.
TCGTGTAATTTCATGATGTAAGCACCTAACTTACCGTCGAAGTTACCTGCACTAATTTCAAGTACACCATCAACAGTACAAGCTGCCATAATACCAGCTTTCATAGCTGCTTTTACAGATTCTTCATCTACACCGTCAATAACGATTTCAAATACACCATCTGCATCTGGTCTGATGTCAGAGTCTACTTGGTCTTTTAAGGTTACACACATTTTTTCGTTAGTGGATGCGTTTAAGAATTTGGAGTATTTGTTGGATCCTACTTTGGAACCGGAAGCAACCATACCACCAGGGAATGGAGTAATAGTACCAGGTACGTGGGAAATTGCTTTTACAGCTAATTGAGCTGCTTTTACTCCAGCCATTACATCTTTAGCTAAAATGAAGAAGTTTCCTCCAGCTACACCATCTTTGAAACCAAATTCGGATTCTACTAAGAAGTCACCAGACATGATTGGGATTGAGTGTACTTTTCTTCCGTCAATGCAGCATTCTTTTTCGAAACCGTCACCGAAGAATTTGAGTTTGTTACCTGTTTTTAAGGTTTCTTCAGATTCGAGTAAGTTGAATGCAGCTGCAGTAGGAGCGGTTAAAACACACATACCGATTCTTTCCATTAATTCATGGTCGAGTGCTTTTTTACCACCTTGACAGATCATGATTGCGTAACCATGTCTGCCATCAGGAGTACATTCAGCTGGTACAAAACAGTCAATACCTGCTTCAGCAGGACATCCAATTACAGAAGTTCCGTAACCAGTTGCTTCAGTTGCTGCAATTTTTGCGAGTCTTGGGGTTGCTGCAGTTACTAAAATTCTAGTTACTTTAATTCCGAAACCTTCTGCGTAAGTATCTTTAATTTCTACACCGTTAATTTCCATTTTTTCACCATTTAAATATTGAAATTAGAATAAATTAAAAATTTAAATTTTTATAATTATAAAAATTATCCAATTTTTGATAAATATCTAATTTATACTAATAATTAATTATATATTTATTCATTAAAATAAAGTTTCCTATTTAATCGTAAAAATTATTATTAAAATGATAATGATTAATCCAATAAAAATAAATAAAGATTAGTAAAACTATTATAAAATAATTAAAAAGTTAAATTTATTAAAATAGCATTATAAAATATTATTAAAGTTTTATTAAAGTAATTATTAAAGTTTTATAAAACTATTTATTATTAAGGTGTTTAAATGGAAAGAGAAAGCTATTATTTTTTACTTCTGCTAATTGGTCTTGCAGTTTGCATAGGAGTATTCTGGTTCCAATTCAACAATGATGTTACTACATTTATGATAGTTAATGCTACTGAAGTTGAAGGGGGAGGATCATTTAAAGGGCAATTGCTGGATGCTTATGGCCAAGGAGTTGCAAACAAGACAATCACATATCATAAGCCAGGATATCAAATGGGAACAATAGTGGATACCCAGACGGATGAAAACGGTGAATTCTTCATTGAAGATGCACAATATCTGCCAAATGCTGGCAAAGACAACTATTATGGTAATATTACTTATGCAGGTGATGGCAAATATAAAGGCTGTGTATATGAAGGAAACATTACTGTAGTGGCAAAATAAAAAAAATGATTAAATCATCAAAATAGTTTATTAAAAATCTAAGCATTCAAAAATGGAATACTAAATAGATTTAAAAAATAGATTATTTAATAGATTTAAAAAAAATGATTATTAAAATAAATTTATTAAAATTGATATAAAAAATAGACAAAATATAATTATAAGAGCCTATAAATTTAGCTCTTAAACACTTTTTTTAAAACTTAATTATTCTTAATTCTTAATCTCTTCGGTTAAGACTTCTTTTTCTTCTTAATCCAAGACTTCAACAACCAAGTCTTCAGAATCTTTGACAGCATCATCATTTTCAGGAATATCTTTAGCTAATTCCTCTTCTTTTTCTATTTGCTCCAAAGCCTTTTACCCTCATCGGAAAGCTCATTATCCTTATCCGACTCCGATTTAGCCATAGAAAATGACTTGTCCAATATAGAAGTTCCGTAAAAGGAAAGGCAAATCAAACCAATGAATGTTGTCATCCAAAATGAGATCAATCTTTCAACAACTGTTGCAGCTGCACTTATGGATGAGGTAATTCCTGCCCGTGAATAGAACAATATCATCATACCATCGATAGCTCCAAGACCTCCAGGAAGCAGTGGAACCATACCAACAAGTGATGCTAAAATAAACACTTCACCAATTAGTATTGGAGAGACTCTAGCTCCAAATGCTAAAAATACCACATATACCCTTAAAATTTCAATTACCCAAATTATAAATGATAAAGGCAATGCATAATAAAGAATGGTCTTATCTCTAAGCAATGAATTCATTCGGGATTGGAAAGTAATAACCGCATCAACAATCCTCTCATCTGTATTTTCATTGTAACCCTTATAGAATCTGCGAGCTAGCTTAATGATCCATGAAGATAATCTAACACCAAAAGATTCATTAATGCATAGATAAATCAATAGGCAAACCAAAGCACAGATTCCAACAACACAAATAATCAAGAAAGCTAACAAACCAGGGTTTAATGAAAAACTGAAGATTATTGCAATGATTGTCAAAATAGCAAGTATAATAAATGGGAATGTATCTAGAGCCCTATCTGCAATAACAGTAGCAAAAGTATCTTCAAATTTGAAATTACCTTCTTTTGCTAAAATATAAGCCCTTACAGGCTCTCCACCACCACGACCACTTGGAGTGATATTGTTTACAGCTAAACTTACCAATACCATTGGAAGGGATTTTCTTATCCCCATATCCAAGTTAGCGGTTTTGTTGATGATGTTCCATCTCCATGTGTATAAAATATAAGTAAAGGTTTGCATGACAATAGCTAATAAAACATACCATAAGTTAGATACTTTAAGGGCATCAATGACTTCATCTATACCAATGTAATATAGCATTACACCCATTATTGCCAAACCAACTATCAAAAAGAAAGCAACTTTTTTATCCATTTTATCAACTATTCCCTTATATATAATTTTAAAAAATGAAAAAATAATCTATGAAAATTTCCACTATTAAATATTTAATGAACCTTTTATATAAAAGTATATATTTTAGTAATAAGTTCGTATTACCACAAATAAAAATAAAAAAAATCATAAAAGCACATATTTCACCTAATCAGTTCGCAACACCACAAATAAAAATAAAAAAATTAATCATCCATGTGGTAAGTTTGTAAAACTAAAAACAAAACCATAATAAATTTTAAATATATAAAAAATCAATGGATATTTATATGAAAAGGAAATATATCACTAAAGCAGATTTGTTCGTAGTACTCCATTATATAGGATATATAATGCAAGGATTAGGAGTTGTTTTATTGGCACCTATCTTAATTGCATTAATCTATGGAGAGTACATCAACATTAGCGCTTTTTTAATTCCTTGTTTTACATCATTTGTTTTAGGAACCATATTCAGTAAAAAATTTAGCAAATATGACAAGCTTAGATTAAAGCATGGAATGCTGATATCATCCTTTGCATGGCTATGGGCTTCATTGATGGGAGCTGCAATCATGGCCATATCCTTAGATATCCACTTTATCGATGCACTTTTTGAAAATATGTCTGCATGGACGGGAAGTGGAATGACTTTTTTTGTAAATGTTGAAATCTTACCTAAATCCATCTTATTCCTTAGAAGCTTAGAGCAGTGGATAGGAGGATTAGGAATTGTAATCATATTTATTGGAATTTTAATTAGATCAGGTACCGCTGCCTCCAGATTATATAAGTCAGAAGCAAGGGAAGAAAAAATCAAGCCAAACATTGCAAATACCTTAAGAAAGGCTTTGGAAATTTATCTGATTTATACTGCAATTGGAGTGGCTCTTTTTATTCTTGTAGGACTGCCTATCTTTGATTCAGTGAACCTTACATTCACAAGCATTTCCACTGGAGGAATGTCCATTAAGAATGCAAATATAGGTTTCTATCAAAATAGCTTAGTCTATATAATTAGCATGTTCTTAATGATTGTAGGTGCAACAAGCTTCACTATTCATTATAGAATTGTCAAGACAAAAGGAAAATCCGTTTTGAAGGATGTCCAATTCCAATTCATGATAATCTTAATTTTAATAGCTAGCGCAATAATATTCATTACAAATACTGGAGTGCCTATAGAAGAGCTATACACCATCATTTCTGCAGTTACAACTACTGGTGCAAATGTAATTCCTCCTCAAGAGCTTGCAACATGGAAAGGATCATCATTAATCATTATAATGGTCTTGATGTTGATTGGAGGTTCATCAGGATCAACTGTAGGTGGTTTAAAGCTCATTAGGGTCATTACAGTTTTAAAAGGAATGAATTTAACTGTTACCAACTTGGTTTCACCTGAAGGAAGAGTGTTGAATACAAGAATTGGCGGTAAAAAAATCAATGAAAGAGAAATAAAAGAAGCATCAGCATATATAGTATTATTCATTTTGTTCCTGATTTTTGGCTGGATAGTAATGACATTATATGGATATGACCCATTTACTGCATTATTCGATGTTATTTCCTTACAAAGCAATAATGGATTAAGTACAGGAATCGTATGGGGAGGATTGCCAATACCTGCAAAACTTACATTGATTTTCTTAATGTGGATTGGAAGATTAGAGATTATTCCTATTCTAGTGGTATTCAGAACATTTGGTGCATTCGCTAATCCAAAAAGAATATACAAAAAAGGAAAAGCACCCATGTAAATGAATAAAAAAAGAGACTGAACATACCTACAAAAATAAGCAATATAAGTAAATCCTGAACAAAACTAGAAAAACAAACTCAAATATCAATAAATATTAAATAATGCACATTCCAAATCAGCAAAAAATTATTTTTTCTTATTGTTTTAATAAATAAAAACTAACTTTACGAAAGATTTATAAGTGTAAATTTAAATAATAAAACAATATAATAATTTTATATGGGATTTGACAAATTTCAAACTTAAAATTCAATAAGTTTTTAAGGAATGAAATGACTTTACTATACTTATAATTATATTTTATTTTAAAAGAATTATTAGGTGTTTGTTATGTATATTGTGATTATGGGAGGAGGTCGTGTAGGTCTTTCACTTGCAGACCGTTTAATTATTCATGGTTATGATGTAACAATTATTGAAAATGAGGAGGGATTATGCGATCATGCGACTGAAGAATTAGATGCGATGATTATTTGTGGAAGTGGAACTGATACAAAAACTTTAGAGGAAGCGAATATTGAAGAGGCAGATGTTTTTGTAGCAACCACTGGAAACGATGAATCCAACTTATTGTCCTGCATTTTAGTTAAGGAATATACTGATGGAAAGATTATTGCAAGAGTAAGTAATCCAGACCACGAAGAAGCCTTTAAAAAGGTTGGAATCGATAAGGTAATCAGCCCTGAAAGAACAGCTGCAGGATTCCTTGAAAAAGTCATTACAAGACCAAATGTAGCAGACTTAATGGCATTTGGTGCAGGAAACGCAGAAATTTTAGATATGACAATTAAAAACCCAAAGATATTTGGCAAAAAAGTATCTGAATTCTCACCAACAAAAGATTATATCATTATTTCTAAAAATAATGACAATCACGAATTGGAAATTCCTCAACCTGATGATATCTTAAGCAATGGCGATAAGATTTCAATCCTTGTAAAAAGGAATGCATTTGAAAAAGCTGAAAAGAAATTTATGGGTGCTGGAGGATTATTCGGATTTTAAATCCTTACATCCCAATTTTTAATTTTTTAATGCTTGAAAAAACTATTTTTAAGATAAATACCCTTATAATCTAACTTACTTTTTTTATAAATTAATTATTTTTTAACTTATTAAAATGCTATTTTAATATACGATTGAAAAAACTTTTTTTAAAATAAATATTAATAAAATTAAATTAAAAAAATCTATTTTTAAAAATATAAAAAATAATAATAAAATAATAAAATAAAAAAAATGAAAAAAATAATAATAAAATAATAATAAAAATATAATAAAATAATAATAAAATAATTTAATAATTATAAACTATTTTTAAAAAAAAAAAAAAATAAAAAAAGAAGGAATATTAAAAAAATTTATCTTATTCCCATCATCATACAAGACATTTTAATATGTTCATTTCCATTTTTTACCCATGGCCCATGTCCAGGAAGCAAATATTCAACATCCAAATCCTTTAAACGCATTAAGGATGCTTTCATGTCATTAGGGTCTCCACCTATATCCATACGACCTACACCGCCATTTGCAAAAATGGTATCTCCGCAGATAAGAACTTCACCATCATATAAGCAAATTCCACCATGTGTATGGCCAGGAGTGTTCAATACTTTTAATCCAGCAATTTCATCTCCTTCTTCAAGTTCAATATCTACATCACATCTTCTAATCTTAGAATCAAACAATGCAGAAACATTATATGCACTATCAGGATCCATCAATGATTTTGCATCATCCTTATGAACAGCTACCTTTGCATTAGGGAAAAAGTCATTTCCGCCAACATGGTCATAATGGCAATGGGTATTCACTACCAAATCTATATCATCTTTCTTGATTCCGATTTCTTCCAATTGGGCATACAAATATCCTTTTGATTCACCAGTTCCAGTATCCACTAAAATATAATTATATTCAGAATCAGAATCTGTGTTATCAATTAAATAAGAATTAGAGTCAGCCATAAGCCCTTCAATACAGTAAATATTCTTAATTTGTTCCATAATATCACTTGAATTTTATATATTAATAATATTCTTTAAAAAATAGTAAATAAATCTACCTAAAATATGCCAATTAAATAAATTAACGAACAAGTGAAATTGAAAAAATCAAAATAAAAGAAGATCAAACATAGTTAAAATAGGCTAATAAAATAAATTTACTAACAAGTGAAATTGAAAAAGTCAATAAAAATAGCAATAAACATACCTAAAATAGACTATAAACGAATGAAATTGATAAAAACATGATAAAAATAGTAAGTATAAAAAATGGGGTCACAGGGATTTGAACCCCGATCCTGGGATTTCTCTTGCCTCAGTACTCCAATTGGTCATCACATAACCAATTTATACTGATCATCAGACTACGCGTTTTTCTTCAAAGACAACTGGAGTCCCAGATGATGCCAGGTTACACCATAACCCCATACTTATTAAAGATTAACATATGCAATATGTTAACCTAAAGCCAAGAGAGAGATTTGAACTCCCGTGTAATTGGTCTGCAGCCAACCGCTTCGCCTCTAAGCTATCTTGGCATATAATAATAATACAGTACTATAAAATATGTTTTAATAATATATAAATCTATTGTTTAGAATAAGAAAATAAATTTGTATAGAAAATAGTTATTTTTAGTTATTTTAAGAATATGAAGATTAAAAAGAATTAATAAATAAAAATAATAAAAATTTAAAGGCAAAATAGATAATAAATATTAAAATTTGACTTGTTTATCAAAACCACAGATTTCATCAATTTCATATGCTTTTTCTAAACAGTAATCTTTTTCAACCTTATAATTCCCATTCCTTGTTTTTTCTATTAAATCTGGAGATAAGAAAAACCATTTAGTGTATTTGAATTTAACACCAAGATATGGATTTGCACCAAATGTGTCTGAGAACTCAACTAAATCATCAATTTGAGGATGATCAATATATATCTTATCTTTAGTAGTAGTCTTTACTTCAATAGCCAAGTAAATTTTGCCGTTTCCTGCGATAACATCAGGTAATGGTTTTTTAGTAGCCCCTCCAGACGCTGGAGATCTCATGGCAGCAAAATTCCTATCCCATAATTTATGAACTAAATCTCTTTCTTCCGCTGAACCTTTTTTAGCCATATTAAAACCCACTTAAATGTAACCTTAATACTTTTATTTTATTTTTTTATATATAAATAAAAGTAGTTAGAGCATTTGAAAAGTAATATCTAAAAGAAAATTGAAAAAATTGCACCAAAAATTCATTAAAAATCAATATCTAAAAAAATATTTGAAAAATAGGCACCGAAAATAATGCATAAAAAAACAATATCTAAAAAAATATTTGAAAAGAAATGCACCAAAAAATAAATGCATAAAAAAGCAATACCTAAAAAAATATTTGAAAAAAGCATGCATCACAAATAAATGCATAAAACCTAATGTTTGAAAGAAAACTCAAAAATCAACGATAAAATAGCCATTAATAAATGTTGAAATAATAAAAAAAAGTTTAAAAATGGGGCCGGGGCCGAGATTTGAACCCGAGTCACAGGATCCACAGTCCCGTAGGATGACCGCCTACCCTACCCCGGCAGTAAAATACCTTTAAAAGGATAAAAAACAAAAATAAAAGATTATGCGGGAGCAGGGATTCGAACCCTGGTAGACCTGCGTCAACAGGTCCTAAGCCTGTCTCCTTTGGCCGCTCGGACACCCCCGCTACTAGAGAGGAAAGGAGATTCCCAAAAAATCTTTCAAATATAAAAAATGCTCCGACCGGGATTCGAACCCGAGTCTTCGGCTCGAAAGGCCGAAATGATTGGCCGGACTACACCATCGGAGCAAAAAATGGGCCCAAAAGCGCCGTCGACAGGGCTCGAACCTGTGACCAATCGGTTAACAGCCGAACGCTCTACCTACTGAGCTACGACGGCATAACAACCCATGCTTGCAAATCAAGTTTTATAAAAAAAATTTTGCTGTAATTAATACAGTAATAATAGGTTGATTAACATAGTATATAAATGTTTCTATTATATCAGTATTTTTTAAGAATTTTTGGATTTTCCTAATCCAATATTAATTATGTCATACATCATTTATAAATCCTACTGAAAAATTTTCTTATGAAAAAAAACCAACCAACACTTCATATTGTTATAAATCATATTACAAATTCATAGTGCATATAGATTTATTACCTCTTCATAAATATTAGATTTATTTTTAGAAAAATAAAGGACCTAAGCAAAAAGATTGCAGAACATTTATTCATGGCCATTATCCCATATTTAAAAAATTTAATATATAAGAATATGATATACAATAATAAAGAAAAAGGAAAAAGGCAAAACCATGAACAATATAGACAGTATAGAAACACTTGAATTAATTGCAAAAGCCAACAGCCTTAGTTTAAAAAAGGGATACAATGAAATAAGCTTAGAAAGAGCTGTTTTTTTATCATGGTGGTGCGATAAGGGAGACTGCAAGTTCTGCTATATGAGCACTCAGAAAAACAAAATCAAAGATCCAACCAAAGCAAAACGTAGAGTAAACAATATATTGGCAGAAGCTGAGATGTGCAGCAGACTTGGATGGAATATAGAATTCCTCTCTGGAGGATACAAGTCATTCACAACACAGGAAATAAAGTCAATAGCTGAAAACATACACTCAATCACTGGAGATGGAGTTTGGCTAAATACAGGAATCACATCAGAACTTGAGGAATACGGCTCTGAAATAAAAGGAATTACAGGTGCTGTTGAAGCAGCTAATCCCGAGTTTCAAAAGATTGTCTGCCCATCAAAGCCATTGGACCAGATAAGTGATATGCTTGATACAGCTGGAGAATTAGGATTCAAAAAGGCTATCACAATAATCTTAGGCCTTGGAGAAAGCTTTGAAGATGTGGAATACTTAAAAGATTACATTAGAGATCATAAGATTGACAGAGTCATTTTCTATTCAGTGAATCCCCATCCAGAAACAGAATATGTAAACAGTTCCCAACCTGCTTCATTATATTATGCCAAAGTGGTTTCCACAATAAGATTGGAGTTTCCTGATTTGGAGATTATCTGTGGAACATGGACTGACAACTTAGCAAATATAGGAATACTTATTTTAAGCGGAGCCAATGGAATCACAAAATTTCCACTCTTTAAAATGTTTGGTACCAAATATGGTAAAAGAGTTGAAGAGGAAGTTAAATGGACTGGAAGAACTCTTAAAGGAACATTTACAGATAAAAGCAAATTAGGAGCGGAAAAAAGTGAAGTCAGTCCTGAATTAGACCAATACATCAAAAGATACATCAAAGACTCCTTGAAAAACAAATACAAATAATTATTTCAAAAAATCCATTCACCAAACATCACTATAAAAAAAATCCTATTAAAGATAATCTTTATAAATATAATAGTACATAAATTAACATAATATGAATTTATAGTTAATTACATTATCTATTATTTATAATGATTTCATTAATAATCCACATAATATTGAATTACATTGGATTATATATGAATGAATTATATATGATTGAATTGTATATGATTTATACCTCATAAAATTCTGAATTATAATAGCATTATAATAAAGAAGAATAAACAATATTTTTAAATTAACTACCTATTCTTATTTAATCTAAATAAATAAAAAATGATTTAAAATTCCTTGGAGGGATTAACATAGACGTAAATATGATGTGTGGACTTGAAATTCACGTACAACTTGAAACTGATTCAAAATTATTTTGTAACTGTCCTACAAACTATCAAGAAGCACCAGCAAACACAAATGTATGTCCAGTTTGCTTAAACCAACCAGGTGCTAAACCATTTCCTACAAATGAAAAGGCAATTGAAAACGCTTTAATGATTTCATTAATGCTTAACTGTAAAATCGATAAAAACTTTACTTATTTCATGAGAAAACACTATGATTATCCAGATTTACCTTGCGGATATCAGAAAACCTCTGTGCCAATAGGTTATGAAGGAGAATTGAATGGTGTAAGAATCAGAGAAATTCACATGGAAGAGGACCCTGGACAATACAAACCGGACAGAGGTATTGTAGACTTTAACCGTTCTGGAATCCCACTTATTGAGATTGTTACTGAACCTGATATGCACTCACCTGAAGAAGCACGTAACTTCTTGAAAGAACTTATCAGAGTATTGGAATACAGTGGAGGAGCTCGTGGAGAAGGTACCATGAGAGCAGATGTAAACGTTTCCATCAATGGTGGAAACAGAGTGGAAATGAAAAACATCAACTCCATCAAAGGTGCATACAAAGCATTGAACTTTGAAGTAATCAGACAAAAAAATCTCTTGAAAAGAGGACATGAAGTCAAACAAGAAACCAGAGCTTACTTAGAATCACAAATGATCACCGTTTCAATGAGGGATAAGGAAAATGCAGATGACTACAGATTCATCCCAGATCCTGACTTGCCTCCAATGAAAATCAGCGATGACCAAATCAATAATGTTCTTGAAGTTATGCCTGAAGCGCCACACAACAAGGTTAAAAGATTTGTTGATGACTATGGCATAGATGAGGAATCTGCAAAAGTCCTCACCTCTGAACTTGACTTAGCTCAATGCTATGAAGAAGTTGCTAAAGAAGTAGACCCTAAATTTGCAGCAAAATGGATGAGAGATGAACTTAAAAGGGTATTGACCTACAATAAGCTTGACTTTGCAGACAGTGGAATTGTAGCAGAAGACTTGATTGAACTCTTCACTATGCTTGAAAATAAGGAAATCACCACTAAAGCAGGTCAAAGAATCATTGAACAAATGCCAAACAACAAGCAAACTCCAAAGCAAATTGCTGAAGAGCTTGGCTTAATTGGTGTTGTTAAAGATGATGAAGTTAAAGCTGCAGCAAAACAAGCAGTTGAAGAAAACCCTAAAGCTGTAGAAGATTATCACAATGGTGAAAAGGCTTCATTAAACTTCTTAATGGGTCAAGTAATGAGATTGACTAAAGAAAAAGCTGATCCAAGAGAAACTGTAAAAATATTAAAAGAATTGCTTGAAGAATAATCAATTCATCTTCAAAAGCAAAAAGATTAGAAAACTTAAGAATAATTGAATATTAAATATTCGATTATTCAAATTACTTTTAAACTTATTATTTTAAAATCATTGTATGGGAGGAATAATATGGAAGAGGCAAAAGCAACTGTAAGAGATTACATGACTAAAAATGTATTCACTGTACAGTATTATACTCTCAACAAAGATGTTATCGCTTTAATGAAAAAAACAAAGCACGACGGTTATCCTGTAGTAGATGAAGAAGGAAAAATTGTTGGGATTGTTACTGCTTACGACTTATTGCTAAAGGAATGGGAAACTGAAATTGTAAGCGGAATAATGTCAAAAGATGTAATCGTTGCAAGAGAAGACATGCACATTAGCGATGCTGCAAGAGTAATGTTTAGACATGGAATTTCAAGACTTCCAGTTGTAAATAAGGAAAAGCATGTAAAAGGAATTATGACCAATACTGATATTGTTCGTTCACACATAGAAAGGTCAACCCCAACTAAAGTCAATGCATTTAAGGAAACTATGGAAAAACTCTATGACGTTAAAACCACTTTAACAAGGGAAGAAGTTCCTGTAGAAAAAATCAGACCTACACAAGACAGAGTTTATGCTGATGAATTGCAAGGAAGAACTTACGAACTTGAAAAAGGATTGGCAGAACCTACCATCGTTGTTAAAACTGGAGAAAGATATATTTTAGTAGATGGACATCATAGAGCAGTCGCTTCTGTAAAATTAGGATTGGAAAAAATTGATTCCTATGTTGTCGACTTCAATAAGGACATTAAATTAGGTATGGAAAAAACCGCTGAAAGACAAGGATTAAAATCATTTAATGACATTACCATTATTGATGATGATCAACATCCTTTAATCGCCATCACTGAAACCATTAAAAATGCACAGCGAAACAATCATTAAATCCAATTATCCTAATTGAATGAAAGAAATATTTAAGCAAAACTGATGGAAGTGAACTAATGGCAAATGATAATATTATAAGAGAGGTTTATGAAGTATTAGAAAGCCGTAGAGACTCACCAATAGACTCATACACTTCTAAAATCATGCAAGACAGCGATAAAAAAGCAGAGGATAAAATCCTTGAAAAAATAGCTGAAGAATGTGGAGAAACCCTTATCGCTTCTAAGAATGATGAAAACTTAGTATATGAATCTGTTGATTTAATATTTCATACATTGCTCCTTTTAGTATATAAAGGAGTTGAATTCGATGAAATCCTCGAAGAATTTGAAAGAAGAAGAAAATAGCTTCTTCTTTTTTTTATTGAATGAATAATTAGTTTTATTAGTTACGAATAAAATTTTAAAATGAAATCCATGAATAAGAAATGAAAAAATAAGAAAAGATATAGGAATAAAAATTTAAAAAATAATAAAAAATAATTAAAATAAATAATCTAATTAAAATAATTAATATTTATAAAAATAATTAAAATAAATAATCTAATTAAAATAATTAATATTTATAAAAATAATTAAAATTTATAAAAATAATTAAAATTTATTAAAATAATTAAAATAATAAAAAAATAGAAATTAAAAAATTAAAAGAATACTACTATTTTAACAGCAATTCCATATTGCGCATTCCTCTTTTCTTACCTGGAAGACCAAAGGCCTTTTTATTAAAGACTTTAAATCCTTTAGAACTGTACAACCTATATGCACCATCATTTCTAAAGTCAGCATCCAAAACCACTCTTTTACAATCCAACTCCCTTGCTAATTGAATTAATTGATCTAAAGCCTCATTTCCATACCCTTTTCCTCTTTGATTAGAGTAAATAGCCAGTTCAGCGATGTAAAAATCATCCTCTTGAACATCCACCAATACAAAATTATCCATAAAGGAAACTTTTGAAAGCCCTAAGGCATCAGAGAACTTGAGATTTCTAAACTGTTTTTTAATATCTTCAAAATTGGAATGGCGCACTCCTTTCCCACCATTGAACATTCCAATTATTTCTTTTTCATCTTTATCTTCATCATCAAAGAAAACATAGAACAATTCATTTTCATGCACTTCATTATCCTCATCGAAGTCAATTAAGACTAATCTATTTTTAATAGCTTCAACACCCTCTTTCTTTGATTTAAAAACATGCTTAAATGTCCTAAAATCAACATCATAAATCAGTTCAGCTACCTTATAGACATCATGAATTTCCGGATTGAAATCTCTAAAAATCAATATAAACACCAAAATATAACTAAAAATCAATTAAAAAAAAAGTTATTCCTTAGAAAGTCTTACTCTCTTTGCAATGTTTTTAGCAATGGTTAAGGCATAGACACCTGCACCAAATCCATTATCAATATTGACTACAGACAATCCAGGAGCACAAGACTGTAACATTGAATACAATGCTACCTTGCCATCTGCACCAACGCCATAACCTACAGATGTTGGAACCGCAATCACAGGAACATCCACCAAACCTGCTACAACAGAAGGCAATGCCCCTTCCATTCCTGCACATACAATAAATGCACAAACATCCTCTTCAACCATATATGCAATTTGTGGGAATAATCTATGAATTCCAGCAACGCCGATATCATAGGAAGTGATGGCTTCACAACCTCCCTGTTCAACAATGATTTTTGCCTCTTCAGCAATTGCAATATCTGAAGTGCCTGCAGTTAAAATCCCCACTTTAGCATATTCCTGATTATAATCAACTAAAGAATCCTTATAGATTATTAAGATCTTAGCCCTTTTATTGTAATCAAATTTAATTCCATCATCCTTTAAATAAGCCAAATCTTTTTCTAATAATTCATGCCTTTCTTTAGACAGCCTTGTAATTATAATATTGTTTTTCAATTCAATAGAACCATTAGATTCTGCCTTTTCAAAAAATCTTTTTAAAATTGTCAATAAATCATCATAGTCCTTGCTGTCTGCCAAAATAGCTTCTGGAAATCCAGTCCTATCCTTTCGAGAAGTGTCAATTTGAGCCACATCATCTAACTTGCGAATATTTTCAGCTTTTAAAAGAGTTTCACATTCATCAATTGAAATTTTGCCTTCAGCAAGACATTTAAGAATTTCCTTCATTTTATCACAAACATTATAAAATTTAATTGGAATCCAATAATAATTTTTTATCACATAAAACAAAACATTATATTATAAAAGATTTATATTTACTATAATATATAATTATTATATTGATTATGAAATATTAATTATTGCTTATTTAAAAGAGATATCAACAAATAAAAGCAATGATATAAAAGAGCATAACAAATTACAATCAATGATTAAATAAGAGCATAATAAATTATAAGCAATGATTAAATAAGCATAACAAATTACAATCAATGATTAAATAAAAAAATATTATTTATTTTAGATGGTGGCACTGTGGAAACAAAAAAAGTATTGGTAGAAGGGATTGTACAAGGAGTAGGATTCAGACCCTTCGTGTATAGAATAGCTACTGAATTGGAATTGGTAGGTTATGTCAGAAACTTGGGAAATGTAGTTGAAATTATAATCCAAGGTTCATCTGACCAGATAAGCAATTTCATAAATAAACTCCAAAATGAGCTTCCCCCAATAGCTAAAATAAACAATTTGGAAACTGAAGAACTTGAAGATGAAGAAAAATATGTTGATTTTACAATTAAGGAAAGTTCAGACAGCTTCTCTGGAACTTCAGTAATTCCACCAGACCTTGCCATCTGTGATAAGTGCTTGGAAGAGATAAACGATCCAAACAATAGAAGATACAACTATCCATTCAATGCATGTACAGATTGTGGACCACGTTTTACAGTTATTGAAAATGTTCCATATGACAGAGACAAAACCACTATGGATGACTTTCCATTATGCCCAGAATGTGAAATAGAATATAAAAATCCATTGGATAGACGTTATCATGCAGAAGCAAGCTGTTGTGAAGTCTGCGGACCATCCTTGGAATTATATAGAAATGACAATAAAACTCCTGTGAAAATAGACTCTGAAGACCCATTGGCAGATACTGCAAAGCTTATTGATGAAGGAAAGATATTTGCAATAAAGGGAATCGGAGGAACACACCTTGTTGCCAATGTTATGCTTGAAGATAGTGTAAATCTCCTAAGAGAACGTTTAGGTAGAAAAAATCAGGCATTTGCTGTAATGAGCCCAGACATTGAAACAGTGAAGGAATATGCAATGGTTTCAGAAATGGAGGAGAAAACACTATTATCAAAAGAAAGACCTATTGTCATCTTAAAAAAGAGTGAAAGCTATGATTTTGCAAAATCAGTTTCACCAGGACTTCATAATATTGGAGTGATGTTGCCATATGCTCCATTGCATCATCTATTATTCAATCATACAGAGACTCCTGCCTACATCATGACTTCTGCTAACGTTCCAGGAGAGCCTATGATGATTACAAATGAGGAAATACTCAAGAACCTCGATACAATAGCTGACTATTACCTTATCCACAACAGAAGAATATTGAACAGGTGTGATGATTCTGTAGCAAGATTCAGAAACAACGAACTTGCATTCATAAGAAGGTCAAGAGGATACACTCCAGAGCCTTATGACTTGAAAGGAAAATATACCCACCTAAATCCTGAATTTGACAATCTCAATATTCTTGCACTTGGACCTGAACTTGATGTTACATTTACAATCCTAAAGAACTCTAAGGCATATGTATCACAGCATATTGGAAATACAAACAAGTATAGAACATATGAATTCCTGCAGGAAGCAATCGAGCTTATGATGAGGATTACAAAAACAGAGGATTTCGATGCAATTGCATGCGATTTGCACCCACAGTTCTTTACTACAAAGCTTGCAAAGGAATATGCTGAAAAATATGACTGTCCACTAATTCCAGTTCAACATCATCATGCCCATGGAATTTCCCTTTTGAATGACCATATTGAAAATAATGAAAACAATGAAATGATCATTATAGCAACTGATGGAGTTGGATACGGCGGTGACGGCAACTCTTGGGGCGGAGAAATATTATTCACAGACATTAAGGATTATGAAAGAATAGCCTCATTAATGCCTCAAAAAATGCCTGGAGGAGACTTATGCACAAAATTCCCCGTTAGAATGATGGCATCCATACTTGCTAATCCAAACAGCGAATATGAACAAGAAAAATACAGCGAAGACTACATAAAGGAACTGCTTAATAATGGTTACATCGATTCATTCCAACATGTTGAAATTGAAATAAGAAGCCTATTTAAGCAAATGGAAACCAATCTCAATGTTGGCATAAACACCAGTACTGGAAGAGTTCTTGATTCTGTTTCAACAGCTTTGCACATCTGTGATAAAAGGACTTATGAAGGAGAAGCATCCATGAAATTGGAATCCTATGCCTTTGATTATAAGGGAGATGACAGCTTAGATGATTTCCCAATAATCATTAAGGAATATGAAGACGAAAAGGGAATAAGGAAGGTCCTTGATACAACAGCAATACTAAGATACATCGTTGATAAGATTCAAGAGGGAGAAGACCTTCATAAGATTGCAGTTGCAGGGCAAAAGGCAGTTAGCATTGGACTTGCAAAGCTTGCAGTGGAATCTGCAAAGGAAAAGGGAATCAAAACCATTGGTGCAACTGGCGGAGTGTTCTATAACGAAGCAATAACATCACATATTAAAGAATATGTGGAAAAAGAAGGATTTGAATTTGTACAACATATCAACTCATGTCCAGGAGATGGATCAGTATCCTTAGGACAGGCTATTGTTGCTGGAATCAATTTAAAAAATTTATAAAATCCTCCTATAATATTAAATAAAACTTCTAATATTGGTAAAAAACAAAGAACAAAAACAATTTCTAAAAAGAAAAAAAAACAAAGAACAAAAACAAATCCTAAAAAAGATAAAAAATAAGAATACAAACACTAAAAAAAAGAAAAAAGTCAAAAAGGAAAGAACAAAAAAATTTCAAAAAAAGAAAAAATTATAGAAAAATTAAAAATTATTTTTAAAGCTCTTTAACAAAATGTTCAATAGGATATTTCCTTGAATGAAGAGGGGCAGGCCTTGCTTTTTCTGAAAGGTATCCTATAGGAAGAAGAGCTACTGATTCTAAATTGGAAGGCAAATCAAATACCTCATCTAATACTCTTTTATCATAGCCCCTTACCCATACAGAGCCAATACCTAATCCCATGCTTCAAGCATCATTTGAGTTGTAGCTATGCTTGCATCAACTATACCAGAATCATGTCCGTCAACTGCTTTCCATGAAACATCCTTATCATAGCAAATAAGTAAAACTACAGGTGCATTGAAGCAATATGGAGTGACTGATTTAGCTTTTTCCAATACTTCATCACTTTTCAAGACAAAAATCCTTTGAGGTTGGAAATTAGCAGCAGTTGGTGCAATTTGAGCAGCTCTCAATATCTTATCTAGTTTTTCACTTTCAATTTCCTTTGAAGAGAAATGTCTGACTGAATATCTCTCTTCTGCCAATTGTAAAAAATCTTCCATAATTACCTACTCCGAAAAAATATATAAAAAAATAATTGCTTTTAAAAAATGATAAGTAAAAATTAAAAAAAATAATAAAAAAAGAAAAGAGAACATAATAAAAAATATTTAATATATTATATAATATATACTAATAATTTTATCTAAGAATTTTATCTAAGAATTAATAGATATAAATTAATTAAATTAATTCATAGAAATATTAAATGTTTAATATTTATTATAAGTTCTTTCCAAAATATATTCTGCTCTTTCCTTTAAGTTGTCATATAAACGTATTTGAGCCTTTAATTCTTCAATAGCTTCTGTATGTCCTTGATCTATTCTCTTTTCAATAACCAATAACTTAGACCATTCATCACCAGAAGGCAATTGCAAAATATCATTTTGCGGATTTAGCATATCTTTAGAAATAGCCACATTAAATGATTGTTTGGTAATTGTAATATGCACATTCACATCATTAGGCATATCATAATACTTACGTGGACGGCCTCTAACCACTTTTTTTGTTGAAGATTTTAAAATTCCTACATCTTCCATAGCTCTTAAATGTTCAATGATAGCTTTTTGGCCGATTTGGAGCTCTTGAGATATTTCACTGACAAACCTTGGCTCTTCTCTTAAAAGATCCATGATGTCACGTCTTGTCTTGCATCCCATCACATCAAGGATTGCTTCCATATCAACACCATCATGCTGATTTTGGTTTTGTTCCATATTTTTGACCTCCATAATTTTTGTAAATAGAATATAATTATAATAATATAAATGTTTATTATTATTGTTTTTATTATTATTTTGTTACTAATTCAGTATTTTATTGCAATTTTTCATCATGAAAATGAAAAATTTCATAAAATTCTCTACAATAGAATATAAGTCATAAGTATTATATTAACTTTTTGTTACTAAAAACCGAAATCTTTATATAACATTTTGTTACTATAATAATTATAGAGAAAGATAACATTTTGTTACTTTAATAAAATTGACAAAATAAAATCTCAATCCCAAGGTTATTTATTTAAAAAAGACTTGAAACAAATCAAAAAATCAAATCAATCTTAATAAATGACCTAAATCAAAAAGTTATTGATGGAAACCTATAAAATTCTAAAACAATAACTAATTGGATAAACACAATCAAAGAAATTCAAAT
This sequence comes from uncultured Methanobrevibacter sp., assembly GCF_902769175.1. Lineage (GTDB taxonomy): Archaea > Methanobacteriota > Methanobacteria > Methanobacteriales > Methanobacteriaceae > Methanobrevibacter. The sequence continues at coordinate 19,530 of NZ_CACXNW010000024.1, forward strand.
CCTCTTTAAAAATCACACTATAAACAAAATTTTTAGATTTAATAATGCCCTAATCTAAAAAAACATAAAACACTGTTTTCTATTAACCCATATAATAGAATTCCTAAAATCTAAACTTCTTTGATTAAAGTCAATACATTAAAGAGCTTATCGCTCTCTTTCTCTTTCATTATAATACTTTATGATAATTCATAAAAGGTGAATAGATGGCTAAGAAAGATAAAAAAGAAAAAGGAGAAGACTTGGATATCAAAGAAGAAGATCAATCCAAAGTCGAAGAAAATGAAAATCCTTCTGAATCTGAAGAAGAGACTTCACAGGAAGAAGAATCTGAAGATGATGAATTAGCTAAATTAAACAAAGACCTTGAGAGGAAAGATGAAGAAATCATAGAGCTTAAATCACATATCCAAAGACTTCAAGCAGACTTTGATAATTTCAGAAAACAAAACGACAAGCAAAAGCAAGACTTGATAAAATTTGCAAATGAAGGTCTTATCGTTAAATTCTTAGATGTTTACGAGGATATGGAAAGGGCTCTTGAAAACTCTACCAATGAAGAAGAACTTAGAGAAGGTTTAGAACTAATTTATCAAAAGATGAAAAACACTTTAGAAAAAGAAGGTGTGGAAGAAATTCCTGCAGTTGGGGAAAAGTTCGACCCATTCAAGCATGAAGCTTTGCTTACTGTAGACAGTCCGGATCATGAAAACAACGAAATCGTTGATGAACTCATGAAAGGATACACATTAAAGGATAAAGTTATCAAATACTCTAAAGTTAGAGTTTGCAAAAAAGCTAAAAAAGAATAAATCATATTCATAAAATTATTAAAATTAAATTATTGAATAAAATAATTTTTTAAAATATCTTTTCAAATATTTAAAAAAAAAAACAAATGTTTGAAAATAATAAAAAAATCAAAATAAATTTTATAAATAAAAAAAACTTGTAAAGGTGAAAATTATGTCTGATACTAAAAAAGAAAAAATTATTGGAATTGACTTAGGTACTAGTAACTCTGCAGCATCTGTACTTGTCGGTGGTAAACCTACCGTAATCCCTAGTGCAGAAGGTGCAAGCCAATATGGTAAAGCATTTCCAAGTTATGTAGCATTTACTGAAGATGGTCAACAATTAGTCGGTGAACCAGCAAGAAGACAAGCTGTAACAAACCCTGAAAACACCATTAGTGCAATCAAAAGAAAAATGGGTACTGATTACAAAGTAACTATCCAAGGAAAACAATACACTCCACAAGAGATCTCTGCAAAAATCTTGCAAAAAATTAAAAAAGATGCAGAATCATTTTTAGGAGAACCTATTGAAAAAGCAGTTATTACTGTACCTGCTTACTTTGACGACAACCAAAGAACTGCAACCAAAGATGCAGGAACCATTGCTGGTCTTGATGTAGTAAGACTTGTAAACGAACCTACTGCAGCAAGTTTAGCTTACGGTATCGACAAACAAGATGACGAAGATGACGTAAACATTTTAGTATTCGATTTAGGTGGAGGTACATTAGACGTAACCATTATGGAATTTGGTGGAGGAGTATTTGAAGTACAATCCACCAGCGGTGACACCCAACTTGGTGGTACCGACATGGACAATGCAATCATGAATTACTTAGCATCTGAATTCAAAGCTGAAACCGGCATTGACTTAATGAATGATGACCAAGCAGTTCAAAGATTAAGAGAAGCTGCTGAAAAGGCAAAAATCGAATTATCCACCACCTTAACAAGTGAAGTAAACTTACCATTCATTTGCATGGGTTCAGATGGCAAACCTCACAACCTCATTAACAACTTAACCAGAGCAAAATTAGAGGAATTAGTAGATCCTATCGTAAACAAATGTGGTCAACCTATTAAACAAGCATTAGACGATGCAAAAATGACCAAAAATGACATTAACAAAATCATCCTTGTTGGTGGACCTACCAGAATGCCAATCGTACAAAAATTCGTAGAAAACTTCATTGGAAAACCTGTAGAAAGAGGAATTGACCCAATGGAATGTGTAGCAATGGGTGCAGCTATCCAAGGAGGAGTACTCGCTGGAGAAATCAAAGACTTAGTTCTCTTAGACGTTACCCCATTATCCTTAGGTATTGAAACATTAGGTGGAGTATCCACTACCCTTATTGAAAGAAACACTACAATTCCAGCTAAAAAATCTCAAATCTTCTCAACTGCAGCTGACAACCAACCTTCCGTAGACATTCACGTAGTTCAAGGTGAAAGAAAAATGGCAGCAGACAACACCACTCTTGGAAGATTCCAATTAGTGGGAATACCTCCTGCACCAAGAGGAATGCCTCAAATTGAAGTAACCTTCGATATTGACGCAAATGGTATTATCAACGTAACTGCACAAGACAAAGGAACCGGCAAAGAACAATCAATCACTATCACTTCTTCAACCAAATTAACTGATGAAGAAATTGAAAAAGCTGTTAAGGAAGCAGAAATGAATGCTGAAGCAGACAAGAAGAAACAAGAAGAGATTGAAGTAAGAAACAATGCAGATTCCATGATCTACACTGCAGAAAAAACCATCAATGAAGATGAAATCAAAGACAAAGTCTCTGATGACGAAAGAGCTAACATTGAAAAATTAGTGGCTGAACTCCGTGAATTAATCAGCGGTGAAGACATTCCAGCAATCAAGGAAAAGACCGATGAACTTACTAAAGTGGTTCAAGACATCGGTGCTAGAATCTACCAAGAAGCTGCAGCAGCTCAACAAGCAGCACAAGGTGCAGCTGGAGGAGCAGGTGCTGACCCTAATGCTGGAGCAGGCCAACAAGATGACGATGACGGCACCATTGATGCTGAATTCGAAGAGAAAAAATAAATTTAGATTAAAAATAGATTAATTATTTTAATCTATTTTATACTTTTATTATTTTCTATCGAATATAATAAAAATTATAAAAAACAAATAAAATTCAAATCACGGTTATTTAGAAGATATAAATAATCAAAATCTTGATTATATTTATTTGATAACCTCTCAAAAATAATAAATTGAATTCTTTTAGACATTCCTCCTTAAATATTCTTAGCCACTTAAAACCATTTCAATGTCTAAAGGATTCAGTTTATTATATAAAATTTAATAAAAATAAAAATAAAGATTCAGTTTATTATATAAAATTTAATAAAAATAAAAATAAAAATAAAAATTAAAAATTGAAATTAATAGCAATAAATAAATTAACTATAAATACTAATAAAAACTAATAATAAGTTTAGTAACAACTAATTTATTTAATGATTATTGGCTAAAATTTAATTAAATTATTTTTTATCAAGAAAATTTGGATAATTTGATTAAATTTTAATTAATAGTTAAAAAAACTATTTTTAAAATTTAATATTTAAATTAAATATGTAATTCATTTAAAAATTCCAAAAAATATTTGAAAAAAAAACTGGAATTATTTAAAAAATCAATTTAAAGAAAATCATACTAAATAATATTAAATAATCAATTATCAATTAATTTTTATAGGTGACAAAATGGCAGAGAAGCGTGACTATTATGAAGTTCTCGGAGTGGACAAAACCGCTGATGAGAAAGAAATCAAAAAGGCTTATCGTAAATTAGCTAGAAAATACCATCCTGACGTAGTGGAAGAGGATAAAAAGGAAGAAGCTACTGAAAAATTCAAGGAAATCAGTGAAGCTTATGCTGTTTTATCTGATGAAGAGAAAAGGCAAAGATATGATCAATTTGGTCATGCAGGTATGGAAGGCTTCTCTAACGAAGACATCTTTAGAAATGTAAACTTTGAAGACATCTTCCAAGGATTCGGCGGAGGCGGAATAGAAGACATCTTCGACTTGTTTGGATTTGGAAGCGGAAGAACCAGATCCAGAGGAGGTCCAAGAAGAGGCAGCGACATTTACACCGAAGTTCAAATCACTTTAGAGGAAGCTGCAAATGGTGCTGACAAGGAAATTACAATTAGACACGATGTATTCTGCCCAGTCTGTAACGGTTCTAAAGCAGAACCTGGAAGTGATGTGGAAACCTGTCCAGTTTGTGGCGGTACCGGTCAAAGAAAGCAAATCAGACAAAGCCTATTTGGACAAGTCATGAATGTTGTCCAATGTGGAGAATGTAATGGTACCGGTAAAATCATCAAAGAGTCATGTCACAACTGTAGAGGCAGAGGAACAGTTAAGGAAAGCAAAACCCTTAACATTAAAATCCCCGCAGGTGTTGAAAGCGGAAACCGTTTAAGAGTATCTGGCGAAGGAAACGTTGGAGATGTTGGCGGAGGAACTGGAGACATCTATGTAGAAGTCCACATCAAAAGACACGATTACTTTGAAAGAGATGGGGCTAACCTCTACTACGAAAAGCAAATAAGCTTTGTCCAAGCAAGTTTAGGAGATACTGTAGACATTCCAACCATCAATGGAGAAGTTGAACTTAAAATCCCTGCAGGAACTCAAAGCGGAACCACATTCAGATTAAGAGACCAAGGTATGCCATATATGAGACGTGCAGGAAAAGGAAACCTTTATGTAAACGTTACAGTTGTTGTTCCACAAAAACTCTCTAAAGAACAGAAAAAACTCTTGATCCAATTTGGAGAAATAAGTGGAGACGAAATAAAAGTCTACAAAAAGGGAATATTTGACAAGGTAAAAGATGCTATAAACAATCCTTAGTCAATAATATTTAACTATACATTTTAGATGTTTATTGCTTAAACATCTTATTCTATTTTTTTACTTTTTAATTCAATTTTATTTATTCCAATTTCTTAATTAAAATTTCTTAATTCATCTTATCCTATTTTTTTAATTTTTAATTCAATTTTATATTTTCCAATTTATTTAATAAAAATTTCTTAATTCAATTTTTTCAAATTTTTAAACTTTTAAATGAAAAACTATTTTTATAAAATTTCACTAAAATTATAAATTTATATCTTCCTATGTAGATACTGTTGGTTTAAAAGACATAAGTTAAAAATTAATTCTATTTAATAATAGTTATATATAATTAAAATATAGTTTACTAAGGAAAACATCATTTTAAATATATCTTAAATCAATTAAGTTAAACGAAAATTTTTAGTGAAAAATCATCTTGACAAAATTGAAAATTTCCATGTCAGATTTCAATAATTATAAAATTGAAAATTCCCGAAAAATACCAATAATTATCAAATTGAAATTTCCATGTCAAATATTAATAATTATAAAAAACAAATAAAGTATAGTAAAAATTAAATAGGCAAGATTATATGATGTACAGTATAAAAATGCGATGTTCAAAAGGAGGACCTCATGAAGAAGGAGGAAAACATATCTCAGGAGCAGAACGTATTTTAAGGGAAGATGAAATTGAAGAGGAATTGATAAATGTCTATAGAAGGGCAATCACTCATGAGCGAGGAAAGCCAGACTTTCTAAACTTTAAGATAGAGAAAATAGATGAAGATGACATCATCTACAGAAAAAGATTAAACATAAAACAGCATCAAGTCAATTCAAAAGAGGAAGGATTAGATCTTGCCAAAAAAATATTAGAGGAAAACTCAGTCAGTGAAAAATCTGCCAATAAGGCCATTCAAACCCTATTGGACCTTGATGACAGCATACATGGAGCAATGCTTTTTGACAAGGACAATGGAGAAAGAATCGACAAGAGAGGAATTAGAGGAGTCAGAGTCACTGGAATAGCTAGTGCAGACATTGCAAAATATAAGGAATCATTGAAAAAGGATGGAAGGGAAGGACTGCATCTTGAAGAGGCTTTGATTCTTGCATCAAAAATAGCCAGCTGCAAGGGAATTGTAGCAGAACTATGCTGGTCAGATGATCCCAGTTATGTCATTGGATATGTAGGAACAAAAGATAATTATGAACGTATTCCAATCCTAAAGGATAAGGGAAATCCTATAGGAGGGAGAGTTTTCTTCGTTGACAGAAACCAATTGAATGATGATTACACATTAAATGATTTGATAGATTATTTAGAAAAGCAAATTGTGCTAATCGAATAGGGCAATAGAAACTAAAATCATAAAATAACAGAAAAGAAGAAATAAAAAAATAAGAAAATAAGAAACTAATAAAGTAAAAAAAGTTAATATCAAAGAGAGATAAAATGAACCTAAATCTTGAAAATAAGTTAAAAGAGGAACTAGAGGAACTTAAAAATAATAATCTAAACAGAACAATAGATGATTTAAGATTCATTAGCTCCACTAAAGCCATAGATAAGAATGGCAAAGAGTTTCTTGTTTTTGGAACCAATAACTATTTAGGACTTACTCACCACCCAGAGGTTATAAAAGCATCTAAAGAGGCTAATGATTTCGGAACAAGTTCAACAGGTTCAAGACTGACTACAGGTGCTTCTTTTGAAGCAAGAGAACTTGAAAATAATCTCTCTGAGTTTAAAAACACAGAATCAACACTTATTTTTAATACTGGATATATGGCTAACTTAGGAGTCATTTATGCTATTACAAAAGAAAATGATGTAATATTCTCAGACCAATTAAATCATGCAAGCATAATCGATGGAACTAAAATATCAAAAGCAAGTGTTAGAATCTATAAGCATAAAGACACTTCTGATTTAGAGAATCTTATAAAAAAAGAGCTTAAAGCAAATCCAGAATCCAATTTCTTCATAGTTACAGATGGAGTCTTCAGCATGGATGGGGATATTGCTCCACTTCCAGAACTTGTAGAAATAGCCAATAAATACAACTGTTGCCTCATAATTGATGATGCACATGCAACTGGAGTCATTGGAAAAACTGGAAAGGGAACAGTGGAATACTTTAAGGATAAAACCGGAAAAGACTTAAGTGAATTCGTAGATCTGCAAATAGGCACACTAAGCAAAGCACTTGCATCTGAAGGCGGTTTTGTATGTGGAAAGAAAGTCTATATAGATTACCTTATAAACAAATCCCGACCATTTATTTTCTCTACAGCACTTTCTCCAGCTACCATAGCTAGTGCAAATAAGGCTTTAATCCTATTAAAAGACAACAACGAAGAATATCTTAACAATTTAAATGAGAATACAAAACTTATGAGAAAGCTTCTTAGCAATGCAGGATTAAATATTGTGGAAGGGGAAACACCAATTATCCCTATAATCATAGGTTCAGCAGATTTAGCTAACAGATTTTCTAAGGAATTGGAAAAAGAAGGAATTTTAGTTTCAGCTATAAGACCACCATCAGTTCCAAAAGGCCAAAGCAGATTAAGACTAACAATAATGGCCACCCATACAAAAGAAGAAATAGAATACACTGCAGATAAGATAATTAACATTTGGAACAATTTGAATACTGAATAGACTTATCACACATGTCAAAAATTAGGCAAATGAGTATAATAAATAAAAAAATGAAAAAATAGCTCTAACAAAATTAGGTAAATGAGTATAATAAATAAAAAAATGAAAAAATAGCTCTAACAAAATTAGGTAAATGAGTATAATAAATAAAAAAATGAAAAAATAGCTCTAACTATTTAAAAAAAAAAATAATAAAAAAGGAGATAATTTAAAATAGTTTTTAAACCATTTTAAATTATAAATAGCTAAAGAGACCTTTAAAATCCCCATTAGCAAAATCTTTATTCTCTAATGTCGAACAAAAAGAACACAGCCATTTTGGACATGAATTGATTCAGAGGTATAGGAATTATTGAATTTAGAACTGTCAACAGTTAAATTTCCCCTAGTGTAAACTGAATCCCCTACTTCATTAGCGACATTTCCTAAAAAGTCAGTGCCATTAATTATTCTTAATATATTAAAGTATTTATTTCCATTGAAGTAAATACCTCGACCATATGCTGTAGCAGTATTATTATAAATATGGCTATTTTTGACCTTAGAAGTACCATTTAAATATAATGCTCCACCTACTACAGCATGATTATTTTCAAATGTACACTCATCGATTAAAGCATCATTAGCGGAATATACTGCTCCACCAGCATAACCGGAAATACAATCATCAAAGGTACAACCGCTAATCATTGCATTTTTAGCATTTATAGCTCCACCATCATCATTTGAAGTGGAATTTGAAAAATGACTACCGCTCACTATTGCAGTATCCATTACTCTTAATGAACCTCCAAACATTGCAGCCAAGTTATTTTCACAAATTATGTGATTTAATGTTGCATTATATTGAACATAAATTGCTCCACCAGAATTCACTGCCCTATTGTTGAGCAAAACACAAGAATCTATATCAGCATAATCTGAATCTATTGCACCGCCAAAAAATGCTTCATTATTAACTAACTGTGAATCAGACATTATTAAATCTTTAGCATAAACAGCGCCACCATGTTGAGAAGCATAGGAATTTTCAAAATGACAACCCCTAATAGTAGCGGTTTTGTTGATGGAAACTGATCCTCCCCAAGCTGTAGCGTTATTATCTGTGAAGTTACAGTTTTTGATTAAAGCATTTTGAGCAAAAACCGCTCCACCAAGTGCTCCAGTGTTATTCATAAATGTGCAATTTTCTAATATAATTTCTTTAGCTAAAATAGCTCCACCATTTGAAGTTGAAAATCCATTTTTAAAGACTATATTTTTTAAAATAGGTGTTTTTCCTTTAATATTAAATAATCTTGCTAAATTACATCCATCAATGGAATGACCAGCACCATCAATTACAAAAAAATCCTTAACAATTGGAACACCAGTTATATATATGAAATCAGAACTTGGACGGAACACATAATCCTTATCTAAAACTATAGGATTTTCATTGCATTCATTAATCAATTTATTTAAAGCAGCAAAATCATTTGGATTGTCGTAAAACGGAGTTTGAATAATAGTTAAAGTATCATTAGGATTTACCATAAAAATATCTGAATTATTGCACTCAAAATCACGAATAATATTGTTTTCGAAATGAGTATCTTCAACATATAAGTCTGAATGACTTAAAATAGTTCCCCCTAACATTGCATCGTTATTTTTAAATGTTGAACTATTAACAATTCCTCCTTTCTTAAATTCCAATATTCCCCTATAACATCCGAAAATACGGTTAAAAATACAAGCATCAACAATTCCAAATCCTTCAAAACATACTACAAGTCCACAATGATCAGCATTATTTGTGAAGTTACAGCTTTGCAATACACAACCAGAACCATTGAAATTTACTGTGCCGTTTTTTATTTTACCCGGACCATCAAGTGAAAGTCCATTAATGAAATTAATGTTTTTTAAGGTTACATTATCACCATTAATTTTGAAGAATGCTGAAAGACTAATCCCATTTAAAGTATGGCCTTGACCATCAATCAAAAAATTTGATTTATTGACTATAATCTCATCATTAAGTTCCCTATCATCATAGCCATAATCTCTTGTTAATTTAAACTCATTTTTTTTACAATCACTGATTTCCTTTTCTAAAGTAGAAAAGTTTCCAGGTCTAGAATCATCGACTTGAACAATATCATCAGTAGAAGATCTTAAATTATTCTTTGAAATGGAATCAGCTTTTACTGCTTGAGAATCAACATCGGAAATAGAATCAATTTTTTCAAGATCATTATCCAATGACATTGCATCTGTTTCTAAGTTACTACTACATAACACATCATCCATTTGATTATCTGCAGCATTTACAGTTGAAATGCTAAATAACAATAAAAGGATTAATGTGGACAAAAATAAGTTTTTAATAAATGAATCATTAGTAATTAAAGTTTTTCTCATTTTCTACCTCACAGGTAAATTATATTTTATCATCAGATTATTAATTTATTAAGGAGAACATATATAGATTTTCGCATGTAAGTGCTCACTTGCATCTTAAAATAAGAAAATGAGAAATATTCGAGAGTTTTTATAAAAAATAAACAAAATTAGCCCAATATATTAAATAAGCATTTTTTTTTAAGAGGATGAAATTATAAAAATTTATACTAAAATAGGATAATTTTTTAAAGAACATTTTAATTCGTAATAAATATATATAAAAAAAATATTAATAATATGTATGAGTGAAGAAAAAACAGACCAATACATGAAACCACATGGCGTGGAAGGAATTCAGGTTATTGAAAGCATGAATGAAGAACATCAAGAAATCTCTGAATTTGCATTTGAATGTGTTGATTTTAATGAAAATGCAAACATATTAGATATTGGCTGCGGCGGTGGCGTAAATATTGAGAAATTCTTGAAAGCAACTAAAGGAAATGTAGATGGGCTTGACTATTCTGATGTTTCCGTTAGAGAATCAATTAAAAGAAATCAAGATTCAGTTGATAGTGGAAGATGCAATGTCATTCAAGCAAATGTTGCCAATATGCCTATTGAAGATGAATCCTATGATTTGGCCACAGCATTTTCAACCATCTTTTTCTGGCCAGACTTAGGTGAAAGTTTCAAGGAAGTATTTAGAATCCTCAAACCAAATGGACAGTTCATGATGGCTAATGGGATAGATGGAACCAATCCTGCTGATGAAGAATTGGCAGATAATATTGAAGGAATAAATCTCCACACTCCTGATGAATTGGAAGAGTATTTGCTTGAAGCAGGTTTTAAAAGTGTTGAAATGTTTAAAAAGGACAATACTTTTATTTCAGTTATCATAGCTAAAAAATAATCTTCTTATTTTATTTAAATCTTATCTGACTCTAAAATGTCAAAAAAATGAGACTGAAAAATTTTATAGGCTTATTTTATTTTATTAGATTTTTTTATAAGTAAAAATTAATATTATGATTTTAAGCCTAATCTTTTTTTACAAAATCAAAAAAATAAGTATATTAAGGTCTTAATTTTAGGTTAACCCATAGTAATTGTAATGGTATGCCGAGAGTAACCCACATTCTGTTTTATACAGCATTCATCTTAGCGAACTACTCTGCTTCCCTTAGCGGTCATCAGCATATTTGTTCTTGCATCCTGTAGATTGGCCGTTTCACCGATTCCTTTAATGTCCATCAGTCAAGCATCATTGTCATCCATCAAAGGCCGTCTGCTCCAGAGTCATACTTCTCAGCATAAGTCTTTCAACTTTACAGTTCTATAATGATGTGCGGAGTTTCCCTAGTTATAAAACCAGCAGCTGTCTTCGGCTTACCATTACCAATAATTTATATTTTCTAATATAAATAATTAAAATTTAAAAGCTGTAAAAAATAAGAATCTGAAAATAAAATAATCATAAAAAGATAAAAAGATAAAAAAATAATAAAAAAGATTGTGATAATGAAAGGAAATTAAAGAATCAATCCTCTACCATTATCAGCTTACCTGTCGAGGAATCTCTATAAACCTTTCCCATCTCAGTATATCCTTTACCAGAACTATTGCTTACATCGGGAGTTTCATTCAATTCCTGACCTTGATCCAATTCAGTGACCTGTTGCATATCCTGCATCATTTGCTGCCTTTGCTCTTGAGTTAAATCATCATTAAAAACAATGCTTTGCATATTCCAAGAGATTACTAAGAATACAAGGAGCCCTACCGCAATGACCAACATTGCATCGACAAGATTTGCTGCACCTGCCATCGGATCTTCTTCTTCTCCTTTATCCAAACGTTTGCCAGACTTATGTCGTGCCAAATTCATCAACCCTTTATAAAAAATTTACTCATTTAACCTATCCAATACAGCTTTAGATAAAGCATCTAAATCAGATAGATACTGTTCATACCAACGTCTCCTAATTTTAGAAACAACATAAGCAACTGCTCCAGCACCGATACCAACAACTGTAGTATCAAAAGCTACAATAATCGCATTGGATAAGGTTGTAACATCCCCACTGCCTAATGCAGCAAGCCCTGGACCCATAGGAATCAAGGTACCCATTAAACCTAAAGTAGGTCCAATTTTTGTAACGATATCAGTTGTTTGAAGTTTTTTCTCAATTATATCCTCTTCATTTTCAATTAACTTTTCTGCCAAAGCCTCTCTTGAATCTTTTTTCAATTCACTGGACCTTGCAATATTCACTAAAACTCTCTTTTGGTTTTTAGGAATTTGGGCATTTTTAATTATGCCTTCAATTTCACTAATCTCCTTAGTGCGAGAAATTGAAAATATCAAATCCTTAATCAATCTGACAGACACTTTCTTACGAGAACTATACTCTGATATAAGGCCTCCGACAGTAATTACAGCATACAATGCAAATAATAATAAGAATACTATTACTGGTATCTGTAAACTTTGAGAAACAACATTCAATGCTGAAGTTAATAAATCACTACCTGGAATCACTGTTACCATCTACAATCACCAAACAAATTAAAAATAAAATGAATCATATAAAACTTTAAATTAAGATAACTATCAATAAATAAAAGATTAACTTAAAATATTCCTCTTTCTTGAAAAGACTATACCAATAGCAATTAAAATAATCAATGCTATTATGGAACCCATTAGACTATCCATTGAAACTATGCTTATTGAGCCCATTGACTTGTTCATTATTGCAGCAATGTTCGGAATGACCAATGCAGACAATAGGAAATATATTCCTAGGAAAAACATGAAGTTTCCTAAAACAATCGGATAAGGCTTATCCACATATCTTACAAATACATTGGAAGCAAAGTAAGTAACTACAATTGTCAAGACCAATGCCAATGCAACATATTTGCTTAAGTCCACGGCCCCTAAACCTACAGTTGGAGCAACCAATAATATACTTACAACAATTGATCCAAAACAGCAAGGGCAAGGAGCAATAACCGCTGCACAGGTAGCGGCTGTGGTATTCTTTTCAAAGACTTTCCATTCCCTTATGGTAAAGATACCTGCTAAAATCATTATTACCGCCATAATAATAAAGAAAAGGGAATTATAAGTGTAAATCAAATCAGTAATCTCATTTGCATAGTGGGATGAAATTTCAGCAAGTATCAATACTCCCGCACCATATCCTACACAAACGGTAGCCAAATACTTTTTTGACAGATTAGCCAAGCCAACAGCAAGCCCTAGCTTTATGCCAAAAACAAGCACTGCAGCTAAAATTCCAAATTGCCACAACATACTAATTGTATCCATAAATCTCACCACAAAACCATATAATTATCAAATTTTCATTCTTTTTAATCAATTTTTTTTTAAATATAAATAATCATTATTTGACTTATGCTTATTATAAGCAAAATAATCATTATTTAAGCATTTATAGAAACTAAAAATAAAATAAAAAAATAAAAATAAAAAAATTTTATTTTTAAGGGATAATTAAGACTACGAATCGATATTGGGAGATGATTGAAGATTATTTGTATTCGAAATCATCATCCATATCATCATAATAGTCATCATCATCTTTGTTTCTGAAATAACCAAATCCTATTAATATCACCAAGCATATTACACAAGCAATAATTGCTATAGGCATGCTGACATCTTTTGGTGCTACAGGAGTGCTTGAATGTTGAGTAACTTCCATAGCTTTGCCTTCACCATTAGCGTCGGGAGTTCCTGCATTTGAATCACTGCTTGAATCTGCTTGCCCTTCATAATCCATACCAACACTAGCTCCGGAACTGGAACCCAGAACATTTGTGTTTCCTCTAGCACTTTGAGCTTCAGCATTGGAACTGCTGTTTGTCTGAATGGTTTCAGTGCTGTTAGACTTAGTGCTATTGCTAGTTTGACTATCAATATTTGAGGAATTTGAAGGCAAGTCTGTTGCATTCATCAAAAATTTAGGATTTAATGTTGCATTGTATAATGTAGGCAATAATTTGGCAAGTAAATCTGCATTAACATACTTAATTGCCCATTCCATCATAGCTACATTACCGCAGCTACAATCACAACATGCCACTCCATTTGCAACAGTTGCTTGAGCCCAAGTATTTGCTATATCCCTAATGGTTGCATCATCTGCATCCCAATATCCTTCATAAGCAGAGTTCAACATTGTTCCACTCATGGATATCAAGGAATAAGCATTATTTCCAGATTTTAACCATTCCTTAACACCTAAACCATATTTATCCTGATAATAGGTTTTATAGACATCATCCCAAACAGTCTGAGAAACTGAAGAAGGTCTTGTCACTTGCCATCCCCATAAATTAGAAATAAATTTATTGGACATGTATCTTGAACCGCTGTAGCCCTCTTTCATCATTCCTTCAATCCACTTAGGGTTTAAGTATCTGGCATTAAGCTCATTATAGAAAACCTGTTCAAAGGAAGCAACATATGCGCTCTCCTTGTTTGCATACATCAATAAATTCATTGTAGGTGTTTTGTTGGATAAGTATTCTACAGTCATAGAGAGACCTCCCAGTAATCGAAGAAGTCATCATTGTCTAAAACACCATACTGGTTGGTATTACGACTAACGATAATGTGATCTGTATCAGATAATGCTCTCATAAATACTACTGGGTTTGTATCTCCCCAATAATATTTGGAATACATATTACCCATCCTACCGATATAAAACTCGGATAACTCATCAGTATCATTCCAAGTCCAGGACATAGAGACCAATTTAGATATTCCTGCACCATAATCCCCATTTGGAGGTGCAAAAATACGAGTAATTGCATATTCCCCAGCAGTTGTGGAATTATAGCCTAAGCTCAAGTAATATATGCAATCTTCAAGCCAATGCTTAGCAACATAATTATCATCTAATGACTCATTGGAAAGGCCTTTGAAACTGATGCTTCTCATTATTGATCTAATGGATTCATTTATTTGAGAACCATATGGGCCATTCATAAGGGTTTGATTTTTTACAATGGTATTATATGAACGAGCTAAAGTCAATCTAAATGCATTATCGATTAGGCGAGCTTGAGAACTGTATAAGTCTCTAAATAAACCGCTTGTAATAACGGTTACATCTATTCTTTTTTTAGCCCAACCTTCAGGACGGGTTAAATCCTCCAACGCAATGACATTTGGAATATCCTCAACTTTCTTACCGGTTGGAATTCCTTCCTCATCATATCCTGCACTGGAAGAGTCATGCCAAACCGGTTTCATGCCTAATAAATAAAGAACTGTAGAAACCAAAGCACCATCATCCCTTGCAGTTTCAACACACCAAATACCAATGATTATCTTTTCGGTTGTATCATTTAAATCCGCTAAAGTCAATAAGGTAAGTGTTTTAGCATAATTCCAAGCATCTTGAGTTGGAAGTTCAGATGATTGGTCCTGGAACATATTGGAACCAGTAGGAAGAACTTGAGGTACAGTTACACTTTCACCACCAATATTAACATGAATATACCTTCCATTCAATGCAGAAATCATGGAATCCAATTCATCATCCACACATACATTATACAAATCAATGTAATTCTTTGAAATGGTCAATGACGCTAAAAACTCAGGACTATCAATGCCTAATGTGGCAGAAACAGTCTCAACATCCCAATAAATCAAGGCTTTGCAGATATCTGCAGATTTATTCAAAATAAACTCCCTTTTTAAAGGGGATATGTTGGAATAATTATAACCATAATAATATTGAGACAATTGGTTTAGAAGATTGGTCTTTTCTCCATTGAATTCAAAATCATGTGAAGAAATAATTGAAACAGTGTTTGCCAAATCATCATCTGTCCATTTTTGACCGATTGCATGAAGTCCTAATGGATATAATGTATTTTGTGTATCCTTTAAGAATGCTGTTAATTTAGGACTTAAAACACTCATATCTGAATCGTTTATTTCCTTTTCGCTCATGCATAGAGTGAGATGATAATTATTGTCAATGATTAATTTTTTAATCTCCTTAGATAAGTTTGAATCTAAATTAGCATCAAAATTATCACTATTCCTGTTATTATCATATCTCTCCAATAAGTTAGCCAACTCAGTTAAGTTTCCATATAAATGGGTGAAGGATTTTGGAGAATCAAGATGTGAAATCAATACTGCAAATCCTCTCCTTTTAGCTTGGATAGCTTCACCTAAACCATCAGTAATATAGAAATACACTTGAGGAACCTTTCCTACAACAATAGATCCATAATCATTATAGGATAAAAGAACCTCTTTTCCAGGCAGCCACTCATGAGTTGCATGTCTTCCAACAAAAACCATAGCATTGGAATGTCTTGTTTGCATATAATAATATGCCGCCAGATATTGGTGTGTTGGAGCAACAGCAGTACAGTGATAAAGGTTTTCAATATCTGCTTCCCAACCACGTTGAGGTTCAGGACCAATGAACACATTTCCAAAGGTCAACCCAGGTATTACAAAGTAATCGACACCATCACGATTGACAAGCATTATATTTCCCGGCGCTTCTCCCCAACCATTTAATCCTGAAACATTTAAGCTTTTAAATTCTGCGTAATAAGCTAAAAATTCATCATAATAACTGGATGAAGAGGTGTTTCCATACATTTTTAAGGCATTTACAATTTTATCAAGGACTTGAGTTGCAGCATAGGATTGGTTTTCCGGAAGCAATGCCTTAATCTCACTATACCATTGACTTAACATGGAATCCACTTCAAGGGTAAAGTTAATCAAAACTGCTTTCTTAACCATTTCCCCAATGTAAGCAACAGGCCCTTCAGAAACCTGCAATTTAACTATATCATCTAAAGAATTAAACCAAACCATATATTCATCTACTGGAAGAAGAGCGACACCTGAATGGTTTGCCAATTTTTCTACCTCACCGGGAGCCCAATTAGCAACATTTATACCGCAAGTGATCATCATATCTTCAAGTTCAGAAACATTGTTTGGCAAATCGGTTAGATTATAACCCTCTTCCTTCAATGTTAAAAGCATATTGTAAACACTGGTTATGGCATCCAAATAACTTGCACCGATATTCTGTTTTCCAGGAGGGTAATTGTAATACACTATGGAAATCATCTTATCGATATTTGGAGTGTACTGTAAATCCACCCATGCATCCACTCTATCAACAAGCAAATTAATATTTTCAATTTGTGGAACGAAAGTGTTTATATTGGCACCAGTTTTATTGGAAATGTAAGAATCGGCCCCTCCAATGAATGTAGCATCAAAAATACCCTGAGACTCGGCTATTGTTACATGCCACCATTTATCGCTTTTGGTAGTGCTTAATCCAATAGGGCTAAGTTCCCACTGTGAATTGGTAATGTATTCAGAGTGAACCGCTCTGAAAACAGGAACATCCGCATCTTCGAAGAAGTGAGTGGCATTGGTAAAGTTCTCTCCACCTACTCCATAAGCAACCATTGAAATGA
This sequence comes from uncultured Methanobrevibacter sp., assembly GCF_902769175.1. GTDB lineage: Archaea > Methanobacteriota > Methanobacteria > Methanobacteriales > Methanobacteriaceae > Methanobrevibacter. The sequence continues at coordinate 36,786 of NZ_CACXNW010000024.1, forward strand.
TTGCATCCACATTAATGTCGAATTTTTCCGGATTGTCCAAAAAGCCGGTTATGTTAGAGCCTGCACTGGTCCAATATCTTATCATGATATTCAATTGTTCCGCATTACCTGCAGGACAATAGATAGGAATTACATTGTACCCCTTTGCTTCTAAGGAATCAGTGATCTTATTCACCAAATCCAATTGCTGTGATTGAATATACATATTACTTTCCAAAATACCAATAGTTCGGTTATTGGATTGGTTGAAGAAAGTTTCAATATATTCATCTAATGAATACCACCTATCCCTAAAGATACCTGATGCCTGCACTCCAGTGAAATTAGGCTCCTCATATTGACAATCATGCCCTAAAAAGTTAAGAATATATAAAAGCTCATTTTTTAGATTGCCTTTGTCATTAATATCCTTATACAACACTAAATTATTAAAGACATCTCCAAAAGAACTGCCATGATTTTCGATATAATCAAAAACCTCTTCAAAATTAGTTCCTCTTTTTGTGTTTTGATAATAGTCCACTAAAACATCATTAGAGAAACTTGAAAATATCTTTTCATAATTAATTGTACAATTCCTAATTAGATTTAATGAGCTGGAACCAGAGTTAATGTTTCCAGTAGGAGATTCCAGCAAGAGGAATAGTTTTTTATCTGATAATGTAGGATATTTTCCAATTATGCTTGTTAATACAGCATCAACATTGGAACTAACCCATTGCCCGATAAATGCATCACAAGATGCTAAAAGATCATAAATTTCCTCTTCAGACATGGCATTTATCTGATTTCCACTTCTAATGCTTATCTTAACATTAGAAAAACTGGAATTATCCAATATTTCACATGAAACAGCATCAAAAAGGTTGTTACCAGTATTATCGCTTATTATAAAAATATTGAAAGTGTTTTCGTCCTTTAGAACATTTGAAGACTCAATGAGATTCAAATCAGCATTGACCACAGTATCATCGATAGATCCCAAATCAATAGAATTCAAAACACTATCACTGCCAGACCCTCTCTCTATTGAGTTTAAACCATCATTACTTAATTCATCATTAGATAATCGATTATCTATATTTTCAGAAACTAAATATGGATTGTTTTCAGAAATATCCTCATTATTTCTATCTGAACCTATATCTTCCACAAAATAATTAGAATCACTGATATGATCATCAATAGAAAAGTCTATAGAATTATATATAGAACCATCTGAAGAACCATCACTAATGGACCTAACAGTATCCTGATGATAACTACCAATAGTCAAATCATTACCGTCATCCAACATAGCATCACTGCTAGCTGAGACACCTTGAGGAACAATTAGAATCAGCAATAGAAATACTAAAAATATTTTTTATTAAATTTCATATAAAGTCTCCAAACATGAATAAGAAAAATTATTTAAAACTAGTATTTAACTAAATATTATACTAATTTCAATAATTACTTAGACATTATTTTAATATGTAAAATATAAGTAATATATATTTGCATTAAGTATTACTTTTTTTAGTAAAACTCGTTAAAAAGTAATAACTTTTAAAAAAAATTAGTTATATTGCATGATTAGAAGAAAAAAGATAGCAAATATGAACAAGTAGATACTGGACTAAAAATTAAAATTAATAAAAAAAGAACAAATCACACCATAAAAACGATGAACTTAAAAAAAAAAAATAAAAAATAAAGAATAGGTTAAATGGATTTGAACCCACTTAACTATCCTTGTCTAAAATTTCTATTTAATTACAACTTTTCCTTTTTTAGTGATCTTATTAAAGGTGCTGTCTCCTGCGAATTTTACGGTAACTTTGTAAGTTTTCTTTTTAGATAACTTAACTTTTACTTTTGCAATTCCTTTTGCATTGGTTTTTGCAGTGTATTTTTTACCGTTTACAGTAAAGACTAACTTTTTACCTTTAATCGCTTTCTTGTTTGTTGCCTTAAGTGTAGCATACAAGTATTTGGTTTTTTTGCTTGCCTTATATGTTTTCTTGGTTACAGTCAATTTGACTTTTTGTGGATTGACTTTAACTTTTGTTACTACAAAGCTTCCGTTGTATTTATCATCACCGAGGAATGAAATCACAACAGGGTAAGTTCCTTTTTTGCTGAATGCAATTTTTACGGTTGCGACACCGTTAGCATTGGTTGTGCGTTTATATATATTGCCGTTTAAGGAAATCATCCCTTGTTTATTTGCTAAAACATTACCCTTACTGTCTTTTAAAGTAATGGAGAAGTTTTTACCTGCATTCTTACCATTGATTTTAGTGTTGACAGTTGTGGTTGTCATAGCTTTAGCTACAATATTTGTTGCTACTTTAACGACAGAAGAGCTTCCATTGGTATTAATGGATCCTCCTTGTGGAATGTTTATTCCAGAACCATCATTCAATCCTGCAATTTCAAAGTCAAATGTTTTTGCACCGTCCACTACATTATTGTCATTGATGTCAATTGGGTTGGAAGGAGCAAGAACTCCTCTTTCTGATTCAAGCTCGAATAATGTAATGGAACTAGCGACTACATTGTCATTTGCTTTAGCAACAGTGTTGTTTGCAATTTCAATAGCAGGGTTAACGATGGAGAGATCATCAGTGCCATTGGTTGCAATTGCCTTAATGAGCACATCACCATTGTTTGCTACAAAGTTAATTCCGCTGATACTTACATTATTTACACCAGCAGCAATGCTGAATACAGGGTTTCCATCACCAGCAGTGAAAATGAATGCATTATCACCTACAATGCTAATGTCTTTGTTGATATTTATACCTGAAACATTCGCATATACACTATTTAAGTTTAATACTCCACCAATAGGAGTTTCATCTATAAGTTTTTGAAGATCACTTGCTTTTGGAATTGGAGCTTCAACTACAATGAATTGTTGTAATGCTAAAATAGTGGAACCGGTTGCAACAAATGAAACAGCGTTAGAACCTTTAAGTGAATCTTTCAAATCAATCACATAATCGCTTACTGAATTAGATGATCCGGACCATACATTTTCATAAATCTTATCGTTTACAATAAGGTTACCTTCACCAGCTTGAGCACTAGCAGCAAATACATGCAAATCAGCACCAAGAATATCCTCAACCAAAACAGCACCAAGAACATTATTGCTTGCAACAATTCTTCCTAAGAAATTATTAGCATTAGACAACAAGTCAGCACCATTATACATATAAACGGTTTTAATTGTGTCTGATTCAGGCACATTGTAAAGTGTAACTAAAGTACTTGGATAAACAGCAGTCTTGTTAATCTCTTTTACCAATACGAAAGTGTTTTCACCTTTTTGCAATAAGCTGGAAACATCATAGACTACAAGACCATAACCATACTTACCATAAGTACCCATATTAGACTGATCCCTATAGGAAGCAACAGGACTAATCTCTACACCATTAAAGGTAGTTGTCCAAACAGGAATGGTGCCATTTGTCTTGTCCCAATTATAAGCAACATAAACAAAACCATTTACGAAGCTAGCATCACCCGGAACATCAAGAGTCCAAACATCAGTACGGCCACTGGAACCGGCAGCACAATATGTGGAATCATCCTTAGTATCAATTATCACATCCCCATTAACAGTGATATTATCAAATGAAACAATAGACTCAGCAGGATAAGCCAAATCCTTACCCAAATTACCATTATACCACAAAGTAGGAGTGAGGGTAGATTCAGAAATGACCTTTCCATTACCATCAGAAATGACAATGGTGTAATTGACTTTAGTAGTGCTTATGCCATTGACAGTGTCAGCAGTGACAGGCCTAATGGTCTCATCACGTAAATAGAAAGTGCCACTTGCACCAACATCAAGCTCAATTTCAGTGCTATTCACTTTAACGCCATCAGCATACAAGTCAATGACATAAGTGGATCTAATTACACCATCATTGGTAACATTAACTTGAATAACATTGTCAGTACCAGCAAATACCGCACCATTATATTCGGAACCGATTTTAGCACTTGCAGAAGGAACATTATACTCAACTACAATGAATTGCTCTAACGCTAAAATAGTGGAACCGGTTGCAACAAATGAAACTGGAATAGTAGTTTCAGGACCTAAGCCAAAGCCAACCTTGTTAACACTATTAGAACTGCCAGACCATACATTCTCATAACTGCCTCCCTTTACAATAACATTACCTTCACCAGCTTGAGCACTAGCAGCAAAGACATACAAGGTAGCATCAATAACATTCTCAAATGAATCAATAGTTAAAACATTGTTGCTCGCAACAACTCTACCAAGGAAATTGTTAGCATTAGACAACAAGTCAGCGCCATTGTACATGTAAATTGTCTTTTCAGTAGAGAATTTGCTTACATTGTAAAACGCTACAAGAGTGCTTGGATAAACAGCAGTCTTGTTAAACTCTTTTTCCAATACAAAAGTGTTTTCACCTTTTTTCAATAAGCCGGAAACATCATAAAGGATAAGTCCATATCCATACTTACCGTAAGTACCCATATTGGATTGATCCCTATAGGTAGCTACAGGAGTAACCGCAACACCATTAAAGGTAGAGGTGAAAGGAGGGACAGTCTGACCAGTCTTATCCCAATTGTAACATACGTAAATAAATCCGTTAACAAACTGAGCATCATCAGGGACATCAAGAGTCCAAACATCAGTACGATTAGTAGCAGTAGCACCCATATAAGTAGAATCACCCTGAGTATCAATTATCACATCACCATTAACAGTGATATTATCAAATGAAACAATAGACTCAGCAGGTTAAGCCAAATCCTTACCCAAATTACCATTATACCACAAAGTAGGAGTGATAGTGGATTGATTTAAAATTTCTCCAGTATCCTTATCTGATACAATTACAGTATAATTTACTTTAGTAGTGCTTACGCCATTTACAGTGTCAGCAGTGACAGGTCTAATGAGATCATCAATTAAATAAGTGCTGGAACTTAAACCTTCATCCAATTGAATTTCAGTGCTATCCACTTTAACGCCGTCAACATAGAAATCTACTATATAGACTGTATCAGATTCTCCCTTATTGGTTAAATTAAGCTGTAAAACATTATTGGTACCAGCAAATACAGCACCATCATATTCAGAACCTAATTTAACGCTTACTGCAGGGGTATGTTTAGTAACGGTCAATACTGATAATGTGTTTCTAAATGAAAATGCCCCTTCACCTGGAGCATACACCAAAGTATTGGTAGCATTGGTGAATTTATCTAAAACATCCCATTGATGATATTTGAAGTAATAGACTCCTTCATCATAAGCAGTAGATTCCTCTAATTCCTTACCATTAAAAGAATAAAGACCATCAATGCTTGAAAGTGCGAAATTATCCAATGTAGCTTTAGAAATTTCACAGCTTATTGTTCCGACATCAAAAGTAGCCTTGGATGTGTCTGTAGAATCACCTTTAATCCAAGATGAGCCAGAGTTAACCCAATAGCAAATCTTATCACTATCACCATCATTATATGCAAATACCAAACCAATCAATTTGATTTTGTTGTAGTATTCATTTCCTTCAAGAGCTCCAGTGTTAACATTGAATGTAACTTTGCCGCTAACACCTTGAAACTTTTCAGTAAGATTATAAGTCATATAATAATCAGCATAACATTTAGTGGTATGGTTGTTGATAGTGTATACAGTACCATCTTGGCTGCCTTGAGTGGAAACAAGCATTTCATTTGCAATTTGTTCTGTCTCTCCATTGGAGGTCACACTAACGTTGGCTTCAGATCCATATACTGTATTTGAAGACCCCGCAGTATAGCAATCGACAAACAGCCCTGCATACTGCACATTTTGGACATCCTCTGGAATATCATAACTTAATTCTCCATTTTCAGCTCCTGGATTAGAGTAGGCTACATCCACTCCTCCTGAAACTTCACCTTCTTGAACTGTATCTAAATCATCTGCAGAAGCAGCCCCCATAGACACTACAAGACACAGAAGAATTAAACTCGCAAATATAAATTTATATTCACTTCTCATAATTCAACCTTCCTTTTTCTAAAAATAATTTTAATAATCTAAAAAATAGACCGAATTAAATGGAATAAACAAAATTCAAAATAATGAATAAATCATAAATCATTTACTAAAAAAATCATTGATTTTTAGAGCAATGATAAATAATTTACAAAAAAGATTTAAATCAGCCTATTATCAATTATCATATATAATATAGTAGTAATACTTATTTAAAGATTATTTTATTACTAAAATTGAAAAATAAAGCCAAAAAGTAATAATTTTTTAAAAAAATAATACTATTTTACTTATTTTTGGAAAAAAGTAATAAAAATAGCTTAAAAAGTTTTAAAAAATTGTAAAAAAGTATTATTAATTACAAAATGTAATAATAATTAATAAAAGTAATTTTAAAATTTTATAAAAAAAATAAAAAAAGAAGAAAGATTAATTAGTCTTATTCTGAACCATAATCAGCTTACCCGTAGATGGATCCTTATAGACCTTTCCCATCTCGGTATAGCCTTGACCGGTTTGATTACTTGTATCAGGAGTTTCATTTAATATTTGTCCTTCCTGAACTTCAGTCACTTCCTGATTCATAGCATCCATAACCTGTTCCTTCTGTTCAGGAGTTAAGTTTTCATTAAATAAAACGCTTTGCATATTCCAAGCAAGCACTAGAAATACAAGCAAACCTACAGCTATAACCAACATTGCATCTACAAGGTTGGTAGTTCCTGCCATAGGGTCTTCTTCCTCGCTTTCAAAACGTTTATTGCATCTGCGACGAGCCATAAATAATCACCAAAATGAATAGTTACATTAACTTTTTAACCATATGAATTCTAATCTATTGTAAATTTTTTCATGTATACAGTATACAATGAAAAATCTAATTTTTCAAATATGCCCAATTAAATAAGCATTTTGAAAATTTCCAATATAATTTTTTTAAGAAATTTTTTATGAAAATTTAAATTTATTGTATACTTTTTCCATCACCTTAAGTGACTATTTCAATCTTTGATCTCTTCTGTCAATATTGTCTAAAATTGCATCCATCAATGCATCAAGGTTTGCTAAATATTCACCAAACCATCTACGTCTCAACTTGGAGGCAACATAGGTTGCTGCACCAGATCCAATACCTAAAATGGTAGTGTTGAACGCAACGGTAATCGCACTTGCAAGAGCGGTGACATCACCGGTACCTAATGCTGCAAGACCAGGACCCATAGGAATCAATGTACCCATAAGCCCAAGGGTAGGACCAATTTTAGTAACAATGTCTGTCTTTTGAAGTTTTTGAGTTACCTTATCCTCTTCATTATCAATCAATCTACGTGCCAAGGTTTCTCTAGATTTTTTGCTTAGATGTTCAGAGTCAGCAAGCTCTAACAAAACACTCTTTTGAGATGTTTGAATATCTGCATTATTGACAATATTTTTAATATCGTCAGAAGACTCTGCATCATAAATGTCGTAAATCATTTCCTTGATTAATTTAACTGGTACTTTCTTACGAGAGAAGTATTCTGATAATAGCTTCCCTAAAGTAAATACAGCGTACACTAAAATTACCAATAAAATAATGATTACAGGTATCTGTAAACCTTGAGTAATGGCAGACATTGAAGTATCCAGAAATTGGCTAGTCCAATTCATACCTGAAGATACTGACAATCCTCCACCAGATTGATACATAGCTTCATTAGCAAAAATTATAATAGTATTTATAGCCATTAAATCACCGAATAAAATAAAATGATTAAATAATAATTTAAAAATCTAATAAGAATCTAATAAAGATCCAATAAAGATTTAATAAATATTTAATAAAAATTTAAAAAAATTTATTTGAAATTTACTAAAAATTTACTAAAACTTTATTTAAAATACAACAAATCTATTAAATCAAATAAATTCAATAAATCTATTAAATACAATGAATACAATAAATCTATTAAATCCAAATTCAATAAATTCAATAAATCTAAAAAGATTTATAATGTAATAAAAATTTTGAATATAAATAAAAAATAATTAATCAATTGAAAAGATCAATTGATTAAATCTAATTAAACAAACTATTTTTTCCAAATGTAGATATCAAACAAACCTATTTGATTCTAACCTTACCAACTCTGGAGACTGCAAGATATTTGGAATCTCCTGCAAATCTTACTGTGTATTTGTAAAGTTTTTTCTTGGATAATTTGACTTTTACAGTTGCTACACCTTTGCTGTTGGTTTTTGCAACATATTTTTTACCATTTACAGTAAATACAATCTTTTTGGACTTGACAACTTTTCCAGCAGAATCCTTTAAGGTTGCAGTTAACTTTTTGACTTTAACTGCTCTCTTATAGGTTCTGTTAGGTACAGCCAATTTGGTTTTGGTCTTGATGACCTTAACTGTAATGGTTCTGGAGCTAGCAGCATAAGTTGCATCTCCTGCAAACTTGAGACTTACCTTAAATGTTTTAACTGCATTTAATGTCAACTTGATTTTAGCTTGACCTTTTGCATTGGTATTGGCACTGAAGGTTTTGCCGTTTACAGTTGCAGTAATCTTTTTGCTTGCAAGCAATTTTTTAGCTCCGTCCCTAATAGTTACATAAATGTATTTTGCAGTGTTTGTAACTGTGAAAGACTTGTTTGGAGAAGTCAAGCTTGTAGACTGCTTGGTTAAAGTAAGCTTGCCTGTGCCTGCTTTTGCTTGATATTCCTTATCTCCAGCAAAGCTTGCTGAAATGGTGTAAGAACCACCAGATGTCAAAGCAATTTTAACGCTTGCCACTCCATTGGCATTGGTTAGAGCAGTGTAAGTTTTGCCATTTACAGTGAAAGTAATGGTTTTATTGCTTAATGCTACGCCATTTTCATCCTTAAGAGTTGCAGTTAAGGTTTTTGTTGCATCAGTTGTCTTATATGAAACATTGCTTACAGTCACTACTGTGCCTATCTTGCGGACAGTTACAGTTCCAGTAGCTGAAGAAGGAATGTATTTGTCATCTCCAGCAAATTTCATTTGGATATCATAGGTTCCAGCTTCCTTAATGTTAAGCTCTAAGATAGCTGAACCATCACCATCTGTAGTCAAGTTATATTCTGTATTGTTGAAGATTAGACAGATAGGTTTCTCTGCTAATGTTTTTCCTTCTTTGTCCTTTAAGACTACTTTAAAGAATATTGCGTTTTCATAAGCTTCGAAAATTGTGACTTCAACATTTTCAAATGAGAACTCGGTTTTCAAGTTCTTGTTAAATACATTATTTTCAATTGTATTATCTGCACTTGCATTGTAATTGACAACATCAGGGATTTCCTTACCTGATACGATTGTGAAATTATTGTATTCAATATCAGAGCCAAATACCTTGTTTCCAAGTAAAATGCATGCAGTAAGGTAAGATCCGTTAACAGTTACATTATTATAAGTGAATGTGTTGTTTGCAGATCCAATAGCTGTACTGTTTAAAGGTGCTCCAATAATACCAATTCCATAAACAACCGGGTCATTGGAAGAGACAATAATGGAATTGTTTGAAATGACATTATCAAATCCGCCATAGTGGATGAACACACCAGCGATTGTATTGAATGATTCATTTAAGTCATAATCGCCAAGATTGGAGCTGACATTAACAGTGTTGTGTGTGAAAGTAATGTTAGATGAATGAACCATTAGGAAACCATAAGTTCTGTAAAGGCCTGATACCATGTGGGAACCAGGAACAACACCATCTAAAATAGTGCTTGAGCCAGAGCCGTCAGCACAGATAGTAGTTCCATCAGCACAAATGATGGTACCGTCAGCGCAAATGGTGGTTCCATCTGGACAGACGATGTCTCCATTTTCATTTGTTGTATATTCTCCAGGAGCATAAACGCTTCCATCTGGACAGACAACAGAGCCATCAGGGCAAACCACAGTTCCATCTGCACAAATCACATTTCCATCAGGACAGATAGTAGTTCCATCTGCACAAATGATGTTTCCGTCAGCACAAATGGTAGATCCATCTGTACAGATTACATTTCCATCAGGGCATAAGGTAGTTCCGTCAGCACAGATAATGGATCCATCTGGACAGACTTCACAATTTTCAGAGCTGATGGTTGAACCGTCAGGACAGACAACAGAGCCATCAGGGCAGAGGACATATCCTCCTGCATATATTTTGTCTCCATTAGGCATGAGTATTGTACCATCAAGACAATAGGTAATTCCATCTACACATAAAGAGCCATCAGGACAAATGTTAGAATCATCATATGAACTAGTGGAACCGTCTGGGAAGATAATGCGTCCATCAAGACATACAATGATGCCACCAGCACATAATCTGTAATCTTCTGAACTGATAGTTGTAACTCCATCAGGACAAAGCAAAGATCCGTCAGGACAGATTGTGTAACCGTCTGGACATACGAATGCACCATCTACACAAGTGTTGGCATAAACATTAAGGTATCCGTCTAAACAGCTTTTATTGTTTACAAGATAAGTTTCACCGGTTCCAATTGTCTTAAGGCTGTTTCCATCAAGGAAAACATTATGGGAATTAAAGGAAAGCACTGCTACTGTGAAGTAGTTTCCTCTTGCCTCTAATGAGTTGTTTAATATTGTACAATTGGAAGCATCTAAAATATAAATTGCAAATGCAGAGTAGGAATCATAAATGGAAATATCACAGTTTTGGACTGTTACATTGTTTACGCCATTTATTTGAATACCCCACATGCGGTCCATATTGTTTAGGTTTGGATTGCTGATTGTGATGTTTTCAAAAAGAACATCATTTTCATTTATAAGGAATGTAGTATCGTTAAACACTGCATTTTGACCAGTGATGGTGACCTTGTTGTTGATGTTTAACTTTCCTTTGCTGGAGAATGAACCTACAACTATTAAAGTGTCATTTTCCTTAATCAAATTAGTGAAAGCTCCAGTAAGGTCAAAGTATTTGTTGAAATTAGCTTCATTGATATAATGGGTTGTGTTCTCATCTTCTGGACTTGGACCTTCTCCACCACCGATAACTATATTGTTGATTTCGGTGATATTGACACATTCTGCATCCAATTCTATTGCTTGGCTTGCATTTGTATAGAATATGTTGTTTTGAATGAGAATGTCATGAGGAGCCTTGGTTCTTGATTGGTTTTGCAATCTCACTGCAGCAACATCACTTGAATTTATGACATTTGAGTCAATAACAATATTGGAGTAATCACCTTGGGTGTATATACCGTATTGGGTAACATCCAAAATGTTATTGATTACTGTAACATTATTTGCATTGATTTCCATACCTTTACCATCATTTTGAATGGTGTTATCGGTTACTACAGAATTTTTAGCAGCATAGATACTTGCATTAACATGGGAATTGGAAATTGAATTGCCTTGCACCAAGGAATTTGTGGTTACATATATTGCATAATCTCCACCTTCGTCATTGGTGTTTCCGCTGTACCAGGTTCCATGAATATTGCTGATGTTATTTCCTATAACCTTATTTCCAGATTGGGTTGCACCAATACCTCTGTATACATTGTAGACAGTATTGTTGATTATTTCATTGTTTGCACCCATGACTTGAATACCATAACAGAATGATGAAGGCAATGGAACTTTACCATTTTCGTCAAGAGCCCATTCAATACCCCTTAAACTGTGAACAGTATTGTTGAAAATGTAATTGTTACCATTAACACCACCAGATTGACCCATATCTCCTCCATTCAAATAGCCTGTTAAGTAGATAGCATTTGAGTCATTTACAGTTACATTGTTGTTTGAAATGTTGTTGTAAAATGATCCGCTTAAGACAATACCTGAAGGATGGCCCCATCCCACTACATAACATGTGGTCTTGATTGTATTGTTGATAATGTTTGAGTTATTCACTGTGTTGAATAAAATCGGATATGATTTACTTGCATTAGCGAATAGATTACAGTTTTCCACTGTAATTTTACTTACATTGAAAACATCAATGATAGGAGTTTCCAATTTATCCATAGTCATGTTCAAATTGGAAATTTTGGTTCCTTGAGCTCCTTGAATGATTTTTAAATTACAATTGATGAATTTAGCAGTTCCATCGGTGGATTTGAAAGTCAATGGAATGTTAATTACAAAGCTTAATCCACTGAATGTTCCAGAACAATCCAAAATATCTCCAGATGCTAATTTGCCAGATTTTATATTACCATTTGAATCAAAATAAGTGCTGTAGTCACTATTTTTGAACTTATATGTAGATGCAAGGTTTGATGTCTTTAATGTATTTTTCACACCTACAGATTTTTCTTCAACTTCATCGCTAACAGCATCATCTATGTTTGAAATAGCATCTTCATCAGAAGCCTGAAGACTGTTAGGATTCACATCATTAACCATATTAGAATCATCGATTGCATTAACAGATTGCCCCTCATCTGTTAAGTCAATATTGGCTAAGGCATCATCCAAATCATCAGCATCAGCTGCACTGATGGATCCAATAGCCAATATCAATAAAAGCAATAATCCCAATAATGGCAAAATCTTATTAGAATTCATATGTTCACCTCATAAATCCTTTCATTAGTACTAGATTAAAAGATTAATTTAAATTTTTCAAGTTCATATATTCTTTATAATTTAGATATTTACTAAAATAGAATTTATAAAAAATTCCATTATACTTTATAAATTATAAAGTAATATTAATACATTTATATTTTTAGTTTTATAATAATATAAATTTAACTAATATATAAATAGAGTTTATAAAAATTGTAAAATTTTTATTGAAATTAACAAAAAAATCAAGAAAAATTTTATAAAAAAATAAGGAAATAATCATAGAAAAGAAGGAGAAAAAAGGTAAAAATCTAAGAAAAACAAGAAAAAACCAAATAAGACCAAACAAAAATAACTAAAAAACTAAGAAAAAAACCAAATAAGACCCAAAAAAAATAACTAAAAAACTAAGAAAAAAACCAATTAATACCAAACTAAAAATTCTAAGAAAAACAAGAAAAAAAACTAAGAAAAATAGCATGAAAAAAAAACTTTAAAAATAGAATATGAGGGGATAAAAAAAGTTGATCAAAGCTTTCTAAAGCTATAGAAAAATTTGATCAAACTTTTTTTAAAAAGTTTGTTGACTGGTATTTTCTAAAAAAATTAAAAATGAAAATAAAGAATGAATGAAAAATGAATAAATCATTTTTTCTCCTTTATCATCATCTTTATAATATAAAATATTCGAATTTATTCTACTTTATCATCATCGTCTCTTGAGTTTAAGAAACTGAAACAGAAAATCAATATAAGCACTAATGCTGCTACAGGAACATAAGCACTGTTTGAAATTGATTTAGAAGCAACTTCCTCCAATTCACTAGCAACAAGGTCTTCACCTATGCCACCAGATCCAGCATCTCCGGCACCATCATTTGCAGCAGACAAAGCATTTGCAAGCAAATTAGATACCATGTTACCAAAGGAACTTGCTCCACTTGATGCATCATTACCTGAACGAGCAGAACTACCTTTATTAGGGTTGTCTCCGCCTTTGACATTTCCTCCGGAATTTTCATTTGAATTTTCATTTGAATTTTCAAATGGGCCCTTGAATTTGGAACCAGTGTTTCCAAAGATATTATTTCTTCCAGTATTGTCATCCACTGCAGCGTTTCCACCACCGTTTTTAGAATACAGTTTATTATGGGAAACGGTATTTCCATAAGAGTTTCTTATGGTAATAGCTGCATTACCATTGGTACGGATTCTGTTGTTGGAAATAATGTTTCCATTGGAACCTTTTTCAAGCAATATTCCTGTTGGAATCAATGAAACGGAATCCGGATGCTCAGGTCCTATGAAAGGATCATATTTCTGGCTGCTTAAAATGTAAATGTCATTGTCAGAAATATTGTTTCCAGAAGATGCATAAAGACCTATTTCACTGAAACTGCCGTTTACAAAATACTTGTTCTTACTGATTTTGTTATTCCAAGTGGAATAACCTTCAGTAGCATAAATACCTGCTCTACCAGTAAGGTTAAAGGTATTCTCTTCAATGTCAGCTCCACCGGAAATCTCTAAAGTCAAACCATAGGTATAGTTTAGAGAATTAAGGTCTAAAGTGTTGTTTCTAATCTTTGTATTCATAGAGTTATGTCTTAAGATAATACCTGTAGCAAAATAATCTGCCGTTACATTGATGTAATTGTTTTTGATAGTATTGTTCCATGCTTGGGTTACAGATTTACTTGTGTCATCCCCTGAAATACCCATTCCATAAAGGAAAGGATCATGTCCTTTTACATAGATCTTATTGCCATCAATTAGGTTTCTATTAGATTCATAATAGATATAGAGACCTATAAGGATGTTTACAGAAGGATTATAAGCCTTTTGATAAGTCTTGATATTAGAGGTAACATTTATAGTATTCTTAAGGAACTTATTGTCAGATGAGAAATCAAAGATTACACCATAAGTCTTTGTAAGCTCCCCAATACTGCGTTGTCCATCTATACAGATGCTGTCAAAGTATTGGTATATTTCATCAGTACCTACAACATTGATTGTATTGTTCCTAAAGGTTGATTTATAGACTTCGTAGTTAAGCAATCCGAATACTAAGTTCTTACCTTCACAAGTTATCTTATTATTTGTTACAGTATCATTAAATGAATCGCATAAGTAAATACCGTAAGAGGCATTCTTATCCCAAATCTTGATGTTATTTCCAGTTATGATTGCATTATCTGCTTCAAATACATAAATACCCCAAAGGTTGCAATTGTCATCACTTCTGCCGTTATTGTCAATTGTGAAATTTTCCACTTTACAGTTAGGAGCATTGATAACTACAGTTGTATTGTATAATATTGCCTTATCAGCAATAATGCTTACTGTTTTGTCTAATACCAATTTTCCTTTAGGAGTGAAGTTTCCTGTGAAAATCAATACATCTCCATCATGTACAATGTCTTTTAATCCATTTGAATCGAAATAGGTATCATAATTGCTTTCAGTGACTTCATAAATGTTTCCATCACCATAGGAAGGGTCATAAGATGAAGACATTGGGAATATAATACTTTTTCCAAAGATTTCATTGTTTTCACATAAATAAAGCACAGGAGACAATTGTGCAATGTTTATTGCATAATTGTTTGAAGTGTAAATAGTGTTGCCGTATATGGAAAAATTATATGGCCTTTTAGATCTTGATTGATAAACAGAATAAATACCTAAACCTAATCCAGTACCTTGGGAGGCACCAATATTGGTTAGGGAATTGATTATGTTCTCATAAATCTCAACATCTACAGGGTCACCATATATGGAGATTCCAGCACCCTCAAGATAATCTATTGTATTGTTATGGACTTTAGAACTGTTTCCCTTTTCAGGATTTCCAATCCTAATTCCATCACCGGATGCATTGATTTGTATATAATTGCCATATACGTCACAATTTGAAGCTACAAGTATACCTGCTTGATTAATATCTGCATTGTAAATAGAGTTATTGGCTATTAAACAACCTTCTGAACTTTTAATAGCAAAATCTCCACCATAACCTAAACTTTCATCATAACCAGTAATGTTATAGATTTCATTTCCAACGATAATGTTGTTTCCACGTCCTCCAGCATCTATACCTCTATAAAGCCCTATGATAGTGTTATCAAGAACCTTATTTCCAGAACCTGTCAAATATACACCTCCAGCCCAGAAGGAAGGAAGTTCAGAGGTTGCTCGAATAGTATTGTTTGCTAAAGTGTTGTTGTCAGAGACACCATCTCCATAACAAAGGTAGATTCCGTAGGAATTTTCAACTGTAATGTCATTATTGACAATTGAATTCCTATGTGCATCCCTTAAGCTAATACCGGAATGTTGCCAACTGTTATTATCTGTGGAATTCTCATCAGAAACATTATTGTTTTGGCTAATTGATGATGGATCAATTGGAATAACGGTTTTAATCCTATTATTGTTGACAATTGAATCTGTCGTAAATTGGTCTAATGAGATTGGATAGCCATTGTGTCCAGTGGTAAAAATATCGTTGTTCAATATTTTCACATGGTCTGAGCCGATAATCCATACAGCAGAAATATCTACAAGGTTTGATTCAATATTCAAGTTTGAAATAACTGCATCATATTTGAAGTCCTTGTTTGAAACATTCACAAAGTAGATAGGTGAATTTTTCAAAAATGCCTCATTTTCTGTACTTGTAATTGTAATCGGAATATTAATTATAAAATTATTTCTAGAAAAATTACCAGACAAATTAAGGGTATCATTAGCCTTTACTAATGATTTATTTAAATTTCCTTTTGAATCAAAATATTTAGAATAATTCTCAGGAGTTACAGTGTGAACTTTATTGTTCCCGGAATCGGATTTAGGTTCTTCTACAATATCTGTCTCTTCAATGACGTCATCTTCTGAAATCTCTGCAGATTGAGCTTCAGGACTTGCATCCTCAGAAGAGATAACTTCAGTTACACTTTCTTGAGAATTGGAAACAGTTGGTTCATAACTATCTGTTAAGTTAGATAAGGAATTATCATCTGCTGCAGAAACTGCATTTAATCCAACTAAAAGAAAGATCAAGACAAATAAAATGCCAAATCCTTTTATTCTTTTATTTATCATCACCACCTCCAGCAATTTTTTTATTTCAACATTGCCTCACATAAGATAATTAAACTTTTTCAAATTTAATTAAATGTAAGTCAAAATTATTTTATTTCTTAAAGTATCTTTAATAAAAATAAAATAAAATTGATACATTATTAATATATAATTCTTTATATTAATAAAGGTTGGTATTACTTATAAATATGTAAGTAAAAATTAGTCAAAAATGATGATTTTTTTATAAGATTTAAAATATCAAAATGTCAAATCTGTTGAAGTATATTAAAATAAGATGAGAAAATCTAAAAAAAAACTATAAAAAAAATATGAAAAAAAATCTTTAATAGCTAAAAAATAACTAAAAAAAACTATAAGAAAAAATATAAAAAAATCTTAAATAACTAAAAAAATACTAAAAAAAAACTATAAGAAAAAATATGAAAAAATTCTTAAATAGCTAAAAAATAACTAAAAAAAAACTATAAGAAAAAATATAAAAAAATCTTAAATAACTAAAAAAATACTAAAAAAAACTATAAGAAAAAATATGAAAAAATATCATTAAAATCTATAAAAAAAACAATATATAAAACTAGTAAAATTATAAAAATAAAAAAAAAGATAAAAGAATAAAAGAATAAGAAATTATTCTTTTGCTTCCTCTGCAACTTCAGTTTCTTCTATAACTTCTGCTTCCTCTAACTCTTTTTCTGCTTCTTCAAGAGCCTTAAGACGTTTATCAAGATCTTCGATTTTAGCATCAGTTGTGTTTGTGTACTCACTGAATCTTTTCTCTAAAGAGTCAATGCTGTCAGCTGCAGCAGTGTATCTTTCTTCTAAACTGGATAAATCATCAGTAGTGACTAATGACCAGCTTTCAATCAATTCCTCACTTCTTTCATCTAAAAAGGCATCTAATCTTCTTGAGAATGCATCAGTAGTGTTTGCATAAGATTTGTCTATGTCCTTAAAGGTATACTTGATCTTATCACCCATAGATTTCTTTTCTTGAATTTCATCATCTACAAGAGAACTTGCATTATTCTCCTTAGGTGAAAACTTAAGAACCTCTTTAACGTTTATGTTGCCATCATTAGCTGTTTGTATGTAATAATAAATTAAGAATACTATTGCAGCAATTAAGATAATGATAGCTATCAATTCAATATAATCCATAATAAAACCTCTGTTTATAAATAAATAATCTGATTATATCTGTAAAAATAAAATAATCTACAATATCAAATAAGCGATTAACAGTAAAAGTTTAAGTAATCTAAATCAATTCGATTAATTAAAACTTAAAAATTGAAAAAATCATCTATTTTTTGCTATTAAGCTTTTTCTCTTTAGCCTCAATTTCCTTAAGCATTTTTTCTAATTTTTTAAGTTCAGTTTGGGCTTCAAGACGAGCTAAACGTTCATTAATTTCACTGTGTAAATATCCTACATTGCCCATAACTTCAGCAGTAGAATCTCTGATTTGAGTAAGTTGCTCTTGCTGTTCCTTAGGCAATTGAATTGGATTTTCCATTAAGCGCTTATTTTCCAAATCCTTTTCGACCATGGATATTTTCTTAAGCTCAATTTCTTTTTCCATTAATTTTAAAGTGTTGTTAGATTGACTAACCTTTTTCCATTGGCTTGCAATAATTATTACGACAATAGCCAAAATAACCACTAAAATAAGGATAAAAATTTGAGATGGAATAACTTCACTAGCCATAATTAACCTCCATGAAAATCATGAATTAAAATTTTATATAGAATCCTATAATTCAATGAATATTAAACTTTATTCAAATATACATTAAAGATATTTAAATAAGAATAAGTATATTATATAATTAAGAGTATATAAAAATTTTTATAAAAATTCTTGAAAATTCTTAAAGATTAATGAAGATTATAGAAGATTCTTGAAAATTCAAAATATACTATAAATAAAAAAATAATATTTTTAATGCATTTAAAATTTGAAATATTAATTTAACCCAAGTGATAATATGGTTGATGAAATTAAATCTTATGAAGAAGCAGGAAAAATCGTTTCCAAAGTCAGATCAGATGCTTCAAAAATGATTCAAAACGGTCTTCCAATTCTTGACCTTGTTGAATTTGTAGAAAGTGAAATACTAAAGACAGGTGCAGGGATTGCATTTCCATGCAATGTTTCAATAAATGAAATCACCGCTCACTACACCTCTCCTGCAGGAGACACCAACAAAATGGTTACAGGAGATTTGGTAAAGCTTGACCTTGGAGCGGAAGTCAATGGATACATTGCAGATTCTGCTGTTACAATCATGGTTCCAGGAGACAATCTTGAAGAAGTCTTTGATGAAGATACCCTTGAACTCAATCAAAGAATAATCGATGCTTCAGCAGCAGGACTTGAAGCTGCAATAAGCACTGTAAGGGCAGGAGTCAAAGTATGTGAAGTTGGAAGAGCAGTTGAAGAGGCAATAGCTGAATACAATCTAAACCCAGTAAGAAACCTTACAGGACATAGCCTCGAACATTGGAATTTGCATGCAGGTATTTCAGTCCCTAACTATGACAATAATGATCCAACAATTCTTGAAGAGGGACAAGCTGTAGCAATCGAACCTTTTGCAACAAATGGCGAAGGTATTGTAAATGACTGTCCATATGCATATATCTTTTCATTTTTACAATCAAAACTATTCCGTATGAAAAATACTCAAAGGATGCTATCATATATTGAAAAGAATTATCGTTACTTGCCATTTAGTGGACGCTGGCTTACAGAAAACTTCAACGAACATAGAGTGAATTCAGGCCTTAAACAATTGGGGGACGCTATGGCAATATATACATATGCTGCACTTAAGGAAAGAACAGGTGCATGGGTATCACAAAAGGAACATACCTTGATTGTTGAAAGTGATGGATGTCATATTACAACACTCTGAACCCAAGTTTTCAACCCAATCTTTCGACCCAAGCTTTTTGAGCCTACGGCTCAAAAACCTTGACCAAAAACAATTTTCATTGCTTGTATAAAAACAATCTTTCCACCCAAGCTTTTTGAGCCTACGGCTCAAAAACCTTGACCAAAAACAATTTTCATTGCTTGTATAAACACAAGTTTCCACTTTTACTTTTTTTAATGAAAACAATAATTTCTAGCTGAACTACTTTTTAAGAATTAAACAAAACAAGAAATATAAAAATAAAAACAAATAATATCAACTGAACTACTTTTTTTAAAAATTTATCAAAACAAGAAAAATGAAAATGAAATAACTGAAAAAAAAAAAATAAAAATAGAATATAACAGTGTTATATTGATGTTGTATAAAAAATAGCAGGGCCTAGATTTGAACTAGGGCTCTCGGGGTTATGAGCCCCGCGGGATCACCAGACTACCCCACCCTGCTAAACGAATGAAAAGGTAGAAACACCTTCAACATTATAATATAGGTTAACATAATATATAAATCTTTGTATAAAAATAGCTATTTTTAAAAAATATTTTGTAGAAGTTGATTTTCAATGAAAACGGAAAATATTCAAAAACAAACCCAATCAAAAGAATAAAAAAACAACTAAAAATAAAAAAAAATATTCAAAAATAGAATAATACACAAAAAATAGATAAAAATCAAAAATAGCTAAAATCTAAGATTTAAAAAAAATAAAAAGGTAAAAGAATAGTTAAAACTATTCTTTTTAACTAAACTAATTTTTCTATTTTATAGTTAACTTTGCGGTTTTGTTAATTGCAGTGTAGGTACTGTCTCCAGCAAACTTAGCAACAAAGTTGTAAGTTCCTTTTTTGTTTAAGCTTACGTTAACACTTGCAACACCCTTAGCATTGGTTTTTGCCTTGTAGGTTTTACCATTAACTGTGAAAGTTACCCATTTATCTGCAATTGGGTTTCCTTTTGCAGACTTGAAGGTTGCAGTTAAGGTTTTTGTTTTTGCAGTTGCTGCGTAAGATTTGTTAGGAACGGTTAAAGTACCTTTTTGTGTGTCCACGGTAATCTTAGCTACAACGAATGAAGCGTTGTATTGATCGTTTCCGAGGAAACAGATAGCAAAGGTGTATACACCTTTATAACCTAAGTTGATTTGCAATTTAGCATAACCGTCGTCATCAGTAATGATTCCGTCTTTTTCGTAAGTGTAGACAACACCGTTGAAACCGATTTCCATAGGAGTGTTTGCTAATGGTTTGCCGTCAGCGTCAGTTAATCTCCATACGAAGTATTCACCGGTTTTTCCTCCATCAGCTGGGGAAACAGCAGTAGTGTTCATGTTTTCAAATACGATTACAGTAGCTTTTCTATCAGCAGTAATGTTTTGAGGAACAATGATTGTGTCTCCACCGGAATTGATTGAAGTTACTTTAAAGTCAAATGGATCTACACCTGCAGCAATGGTATTTCCGCTAATGGAAATGTTATTAGTAGGTGATAAGACAGGTCTTTCACTGTCAAGCTCTAAGAGAGTGACAGATTCAGTTACAACATCATCATTAGCAGCTTCAATAGTGTTGTCCTTAATGTTGATAGCAGGAACTTCAATTGAAGTGCCGTCAGTTGCATTTTCACCAGTGACTTTTACAACAGTGTTTGCATTGTTTACTACAAAGTCAACGCCAGTAATGTTTACTTCATTAGGACCGTTTTCTGATTTAGGAGCAATCTCGAAGATAGGCTTACCTTCAGCACCAATGATCTTACCGCCAGTGATTGCAACATCCTTGTCGATAGTTACAGTACCGACATTGTTGAAGTATTGGCCGGTTAAGTCAACAGTAGCGCCAGGTTCAGCTGCATCAAGAATGTTTTGAAGGTCTTTAGTACCATTACCAGTCATTACACGGTCAGTAGCCTTACCGTTTTCAGTTAAGGTGTTTTCTCCAACATTTACATTGGTGTTGGTTCCATCCTTATCTAAAATAGCTGCATTAGCAGTTCCAACGCTATCCCAAGTTGAAACAGTGGTAAAGTCTCCACCAACAATAGCAATTTCGTTGTTGTCCACTTTAACATCAGAATCTCCAGCAAGACCTAAACCAACAGCACCAGTACCTTCAGCACTGATGTTATTGTTTTCAAAGCTTACATTATTGCTGTAAGTGCTGCTGATGCCATAAGTCATCTTAGTTCCGTTAGCGTTTATGTTGTTGTCTGCAAATACTGCATCATTTGTAGATGAAGCACCAATGCCGTATGCATCAGCACCTGCTCCTCCTTTAGAGCTTAAGGTGTTGTTTGCAACGAGAAGACCATTGATCTTATTGAGATATAAAGGTTCTGCCATGCTGGTTGCACCTTCAATGTTAACTACATTGTCAGTAATGACAAAGTTAGTGTTTTGAGCATTAGGAGCATAGTAATCAGTGAATACGTCAATACCATACATTCCAGAAGTGTTTCCTTTGAAGTCAAATGTGTTTCCAGAGATTGTTACATTGTCACAACCGTCTACAAGACCTTCAACTTCAATAGCCATAGCATATCCATAGCCTGTGGAATCAGGAATATCAATAGTGTTGTTTGCAATTACAATGTCGCTTACTTCAAATGCGGAAATAACAGCAAAGCTTCCACTGTCTTCGTCACCGGTGAATTCCATATTCAAGTCTTTGATAGTGGAACCATCAGCACCAGCAATAAGGGAAACAGCAGTGTTCACTTGTTTTTTGCCTTCAATACCTTTAATGTCTACAGGAATGTCAATGATCAAGTCATTATTGGTTAAATCACCAATTAAGAGAGTGTCACCGATTGCAATAGTGCAGTCTTCTCTTAATTTACCGGTTTCATCGAAGAATTGGCTGTAAGTAGTGTCATCTATGAGTTTAGGACCAATTTCATTAATGGTGTTTTCACCAATGCTTACATCAGTGATTCCATCTTTGTTTAATATAGCTGCATTAGCTTGACCTAATCTGTTAGTGGTTGCTGCTTTAGTGAAGTCATCACCATATGTTGTAATGGCGTTTCCAGCAATAGCAACATCACTATCTTTTCTGAAACCAATACATACAGCACCTTGACCTTCAGCAATGATGACATTATCTTTAATGGATACATCATTATCAAATGCGCTGGTTAAAGCATAAGCCATACTGCCAGAAGTTGCATTAGCCTCCATAGTGTTATTGTAGATTTCAACACCGATAGAGTTATCTGTAGCGATTGCATAAGCAATAGCAGGGCTAGTGGTTTCAATTTCGTTATTTTCGATTAAAACATCTTTTGCACCACTTACATAAATAGCTTCAGCCATTTTAGCTCCGCCATTTATAGTGATTTCATTATCGCTGACATTTAGGTTGTTGAAGTAGAATCCATCCCAGTATGATGCAAATGCATCAATACCATAAATATAGTTAGAAGTGCCTGTAACATCAATAGTGTTAGATATGATTTCAATATCTGAACATTCTTTTGCACTAGCACTTACTTCAATAGGCATCATAGTGGAAGTGCAGTCAGTTACAGTAATCTCATTATTGGAAATGGTAATATCGCTGACATCAACAGCATAAATAATTCCATTTGCACTGTTTCCTTCAAATTCAATGGTTAGACCATCTACAGTAGTGCCATCTGCACCTTCTACAAGAGTAATGGTAGAGTTGACTAATTTAGCACCTTCAGCACCGGTGATGTTTAAAGGAATATCGAAAACCATGTTTTTGCCGGTTAAGTCACCAAGCACAACATTTGCTCCTTCAGGAATTGCATCTTCAATGAGGTTTCCTTCTTCATCGAAGTATTGGTCGTAATTGGATTCATCAATTAAAACTTTTGGAATTTCAGGGAAGTTTTCAGTAATGTCATTGTCGCCGATGATTACGTCAGTACTGCTGTCGTCTTTGTTTAAGATAGCTGCATTTGCTTTTCCTAAACTGTCACGGGTTTCAGCTTCTTCAAAGTTTCCACCGGTTACATTGATTGTGTTGCCATCAATCATTACCCCATCATCCTCATTAAGACCAATACCAATTACACCTTTACCCTCAGCTGTGATGTTGTTGTTGAGGATTTCAATCTCTTCGCTGTTGGTGCTGGTTATAGCGTAAGCCATTCCATTAGGGAAAGAGATTACATCAAGGGTGTTTTCGCTTATTTCTGCATTTTTCAAATTGTCAGTACCGATACCATAAGCACAACCTACAGAGTAGGAAGTTAAGTTATTTCCACTAATCTCTACTTCTTCAGAACCACTTACATAAATAGGCTCAGCCATTCTAAGTGCGCCATAAATAGAGACATTATTGTCAGCAATGGTAATATCATAGTTTACAGCTTCAGATCCCCAAGTTTGGAATACATCAATACCATAAAGGTAATTAGTATCTCCCGCAACACTAATAATGTTATCATTTATTACAATGCCACTGCATCCTTCACTTCCACTTTCAATTTCAATAGCCATCATCATAACATGACAATCTGTAGCGGTAATGTTGTTTCCAGTGATTAGTACATTTTCCACATTAGCCACATAAATAATGTCAGTTGAAACATTATTGTTATCAAATTCAAATGTTACTCCTTCAATGCTAGACCCGTCTGCGCCATCAATAAGAGATATGGTAGTGTTGACCAATTTAGTGTCTTCCACTGCTTTGATGGTTAAATATGTATCAATGATTAACTTTTTATTGCTTAAGTTTCCTAACAATACTTCATGTTCATCATATAAAGGACTGTCTTCCAATAAGGTTCCGTCTTCATTGAAGAAGAAATCGTAGGTATCATCATTAATGACATATTTTCCATCAACCAATGGAATAACCTTATTGTTTTCGAAAGTTACATTATCTTTGTAAGCCTCAGAGCTTAAGTATTCTGGAGTGACATCAGTAATGATTGTGTTGTCTTTAACTACTACTTGGTAAACATCTTCAGCATTAGCACCATTGTAAACCACTCCAATAGCATAGATCCCTACACCAATATCATCAGCAGAAACTACATCTTCAGCAGAAGTACCTGTAGCAGTTACTACATTGTTGATTACAGTCATGTTATAGACTTTGCCTGCAATGCCGATTACACCTTTGTTAGATTCAGCTTCTACGATGTTATCGGAAATGGTAATGTTCAAATCAAATGCACAAAGTTCCATATCTCCTTCATCATCCAATTCAATTCCAGAGCTAAGTACAGTGATACCATAAATCATGTATTCACTGTCTGCTTTTACCTTATTGCCTTTAATTTCAATGTTGTATGGGGAGGTTTGGGAACCTTCATAGCCATAAGCGATTTCAGAATACAAGGAATCAGCTACTTGAATGCCATAAGCAAATACATT
Source organism: uncultured Methanobrevibacter sp. (assembly GCF_902769175.1). GTDB lineage: Archaea > Methanobacteriota > Methanobacteria > Methanobacteriales > Methanobacteriaceae > Methanobrevibacter. Next base: position 61,778 of record NZ_CACXNW010000024.1, read on the forward strand.
ACCAATAGTGTCTACACTTACTTCATTATCCTCAATAAGTACAGTGACTGGAGTGTCTAAGTAAATGCCTTCAGCCATACCGGATTCAGCTAAACTATCAATGGTTATATGATTGCCGGATATGATAATGTCTTCAGGGTTTGATTCAGCATTCCAAGCGCTGGAACCGATACCATATAAATAGCTTAAATCTGCAGCAACTGTTATGTTATTGTCTGAAATAACTATAGCGCTTTGGTATCCGTTCAATTTAATAGCTTCAAGAGAGAAAGGAGCTCCTTCTTTTGAAGCGTCTCCATAAATTTGAATATCATTGCCAGTTATGGTAATGTCATTTTCATAATCCAATAAGTCAATAGCTTTCTTATTGATGTTAACGAAATGTATGCCAGAAATAACTATTGATCCAGCACTGCCATAATTATCACCAATGGTAATGGTACCATCTTGGATGGTTCCAGATCCTTTTACTCCAGTAATGTTAATGTTGCTTCCAGATTCAATCTTTATGTCTTTTCCAGTTAGTTCTTCAATGAGCAATACATAATCACCCATCGCAGGTAAAGTGTCCTTAGCAGTTCCATCTTCATTGAAGTAGTCTTCATATGTTGCGTCATTGATTAGGAATACAGTAGAAGCAGTATTGTTTTCAAATGTAACATATGGCCTGTATTTTTCAGAGTTCAAGAACTCAGCAGTTACATTGGTTACAACTTTGTTGTCTTTAACAACGACATAGAATTCGCCATTTGGATTATTGTATTGAACTCCAAGAGCATAACTGCCATTTTTTAATGCATCAGCACTGCTAATGCCTTCAGCTGAACCTCCAATAACAGTTAAGTCATTGTTGATTACAGTCATGTTGTAAAGTTGACCAGCAATACCCATTACTCCTCTTTCAGATTTTGCAATGACTGTATTTTCAGAGATAGTGATATTTAATGGGAAAGCAAAATGTTCCATATCCCCATCTTCATCAAGTTCAACACCTTGAGAGAGAGCAGTGATACCATAAATCATATATTGGCTATCTAATTTTACGGTATTTCCTTTAATGAGCACATCATGTGGTGAAGTCAATTCGCCATCATAGCTGTCATCCCAATATATGGTATCAAATGCAGAATCTGAAATTTGGATACCGTAAGCGAAATTATTTCCTTCTACAATTACTTCAATATCATTGTTTTCCACAATAGCATTTACTACATTGTCTAATACAATAGCTTCTCCTAAGCCATCTGCTTCAATATAAATTTCATTATCTGAAATAACGATATCCTTAGGGCTTGATTCAACACCCCAGGAACCTAATTGAATACCATAGTTGTAAGGAGCATTACCAAATACAGTGATATCATTGCCTATGATGTTCAATCCTTCAATCCAACCGTTAGCATTTACACCATAGATACTGAAGTAAGGATTTTCTTCACTAGCTTCACTCCAAAGATCAATATCACAGTTTTTAATTGTAATGTCTTTAGACAAGTCTAAAATCTCGATAGCATTTGCATTGGAATTGTCAAAGTCTAAGCCATCGATGATGATGCCTTCAACATCTCCTTCTTCACTTCCAATGATAATGCTGAAATTAACAAGGTCAGATTCATATACAGTTTCATCAGCATCTTCATCATAATTTGGAATGCCTGTGATTGTAATGTTTTTACCAGAAGCAATTCTGATTACTCTAGTATCTAAATAGCCTAAGCGTAAAGCATAATTACCTTCTGCAGGAAGAATTCCTTTAGAAGTTCCGTTTTCATAGAAGAAAATGGAATAGGTACTTTCATCAATTATAAACTCATTAGGAAGAGTGTTGTTTTCAAAGATAACAAGGTCTGAAAACTGTTCTTTGTCAAGGTATTCTGCAGTTACATTGGTAATGACTGAATTGTCTCTTACAGTAACTTTGTAGTCACAGTCCAAATCAATACAATAATATTCTACACAGAGAGCATAAGTACCATTGCCTAAAGCGTCAGAGGTTTCGATTCCTTCTGCAGATCCACCAACAACAGTTACATTATTGTTGTTAACAGTCATATTGTAAGTTTGACCTGTAATTCCCATTACACCTCTTGTAGATTCTGCAGTGACAGTATTGTCAACAATGCTAATGCCTGTATCAAATGCATTGAAAGTAGGGAAAGATATATCGTCTTCTGCATAATCAGGGTCATATCCATCTATTCCATAAGATAAAACGGAAATGGCATAAGTCATGTATTCAGAAGAAATGTCGAATTCGTTTCTTTTAATCTCAATATTGCGAGGAGAAGTTATGTTTCCAGTATAACCAGACTCATAATAAACATATTGTACATCATCAGCTATTTGAATACCATATGCAAATACATCGTTTATAGCATTGACATCAATTATATTGTTATCAACGAGAACATTGGCAGGGTCAGACAAGTAAATGGCTTCCATAATTCCAGATTGGAAATCATCTTCTGCATTCATTTCAATACGGTTATTGGTAATTTCAATGTCTGATGGGTTGGTTTCTACACCATAAGCCATTAGATTAATACCATAAGCTGAAGCGCTTGCTGCGATGAAAATGGAATTATCATCAATTGTTAAGTCTGAAACAGCGCCATTAAGATAAATTGCAGCACTATAAGCCCCATTAGAATCAACAGTCATAAAGATTACATTGCCATAAAGGGTTACATCCTTAGAACTATCAATGGATATTGCACTTTTATCAGTATTGTGGAATGTTAAACCTTTAATGCTTACAGATTCTACATCAGCACCAATACTTATTGTAGAATCAAATAGGTCTCCACCAACAGTAATGTAATCCTCTTCATCTTCATCCCATTCCTCAGTATAATAACCTGTGATGAGAATGTTTTTACCAGAGAGAATCTTGAAGTTCTTACCTTCTACAGTACCAATTTGGAGTGCATAGTTACCATCAGCGCTTATTGCTGCAGTAGGAGTACCATCCTCATTAAAATAAGTTGAATAACTGTCATTAGTGATTTGGTAGACAGTTCCTTCATCAGGATCGTCATCATCAGACAGGACAGCACTTCCTATATCGTTCGCATCATTATCTACAGAAACTATTTCCTCATTTATAGTGTCTGCAGTACTTAAATCCTTAGCTGAATCATCACTTATCTGAAGACTTGAATCACCGCCATCTGCAGCGATTGAAGTGTCAGAATCAATAGACTCAGCACTTACAGCACCAATAGCCAATATTGCCATAAGCAATACAGCCATGATGACTGCGAATTTATCAAGTTTCATATATAAACCTCATTAAATTCATTTATAAAAATAATTGTCACAAAAATATTCAAAAAGATTATAATAATAAACAATTTATTATTATATCAATACAGTTTGGAATACATATATTATATATATTATAATTAAAAAGAGTTTCTATATAATTTTACATAATGTCAAATAGACTTGAAAAATGAAAAAAATAATAATTAAAATTAAAAATTATTTATGAAAAATAAATTAAATATATTAAGTATTTTAAAATAAAAATAAGAATAGAATAAGCTTAAAATAAGGAAATATGGATTTATATGCATTTTTAAAAAATTAAAAAAAGTGAAAAAAAGGATGAAATTCCTTAAAAGAATCAAAAAATTATTGCTCAAACTGGAAAATAGCAATTTAGATTAAGAAACAAAATATAATTTTGAGATAATAAATTAAAAGAAAAAATGAATCTATAAAATAAGCAATAAAATAAAAAAAAAGAGACTGTAAAATTTTATAGGCTTACTTTAATTTTATTAGATTTCTTTATAAGTAAAAATTAAATTATAATATTAAGCCTAAACTTTTTTACAAACTGAAAAAAATTACAATTATGAAATAACCAATTTAGCAGTTTTTGAAACTGGACTGAAAGTGCTGTCTCCAGCATATTTCACTGTAAAGCTGTAAGTCTTTTTGGTGGATACGCTTACCTTAATAGTTACAAGCCCCTTTGAATTGGTTTTTCCAGAATATGTTTTTCCATTCAAGACCAATTTAATTGTCTTGTTTGCTATAGGCTTTCTATTAGCAGACTTAAGAGTAATGCTGATTTTTTTATTCTTGTCTGTTGCCTTATAATAATAATAATAATAATAATAATAATAATAATAATAATAATAATAATAA
>NZ_CACXNW010000025.1 GCF_902769175.1 uncultured Methanobrevibacter sp.
GACATTTGCGGCATGTATCGCACCGCCATAATCTCCTGCAGAATTATTTTCAAAGGTGGAATTGTCAATGTATACATCGCCATCAGCACATATTGCACCGCCCCAGCACTCAGCAATTATAGCACCGCTTGCCTTATTATTTATGAATACAGATCTTTTTACAGTCACATTTTTCTTACAGAATATTGCTCCACCGTCAACTTTAGCCTTATTAGAATCAAAGAGACAATCTTCAATTTCCAAATTACCTTTGGAATAGATTGCTCCTCCCTTATCATCACCAGCACGATTGGATCTGAATACACACTTTTTGAATATAGATAACTTGTCAGAGTTAATATCAACTGCTCCAGAGAAATCATCTGCCTTATTGTCTTCGAATAGACAGCCTTCTGCATAAATAGGGCCTTTTAAAAAGATTGCACCACCATCAACATCATCTGCAGAATTGCCAATGAAAGTGGAATTTATCACAGTTAACTTGTTTCCTGTTCTGTCTGACACTGCACCACCATGATCCTCTGCCCAGCAATTCTTGAAAGTACAATTGATTATTGTACCTTTTGCACTGCCTTCAAAGGAAATGGCACCACCCTTGTCACCATCCTTATTATATCCATTGACAAATATAATGTTTTTAAAAACTACATTACCTGATTTGACTACAAAGTAATGGTCATGCTTGCTGCTTCCCTTCAAATCAACGGTATGACCCTGTCCATCGATTGTGATATCATTTCCATCATTGATCTTAATGATTAGCTTTTTTTCCAATTGTGGAAATATCATTTTTTAAACGAAGAGTGTCGGAGTGTTCCTTTGGTATTATTGTATGATACTTTTGAGCAACTTTTTCACGTACACTATCTTCAGATGCAGTGCCTTTAGTATTCATAACCTGAACATATAAATCAAGACCTTCCAAGTCATTAGCTTCACAGGTCACATCTGGATTAATCTCACTCTTATCGCTAAGTTCAGAAGAATCATAAGAAACAGTATCCACAACATCTAAAGACCCATCAACAGGCTTATATGAATCAGTGACATCAACATAATCAATATCAGCAGATGAAACGGCACCTGCTGAAAAAATCAACAAAATTATAGAAAAAAATAGAATAATCTTCATATTCATGATATCAGTCCCATAACACTATTTAGATTAAGGCACATATAAAGGTTTTCGAGTGTAAGCACTTGCTTGCATGCTTTAAATCCTAAAAAAACCATAAAATCAATAATAATTAAAAAAAAAAACAATCAAAATAAGATAAGTTGAATAAAAACAAAAAAATAATGTTTTATAAAAAAATACATTATATGCAAACAATAGAAAAAATATCTTTAGAATAACAAAAGACCTCTTTAGTAAATTTCTATAAAGAATGAAAGAAAAATTCTAAAAGACTTTTAATGAAACATCTAAAAAAAAAATGAAAGAAAAATTCTAAAAGACTTTTAATGAAACATCTATAAAAAATGAAAGAAAAATTGTAAAAAAAGAAAAATAGATGAATTTTAAAAAAAAAAATAAAAATAAAAGAATTAAGCATGTTTAGCCATAAAGTCTAAAACAGCATCAGACAATACATCCAAATTAGATAAGTACTCCTCATACCATCTGTTTCTCAATTTGGAAATAACATATGCTAAAGCACCAGATCCAATACCTACAACAGTTGTATCGAATGCTACAATCAATGATTCAGATAAAGTATTTACATCACCGGAACCAAGTGCAGCAAGACCAGTACCTAAAGGAATCAAAGTACCCATCAAACCAAGAGTCGGTCCAATACGTGTTATGATGTCAGTCACTTCAAGGGATTTGTCAGTTAATCCTTCTTCATTTTCAATCAATTTACGTGCAAATGCTTCTCTTGTACTTGCAGTCAAGTTTTCAGTGCTTGCTATCTTAATCAAAATGTCCTTTTGAGTCTGAGGAAGTACTGAATTACTTATTTTAGATTTTAATGACTCTATAGAATCAGAATTAGACATATCTAAAATCAAATTGGAAACATCATCTACAGAAACCTTTGTCCTTAATGTGTATTCATAGATAAGTCCCCCTAAAGAAACTACTACAACCACTACAAATATCAATAATATGATAACTACAGGTATCAAAAGACTTTGTGCGATTAAATTTAGTCCAGTAGTTAAAAAATCTCCACCAGGAATTGCCATTGCCATATAATCACCTAATAAACATTAAAAGTTGAAATAAATTTGAATAATTGAATTAATAGAATTAAATTAATAGAATTAAATTAATAGAATTGAATTAATAAATTGAATTAATAGAATTAAATTAATTTAAATATCAAATCACTGTTTAACATTACCTTAACCTATTGTTTCGTTTTTTAAACAATGCTCCCAAACCAAACAGCAATCCTAAAATAATGATTAGAACCAATCCAGATTGGAAAGGCATTAAAGTAAGTTGAGTAGATGGATTTTCAAGCACTTTGCCTATTGTTGGAATCAAAAATCCAAATACAACAAAGACAAATGCAAAGATTATCATCATGTTTCCATAAATTATCGGATAATGGGTCATTCGATAATCTTCAATGAAATCTGAGAATACATAAGAGATAATGCTAAACAAAATCAATAAAACCGCTATAATAATAGCTAAATGAATTGTTGTAATAGTCAATGATACATTAGCAGAATTAAATACAAAACTTGGAGATAAGGCTGCAGAAGATAATATGAACAATGCATAAGACACAGGGATAAAATCCAAGTACAAGAGCCTTTTCAACATATCATCATATTGCTTTTCTCTTTCCCAATAGCAAATAGTCAATATTCCTAATGCCAATGAAATAAATGCCATTATCATATAGAAATAAAAGTTATTTACTGTCAAGCTTATTACAGTTTCATAAAATGGGCTTAAAGCAATGATTATTAATGCTATTATCACTGATATAACTGCTGAAATCATTAAATGTTTCCTTAAGTCATATTTAAAGAATTTAGATAATAATCCAGTTCCAATCCCTAATAATAAAACTGCAATTAGAATAATTGTACCGAATAAGCTAACTAATAAATTCATCCTATCACAAAATTTTTATAATCAATCATAAAGAAAATCATTCCCACTATAATCCACAGATTAAAACCATGGGAAATCATTCCAATCATCTATCAAGAAATCAAATTAAAAGAGGAAATCACTCCTCAATCATAATCAGATTACCCGTTTTCGAATCTTTATAAACTTTTCCTTGTTCTACATAACCTTCTCCAGAACTGTTTGAAGTGTCTGGAGTTTCATTTAATTGTTCACCCTGTGTTACATTAGTGATTTCACTGATTGACTGCATAGCCTGTTGTCTGTCTTCAGGAGACATGTCACTAAAGATAACACTTTGCAAGTTCCAGCCGATTACAGCAAAAATCAAAAATCCAAGAGCAAGAACCAACATTGCATCAACAAGGTTTGTTGTTCCAGCCATAGGATCTTCTTCTTCTCGTTTTCGGCGTCTTGTTTTCTTTCTAACCATATAAAACCTTCTTTTAGTGAATAAAGAAATAATTTAAAATTATGAAAATAAATTTTTTCTTAAAATAAGAATTGAAAATTTTTTCATATACTATAATATATAAGAAAAGATTTATAAGTTTATCTAACTTAGTTGAAAAATATAAAGTTTAATTTAATAAAGGTTTTGAGCATGAAACTTAAAAAGCCCTTTAAAATAGTTATTTTTAAAAAAGAACTCGATTTCCCTTAGAAATGAACTTGAAAAAAACAATCAGTCATTCCTCTAAAATATAATCTAAAATAAGCTTTGAAGAATTGGCTTTAAAATCTCCAAATTGCAATTTAGAAAACTCATTTAGTTTTTCCAAATCAAAATCCTTCTTTTTGATGCTTTCAATCAATTCATCAATATCATAGACGATTTTACCTGGAACCTTCTCTTTATAATCAAAGGAGAATCCACGCTCTTCATTAATGTAATCATCTAAATCATAAGCAAACAATATAATTGGCTTATTTAAAATAGTGTAATCCACCATAATTGAGGAATAATCTGCTATTAGAATATCTGACAACAATAAAATCTTTTGTTCATCCTCATATCCTGTAAAATCAATGAAGTCATATTTGCTGGCCAATTCCTTTAGGTCAATTGGATGGGCTTCATCACAATAGTTCATATAATTTGGATGCAATCGAATAGCTAAACAATATTCATCTCCCAAGTCATGAATGAATCTTCCAATGTCAAAGTAATCAAAAACAGCATTATTTTTTGCATCTTCCCGAAATGTAGGTGCATAGAGAACCAATTTTTTAGCTTTAAGTTGAGGATATTCCTTTTCAAATGATGCCCTTAATTCATTTAGATAATCACTGCCTAAATGTTCATCATTATAAAAATCATTTCGGGGAACGCCAAAAGGCTTTACTTTAGATTTGTCAATATGGAAATTGTTTGCATAAATGTCCACTGCATTTTCACTGCTTACAGACACCAAGTCTATCTTATCTGAAAACAATTCCATCACTTTCTTATCTTCATCATTTAAAAGATCATATCCGAATTTCTTGAATATTCCAGTGCCATGCCATAATTGGACCCATTTCATTCCTTCCACATTCATAAATGCAAGAGGGAAGAAATTATCAACTAAAAAAACGTATTTTGATGATGCAAAATCAGAGATGCTTTTTAAAGACAAAGAATCCTTTTCAATGAAATTATATTCATAATCCTTGCCATCCTTAGTCTTTCTATTGCCTAATTCTTTAGCAATATATTCTAAATTACTGTCAAATGAGTGGTTTTTATTTGTTAGGAAAGTGACCTTATTGTCCTTTTGGGAAAACTTCCTAAAAATATTGAATATTGCAGCATAGATCTTATGTTTAGTGTACACTTTAATAACCTCATTTAAAGCAAGTAGAATTAATTAGAATTTGAATAATTAAATTAGAACTTGAATAATTAAATTAAAATTTGAATAATTGAATTAGAACTTGAATAATTGAATCAAAATTTGAATGATTAAATCAAAATTTGAATAATTGAATTAAGAATTATCTGAAATTAAATATAATTTCTATTTAATCTGTATAAACATTTCTTAAAATCAAGTATTGGTATAATTAATTCTATTTATCTAATTTAATATACTTTTAGTTAAGGAATCATTTTTGCCCTTAAATATACAATACAATTATAATTAATTAAATATAAATTAATAATAGAATAAAAAATGTGAAATAAATGTGATAATATGGATGTAAAAAATAATATTATTCTTGCTATGGACCTAATGGATTTAAAAGAAGCTGAAATTGTATGCGAATCAATCAATGAGTATATTGATACTATAAAAATCGGATATCCTTTGACTCTTGCTGAAGGATTATCAACTATTGGATTCTTTAAGGACAACTTTGACTATAAGGTCATTTGTGATTATAAGGTTGCAGACATTCCAGCAACCAATGAAAAGATAGCTAACCAAACCTTTGATGCTGGTGCAGATGCAATCATCTGTCATGGATTTGTAGGTCCAGACAGTGTAGACGCATGCAAGACATCTGCTGAAGACCATGGAAAAGAGGTATTCTTGCTTACAGAAATGTCTCACCCAGGTGCACTTAAGTTCATTCAAGCCAATGCAGATGAAATAGCTAGAATGGGTGTTGAAATGGGAATTGAAAACTATGTTGCACCATCCACAAGACCTGAAAGATTATCTGAAATCAGAGATATCGTTGGAAAGGAGGCATACATCATCTCTCCAGGAGTTGGAACTCAAGGAGGAGACCCTAAGGAAACATTGAAATACTCAAATGGATTAATCATCGGAAGATCCATTTACAATGCAGAAGACCCTAAGAAAGCAACTAAGGATATTATTGAATCCATTAAATAAAATAAATCAATCGAAAAATATTATTTTATTAAGGTGTTAAATTGTTCAATATTACACTAGCTCTTTCCTATTTCTTTTCAGGCTTCTTTATGAAGCTTTCAGATGATTTTTATGATGAAAAATCAAATAAGAGAAAATCCATTTTTCTGGGAATAATTTGTGGATTGCTCACAGCCTTTGCATGTTCCATTGACTTGGATGCCGCTTGCATCTTCATAGCAATATTGATTGGAAACATATTAGCCCTAAAAGTGGATGGAATTCACCATATTGCTACAATGGTTTCATTTATAATTGCATTCCTATTGCTTGGACTTCCAAATTTCACATTTTTATCTGTTTTAACAATAATCATCTGTATGATAGGAGCCATAATCGATGAAATAGGAAATGACAATGAGAAAATATATCATAAAAGCAAATTCCTTGAGTTTTTCTTCGAATATAGATTTGCATTAAAAATAGTTATTCTATTGCTTGTCTTAATTGGATGGTTAAATATTTTAAGCTTTATTTACTTCCTATGTTTTGAAATAGCTTATGACCTAGCCAGAGTTTTATTTGAAAAATATATTTTATAAATTAGATAAAATAGATAAGAATTAGATAAAAATAGATTAAAATATAAAAATAGGATAAAAAATAGAAAAGAAAATAGAAAAAATTTAATCAAACTTTTTAAAAAGTTTGAATTATTCATTTATCCTATTAAGTGCATCAGCAACTATCAATGGGAAAATAATAGTTACATCACCAATAACAGTTACCAAATTGGATCCATGCTTTGCCTTAGACCATGACTTGGCTTCCTCTAAAGGTGCACCACTTAAACTTCCGGTTTCAGGCCTATCCATAGTTATTTGAAGTCCTGCATCGATTCCTCCCTTTAAAAGATTGCAAGCAAGAGTATAATGCTTTGGAAGACCTCCGCCTAACATGACCACCCCTATTTTTTCAGATTCAAAGACAAGGTCAGATAAATAATGCATGTCTCCAACGGCATCCACTACAAGAGTGTGATCTTGAGTAAATATCCATAATTGAAGACCAAACATACTGTCTATAAGTCCTGGAGCAAATATTGAAACGTCATTAAGAGCAGCTTGCCTTAAAATGGAATTTTCATCATCAATCAATAATCCGACTTCCTTTAAAAGCCTTTGAATTGAAATGATTCCTTTGTCCTCATCATTATCCAAATCATTGCTGATTTTTTCAAATATCTTGATGATTTCACTTTCAAACACTTCAAAGTCATCGCTTTGAGTGTAAACATCAGCGATTCTTCCAATTCCTGCATCATTCAACTCTTCATCATTGCTTCCTAAATCACGATAATGTCTGCCACCAAATGCCTCAAGCAAGTCATGAGTGATGTTAGCACCGCTTGTTATCAAAACCTTAATTCTTTTTTCTCTAATTAAGTCTGCTACAATGTTACGCATGCCACCTGGAACCAATGGTCCTCCTAAGCTCATAAATATATCCATATCATCATCATTGATCATATCTACAAGCAAGTTGGAAGCTCTTGCTACTCTTCCAGCACCTAATACTCCTGACTTATCAAACTGTTCAATCAGTTCAGTGACAGTCATGTCCTTTTTAATATTTAATTGATTAACTTTCATACAATCCAATCTCAAAAAATAATTCTAAAAATAATTCTAAAAATAATTCTAAAAATGATTACCTAATAAAATATAGTATTTTACAATAAATAAAGTTTAATAAAAATAAAGAAAAAATAGAATAAATTAATAAAAAATTTATAAAAAAATACTAAACCTAATGAAAATATTTTGGTCAAGGTTTTGCGACCCGAAGGGTCGGAAAAGCTTGGGCGAAAAGCTTGGGTGAAAAGCTTGAGTTAAATTTCATCTTCAAGATCGTTTTCCCCTAACAATGGGAAATTCTTCAGATTTGTAATTGTTTCAATAAGGTCTGTACGTGTAACTACACCAATTGGAGTATAGTCATCATCCACTACAATCAATCTGCTTATGCCGAATTTATACATCTTATAGACAGCAGTGGCTATCATTGTATCCTTATCAATGAAGAACAAACGTTTAGACATTATATCCCTAACGTCTTCGTTTTCTTTTCCTTCAGCTAATGTCTTTACAATATCCACTAATGAAACCATGCCAATAGCTACACCTTCAGTAATTACTGGAGCTCCATAAATGTTATTTCTTGATAATAAACATGCAGCATCCTTGATTGAATCACCAGGCTTTAAGTAAATAAAATCTAAAGTAGCTATATCATAAACAGAGTTTTTAGGAATGCTTCTTATTGTGCTGATATCCAACAGCAAAATATTATCCATATCATCTCGGCCTACAATTTCACCAATAATTCCTAAGTTATTGACAGGAGTAGGGCCTACACAGATAACATCACCTAAGTGCAAGTCCTTAATGCTTCCTAAAACCTTTATGACTGCTTCACATTCACCAGGATGTGGCACACTTGTAAACTCAATCTTAGCCACTGAAACATCATCCAATTTTTTATTATCCTTATAGACAGGAACTTTTGCATTGCTGTCTGTAAAGGATATGTTTAAAGTATGGTATGCTTCAATAGTAGGCTTATAGCCACCACGAGGTCCTGGTACACCCTTTACAAGACTTAAACTTCTTAAAGATTGCATCTGATTTCTGATTGTACCTGGATTTCTATTCATCACTTCAGCAATGTCTTCCCCTTTGATAGATCTTCCATCAGAATTTTGATACAAATTGATTAAAGTCTGTAAAATTTCCTTTTGAACAGAAGTTAACATTTAAGACACCAAAATCAAAAAAAATAATTAGTATTTTATTCATAAAATACTTAACTCAATTATTTAACCGCTAAATTTGAAATCATCATTAAAAATATAAAATTTAATGACAAATTAAAAATTAATTATAATGATTTATCATAATTTTCACTATCAATTACCTTTTTATAGGTTCTTATATAAAAAGATATTGTTTATTTTATTAAAAATCATTATAACTTATATCTAATTATCATGTTTTAGACCTATAATTCTTAATTTATAATGAATAAATTTTCATTAAAAAAATAGTTTGATAATAGAATAAAAAATAAAAAAATAGTACAAATTAGCAAAATAATTGAATGGAATATGAATAATGAAATAATAAAAAATCTTTAAAAAAGCTAAAAATGAGAAAAGAGAAAAAAATGAAATCAAAATAACAATAATCAAACTTTAAAAAATAAGAAAAAAGAAAATAAATAAAATCAAAATAACAATAATCAAACTTTAAAAAATAAGAAAAAAGAAAATAAATAAAATCAAAATAACAATATAATCAAACTTTAAAAATAAGAAAAAAGAAAAAGGAATTAACATCCGATTTGATACAATTCAAATCCCTGATTTTCTATTTTCCTATCATATATATTTCTGCCATCAAAGATTACCTTTTGATTAAGCAATTGAGACAATCTATCGAAATTAGGATTCCTGAACTCTTTCCATTCAGTAACCAATATTAAAGCATCACAGCCATCTAAAGCATCATAACGATTTTGGACAAATTCAATGGAATATGCATAATCATCACCAATGAATCTTTTGAATTCCTCAATAGCCTTAGGATCATATGCCTTAATCTTTCCACCTTTATCTATAATCTCCTTTGCAACAACCAAAGATGGCGCTTCTCTCACATCATCAGTTCCCGGCTTGAATGAAAGGCCCCACATGGCAAAGCAAAGATTGGATAAATCTTCTCCAAACCTATTGACAATCTTTTTAACCAAAATCCTTTTCTGATTAGTGTTAAGCAATTCCACATTTGACAATAGCTTAGGAGAGTATCCATGACTTTCTGCAGTGTTGATCAATGCCTGAACATCCTTTGGGAAACAGATTCCACCGTATCCGCATCCTGCATAAATAAAGTCATATCCGATTCTCTTATCTGAACCGATTCCAACTCTAACCTTTTGAACGTTTGCACCAGTGACTTCACAAATGTTTGCTATTTCATTCATAAAGGATATTTTAGTTGCAAGCATTGCATTTGCAACATATTTAGTCATTTCAGAACTTAATATATCCATAAAGATAAATCTGTCATGGTTTAAAACAAAAGGAGCATACAAGTCCTTCAACACATCAAAGACCTCATCCTTTTCAGCACCTATGATAACCCTATCAGGATGCATGCAGTCTTCTATTGCATGCCCTTCCTTTAGGAACTCAGGATTTGATGCAATTTCAATTTTCACATCAGAATTCTTCTCCTTTAATATGGCTTCAATATGCTCTTTGACTTTAAAGCAGGTCCCGACAGGAACAGTTGACTTGATAACTATAATTGAATCATGGCTAATGTTATTTGCAATATTTGTTGCCGCATCGAAAATATAATCTAAATTGGCACTGCCATCTTCAGCCATAGGGGTTCCTACTGCAATGAAAACCAAATCTGTTTCATCTAATGCTTCCTTAATGTTTGTAGTGAAGAACAGGTCTCTTCTCTCTTGGTTTTCCTTAACAATAGTTCCTAAATGAGGTTCAAAAATAGGCAAAACATTATTCTTTAATCCTTCAATCTTCTCTTCATCAATGTCTACACAGTATACTGTATTACCCATTTTAGAAAAGCATGCACCAGTTACAAGCCCTACATAACCAGTACCAATTACAGTCATATTCATTCTAACACTCCATAAAAAATCTTTAAATCACATACTGTTTTACATCGCTTCTTATAATGGAAGAAGCACCTAATGCCTTTATTCCATCTAACATTTCAGGGAAAATATTCTTAGGAATCAAAACATTAATCTGTGAAAAGCTTGAGCCTTCATTGACAGTTGGCTCTGCACTGCAATACTTATTGTCTACCAAATATCTGGAAACCTCTTCAACAGAATCATTTGCAATATTGAATTTAACATCAAAGTATTTTCTTGCAGTAACAGCACCTAACAATTGGTCATAAATTCTTCTTGCCTTTTCCATCTTCTCTCCAGTACAAGAAATTCCTGCATATAAACCTGCAGAAGAATGCAAAATGGTTTCAAGCTCTTTTAATCCTGCTTTTCTTAAGCTGCTACCTGTTTGAGTGTTGTCTACAATCAAATCTGCACCTTTAGCAATATAAACTTCAGTAGCTCCATCAGAGTTAATGACTTGAACCTGCTTATTGTCACCATCCCTAAGTCCTCTAACTTGAACATAAGGAACTGCATCTCCCCATATTTCCTGATAAACCTCATTTTCCATAATGTGCTTTCTTGTTAAATTAGGGTATTCAGTAAAGCATAATATTGGCTTATCTCTGTCCTGATTTGTTCTAAAGAATTCAGATAAGTCATTATAAGGAGAATCTTTAGGAATAGCTACAATCAAACGGGTTTGACCGTAATTCAAATCTCCGATTTTAACGATATCATTATCGCTTAAAACAGATTCCTCTTTAACCCAGTCTTCTCCAACAATTGAAATATCTACCATTCCCCTGTTCAATTCAACAGGAGTACTTTGAGGACGAGTTAAAAAAGCAGTAATCTCATCATCATTGAGAATATTGATTTCATAGGATTCATTTCCAGGTTCGTAACCTCTAACTTCATAACCAGCATCAACGAATAATTGATAAGTGTTTCCACGATTTATATTGTTTAAACTTCCTTTTGGAAGTCCTAAAGTAATGTTTACCATAATATCACAATTTTATTATTAATAATTCATCAATTTATAATATATTTTAATGAATATATATAATTATTTAAAAATAAAAACAGTTTATGAGAAATAAAAAAAAAGAAAAATTATTAAAAAATTAAAAAAGCATTCAAAATAAAAGAATAAAAAAAAAAATCATCTAAGAAATAAAAAAATTATTAATAAATTAAAAAAATCACCCTAAAGAATAAATAAAAAAATTATTAATTAACTAAAAAAATCACCCTAAATAAAAATATTAAAAGAAAGAAAATAAAAAATTAAAAAAAAATCATTCTAAATAAAATAATTAAAAGAAAAGAAAATAAAAATTTGAAAAAAATAAAATAAAAAAAAGGTAGAAATAAATTCTACAATACTCTAAATATTACTCAAAACTATTCCTCTTCCTGATAGGAACCGTTATATTCACCAGACCCTTCCACTGAAAATACAACAGCTTGAGCAATCCTATCACCTGACTTAATCTTATAATCAAACTCACCATGATTATAAATCATAAACATCAATGTTCCATAAAATCCAGGGTCACCTACAGCAGTTTGAACAGAAATAAAAGACCTAAGCAATGTTGACCTTGGAAGATAAAGCATAGTATATCCTTTAGGAATCTTTACCTTCCTTTTTATGGAAGCCAAATAAGCAGTATGAGGTTTTAATGTATAAACTGGACCTTCTAAAGCTTCAATCTCTGGAAGATTCTTTTCATTGTCAATTAATGATCCTCCAGATTTTTGAATGAATACCTCATCTAATTCCAAGTCAATTCCAGAAGGCTGGACCAAATCCTCAAAGTCTGGAAAGAGTTTTTTAAGTTCAATTTCACCAAGCATAATTTCACATCAGATATTCCATTATTTTACATTAATAATTTACAGCAGTATTAACTATTTTCCATAACTATTAGTTTGCAGTAGAATTTGCAGTATTATTTCCTAATTTTAATGTCCTATTAGTTTGCAGTAGAATTTGCAGTGTTATTTCCTAATTTAAATGTCAATTTACCGGTTCCTTGATCAGTTACCTGCATTTGATCACAATGAGGATATAAACCATTAATCAATGCCTTACCTGATTCAGCATCCATAAATGTAGGCAAGTAATTGGAAACATAAGTAGGATAAAGGGTTAAGTACAATTATCCTCGACCAAATTCAAGTTCAAGAAGTAAGACACATGAGTAGCTGGATTTGATTGGTCAAATGCAAAGTTTCCTAAATTATAGGAAATAGGTTTTCCATTATACATTTCCACTCCTTGAGTTACGTGAGTATGGGCACCGATTACAATATCTGCACCATCATTAATCAATTCATGGGATATTTTCACCTGATTGTCATTTGGACTATTGCTGTATTCATTTCCATAATGCAAGTAAGCAATGATAATGCTTGAAACGTTTTCACGAGCTTCCTGAACTTGCTTTTGTGCAAGCTCTGA
This sequence comes from uncultured Methanobrevibacter sp., assembly GCF_902769175.1. Taxonomy (GTDB): domain Archaea; phylum Methanobacteriota; class Methanobacteria; order Methanobacteriales; family Methanobacteriaceae; genus Methanobrevibacter. The sequence goes on from NZ_CACXNW010000025.1 coordinate 13,088, forward strand.
ATCATATGCTCAATATCCTGAAGAATTAGCTGTTGCAGGATCCATCACACCTCTATACTCTGCAAAATTATCTGCATCCATATAATTCAAGACAGTGACTTTCCTATCTCCAGTTTCTATTGTGACAGGCTTAGTCGCTTCAGCACTATTCATTCCAGCTCCCATAACATGTATTCCAGCTTCCTTCAAGTTTTTAATGCTGTCATTCATACCTGCTTCACCATAATCCAAAGCGTGATTGTTAGCTTGAGCTGCTATGACAACATCATTTGCCTCAGCCAACAAATGAGTGTATTTAGGATCAGCCTTTAATGGAACATCTCCCTTAACTGAATAGGAAGATGTTGTTACAGGATTTTCAAAGTTTACAAGCAGGATATCTGCAGCTTTAGTAACATTTTCAACATATCTGAATGGGCTTTCACCAGAATCTAAAACAGCAGGCATCTTACGACCAAACATTACATCTCCAGTTACAGCAATGTTTTTTTCATCATGCCCTAAATTATAGCTTGAACCATTGTCCATTGAAAACAGAATTGTTCCACAGACAGATAATGCTATAAGAATTAGAAAAATTACAATTAATACTCTAAATAAGCTTTGTTTTTTCATTATATCACTGATAATAATCGTTACAATTAAATTTTTATTTGTAACTTTTATTAAATAAAGATTTTTATATCTGATTTAAAGAAAACAAAAAATAATAAACTCAATATAGAAAAAATTATTTTTTAATAAAATAAATTAAATCAAATAACATATATTTTTAAAATATAATAAAAAAAATAAATTAAATAAAAAATCTCTACTTTTAAAACAAGAAAAAAAATTAATTTAAAAAAATTATTAAATCAAATTTACAATAAACTCACTTTCAAAATCCAAATATTCATTTAGCAATTCAATTAATTTCTTATTTTCATCACTATCAACCAAACCTAATGAAATAATTTTCTTTAGAATGTCAACATTCATTTGAATTGGTAACCTATACTGATTCAATACCATACCTGGCAAGTGTCCCCTATTTTCATCTATCCATTGAATGAAAATATTTTTTGAATTGATAAAATTTTCATCATGAATTAGACTTTCAATGATTTCAAGAAAACTGTCATTAAAATCATTAGAAAATAGGCTATTTAAATTGATAGATATATACTCACTTAATTCAAAACTAACAGTTTCAGCATACTTTTCACCATATTGAAGAATCAATTCATTATTCAAATACTTAGCAATACAACAATTAATTTTATCCCTAGTTTGTCTTAAAATATCATTGGATTCTAGAAATTCTTCTTGTGAGACTTTTTCAACTGTAATTTCCACATCATTTTCAGACTTGTCATCAACTAGCTTAACATAATTACCGACTAAAAATTCGAAATTGCAATTTTTGCAAAATTGACTGCCATCTTCTCTTTTTGATCCACACATAGGACAAAATTTAAAATTGGACATCATATTATCATCTCAAAATTTTTATGAAAACTTTTTCACCAATATCCATTAGAATTAAAATTGTTTGAATAATATCAAATTATTTGAACTTAATGAAATTGTCTAAATTAAATGAAATTATTTAGATTAAATGAAACTATTTGAATTAAATCAAATTGTTTTTATTTATTGAAAAAAGTTAGGTCAAATGACAAATATAAAAAAATTAATTTGTTTTTATAGATAAAAATTAATTTGTTTTTATAGTTAAAAATTACTTATATCAAAACAAATTAATTAGATTTGCTTTTTATGTATTCCTCTCTTTTTTCATGAGCTTCCTCTTCAGAAGGGAATAATCCTAAATGCTTTCCATCAACTTAAGCACTCCACATGAATAAGCCTTCTTCATAGTAGACCCCCTTATACTTAGAGGATTTCTTCTTATTTAATGTGGATTCTGATTTTTTTGACTTTTTGGATTTGTTGGAAACTCTTGATCCGCCACTTACTTTTACCTTCTTATTGGCATTGTTTGGAGAGCTCTTTTTTCCACCTTCAACTTTGACTTTGCTTTTATTTTCCTTCTTAAACTCTTCAGCATAATCTAATTTATTAGATTTCTTTTTAGACTGTTCAACATTAGAATTTAGTTTGTTTTTGTTGATTTCATCTTTAATGCTTGTCTTTGAATCAATTGACTTGATTGGCTTAGATTTGCTTTCCTTCTTATTGGTTTTCTTATTTGCTTTTGCTCTTAACCTATCCCTTTCTTCAATGGTGATAGTTTTAAATCCGCCTTTAACTTTAACATCAACCAAACCATTTTCCTTTAGATAGTCTTTTCTTGCTTTAATGGCTTCATTTTCAGTTGCATGATATGAAATTATTTGACCTTTAACGCTTGCAGACCATAATTTCTGTATTTTGCTAAAGGAAATGCCTCTTGCATTGGAATAATCTCCTTTAACCTTTTTAGGCATAGGCAAAGAACTGATATATATTTCTCTTGCTTCATAAGCTTCCTTAGAAGATTGGTATAATCCCAAATCCTTATTTCCATGTTCCGCTTTCCACATGAAAAGATTGTCATCGTAAGAAATTCCCAAGCATTGAGAGTAAGGGACTCCAGGTTGCCTAATCTTTATTTCCTGATTGTTTATTCCATAAACAAGATTTTCATCCTTTTCATCTTCATGCTTCGGAATGTACAATTCATTGAGAATTTGAATGATTTCATTGTTTGGACTGGATTGCCTTAATCTTATAAAGTCTTCTCCATCATTAATTGCTGATTTTAGCCTAATCAAAAAGTCTGCATCCTGTGTTCTTCTGCTAAGCTTATATTTTGGCCTAATAAAGTCCTTATCTCCAGAATAATTTACATAAAACCAGACACAGATATTGAATATAATCTTATGAGCTTCGCTTGCAGCCTGCAATTCTCCACTTACTTCACTTGCAGAATCCTTTGATAAAAGTGGATTTGAATTAGATTGAGCTTTACTTTCATTAAAATTTTCATTTTCGCCATTTGAAGAGGATTTGAATTTCTTTACTTCATTAAAACCAGTTTTATAATCTCTAAGACCACCATTTTGAACATATGGTCGGTTGCATTGTGATGGAGATTTGAATCCGCCGGTTCCATCACCATTTACAGTATTATGGTAAACATCATTTCTTAATCTTCTAAGCCTTGAAAAGTCATTTTTTATATTCTTCGGCAGGATATTGGCATTGTTCAACTTTTCAATTCGTCGGAATTGGCTGTTTTCTTCATCTTTAATTCCTTCAAAAGCAAAGATTGATTTAGTGATCTTTTCAGCAATTCTACCTGCAATCAGAATAGCCTCAACACCATCTCCTTCAATAAGATTCTTATCCATCCTAGCACAGTCTAGATAAATATCCCTAAATTGATTTTCCAAGAAACTAAAACAAAATTCACTCATGCTATCATCCCTTTTAAAAAATGAATGAAACTTAAATAATTTATTAAGTAAACAAAAACCATGATTTGAATAGAAAAAATCAATCAAATCATCTTAATTATCATTATAAATTCTAAATAATTCAATGTCCTAAAATGTCTTTCAATACATCTGATGCAGGATCCATACCTTGTGCACCAATCAATAAAACCACATCATCATTATCTGCAGTTTCCATAATATATCCTAAAGTGTCATATAACTTTTCAAAATGATTATATTTAATATGTTCCTTGTCTAAATTAGCAAAGAAAATATTCTTTTCAAAGTCTTCAACATGATTCAAATGATCAACCAAGTCAACGCTTGAGGATAAGCTTAAATAGATTTTTCTCTTTTTAGCATTGCTGTCATTTTCAATTGAATCATCATTCCTATGACGCAATTCCTTAATCACTTCTGCCAAAGCCTCTGAATTAAGGCCATTTAATGTCTCTCCACGAGAGCCTCTAATTGCACAGGCAATATAAAGGTCATTTTTATCCAATTGCTCTGCCAAATCATAAGTTGCCCCGACAGTATTCTTTATTCCATCAGGATTATGTGCAAAGTCATCTATAACAATAGGCTCATCATACAATCTTGTAAATCTTCTGCTTAAAGGCCTGTATGTCTTTACTCCCTCTTTTATGTCTTCTATAGGAATGTCTAAAGACAAGCATGCTGAAATTGAAGAAAGGATATTTCTAATGAAATGAGTTCCTGTGAAAGGAAGCTCTTCAAATTTCAAAATGGCATTTCCATCAACAATGATAGCCTTTTCTTCACTGTCAAAGTAAACCTTCTTATCAATCTCTGCTTCGTAAGCCTCAATAGCTGCCTTATCCATTGAAGTGAAGTAAGTGTCAACGCCATCATTTGCAAATTCCTTCATGGCCAAAACATTCTCATCATCAAAGTTTAAAACTATTCCACCTTTATCTGTAGCTTTCACTACACCTGATGTCTCTTTAAAAACGTCTTCAATTGAGTTTACAAGCCCAATGTGGTCCATTGCAACATTTGTCACTACACCAACATCAGGATTGATTGCAGATGACATGATTAAAGCATGATCCTTCATTAAATCAGTGCCCCAACCTTGAACTTCTGACACTTCAATGACCAAATAGTCAAAGACTTCCTTGTTTGGAATATCGCAAATGAAATTGAATATTCTTGGATCTATTCCCTGCTTGGACAAAACCTCTTCAGAGATTAGTTTAGCAACCATAGGGTCTATTAAAGTATTGAATTCAGATTTTGCATCAGTATTTGTAAATACATTATATCCTGCATGGGATAAGATATGATAAATCAAATGGGAACTTGTTGATTTGCCGTTTGTTCCACTGATAACCACTCTTTTTGAATTTGGAACCAAATTGTCAATTGTCCATTTAATAGCAAATGCATTTGCAAATTCAATACGATCCACCACTATCACTGGAAATTGGAGTTTTTCAGCCATTTCCAATGCGTCTTCTTTTGGATTTAAAGTAATCAGACAAGCTACATTCTTATCATTTGCTATTTCCACACCTTTGCCATTAATCCAGTGCCTGATTACAATGTCTCCTTCTTGAGCTTCATTTAAAGTTTCAAATATTCCTGTAAATCCATTTGAAGGCTTGTAATCATTTGAACCATAAATCTTGCCTCCGATTGAATCTGCAAGTTGATTAATGGAAAAAGTGTTTAAAGAAGATACTGAATCTGCTAATTCATTTAAAAAATATGTTTTTGACATTTTAATCCCTTAAAAAGTATTGATTATGAAAATAAAGAAAAATAAAAAAATAAAAAATATAAAATTATTGAATAAAGCTTTTTAAAACTTTATTATGAGTTAAAATTCTTAAAGAGTTCACTTAATAATTGATTAGTAATTCTAATGATTCCTATAAATATTGATTATAATTATAATGATTTCCTTAAATATAACTGATTATAATTCTAATGATTCCTATAAATATTGATTATAATTCTAATGATTTCCTTAAATATAATTGATTATGAGAAAAGGTATAATTTTACTAAAATACCTATTACACATACTGCAAAAGTCAATAGCCAATAGGATAAGACAATCTTGACTTCTGAAATCCCCTTATAATTCAAGGTATGATGCAAAGGTTCTACAGGCAAGGTAATTATATGAGCCCTATGCATTAGGCTAATGATAGTGGATACAATCGGCACAGCTAATGCAAGCACTCCATAGTAAGGCATATCAGTCAATAAGACTGCTGCTGCATATCCTGTACCTAAAGCAAAGGATCCAGTATCTCCCATAAATATTGAAGCAGGGTATTTGTTAAAGACTAAAAAACCAAGGCATATTGTTCCAAGCAAACCAAATGGATAAACAGCTGAAGGATTTCCAAACATGACTCCATAAAGACAGCAGAAAGCAGATGCTATAGCTACAATACCTGCAGCCAAACCATCCATTCCATCGATAAGATTTATTGCATTGATTGAACCTAAAACACCTATCATCAATATTGGAATTGCTAATAAACCTAATTCATATCCTCCTAAGGTAGTTACAACACCAGTAAAGGCCAAGAACAAACCAGGTATTAATTGGACAATAATCTTTACCTCTTCACTTGGCTCATATTTAATCGGTATTTCAGCTACAAGCTCTAATTTGCCTTCTTCAATTAAAGGTACAACATCTTTTTTTGCCTTTTCGGTAGTGACTCTTGCCTCTTCACCTACACCTAAATCAAGCAATCCGACAGGAACAACAGAATTACTGACATTCTTAACCACTTTTTGATATTCCTTAATTCTAAGTCCTAATAGGTCATCAAGCAATCCCATTACTCCACCAGTAAGCATGATAAATGAAATGATTAAAATATCCTGATTTCTGAAATACAGTGAAAGTATAAGCAAAACGGTAAATAAGAAAGCGATTCCACCCATTGTTGGAGTTCCCGCCTTATGTCTATGTTCACTTACAATAGGGTTGTCAGTTAGATGGGCATCCCTTAAAGCTTTCCTTACAAACCAGGTAAAGAGAACTGTTGCAAAGAAAGTAATTAGAAATTTCAATAAGATATTCTTCAAAGCCATATTCATCACGCTTATGCAATAAAAATTTTAAATAATAATAAAAAAAATGTAAATTTAAAAGCGAAAAATAAATTTAAAAATCTATTAAAAAAAAAAAATTTTAAATTTTACCTAAATGTACATTATATTATAATATTTTATATAAATCATAATATTTAAATTTTTATTTATATATAAAAAAATGATATTAACATAAAGAATTTGATAATATCAAAACAACATCATTAAGGAAATATTTGAAAAATAAGTCTGTTTAAATGGGATAAAAGTTTAAAATAAAAAATAAGAATTGTTTGATTTTAAAAAAAAGTATTAAAAATATATATAATTGAAAAATAAAGTTAAAATTAATAGGAAAATCAAAAAATTACCTATTAATTAGAATCCACTAGAATAATCATTTCCAGTTAAATCTTTGGCTATTTTAAAAGTTTCATCATAGGTTTTTCCTCTAATAGTGATTCTTTGATATCCTTTAGGACCATGAACAATAAAATTGCCATTGATATACTCTTTTATAGGTTCTTGAGGTTCTGGACCTTCATAATCACCTATCGGCACTTCCAATGCACAATAGTCTTTAATCTCATTTTCAAGATCTGTTAGATTGAAATTACCTACAGCAATATCCACAAGCAGATTCAATGGGTTTAAATCTGTACATGCAAAGGACAGATACCTTGTACCACTTGGACGAGTGTTGATTTCAATTGCATAAACCTTATTTTCATTCTTTGAATAAATCAAGTCCATATCAATTGTTCCTTCAGATTTAAGATTAGTTGCAATATGCTTGGCTATTTTCCTAAACTCTTCATTATCCATTGCTTCAAAATCACAAGGACCATATCTAAGCCTTTTTATTGGATGAATTCCTTCTAAACTGGTTTCTCCCTTGTATACTGGAACCAATGGCAGATATTCTCCATTCCAACCAATCACTTCAGTTGAAACTTCACTTCCTTCAATGAACTTTTCAATCAAAGCTTGATTAAAGCTGTCAAAATAATCCAATACATCCTTGAATTCATTGGTTATGCAAATATCCTTACCTCCTTGCCCTTCTGATTGCTTTAAAACGATTGGGAAATCAAAGCCTAATTTTTCAATAAACTCTTCCTCTGTTTCAAAGTCATCCTTGCTTAAAACATTTGCAGGAGGCACATTAAGATTGATTGATTTAAAGAATTCTTTAGTTTTGACTTTATCAGATGCTATTTCAACTGCATTAAAATTTGATGAGATTACTGGAATATTATGCTTTTCCTCAATTTCCTCCTTCATTAATGCTACATCCATCAATGGAGGGTCAATGCCTAAAAGAGGAACAATAGCATTAACTTCCTCTCCAATAGCTATTTCCATAGGCTTATCCATTCCTCTTGGAACTATATAATATCTTGTTGGCAAATCCAAATTAGGAGCTTCTTCATTTGATTCGGTAATGATGCTTTCAATACCTAATTTATCTACATGATATGCCACATCATCGTATAATCTTGATCCAATAAATAAAACTTTCATATAATCACACAGAATTCTTTAATCTAATATTATATTTAGAATCATGTTAAATAAAATTTACTTAAAAGAGATTGGAAGATGAAAAAAAGAACAATCCCAATAAATTGAAAAAATAAGCTAAATAGTTAGAAAAAAATTAAAAACTGATTAAAAGTATTTCTTAATATTAAAAAATAGTAGAAATATAAAAAATAAAATAAGATTAAAAAAGCTAAAAATATAAAAAACATTCAAAAACTAAAAAATAAAATAAGATTAAAAAAGCTAAAAATATTAAAAAAGTTCAAAAATATAAAAATAAAATAAAAGATTAAACTCCTAAAATCTTATTAAACAACAATTTAATAAGCATATCTGAAGAATCCTTAATTTTAGGTGACAATTCAAAGGACAACTCCATTATTTCAGGTTCTATTCCAATGAAAAGAATATTGTACTCCTTTTCCAACTGCAAATATTTAATCAAATAAGCTAATGACATTGAGTGGGTTGAAATGCTTATATCTACAATATTGTCCTTATTTACAATATTTATTTCACCAGCTTCCTTATTCATTAAACTGGCATCAATTAGAATTATATGAGAAGGATCACATTTTTTTATGAGTCCAGTGAAATTTTCAGGAACTGAACCACCATTTATCAAAAATGTCTTTTCCAATCTTTCAATCCATGACTCATTTACATCAACATTTAATTCGTTAAAATACGAATAAAGACCTTCATTTAGAGGTGTATTTCCAGTGTTAATATCAATTACATTATCAAAAAACTCAAAATCATTATCTTGATTATTAAGAAAATCTGGATTATTTTTTCCATTATTATCCTTTGAATTTAAATTATTTAAGATATTTTCTTTTAAAATAGATAATTGATTAATAATATATGGTCCTAAACCATCATCTCCACGAATATCATTTCCTATACCTAAAATAAGTAGAGAATCAGAATTTTCTAAAAATAAATCAATTTCCTTGCTTATTTTTTCACAATTTTTTGACATTTTATCACAATCATTATAATTTGAAAAAGCTTAAAGAATTTACACTTGAAATACAACTAAAGTTTAAATTTTTTTAATGATTTCAATGAATTTTTGAATGAAATGCTAAAAAAAAATTTGTGTTTGAACATCATTTAAATAAAGTTTTTAATTATGAACTATTTCCAAAATCTCAGTCCTTATGGTTTCCACTCCACCGCCCATAACATATTCAAGTTTTATCCGAACCGAATCTCCACAATTTAGCTCCACTTCTTCAATCGGAACCATCATAGAAGGATTTAACATAGGAGTAGGTCCACAAATAATATTTTCATTCAAATTGGTGAAAGTGGTTAGCTTAATGCCATTAATCTTTAATTTATTTTCCTCGATATTAAAATTATCTTTTAGATTGAATCTTTCAAACTTCTCATCAGCTAATTTCTCTTCAAAGCCCATTGACTTTAAGTCATCTTCTCCATATACCATAAACTCTATTTCTGCACTAAAATTAGAATCAAGATCATCCAGGAAATTTAATTCACTATAAATAACCGGTTTTCCTAAAGCAATATAAACTGGAGCGTATTCATCATCTTCATACTGAATGAAATGATTATTCATAAAAATAGGTTCTGCAGAATTTATGATTCCCTGAGGAATGATTGTTCCATTTTCCTTTAGGTATTTCTTTGCATAAATCAATACAGGAACTTCCTCCTCATCAATCAGTGCAGTATCTAACATTTCACATATAATCAGGTCTGCCTTTTCATTTAATTTGCTGAAATCAAAGCTTAATATATCATCATTGAAGACATAAACATTATCGAATTCTTTAAGGTTCTCTTTAGCTAATTGATAGGTTGAATTATTTAACTCAATAGCAATAATATTATCCATATAGTCCTTTGCAAAATAGCTTAAAACGCCAGAACCACATCCCAAATCAAAGGCAATTCTTGATGAAGATTTCAAATCACCATTTCCATTATTGTATGAACCATTATCTATTTCCACCATATAATCATCAATAGCTTCCTTAAAAGCACTTAGCCTTTCATAATCCCTTAAAAGCTTGAAATGATAAGAATTAACGTTAAATTTCATAGTAACGCCTAAACAATAAGATTTGATAAAAAATTTGAAACAGTGAAAAATTACTCCAGATTTTCCACAATTTTAATGAAAAATATACTCAAAAAATGATTAATTTTAAAAAATAACCCCTTAAAATGAATAATAATTTAAAAAATCATTTAAGATTAACAAATTAAATCCTAAATGATATAAAATAAAAAAAGTTAGAAATTAGATATGTACATGATCCTCATTATGGTCATGTTCATGGTCTAAAGACTCGCCATTTGCTGTACTAGTAAGTTTAACATGCTCTACACCTTTAAGTCTCATCATTCTTTCGGTGAGATCTCTGATTTGTGTAACATCCCCATTTACAACAATAACTTCCATACAGTACTTTTGAGTCATATGAATATGCATGCTAGCGTTAATTTCCTTTCTAAAATCATGCTGGATGTTTGCTAAGCTTTCCATAACTCCTGTGAAATGATGATCGTAGATAATGGTGATGACACCTACTCTTTGACCTTCCATTTCACTCATCCATTGATATCTCAAAATATAATCGCTTAAAGCATCGCGAATCCCTTTCGAACGTGATTGATAACCCCTGTCTTTTAAAACTTCATCAAACTCTGCCAAAAGTTTTTTTGGTAAAGACATACTTATTCTCATCATATAAAACACCTAAAACTACAATACAATATTTAATAATAATTGTCTTTTAATCAAGTATTGCTTAATTAATATGAATTTCCAAATTATTATTAATATATTAATATATTATTACTTTATAGAATATAAATATTACTAAAAAAATTCCATAAAAATGGAAAAAATGCTATACTTTTCCATTAAATGCTTTAATTTGATATCGTTCATTATTATTTTTCTCAAAAATAAAGAATTTTTAAATTATTCATTCAAACAAATTGATAATCAATTTATCAAATAATTAAACAAAAATTATACAAAATCACAAACTTTAAAAAATTTTATAAAACATGAAAAAATAATAGAATATTATGTCTGAAATAAAAGCAAATAATATAAATATTAACTATCAGCTTAAAGGAGAAGGCAAAACAATTGTTTTTGTTCATGGATTGTCTGATAATTTACACTATTGGGATATTTTAACTAATGAGTTAGCAAGCAGATACCAAGTTTTAACCTATGATTTAAGAGGGCATGGAAGCTCTGGAGATGATGATAGGCAATCAAGCATAGACTTATATCAAGAGGACCTCTACTGCCTATTAAATGAATTGAATATAGACAATGCTGTTTTCATTGGTCTTTCATTAGGGGGAAATGTAATTTTGGATTTAGTTCTCAATCATCCTGAAAAAGTGAATGGAATGATAATCATGTCCAGTTTCCCAGAACTTGACGAAAGATTAAGGGGAATTTTTAAAGATTTTGAAAATGGAATCAATCAAGGATTTGTTGAGTTCTTTGATATCATTTTACCTTATACATTAACTGAAGATATGATTGAAGAGAATAAGGAAGTATTGGAATCCCTTAAATATGAAGCAGCAAAGGTAGCAAATATTGAAGGAATCAAAAACGGAATCAAAGCAGGATATGGATTTAATGTCACTGATAGATTAAATGAGATTGATGTTCCTACAGTAGTGATAGCTGGAGAAGAGGATGATTTAACCGATTTGAATATTCAAAAGAAAATCCAGGAGAACATTAAAGGTTCTGAGTTAATTGTTCTTGAAAAGACAAAGCATAAACTTTTAATTGGCAGAAATATTTCAAGGATAATTGAGATAATTGATGAATTCATGCTAAAAATAGAGTAATGATTTATAATCAGATGAAAAAATAGCTTAAATGAAATTCTCTAAAAAGTATTGATTTCAAATAAATAAAAAATTATAAAAAGAAATAAACAAAAAATATTGATTTCTAAATAAATAAAAAAAGATTATAAAAAGAAATTAAACAAATATTGATTTTAAAAAAATAAAAAAAAGAAATTGATTATTATAAAACCTTATAATAATCTCCATTTTTTCTATAAACTGCTTCAATTAGCCCTTTATTCTCTAATGACAATAAAATATGATACATTCTAAAATCAGATAATTTTAACTCACCATATAAAAGGTTTCCTTCAATTTCATATCTTGAGACAAAACCTTCATCATCCTGTAAGGACTTTATAATTTCAAATGATGACTTTTCTTTTTGGTTCAATTCAGCATTAAGCACATCTTCCTTTGAATTTACAGTATTTATCTCCTTATCCACTTCTTTTAGCATAACTGTAGATCCATCATAATTTACCAATCCTTTTGAATCCAAACTTTTCAATAGGTCATTCAAATCGTGTTCATAAATCCCCAAATCTTCTTTAATAATGGAAACGTCTACTTTTTCATCAGAATATGATTTAATTTGATTTAGGACATTTTCTTCTTCTTTAGTAATTGTTATCATAAATAAAAACCTTTAGATATAATTTTTAATAAAACTTCTGTATTTGAATTTAAAATATTAATCTTTCTTATTTAATTATATTATGTAATGCATTATAAATAAATTTATAGACAGCAATTGAAAACTAAAAATAGATTAAAAATAATAAGCAATATTTTAAAAAATAGCTGAAATTAAATAATCAATAGTCAAAATATAGCAAATATCAAAGATAGTAAAAAATAGTGAAAACTAGCAAAATATAGCAAATATCAAAGATAGTAAAAAATAGTGAAAACTAGCAAAATATAGCAAATATCAAAAAGAGCAAAAACATTAAAAATAAAAAAAAAAATAATGAATAAAATTAATTATTCACCACTTAATCTATTGATTGCATCTTTTGCACCATATTGTACAAAAGAGCTTTCGTCATTTAATAATTCTTCGAGTTTTGGAAGAGCTTCCTTAGCATCAAGTGCTCCTAAGATCCAACAAGCTGCTCCTCTAACTCTCCATTTAGGATTATCCAATTCTGCAATAACAGGTTCAATTGCTTCATCACCCATAGTAGTTAAAGCGGTAGAAGCTTCTCTTCTTACCAATTTGTTTCTGTCACCTAAAGTTTTAACAAGTGCAGGGATAGCTCTCTTGTCACCAATAGCTTTTAAGACTTCTATTGCACCAAGCTTAATGTCTTTGTTTCTTTCATCTAAAGCTGCAATGAGAGGTTCAACTGCTTCTTCACCTTTAAGCTCGAGTGAACCAATTGCTTCTTCCTTAACAAAGTCATCCTCATCTTTTAAGTCTAATATGAGTTCATCAATTGATTTTTCCATAATATTACCGTCCTAAAACATTAATTATCAAAAATATTCTATTATTTTAATTAAACTACAATCATTCAACCATATGAATAATTATCTATACTTATCTTTACAATTGAATGTACTTAATTATTATTATAATTTACAAGTATATAAATATTTCGACTTGTTACGAACAATATTATACATTACAAATAAAACCATTTTTGTTAAAGGGATGAGAAATTATAAAATGCAATAATGTACCTTAATATACATTATAGTTTTAAATTGAAAAAGATTATAAATTAAAAACATAATATATTTAAAATGAAATAATTATTTAAATAAATTAAAGGACCTGTAAATGATGATAAAGATAGCTAGAATAGATGGAGATGGAATTGGAAAAGAGGTTACAGAAGCAGGAGTGGCAGTGCTTGAATCCATAGATTTGAACTTTGATTTCATCGAAGCGGAAGCAGGCAGAGAATGCTTTGAAAAGAATGGAACAACCATACCTGAAGAAACAATAAAAATTGCTAAAAATGCAAAAGCAACCCTTTTTGGAGCAATAACTTCAACTCCAGGACAAAAAAGCCCAATCATTACACTCCGTCAAGAATTGGATACTTATGCAAATTTAAGACCTATAAAATCATTTAAAGGAATAAATTGCCTATTTGATGACTTGGATTTCCTTATTGTAAGAGAGAATACTGAAGGATTATACTCTGGAAATGAATCTATAGAAGAAATTAAGTCTGAAGACAATTCAATTATAGATAAAAAAGCAATAGCACATAGAGTGATTACTAAAAAGGCAAGCGAAAGGATATCAAAACTTGCCTTTGAAGAAGCAATTAAACTAAATAAGGAATCTGTCACTTGCGCACATAAGGCAAATGTGCTTAAAAAGACAGATGGAGTCTTTAAGGAATCATTTTATAAAGTGGCTAAAGATTATCCAAATATAAAAACCAATGATTATTATGTGGATGCAACAGCAATGTACCTATTGACAAAGCCACAGGAATTTGATGTGATTGTTACAAGCAACCTCTTTGGAGACATATTGTCTGATGCTTCAGCAGGGCTTGTTGGAGGATTGGGACTTGCACCATCTGGAAATATTGGAGATGAACATGGAATCTTTGAACCAGTTCATGGATCTGCACCAGATATTGCAGGAAATAATATATCCAACCCAATAGCTATGCTTTTATCCGTTTCAATGATGCTTGAATATTTAAATGAAGACTATTGGGCAGATAAAGTAAGAACAGCTTGTGAAAATGTCTTGGAAAAAGGAAAAGTAAAAACACCCGACTTAGGTGGAAATGATAAGACAATGGATGTTGCAAATGAAGTTATCAAAGAAATAAAGAACTTATGTTAATTATTTAAACAATAAAATAATAAAAAATTATTTTTTCATAGAATACTTGCAAAACAGTACCATAATTTTACTAATAAATTATCTGCAAAACTTAGATGATTTTACTAATAATTTTTATGAATTACAATAAAAAGAGGCGTAATATGTTAAATATAACTACATTTCTCGATGCAAATGCACGTAGATTAGACAAAAATGTATTTTATTGCCCTTTAAGAGATTTAAGATACAATTCAACAGAAGTGTTGTCTATTGTATCTGGAATTGGGCAAAGCTTAAAAGATAAAGGAATTGAAAAAGGAGATAGAGTACTTATTTATTTAAATAACTCACCAGAATACATATTCTCACTTCTTGCAATATGGAGAATAGGTGCAATAGCTATCCCAACCAATAGAATATTGACATCATCAGAATTGAACTATATGATAAATGATGCAGATGCAAAACTAATAATCACTGATGATGAGGCAAAAGAAACCATAAAAGAATTAGATACTCAAGCTTACATCATAGAAAACTGTGAAAGCTTTGAAGGAAGTGCAGTTATAGCACCTGAAGAAACTGATTGGGAAGACTTATGTCAATTGCAATACACTTCAGGAACAACTGGAAAACCTAAAGGATCCATGCTAACCCATGGAAATTGGTTTACTGCAATTCATAATGCATGTGATGTATTGACCTATAAGGAAAAAGATACATTCCTCTGCATTTATCCAATGGCACATGTAGGAATATTATGGGCAATAGGAGCTCTAAGAGCTGGAGCATTGACCATAATGATGAAATTTTTTGAAATCAATCAATACCTTGAATTATGCAAAAATGAAGAGGTGACTGTTTTATCAGGTATGCCTCCAGTAATTCACACATTGACAAACTTAGAAGAAGAGAAAAGGGAAAACCTAAAAACAGTTAGGGAAATTATAAGTGGCGGAGGGCCATTGCATAAGAAAATATGGAAGAAATTCATGAAGCAATACAATATTCCTATTATAAATGCATATGGACTTTCTGAAACCATTGTAATTGGTACTGGAACAGTGATTAGGCCTGAAGATTATGTTACAGCAGACAGATATGAAAGTGTAGGGCATCCAGTATGCTTCTCTGAACTTAAAATCGTTGATGACCATGATGCCAATAAAACATTAGGACACTTTGAACATGGAGAGATTGCTCTTAGAGGACCTGCAATAGCTAAAGGATATTGGGGAATGGAACAAGAAACAAAAGAATCTTTCCTTGAAGATGGATGGTTCCTAACTGGAGATATTGGTTATATTGATGATGATGAACGTTTATTCATTACAGACAGGAAAAAAGACATGATTGTAATGAGTGGATGGAAGATTTATCCTACAGAAGTTGAAGAAACATTAATCAAATATCCAAAAGTAGAGGAAATAGCGATTTTCAGTATTGGAGATTGTCATAGAGGTGAACTTCCAGTAGCTGCTGTTGTATGGAAAGAGGAAGAAGATCCTGAAGGATTAGTTGAATATGCAAAAGAATATTTAGCAAGATACAAGGTTCCAAGAAAAATATTTACTATGGATGAGCTTCCAAGAGTAAATGGTTGGAAATTGCTTAGAAGAGAATTAAGAGAAATGTATTCTGAAAAATTAGAAGAATAATTTCTCTAATTAATCTTTTTTTATTTAATACACTTTTTTATCTTTTAATTATAATATTAAAAAAAGTTCAAATGAAAGTATAAAAAATCATTTAATCTAATTTAAAAAAAATATCTTAAAACTAATTTTAAAAAAAAAGTATATAAAAACTAATTTAAAAATAATTTTAATCTACTTTTAAAAAAAAAAGTTCAAATAAAATCTAAAACAAGTATGTGAATCTAATTTTAAAAAAAAATAAGAACATTCCTAAAAAGGAATGTTTAAATAAACTATTTCTATTTTAAAAAATCATCTTTTTACTCTTAAAATGTTCTTATTGGTTAATTTGCCATAAGTGGAATAAACAGTATATTTGCCTAATCCTAAATATTTAAGTTTTAAAGTGGCAATTCCCTTAGAGTTTGTTTTTGATTTGTATGTTTTGCCTTTTAACTTAAATGTAACATACTTATTCTTTAAGACCTTACCTTTGCTATTAAGCAATCTTGCTTTGAAATTAATGATGCGAGCTCTTTTTCTAGTGATATTGTAAGTTACTAAAGTTGTTTTAATAGTTACATTATTCTTGACTACAAATCCTTTATATGAAGCAACAACAACAAATTTCTGAGGTTTGCCATTTATTTTAAGATAAGCATATCCCTGATTATTGGTTCTTCTGTAATAGTCTTTGCCTTTTACGGTAAATTTGACAGAACCATTCTTTGCAATCTTGCCGTAATCATCATAAACTCTGACCTTATAGCTTGAACCAGCACCATAATACATTACCAAATTCTTATTTTCAGTGATTCTCTTTACTACCTTGATTGTTTGAGTTTTTTCCTCTGAAGTGATTGGGTTTTTAATCTTTACAGTATAGGTTCCTGGCTTAAGGGTATTTGCAATGCTTACTTTTCCATAATCATTTGTTTTTAGGTTATATGTTTTTCCAGCAAAAACAATTGATACAGATTGATTTGCCAATGCTTTACAATCACCATTCAAGAATTGAACAATGTAATTTGATCCATAAGTGTAATTGGCTGTAGGAAGATTTATGCTTGATTTTACATTAATCACAGATGAATTGGAAGATAGAGCATACATCTTTTCACCATTAAACTGGATATTGAAACTAAAACTACCAATATTTAAATTAAGATTTAAAGACGCTTCACCATTATCATCTGTTAAAATTGTGCCATTGACATTATTTAAACTGTATACAAGCTCTCTTCCACTTAATGGAGTTCCATCACTAGAGAACAATTTAAACTTATAGGCTTTTCCACTATGGAAAACAGTGTCGACATTGCTTAAAACAATATAAGTTCCTTTTTGTTCCACAGTAATTAAATCTTCTAAATCCGGACAGAAATACACGTCATCATTAAGGTGGATTTTAATAGTGCTTTCACCAAGAGGCAAATCAGTTATAAATTTAGATGCTTTTCCATCAATGGTTCTAACTGAATAGTTTCTATCTCCAACAACTATAAAGACAGTTTCATTGATTGTATCATTGAGAGTGATATTAACCAATGCAGTATCCAAATCAACGGAAATATGCACCTCCATATTAACAGGTATTTTTAATATTTCCACAGTTTCATTAGCTTTTGAAGTGATATATCCAAAAGCAACAAACTCTGCATTGATTGTATTCAATCCGGTTTCAAATACATATGTAAGTTTTGCCACTCCATTAGATACATTTACAGGAACAATAACATCAGATAAGTTAAATAAGACTTTACCACAGTTTACAGGATTTCCATATTGATTTAAAACATGTGCTATGATATTTACAGGATTGAAACCATTGTAAACAATATCCAAAGAAGTTACAGTATCAATGACATCAAATACAGTAAATACCTTTATGCAAGCAACTTGTGAATTATTGTATGTATGGCCAGGATAATCCATCCATCTTAAATTATACAAATCTAACCACTCATTGCCATCATAGCTGAGGAATGAAATTCCTTCTCTAAAGAATTCATTATTTAGGCTAACTGTTTCAGCGATTGGAACACCTGCATCTCCAGTTACATTAATCTTGAATACTATTTCAAATATGTCTCCTGCATTTAGAGGGACATGTTCAAATAGGTCAATAGTCCAATATCCAGTATTGGAAAATCCTGATTTAGTGGATTTTAATATATCATTTACATAAACAGACAATTCCCAATTGCTTGGCTTATCAAAATAGGTTGAAACTGCAGCCAAATACTCATTATCAGCTGCATTGAAGATGTTTTTATACCAAACAGTATCTGTTTTATTGAAGAAATAATCGGTTTTTGCAAGGTCATATTGGTAATTTTTGTCATATTTTATTGTATCATTTAATAGGATTGCAAAACCATCATCCATGGCACCAGGCTTATGAGAACTAACATCATAATATGAAAGGTAGAAGTAACCATTCATCTTACCCCAATGATCTCCCCAACTGTTTTTCACTATCCATGCACCTTTACCTGGAGCATCAGGAATATAAACATCATCATCCCATCCAACGATAGCCACTGCATGATTACAAGTACCATTATCCTTATTATACATATATGTGTAATTGCTATAAGTACTATATCCAGAGCGGACAGAGACAAAAACAGCACCATAATTCATTATTGCTCTTTTGACCATATCATTTTCAGTGTAATTTTTCCTTCCTACAAAGACTATATTCTGAACATGCATTGCACTATTTAAAATCGGAGATAAAATACTGTTAGGTGAATAGACATCATCTTCTTCAAAAATTGGACCTAGCCAACTAACAAGATAGCCTATACCCATCCCATCATATCCTCCATTGTTGGTTTCCATTTTCCAACCGTAAGGAGAATATAATGCAGCTAAATTTTTCATATTCTCTTCAGAATAGTCAATTAGAGTTACCAAAGAAGTTCCATTATTAATTAAGTCTATAATGTCTGCATATTCTGTATAATTATAAATTAGTCCAGAACTATTCATGTCATATATCGCTCTAATAACTGCGGATTCAAGACTTCCAACTGTAGCAAATGCCCAGCAATTTCCACCATTGCTTTGAGATTTAACTGTACTTACAAAACCATAATCAACTAGATTATAATAGCTAGGAAGGGTTTCAGTTACTTCACCAGTCTCAAAATTGTATCTAAAGAATGTATAATTATCTGCAATGACTATCAAATCAGACTTTTCATACAAATCCTCATTGTCCTTTGCAGAATTATTTTGATAAAGATTAGATGATATTGTGTAATTCCTATTATAGAAAGAGTATATAGCTCCTC
This sequence comes from uncultured Methanobrevibacter sp., assembly GCF_902769175.1. GTDB lineage: Archaea > Methanobacteriota > Methanobacteria > Methanobacteriales > Methanobacteriaceae > Methanobrevibacter. The sequence continues at coordinate 32,754 of NZ_CACXNW010000025.1, forward strand.
CAAAATTACTTGCAAAGTTATTGACAAAGACATTATTTTCAATTAAAAAGCCATTATTGCTAAATATATATATATATATATATATACAGCTCCTCCTTCAGTAGCATTATTGCAATCAAATCCAGAGTTTGTAATGCTCATATTACCATAAATTTGATAAATGGCTCCCCCATAATATTTTGCAGTATTATTAATGAATCGACAATCAGTTATCTTTAAATCAGTGTTTGCAGTAAAAATAGCTCCTCCATAGAGAGCATGATTATTATTAAAAGTACAATTATTTAAAATTACACTGCTATTCTTATCAAATGAAGAAATCGCTCCACCACAGGATGTTCCAGAATTATCTATCTGATTAGCAGTACAATTATAAAAAATAACATTTGAAGCATTTAAAAGAGAATTATCTCCTTTTAAATCAATCTGAAGATTATTAAAACTTATATTTTCAATATTAAATATTCTTGCAACTTCAAATGTGTAATTCTCAAAAGGATTATATATTATTGTATTAGCAGAATCCTGTCCATAAAAAGTGATGTTATCATGATAATAATAACCGTTTGGAGTGTAGTTGTAAACCCCACTTGCAAAATGAAGTATGGAATTAGACAATATCCTTTCGTCATTAAGTGTCTTGTATGGATTATCAATAGACCCATTTCCATTGTCATCTAATGCATTTGAGTCAAAATAGTATTCATTTATATTTCCATTCGCAGGTTCATCATCATTTATTAAATCATTGTTTTCAACAGCATTTAAATTATCTTCATTTGATAAGCTAAGGGAAAAACTGTCTTCATCTATCGAATTATCAGATAAAATGTTTCCATTAGCTAAATTATCATCAGCAAAATCTACACTGCTTTCAGCCGCAAAACCAGTAGGGATGATAATTAATAAAGATAAAATTATTGAAAAAACAATAATCTTATTTAAGTTTTCCATCAACAAGTTCCCCCAAATTAGTATATACTATAAATTGGTTTGATGTTTATATTTTATTATTTTATTATATATAAATTAAATGAAAAATTTTTGAAGAAAAATCATGCTTTTTTGATATTGTCTAAAAAAATGATTAAAAAAATAAAAACAGTAAATGAAAATTGTAAAAAAAATAGAAAGAATATTAGGTTTATGATTAGAAAAAGTGAAAAATAAAAAAAAAAGTAAAAAAAGATAAATTGAATAGATTAATAAAATGATTAACCTATTTTCGTTTCATTAATTGGACCATTTTCTGACCAATATGATTCATATACTTCAGGATCATTTTGGCCTCCAGATGTAGACACTACAGAACGGTAAATAGGGTTTCCATCCTCATCAACCATGCCAGTATCATAATCCTTTTGCCAATCCTCATATTTCTTAGGCTCATTGGAATTTGAACTTACAGTTGCATTCTTTACTTCAGAAACTTTGCCCTGACTTACATCAGAGACATCAGAAGAGGTATCATTGGCAACAACAGTATCTTCTTGATTATTGTTGGAGCCCATAAAAATAAATACACCAGCAAAAATACATATAACTAGGAGTACTGCTAAAATTATTATTATAATCGATTTGTTATCCATTTTAACTCACCATATACGTTTTTGAATAAATAATTTAAAATTAATTATAATTAAAAAAATTAGAAATTAATTATAATTAATTAATTATTAAATTTAATTAAATTTAAATTTATCTAAATTTTATTAAATTTTTTGCAAAATCATATAAAATCTGATTAAAAATTAAAAAAAATCTGAATAAAAATTAAAAATATATGAATTAAAATAAAAAAAATCTGAATTAAAATTAAAAAAAATAAACTAAATTAAAATTAAAAAAAATCTGAATAAAAATAAAAAAAATAACTAAATTAAAATTAAAAATATATGAATTAATTTAAATTTTCTAAATTGAGAGGGTGTCACAAATTTAAAAAAAAAAAAAAATCAAATCCATGACCCCAAATTTTTTTTAATTTTTTCCAAAATCCCAAAAAAAAAAATCTTTTACTTTTTTTCTTATGAATTGGAT
>NZ_CACXNW010000026.1 GCF_902769175.1 uncultured Methanobrevibacter sp.
TATTTCTATAATAATAGATTGTACTTCATTGTATATAAATTTAAAGGAAAATAAGTTAAGAAAAATGTGGGTGATGGTCCTAATCGTGACACACTCTCTTTTTTAGATTTTATTTAATGAATTTTTCTTTCATAATTACTTTTTAATTCTAATTTTATTTTTATCCTATGAAGTCCTTTATTAAATCTTCTATTTCCTTTGGTTTTTCAACCATCATCATATGTCCCGCATCTTTTAATAGCTCATATCTGCTGTTTAATGCTTCAGCTACTTCAAGCCCTCTTTCTGGAGGAACTATCTTATCATATTCTGCAGATATTACCATGGTTTCTGCACTACCTTATATATTTCCTTCATGTTGTCAAAGTTTGTAACTGCTCTAATCTCAGCAGCCCTATCTTCCATGCTAAGCTCCTTTCCTTGAGGTCTCATGGTTCTTAAGTTTTCAGGATTTTTAGTGGTTGGAGCAAATATGTTTTCTCTCATGATTCTTCCATATTACTCTTTTGAAACATTATCAAATGATAATCCATTAGCTTTAAGAAGATTTGTAATTGCAGGGCTTGATCCGTCTCCCTTAGTTCCAATGAGAATTAGCTTTTCAAAAACATCTGATTTTCCCCGGCTCTAAGTGCGATGAATGAACCCATTGAATATCCTATTGCAGTTGGATTTTTAAGCTGAAGGTCTTCTGTAAATGATACGACATCCTGGGCTAAGTCGTCTATTGTATAATTAGCCATTCTCTCGCTCTCGCCATGCCCTCTGCAATCGATTGTATATACTTTGTACTTGTCTGAAAGAGTGTTTCTCATTAGATACATGGTTTCCTTAGATGAAGATATTCCATGGATTAGAACAATTACTTTGCCATCTTCTGGGCCTGATTCATCATATACAAGTTTAATTCCATTGGTTTTAATAAATTTAGTCATGATTCAAGATTTATTCTTTTAAATATAAATCAATTGTTGTTATTTTCCAATTTAAAGTTAATTCAGTTAATTATTTCGTTTTTTTTTATAATGATGTAATTTCTTATATTTCCCTTTGATTGGAATGGTCATCTCCTTTCCAAAAAATTTATTAGCATTGTTTTATAAATCTTAATGTAGTTAATAATTAAAATTTGAGTCTATCAATTTTTATAAAGTGATAAAAATGACTGAACAGTTATATAAAAAAATTTTATTGCCTACCGATGGTTCCAGATATGCTGATAAATCTGAAAAGCATGCTTTATCTATAGCTGCATCATATGGTGCTGAAATCATTGCATTAAGTGTTGTTGAAAATACAGTTCCTGTAAACCTTTCAGGTAAGGAAACTATAGATGAAATAAACGCATTGCTTGAAGAGGAAACATTTGCAAACCTTAAAAAAGTGGAAGACTTAAGGGATGAACAGGGTTTGGATATTAAAGTCACTCCAAAAATAGCAAAGGGATCTCCTGCAAAAGCTATTTTGGCAGTTGCTGAAGAGGAAGATGTTGACCTTATAGTCATTGGAAGTTCAGGCAAATCTGGACTTGATTTGCTCTTGCTTGGAAGTGTGGCAGATAAGGTTGTAAGATCAGCTAAATGTTCTGTTTTAGTTGTACACTAATATTTTTCTTTTCTTTTTTCTATTTTTCATTTTTTATTTATTATTTCCTAGTTTTTTTTATAATATGGCTTGTTTTTTCTATTTTTTTAAAATCTCTTCTTATTTTCATATAATTTAAATACAATCAAAAATCAAATATTAAAGTAGGTTATAATATGAAGGAAATAGATTTTGATTTAGAAAACAATCCATTCATCAATGTCTTATCTTCAAGATGCAACATGTCTGTAAGGATTGATGTGGAAGATATGTGGAATTTTTCAAAGGCAAATGATTTGTCTTTCTTTATCATGTCATTAGGTGCATTAATGAATGCATTAAATAAGGTTCCTGAGATGAGAAGACGAATTGTTGGAGGCAAGGCTGTTGAGTTCAGCTCTTTAGATGCTATTTGCCCAATAATGGAGAAGAAGCAAACAACTTATAAGGAAATAAGAGTGGAGCCTCCTCAAAGGTTTCATAATGTTTTAAAATGGCATGAGTATGTTGAAGAGCATATATTAAATGTTTTGGAAGGGGTTGATGAGCCATTTAATGTGCATATATTGGAAAGGGATGAATTGAATGTTGCAAATTTTTCCTGTATTCCTTGGATTGATTTTGATTCATTCACCACTGCAGTAGCAACTGGAAACACTATCCAACCTTTAATCACTTGGGGAAAGGTCAATGAGAATTATGAAATGACTGTATCCATATCATTTAGCCATATCTTTGTAAATGGATTGGAGGTCTCTAATTTTTATAAATATGCTCAAGAGAACTTTAACAAAATAATATAATTTTTTTGATTATCATATTGTCTTTTTTTTAATATTTCACATTATTTTGATTTTTTGAATTGTTTTTGTTGTGTATTATTTCATTTTTTTATCTTTTTTTTTTGAATTGTTTTTGTTGTGTATTATTTCATTTTTTTAATGATTTGAATTTATTTTTTTATCTGTTTAATTATTCTTATTTTTTGATTAATTGAATGCATAATTCTTAATTTCTTTTTTTAAGATTAAATAATGATTTAAAATAATTCTAATTTTATTTCAATTTTTGCCATTTGTTTTAATAGATTCTAAGTTTTTTGAATCATATATAAAAAACTCTGATTTATTCTTTTTTTCTTTAAATCGTCTGGGTTAAAGCATATTTTTATTAATGGATATTTTTAAGTTTATATTTAATTAAAATAGTTCTTTTAATGTCTTATTTTATATAATTGGGAATGATTTGGACTTATTTAATTTAATTTTATATGATTTTTTTATTTTAAATTTAACTCTAATTTTATCCATATTTAGACAAATTAAATATTTTACAATTAATAAATAGGTTAATATTAAATTTAATCTATTTTTAGGTTATTTGAAAGTTTAAATGCTCTTTAAAATTTTGATTTTCAATAAAAAGATTTAAATAATATGAAATCTTATGTTTAATCACATTAAAAAAGAATCTGTAATGCTTTTGTAAAATAAAGCCCAAATTTTTAGATTTTCAATGATTAGACATTTTTAAAATAAATATGTTAATAGTTAAATAATTTTATTTGTTAAATAATATTTGGTTGATTATTTTTCATTATTTTATTTATTTGTTGAATTTTTGATTGGTTGATTATTTTTCATTATTTTGTTTATTTGTTGAATTTTTGATTGGTTGATTATTTTACAAAAACCATTAGTGATATGAATTTTTTAATGTCAATTTTTACTTTTTTAATGTATTGAGGTGAAACAATTACGAAAAAATGTAAGACATTATTTGCTGTGTTTTTTGCCTTGCTTATTCTTTCAATAGCAGGGGTATCTGCAACTGATGTTGGTGATATTTGCGATAATAAAGATTCTATGATTTTAAATAATGATGATTTTAAAAATAGTTGCTATAGTTCTGAACTTATTTATGGAAACAATGGGGATTCTAATTCTTCTGTTAGTTCTATAGCTTCTGGTGGCTTAGGCAATTCCAGCACATCTATCGGTTCTGGCAATTCTGATTATTATTTAAGTAATGATGAAATTTCAATTGCTTCAACTAATTCCAGTGGCAACTCCAATGATGTCATTTCAGCAATTGAAAATAATATTTCTTCAAAAGAATCCAATTCCTTAGAGGATGAAGATTCTTCAAATCTAAACGAAAGCGTTAAATCAGAAAAGATTCAAACTCATTTAAGCAATTCCGGCAAATCCATTGTGAATGGAACTACTTACTATTTGAGTTTAAAGGATTCTCTAGGAAATGCCTTATCCTCTAAAACTGTATTTTTAACATTTAATGGAAGGAACTATACTAGAACTACAAATTCAAATGGAATTGTAGGTTTAAAAATTAAAGGAAAAATAGTTCAAACATGTAAAATGAGTTATATGTTTGAGGGAGATGAAAATTACACTGCCACCATTGGATTAGTGAACATAAGAATTAAGAAGGCCACTGCAATTGCAGATTCTGGTTCAACTATAGTGAAAGGAAAGAATTTTTCCGTCACTTTAAAAAACAGCAATGGAAAAGCATTATCTGGAAGAACCATTGTTTTTACAGTCAACGGTAAAAATTATGTTAGAACTACAAATTCCCGTGGAATTGCAAGCTTAAAGATCAATTTGGCTGCCAACAGAACATATGTTTTATCATATGCGTATGCTGGAAGCTCTGACTATGGAGGCTCTTCAAAATCATTGCCACTGCTTGTTAAGATTCCAACAAAATTTGCAAATTCCGGCAGTTCAATCATTAAGGGAAAAACATATTACATTACCTTAATGGATTCAAGATGCAATGCATTAACTGGCAAAAAAGTTAAAATCGAATATCGTGGAATAAGCTATGTTAAAACTACAAATTCAAAGGGAAGAGTAGGCTTAAAAATCAATTCCTCTCCAGGTCATAGCTATAATCTATCATATAACTATATTGGAAACAGTGAATATGGTCCAATTTCTGGAAAGTTAGACCTTAAAGTTAAAAAGGCAACCTACTTGGTTTCTTACACTTCAAATAATATAACAATAGGGTCTGCCTTTAAGGTTATTTTAAAGGACTTAAGTGGAAATGTTTTGAAAAACAAGATGGTTGCATTTAATTTCCGTGGCAAAAATTATACCAGAAAGACCAATTCAAAGGGAATAGCTAGTCTGACAATAAATGTAAATGGAAATAAAACATATGCTCTTTCATTTAAATATGCCGGCAGTTCTTATTATGCTTCCTCTAGCGGATCTATTCATTTAACTGTAAAGAATTTTTCATATAAGGGAATAAATCTCACTTATTCTTCAGTAAGCAAAAGAGGCAATACTGCCCAGTATAAAAAAGGTTTGAATGAAATTGCAAATCTTACAAAGTCTCAGTTAAAAGCCTATTTAAAGTCTTCTGGAAATGATGCACTTAACTCTGCCATCAAGAGTTTGTCAAGCAAACTGGTTTGCGGAAAAAACACAACTTGGGATAAGGCTCAAGCCATATTCGATTATGTAAGAGACTATATTTCATATCGTTATTATTCAAACAGTAAAAAAGGGGCTAAATCTACTTTACGCAGTAAATCCGCTAACTGTTGTGATCAAGCGAATTTGGTGGTTGCTCTTTGTAGGGCAGCAGATATACCTGCAAGACTTTCACATGGGCAAGGTTGCAGATTCTCCAGTGGTTTGGTTGCTGGACATGTATGGGCTCAGATATATGTGGATGGAGTTTGGTACAGCGCTGATGCAACAAGTGTTAGAAACAGTTTGGGAAAGATTAAGAATTGGAATGTTAAACATTTTTACCGCTTAAAGCAGTATGCTCATTTACCATTTTAATGTGTATTTTTTATGGGAATGTGTTCATTTTATTTTTAAGAACACATTTGTTTCTTTTTTTTTTTTTAAATGATTTTTATGCTTTAGACAGAATCTCTTTTCTTTTTCTTTCCTTTTATTTTTGCACATTTTTTAAAAAATTTTTTATGATTTTTTCTATTTTTTATCTAAAATAATTTGATAATCCAATAATCAGTATTTTTTCACCTAATTTTTCATGGTTTATACTAAAATTATTTAAATGATAAAAAATATATTAACAAATGTTTAATAAGAATATTACTTTTTGTTAAAATTTAACAAAAATATTTAGGTTTTGATAATTGCGAAAGAGAAAAAACAGATGGACTTTCTAATTTTAAAACACATAAATTATCTGATACTATTTAATTTCAATCTTATTTAAAAATCAATTATGGTGTTACTAATGAAAGTAAAAGATGTAGCGTCTACAGATGTTATTCATGTAACCGTTCCAGGAAGTAGGGAAGATGCTTTAAGAATCATGAAAAAAGAAGATGTATCTGTAGTGCCTGTTATTAAAAATGATACTAACAAATTGGTAGGAATATTAACTCGTTCTGATATGATTACCAATCCTGATGAAGAACAAATTGCTATGTTAATGACTAGAGAATTAATTACAGCAAAAATGGATGATGAATTAAAGAGTGTTGCAGAAAAAATGGTAGAAAACAACATTAGAAGAATACCTGTCATTAATGATGACGATGGATTGGTAGGTATTGTAACTTCTTTCGATATTGTTGCTTTAGCTATTGCAGATATGGGCATTAAAGAGCCTGTAGAAAACTATATGATCAAGACCATTCCTGCAACCTGGGATGAAACTCCATTGAATGTTGCATTTGAAGTAATGAAATTCTTTGGCTTAAAATCAATCATTGGATTAAACTCCAACAACAGAATGACCGGTATCTTAACTGAAACCGATTTCATTGCTGAAAGTGAAATCATCTCTGAAAGAACTGAACACCGCTCTTCTGTAGGTACTGAAGGAGACAAATGGTCTTGGGACAGTACTTCAGTTTTATACATTGAGAAAAACCATCTCAAATTCACTGATAAGGTCTTTAAGGATGTTGCAGTAAAAGATGTTGTAACTGCAAACACTAAAACCAAAGTCTCTGTATGTGCTGAAAAAATGAGATCTCTTGATGTAGAACAATTGCCTGTTTTAGGAATTGAAGGAGAACTCGTAGGTCTTGTCAGAGCTAGTGATTTAATTAAAACATTACTCTAGGTTCAATTCAAGTTTTGAGCCCAAGTTTGCCCAAGCTTGCCTGAGATTGCCCAAGTTTTGGACCTACGCTTTGGACCCAAGCTTTTGAGCCCAAGTTTTTTGACCTTCGGTCAAAAACCTTGACCAAAAATATTTTAATGGTTATTTTAACCATTCCTTTTCTTTTTTTATTAGTTTTTTCAATTTTGCTATTTTTTTTTTAAATTTTTATCAGTTTTTTCAATAGTTAACCTGATAAACTTTTCACAAATTTTTTATATTATTTTATATATAAACTAGCTTATACTTACTTAACTTAAGTAATGATTTGGAAAAATAACTATTTGTTCAATTAAATAATTATTTTCAGGTGGGAAAATGTTGAAGAAAAATAAAAATTCATTTATCATTTTTTCATTATTTTTCATTTTAATATTAAGTATAGGAGCAATTTCTGCTAGTGAAGATCTTGATAATCAGTTGGGGGATGTAAATTCTGATCTTTCAGCAGATGGGGATGTTGGAATTGCTGCTGATGATATTTTAAATGATGTAAATGATAATGGGGAAAATATTGAAGCGATTGTTGTTGATGATTTAGATAATGACAAGAGCAATGATGAGAGTATTCTATCTGATGAGACTCCTTCAAATACTATAACCGTAAATGGAGGAACCTTTGAAGATATTCAAAATGCAATTGATTCAGCTAACGATGGAGATACAATTGAACTCAGCGGTAGGTTTGAAAGTACTGGTAATAATATTGCTATTGAAAAAAATTTAATTATTAAAGGAGTAGATAATCCCCTTTTAGATGGAAAGTCTTTATCTGGGATTTTCAGAGGAGGATATCGCAATATTACTTTTGATGGATTGACTTTAATTAATTCAAATGGCAGTGCTATGGCTCTATTTGGTCTTGAACGCATAAATATAGTGAATTGTCGTTTTGAGAATAATATAGCAGACCAATGGGGAGGAGCTATTGATGGTATTAATATTTTTGTAAAAAATTCCACTTTTGTGAACAATTCTGCATTAAATGATGAACTCGGAGTTGTTCATGGTGGCGGTGCCATTTCTTGTTCTGATAAATCATATATCATAAATTGTACTTTTGAGAAAAATTTCGCTGTTCGTGGTGGCGGTGCCATAAATATTGGTTTAGCTGAAGATGCTGAAGGTGATATTGGTATTGTGGATTGTTATTTCAACAACAATACCGCTTTAATGGGTGGTGCTATTTATAGTTATAGTTGTCCGATTATAAATTCTACTTTTGTGAATAATGTTGCTACTAGTGTTGGAGGCGCAATAGATGGAAGTTTTAAAAGCATTTCAGGATGTGATTTTATAAATAACAGCGCTCAGTATGCTGGAGCTATAACAGGATGGGCAGTTGAAATTTCTTCATGCAATTTTATAAATAACAGTGCTGTTACATATGCCGGGGCTATTTTTGGAAGGTATAATGAGATTTCTTCATGTAATTTTGTTGATAATCGTGCAGGAACCCAAGCTTCTGCTATAGTAACATATACTAATTTAACTGTTTATGATTCTAATTTTACTAATAATATTGCTAAGGGTGTGAAAGAACAGTTTGGTCATCATAGTTTAAATTATGGTAATGGTACCCTTACATCAGTGGAAATGATGGATAAACACCTTTATTTTATAGAGTTTTTGTTAAAACTCAATGGTACCCTTACATCAGTGGAAATGATGGGGGAACCTAATGAAATAAACTTTGTTAATTGCAATGGCATTATTGACAATGAAGACCTATTCAAAGAAAAAACAAGTCTTTTAGCTGCTGCTGTTTCAATAGCATATAAAAGCGAGAAAAATTTGGTTGTTACTTTAGTAGGAGATTTTAATGAGAATGTTTTGGTAGGGCAAAAAGTTTCCATTAAGTTTAATGGCCAAACTTATAATGAGACTACTGATATCAATGGTCAAGTTAAACTATTGATCACTGGTTTAGTTTCCTAAAAATTATACTGCTACAATCAGTTTTGCTGGAGATAATTTCTTAAAAGCATCATCTGCATCAGTTAAAGTTGTAGTAAATAAATTAACTCCAAAATTAACCGCAGCTGCTGTTTCTACTGTTTATAATGGTGGAAAGTATTTAATTGCTACTTTAAAGGATTCAAGTAATAAGGTTCTTAAAAATGTTAAGGTAACAATTAAATTAAATGGAAAAACATATACTAGGGCTACTGATTCAAAAGGCCAAGTTAAAGTATCTACAAATGGATTGGCTCCTAAAACCTATACTGCAACAGTTACTTATGCTGGAAACACAATTTACAATAAAATCAGCAAATCTGTTAAAGTTACAGTTAAAAAAGCCACTCCTAAATTGATTGCTAAGGCAAAAACATTTAAGGTTAAAACCAAAACCAAAAACTATGCAGTTACTTTTAAAACTAATCAGAATAAAGTATTCAAAAATGCTAAACTCACTTTAAAAGTTAACGGTAAGACTTACAGTGCAAAAACCAACAGCAAAGGTGTTGCTACATTTAAGATTACTAAATTGACTAAAAAAGGAAGTTTTAAAGCAGTAGTTGCTTTTGCTGGCAGCAAATACTTTAATAAGCTTAGCAAAGCTGTAAAAATAACAGTTAAATAGGAGATATTTTTATATACAAAAAAATCCATATTATACTTATGGATTTTATTAGTCCTAAAATAGACTTATTTGGTGTTAATGAATTCTTTTTAGAATTCATTTAACATTTTTATTTACTATTTCTCTATTTTTTTTTAAAATTTAAAATATTTATATAAGTTTCAATAAATGTTTTAGTATTCAATTTATTAATTAATTTTTTTAAGTATTTTTTTAATTTGAGTGATAAAATGTCTGAAGAACCTATTTTAGTTATTAAGGATAATGATTCAACAATTGGAATAAGAGCAAGGGTTGGAGAGGAATTCTCTGAACATGAAATCCAATTAAGTGTTATACTTGCTTATTACTGGGATAATAATCTGCCGGTTATTGAAAACTTGGTGGATCTTTTTGAATCTTCTGTTAAAAGAACTGTAAATGAGGTCCTTCCACATGAAAATCTTTTTTTAAAATATAATCTTTTAACAGATGATGAAATCAGTCAGGCAAGCAGATTTGAAATTCATTTGCAGGAAGTTAAGGCTGATGAGATAAGCTTGCGATTAGATGGTAAAATACTCGCTTTAAAAGGATTGACATCAAAAGAGGAGTACTCTAAAGGCATTTTAGATAAGATAAACATTCTAAATAACAATGAACCTGAAGAAGTTGCAGATTGGAGAGAAAGTGATTCAAAAGTGGAAAAGTTAGTTGAAAAGAATATTCCAACTGAAAAGAAGATTTCATTTAAGGAGTTTGCAAGACAGCAAAGATTAAAAAATAGTAAATAAAGAAACTAAACTGTTCTTCTAATCAAAAGTAAAAAAAAGGGAAGAACTAAACAGTTCTTCTAATTAAAGGTAAAATTTTAACTAAGGATTCCTTAGCATCATTTTTGTTTTCATTGTTTTCAATGCTTATTTTTCCGTCTCTAAAGATTTTAGACTCTTTTCCATCAATGCTTAATTTGATGTATCCAATTTCCTCTTTAGTTTCAATATTGTCTATTCCATCGTAATTCTCTTTTTTGAGTATTTTGGAAGTTTCTGAAATATCTAATCCAAATGGCAATTGTTTTCTAAGGGTCAAATTAACGGCACCTTTTTCAATCTCATCATCTTCGATAAGATTGTCATTGCTTTCAATGGCTTTAAGATTCAATAAAACCTTTTCGTATTGTGCCAATTTAAGTTCATCAACAATAGATTCAATTGTTTCCTTGTCTAAAATGCTATCCAATTGATTCAATTCTATTGTGGCGACATTCTTTTCTTCTCTGAGTTTAACAACATCGCAGTTAGTCTTTTCTTGGATGAAACTTTCACAATAATCAAGTCTGTTTACCTTATCTATTGTAACAATCTCGTTTGTCTTTACTCTTGTTGCAAGACATGTTGTTGACTTTGAATATGGAATATTGTTTTCCTCAAGGAATTGATGAATTTCTGGAGTTTCAAGCTGTGCATCTATAAAGGGACTTTCGATTTCAAAGGCATATTTCATCAATATTCCTGGCCTATCAGGAATAAGGTCTGTTATATTGTTTCCATCTATAACTATTTCATAACCTTTTTCATTTGCTAGTTGTTTAATTGCACCATACATTAATTTTCTGCATACATAGCATCTTTGTGGGCTATTGCCAACAACGTCATCTATCTCAATGAAGTTATTTTCAATAATTTCATGATTAATTCCAATTTCAGATGTTCTTTTCTTTGTAAATTCCAGAAATCCAGTTGGAAATATCTGATTGTCATATGTGATTGCCAGCACGTCACAGCCTACTTCCTTTGCAATGTATGCAAGCATAGTGCTGTCTGCTCCTCCAGAGAAAGCAAGAGCTAACTTTTTATAGTTTTTCAATATTTTCTTCAGTTTCTCGATTTTGATATCTGCATTCATTTTTGGCCTCATTTTCTTTAATGATAAAATCATTTATTATCAGTTATTTGATTAATCGCCCGAATTAAATATCATATCTAAATAAAAAATAATAAATTAACTATTGTTATATTTCTAATTGCTTTTAAAATTTTCTATATCAACGTTATATTCTAAAATAAGCCTATTTTAAGTTTTTAATGTATTCTAAAACTTCAATAGCATCTAAGTATTTTATGTCCTTTTCCTTCAATACAAAATCAATAAGCCTTGTTTTCTTTTCATCTTCCATTTCCACTTTGGAGAAGATGTTTTGATAGGAACGTTTTGGATAGTAGATCTCCTTTGCAATGTTGTGAATATTGTCCTTTTCCTCTTCAGTGATTATTCCTTCCTTTACTGCAAGGTCTAATTTATAATCGATATTTACAAGAGCTTCAGAGATAGGGACTTTTCTAACTGGGTCAAAGCTAAGTGCAACATCATCATCTGAAGTGATGGCTCCGGACCTGTATGCCTTGTAGACATATCCAATTCCAATCATCCCTAAGTCATCAAGTTCTGATGCTCTAAGGGCTCCCATGCTGCTTCCACCAACTACAGTTATTCCCTTATCCAATGCTTTCATTATTTCCTTATGTGCAACTGCAGGAGTGTGGTGGAAAGCACCATCAATGATTCCTATGATGTCTGGCTTTTCAGATATTGCCTTTAGTACATCTCCCCTTTTAACTGGAAGCCTATAGTCTGCCTCTAAAATGGCTTTAGCTTCCTCCTCTTGAATGGATAGTCCTAAATAGACAATAATCTTAGTCATTAAATCAATCCTCTTCTTGCTTTTCTATCATATTCCAAAGCCCTGTTTCCTAATCTTTCCTCATCAAGTGAGTATAATTCTGCCTTAGGTATGATTACCCTTGCAACATTGATTCCTATTTCATCTCTTGTAAGGTCAGTGTATAGGACTTGATCGAATCCAACCTTTTGAACCTCTTCAATGCTTGTTTCAATATCCTTCTTGATTGAATGTGAGCTTTTGTCTTCAATGTCTGAAAGATTGATAGTTTCTTCTTCCCTTTGGAAGTAATGCCTGTTCATTCTTTTCATATGTTCATAGCCTGACTTTCTCATAAAGTCTGCCCTTATTGTGTCTTCACGGGTTCCATGAATCTGGGTTGCACGGCTTTGAGCAACTTCAGTCAATGCCCTTATCACTGCAACTTCAGGGTTTAGGTGTGTTCCAACACCTAAAGTCAATAGTGCAGGATCCTTAAGGACTGTATCATCAGCACTTGCAGCAACTGTTGTAATCTTCAAATCTGCAGTAATGTCCATAAGCTTTATGTCGATTCCTTGGCTATTGAACTTGTCTAATAGCTCATTTATGATTTCATTATCAATATTGTCTTGGATGATTTCCTTTTTGTTCCTTTTTGTAAGTTCAGATATGCTCCATGCATCCCTTTCAACAACTTCAAAGATTCCATGCAAAACGGATTCCTCTATGATGTTTCCAGATGCAAGGCCATTGGTGTTTCCTTTAAAAATAGCTATTGGACTTGGGCTTACTTCCCTTGTTGGAATGTAAGGGTGGAAAACTGCATTTGATGGAACGTAAATTGTTTCTTCGCTGATGATGTCTTCTGATTCTATCCATTCAAGCCTTGAATTCTCCACATTTTCATTGCCATAGTTCTTTGGCAATAGGAGCTCTCTTGGATCAAGGGCATTATCAACTTCAGATTGGCCATTTTTAATGTTGTTGTAGGTGTCTACAAAGGTTCTTTCTCCATCAATATCCTGACGTTCAGCAGAGTATCTTTCGAATCCTTCCATCATTGCAGATGCCTTTGCCTGTTCTGTAGTGGCACCCTTTCCTGCATAAACGCTTACGCTTCCAGACTGTGCAGTTGGACGGATTGCAGAAAACACTGGGATTTTTACTCTATCCAAGTCTGTAATGTCAGTTAATCTGGTTATTCCAGCAGTTCTAAGCTTTTTCTCATTTATTTCAATTGTTTCCTTTGGGTCTCTGATTCTATGAGTTCCCTTAAAGAATTTTATTGGAATATCTTCAAACATGTTTATTTTTCCTTAGCTATTTTTAAAATCTAGTTTTAATTTTATGAATTTTATAATATTTATACTTTGTAATTGATTATTTATAATAATTGTTATGATGTAGTTTTAATCATTCGTTTAATTTTTAAATAATAAAGAATAAAACAATTTATAGATAAGAATTCATAATTTGATTAATTTTTAAGCAAAATGAATTTAAGATTTGTTGATAAGATTTCATAATTTGATTAATTTTTAAGCAAAATGAATTTTACATTTGTAGATAAGATTTCATAATTTGGTTGAGGATATAAATGCAAATAAAGGAAAATAATGTTCATGAGTTTCATATAAAAAATATCTTGAAAAAATTGGAAGAAAAAGGTCAAGATGCTATGCTGGTTGCTAATTTCAATAATATCTTTTACCTATCTGGATACATGTCAACAAGCTTTGCATTCCTTATAATCAAGGAAAATCCAATTATTTTTGTATCTGGAATGAATTTGGAAAATGCAAAAAACACATCTTCCATTGACATTGTCAAGTATGAATCATATGATAAGATGATTGAATATCTGAAGGAAGAGGGAATTAAGAACTTGGCTATTGAATCAGATTTGACTGCAAGTGCTTATCAAAAGTTCAATGACTTCAATCTCACCATCTCTGATGCAATATCAACTGAAAGAATGATCAAGGCTGACGAAGAGATTGAAAAGATAATTAAGGCAACTGAAATAGCACATAAGTCCTTGATTGAATTGGATGTAAGGAATAAGCAGGAAAAAGGTGCACAGGAATGGGAATGTGCCTATGAATTAGGTTATTTGATGAGGAAAAATGGAGCAACTGTTGAATCATTTGACACCATTTTTGCATCAGGTCCTATTTCTTCATTGCCTCATTCCACTCCAAGGCAACATATTTTGGAAACTCCTGTTTTAGTGGATTATGGATGCAAAATAGATGGATATTGCAGTGACACTACAAGAACATTTGTCTATAATGAAAGGCAAGAGGAAATATCTGATATTGTTCTTGAAGCCCATGATAAGGCTGTTGATGCAGTAAAAGAAGGAGTAAAGGCTTGTGAAATTGATAAGGTGGCAAGAGACATTATCACAGAGTATGGCTATGGAGATAATTTCATTCACAGCACTGGCCATAGCTTAGGGATGGACATTCACGAAAACCCTTCCCTATCCTTGAGGGACCAAACAGTTTTGGAGAAAAATATGCTTGTAACAGTAGAACCTGGAATATATCTTGAAGGTGAATTTGGAGTAAGGATTGAGGATATTGTTTTGGTTGATAAAAAGGGTAAATTGATTGGTGATTTGCCTCAAATATTGTAATTGATTTTTTAACTTTTTTTATTTTTTTTTATTTTTTTTGAATTCTTTTAACATTTTTTGACTTTTTTTACTAATATTTTTCTAATTTTATTTTTCAGTTTAGTTCTATTTTATTAAATGATTTTATTTTATTATCTAATTATAATTTTCCTAAATCATTATAATTTTTCTTATTTTTTATAATATTCTAATAAAACTGTCTCTTTAAGTCTATAAATAAGTTAAATTTATTAATAACTTATACAAATCTATTATCAATGTTTATTGAAGATTTAATAATTAAATTATCAAATATGTTGGAAAATAGAATTAATCAGAATCTTTTAATTAGGTTTCAAGAGCATTTGCTTAATGCAGGAATATTTACATTGGCTTCTCAATTGCTGTCAATTATTTTAATTGTATACTTTTTGTTCATTGTTCTATTTGCATTGGCATCATTGATATTGTCAATTGACATTCTATTGTCTATTATTTTAGCTATTGCCATTCCAACAGTTGCATTTATTCTGGTTCTATTTGTGAAAACAGAAAGAAGAGCAAGTGAAATAGATAACTCCATTCCAGACTTTTTAAGGCAATTGTCCTCTATGCTGAAGGTCGGATTGAGTTTGGAGAATGCATTGGTTGACATGTCAAATCATGGAAAAGGACCATTGTATGATGAGTTAAGAAGAGTTGTTGTAGAGATAAGAATGGGCAAAAGCTTAGATGAATCCTTTAACAAGATGGCAATCAGACTCAACTCAAAGGATCTTGAACGGAGCTTTAAAATTATATTGAATGCTCATAAAAGCGGTGGGTCCTTGTCTGACATTATTCTTGATGTCAGTGATGATTTAAGGGCAATGCTTATTTTAAAACGGGAGAGAAAGGCAAGTGTCATGATGTCAATAATGTTTCTTATCATTGCATCTACATTTGCTGCCCCTTTTGCCCTTGGAATGGTTGGAGTCTATTCCTCATTTATGATTGAATTGGGAAAAGGAGGAGCTATTTGTGAAGTTGCACCTCTTGCAGCAGAGATTTATTTGATAATTCATTCCATTTTAGCAGGATTTTTAATAGCATTGATAATGTATGGGGATTTAAGGAAAGGACTAAGATATTCAATTCCAATAACTGTTTCAGCTTTTTCAGTATTTTACATTATCAATAATTTTGGAGCGTCTTTCTTAGGATTTTAATATCTCTCCAATAAATGAATTTAAAGCGAAAATGGCGATAGATATGAAATAACTGGTGTTTAGATGCTCTTTACCTATTTAATGCAAGCAAGCAATTGCTTTCGGATAGATTGATATGTTCCTTTAAATAAAATAATTATAAAGGGGGAAATTTTAAAAGAATGAAATTTATTTATGTGATGCTTATGAAAGCTATTTTTTTATTTTTAATTTTTACTATAACTATTGTAAGTATTGGTTGCGCTTCGGCAGCTGATATTGGCTGTAGCGATTTGTCAGATTCGTCTTCTCTTCAGGATGTTTCTTTAGATGTGGATGATTCTATTGCAGATGCTGATTATGAATTATCAAAGGATTCTAGTATTATAGAGGATATTCCAAAATCTAATGAGAAATCAAACTTAAATAGTTCATCTGCAGGTTCCTTTACAGATTTGAACAATGCTGTCAATGGAAACGAAAATAATACTATTTTTCTTAATAGGGATTATGTTTATACTGATTCTGATTCTGATTTTAAAAAGGGTATTGTTATCAATCGTTCTTTAACCATTTATGGAAATGGTGTTACAATTGATGGATCAAACATTGCACATATGTTCAATATAGATACTTTAGAGAATGTGGTTCTCTATGATATAAACTTTATAAATGGTCATGCTTCCACATTTGGAGGCGCTATTTATGGAACATGCACTGCCGTAAGATGCAGCTTTAAAAATAATCAAGCAGATATTCAAGGTGGAGCATTGTATTATGGTGATGCTGTAGACTGTACATTCATTAATAATAAGGCTGGCCATGGTGGAGCTATGTTTGCAGGTATTGCTAGAACCTCCTCATTTACAAATAATAGTGCTGAAAATGGTGGTGCACTGGATTCAACCACTGCATATCGTTGTCGTTTTGAAGGTAATGTTGCCAGCAGTGAAGGTGGAGCAATGTATCGAGGAAACGCGGATAACAGTATATTTTTGAATAATTCTGCTGAAAGTGGTGGTGCATTAAGTTATTCTAATGCAGGATCTTCATATTTTATAAATAATAGTGCATTATTATTTGGTGGAGCATTTAAATTAGGTAATGCAACAGATTGCCTATTTGCAAACAATACTGCAGGAAGATTGGGTGGTGCAATGATGAGATCTAATGCTTCCTATTGCCTTATCTATGGCAACTCAAAGAATGGTGGTCAATGCTATCAATCTAATCTTGTCAGTTGTACAGTTGATGATGATTTAGCTGCAATCTTACTTGACAGCAATTAATGCATCAATTTTTTTTATTTTTTTTCTATTTTTTATCAATTCTTATTTTTTTTATTAATTCTTATTTTTTTATAAATTCTTATTTTTTTATCATAATTATGATTTCATTGAATCCTTATAATTTTACTCTAAAATTAGAATATTATAATTATTTCATTTCTTTTTAGTTCTAAATAAGTTAAATTTATTTATAGTTCCTACAAACTTATAATCAATCCTTATTGATGATTTGGTTGTTGGAGGTAATTATGAATTTGAAAAACTTATTCAAATCTATCAAAGATAATCCTTTAGATTCTATTGATAGTAAAGGGCAAGGTTCTGTTGAATTGATACTAATCATTGGAGGAATCATTGTTATTATCCTGCTTGTCGTTTCTATGTATAAATCATATTTGCTTGATTTGGGAAATGAAATTGATTCCAATGAAATGAATAGTTTAAACAGTTCCTTTAATGATATCTCTTCTAAATTTCAATAATTTTATTATTCAATAAAACAAATAGTTTAATGATTATTTAAAATCAAAGATTTGAAAAATTAAAAATAAAATTAAACAAATAGTTTAATGATTATTTAAAAATCAATGAATTGAAAAATTAAAATAAATTTGGGAGTCATGACATGAAATTCTTAATCAATGGTGAATTTATAGATAAATCAGACCATTACGATGTTATCAATCCATATAATGGAAAAATTGTAGATACTGTTCCAATTGCATACAGAACTGATGTTGATAATGCTGTTGAAGCAGCAAACAATGCAAAGAATGCATTGAATGATTTGTCTGCAAAGGAAGTTTCAATAAATCTTCTTAATGCTTGTGAAGAACTTGAAAAGGAAAGCGTAAGTATAGCAAAGCTTATAGTAGCTGAAGCTGGAAAACCATATAAACAAGCTATTGGAGAACTTCAAAGGTCTGTGGAAACATTGCAGTTTGCTGCTGAAGAGGCTAGAATCTATGGGGAATCTGTTCCTATAGATGCAACTGGACCGCTGAATCGTTTTGTACAGATTCGTCTTCACGGTTTAAGAATCTGTTCCTATAGATGCAACTGGACCTGTTGATGCAAGATTTTTGGCATTCACCAAAAAGCTTCCTCTTGGTGTTGTAGGGGCAATAACCCCATTCAATTATCCTGTAAACCTTGCCTTGCATAAGATAGCTCCAGCTATTGCAGCTAAAAACACTGTTGTAATGAAGTCTTCCATGGAAGCTCCATTAGCTGCCTTAAGATTGGCAGAAATTATAAACAATCATTTTCCAGATGGTGTAATAAACTCTGTAACCGGCTATGGCAGTGAAGTTGGAGATGCAATGGTTGTGTCAACTGGAATTAACAAGATTTCATTTACAGGGAGTGTAGCTACTGGTTTATTCATTTCTTCAAGAGCAGGGATGAAGAAATTGACTATGGAGCTTGGAGGAAACGATCCTTTGGTGGTTCTTGATGATGCAGATATGGAAAAGGCGGTAAGTGTAGCAGCATCTGGTGCATTCTTTTTCTCAGGTCAATTCTGCATAGGAGTCAAAAGAATAATTTTGGATAATACGGTTGCAGATGAATTCATAGACTTATTTGTCAAGGAAGCAAGCAAATTGAAGATGGGAAATCCAATGGATGAGTCTACAGACATTGGTCCTGTAATCAATGAAAGCTCTGCAGTAAATATTGAACAGTCTGTAAACAGTGCAATTGAAGATGGTGCAGAATTGCTCCTTGGTGGAAACAGAAAGGATTGCTTCTTTGAGCCAACCATTTTAGACAATGTAAGAATGGATATGGATATTGTGGCAAACGAAACATTCGGTCCGATTGCACCTATAATTAGGGTTGATGGAATTGATGAGGCAATTAAAGAGGCAAACAATACCCAATATGGCCTACAGGCTGGAGTGTTTACTGAAAGCATTCACAATGCCTTAAGATGTGCAAATGAAATAGATGCAGGTTCTGTTTTAATCAATAAGGAATCTACATTCAGAACAGATGCAATGCCATTTGGAGGATTCAAGTCAAGTGGTATAGGCAAGGAAGGAATAAAATATGCAGTTGAGGATATGTGCAAAACCAAGTTGATTGCTTTCAATTGCAAATAATTATTGATGTGTGCAAAACCGAGTTGATTGCTTTCAATTGCAAATAATTAAAAAAGTATTAATTTAAAGAGAACTAAAATAATATTAATATGAAAATATATCATTGAAATTTCATTTATTTAAATTAATTTTTATTATATTTGAATAAATTTTTATAATTATTAATCAATTGTGATAACATGTGGGACACTGCTAAAGATTATAGAATATTAATAGCTATGCATGCTCGTGAATTATTTTTAAAGACTGTTCAGACTGGAAGTTTCAGAGGCAATTGGAATAAGAAAGGGGCCATTGAAGAAACCAAAAAGATGGAACCTGATTTAAAGTCTTTGCTTTACTGTTATCTTGAAGGAGATACCTTAGCCAACTGTGAAGATGTTGACAAGCTTGAAGACAAGGCAAACAGAATAGTCAATTTCCTTGGTGGCGAAGATTGGGCTCATAAATTCATGAATGGTGCTCCAAAGGATGAAAGGGAAAAGACTGAAGAGAATATTGCAAAGGTCAGATTTTTCCTGGATACCATTTTAGGCCTTAGAAGAAGATTCAAGTTTGGCCCTATCGATGATCCGATTATCGGAATCGATGTGATGGTAGGAGAAATCATGAGTGTAAGCAAACATCCTAAGGCTGATTCTTTAATGATCTGTAATGTAAATCTTGGAAAAAGGGCATTAAAGGTAGTCACCAATGATTTGACTGTAAAGGAAGGCAATAGGGTAGGAGTTTCCTTGCTTCCTCCTGCAACATTTATGGACATTGTTTCTGAAGGAATGTTTTTAGGAATGAATGGAAGCATTTTAAAAGAAGTTCAAGGTGAATTAGGTCAAATGCCTAATGGTATACCTATGGAATCATTAAATGAAACCAAAAATATGATAACTAACTTTTTAGACAACTAATCCCAAACTTTTCCAAGCCTTCGGCTTGCAAAAGTTTGATTGAAATATTTTCATTTATTGAGAGTATTTTCTTTTTTTACTTTTTTAATGCTATTTTTTAGTTATGGATTTTTTTTATTTTTTTACTTTTTTAATGCTATTTTTTAGTTATGGATTTTTTTTTACAAGTTCAATGCTATTTTTTACTTTTTTTATTTTTTCAATATTTTATGCATATTTTTTTAATTTTAGATTTTTTTTTGATTTTTTATTTTTCTAAATATTCTATTTTCATTTTCTATTTTTTCACTTTCCTAATTGGGAAATGTTCTGATTTTTACAATTTTTTTAATATTTTTATTGTAAATTTTATTACTTTAAATAGTTTCTATGATGATATTACAAGGATATTATCATTTTTTTCAGATTTCATGAATTTTTTTTTTGATATTATCATGATATTATCATTTTTTTGAAATTTTTAAATTTTTTTGATGAAATTTTACTTATTTTTTGGGTTTGATATAAAAATTTTCTTATTTTTTTATTTTTGCAAATAGTTTATTATTATTTTCAAATTTTCTTTAAATTTTATTATTAATTTCTCATTTTATCACTTAATTTAGACTTAAAAAACATAAAGTATTTATATAAGCAGATAGACATATAATATATAATAAGCTTATATAATGTTTAATTGTTGAATTTCATATGAATTTCTTTAAAAATTTCTAAAATAAAAAATTCATAATTTAATGATTAATTTATTCATTGTAGGCTAAAATTTTGAAAAATTAAAGGATTTTGCAATGTTTTGATACATTGTCATCAAACATGTTATTTTGATTTATTGAGTTATTATGGTGAAAAAAATGGTAGAAGTTTCAACTCTTTACGATTTAGATATATATACATTAGCGGGACAGTATGTAGGTCAAGTTCATGATGTAGTTCTCAATATAAGATACGGAACTATCTCAAGACTTCAAGTAAAAGCTTTAGAACCTGAAAGAAAAACAGCAGGTATCAGAGATATCTTCAAAGGCGGATTCCAATTCGTACCAGAAGAAGATGTCGGCAGAACCTTCCAAGAAGGCTTACTTAATATTGAGTTTGACAGAGTCACTGCTATTGGCGACATAATGTTAATTGATCCTCAGGACTTAAAAAGACCTAAACCTCCAGTAGTGGGGGAAGAAATCTCAGCACGTCCTAGACCTGAGCCTATTAGAGAAGCTCCAAGAGAAGCTCCTGTAGAAGCTCCTATACCACAACAATAAGTGTTGTTTTACTAAATATGTTTTTAATCTTTGAGATTTTTTACCATATCCTTTGATTATTAGCCTATTTTTCTAAATGTAGTTTCAGATTAATTAACATATTTATTTAATTTTCTCTTTTTTTATTTTATTTTCATGAACTGAATTTTTCATTTTTTCTTGTTATTATCAATGTTATTAACAATTTATAATGTATGGTTTACAAATTTCACAATTTTTGTTATGGTATAATATTCGTTAACTGTTTTTAAAAACTTTTTAATTAAGATAGTTTTTTATTTAATAAAGATTAATTATTAATAAGGATAAACATATAATTATTAAAACAAAATTCAATTTATAATTTAACTATTATTAAAGTAATTTTTAATTTATTATTAGCTGAGGTGAACTAATGATTGTAGGTATTGTAGGATGTGGAGCTATTGCAAATACAATAGTTAATGAGATCCTATCTGAAAAAGGAATAGAAATTAAATATTTCTATGATCGTGATGTGGAAAGAGCTGAAAACCTTGCCCAAATAGCAAATGGGATTGCAGTGATAAATTTTGAAGACATGTTGGATAAAGTCGATTTGGTTGTTGAAGCCGCATCTCCAATGGCTTTAAAGGTTATCGCATTGTCTATCTTGGAAAAGGGCGTCGATTTGATGATCATGAGTGTTGGCGCATTGATGGATATTGAATTTAAGGAAAAGGTTCATAAGATAGCTCAAAAGAATAAGGCAAAAGTTTATGCTCCATCTGGCGCGATTGTAGGATTGGATGGTATTAAGGCAGCATCAATTGGTAAAATCACACAAGCTTCATTAACTACCAGAAAGGCACCTAAATCATTAGGAAGAGAAGTTGAGGAAGAGGAAATCCTCTTTGAAGGAAAAGCTTCAGAAGCTGTTGAGAAGTTTCCGGTAAACATTAATGTTGCTGCTTCATTAAGCATTGCCTGCAATATGGACATTGATGTTAAGATTATTGTAGACCCTAAGGTGGATAGGAATGTTCACGAAGTGGTTGTCAAAGGTGACTTCGGTGAATTCAGGACAAGTTCTGAAAACTTCCCATTTGCTGCAAATCCAAAAACAAGCATGTTGGCAGCATTTTCAGCTATTAAATTATTGAAAAGCTTTAACGAATGCTTCTCAATAGGAACATAATAAGATTTTGTTTTTTCTAATCTGTATTTTTATTATTTTGTGATATGATTTAGGTGATATGATGAAGGATTATGAAATTTATTCGACAATGAAGGTTCCAAAGAACTCCAATATCATCCTACGTTTGGATGGCCGTAAATTTCATAGCTTAGCAAAGGGATTGAATTTTGTAAAGCCTTATGATGAAAATTTTTACAGGATAATCACTAATGTTTGCCTGGATATCTTCAATCAGTTTGCACCTAAGTTCATTTACACATTTTCAGATGAAATCAGCATTCTTTTAGATGAGATTCCATTTTCTGGAAGAGTTGAAAAGATCAATTCTGTATTCGCCTCAGTGGCTTCAAGTTCCTTTACATATTATTTGTTAAACGATTATTCTAATGAATTTAATCTGGATAAGTTATCAGATAATGATAGGAATATTGTATTTCCTATATCATTTGATTCAAGAATAATTCCAATAGATGGACCATCTATATCAGACTACTTCAAATGGAGACAAGATGAATGTTGGAGAAACTGCATCAATGGATATGGCATCTGGGCACTGAAAAAGGAATACGATACACAAGAGGCAAATGAAAAGATAAGTGGATTGAAATCATCTGACATTCATGATTTGTTGTTTGAAAGAGGAATAAACCTTAATGATGTTGACACTTGGAAAAAGAGAGGAATTGGAATTTATAAAAGGTCTTGGGAAATTGAAGGTTTCAATCCTAAAAAGCAGGAAAAGACAGTATCTACTCGCAGTGAAGTTTTTGTTGACTATGAATTGGATATTTTCAGTTCAGAATTTTTTGAAAAATTATAAGTATTATATTAACTCTTATCTATTAATTGGAAACTATTTATTTAAAGCTAAAGTAAGGTGATAATATGGGATTTGACGATTTGGTATCTAAAATGAATCAGAAGAATCAATTTGAAAAGGTTTGTGTTGATCAAGGAGTGATTGATGCTGTAATATTTTATTCTAAAAAATCGTATCCTAATGAATTTTTAGCTATGTTTGACGGTTATGTGAAAGATAAGGTCCTTTATATAACTGGATTGCTGTTCTTGCCTGGTGAAAGGTCTCATACAAGTGCCACTTTCAATGATTGGCTGATTCCTCCAAGTCAGAAAAAGTGGGGTTCTGTACACTCTCACCCTGGACCAAGTGCAAACCCGTCTCGTGCTGACTTAATCACATTTTCCAAGCATGGGCCATTTCATATAATTGTTTGCGAACCTTACTCTTTGGCGACAATGAAGGCTTATGATGCTTATGGGATGCCAACAACCTTTGAAGTTGGCCATTATTCCGACCCAGACAAGGATCCAATGATGGAGGATTTAAAAAAGATTAAAAAGGAGATTGAGGAAAAGGAAGATGAAGAACTTAGTCCCTCTTTCTTTGATTTGGATAAGGATTTTTCATACTTTGATGATGATAAAGAGAAAACCAATAAGTATTCCCATGAGTTTGATGATTTGAATAGTTCATCTGATTCATACAGTTCAAATATTTCTTTCAATCCATATAATGTATCTGATGAAGATTTAGGTTCTATTGACTTGAATCCAAGAGTTGTTAGGATTGGAGGAGAACCTATAAATGGTCAAAGCCCTAATTTAGGTATTATCATTGAATTTAGGGATGGTAAACCTATTATAAAAGGAGTTAGAAACGATAGAAAAGAAGATTCAGATGATTAAATCTTGAGTAATCAATTCCTTTTTTTAAAAAAAGGCTTATTTATTATTTTTTAAGCTATTTTTTTATTATTTTTTTTATTTTTTTAAAACAGTTATTTTCAATCATTTTTTTATTATTTTATTATTATTTTTTAGCTATTTTTTTATTATTTATTATTTTTAATTATTTTTTAAAAAGAGTTATTTTTACCCTTTTTATAATTTTTATTATTTTTTAAAAAGAGTAATTTCTTAAGCTATTTTTTATTATTTTTTAAATTATTTTTTAATTATTTAATTAATTTTTAAAAAGAGTTATTTTCAATCATTTTTTTATTATTATTAAAAAAGAGTATTTTTTTAAGCTATTTTTATTTTTTAAATTTTAAAAAAAGAAAAAGAGATTAGAATTCAATTGAATTCTAATGATTGTTTTAATTAACTATTCTACTTAAAGACTTAAGCTGGTTGCATCATAGACATTTTCTAATGATTTGATTTCTTCAACAGCTTTCTTAGTAGCTGGTTCATCTAAAGTAAGAATCATAACAGCTTCTCCACCAGTGGAGTCTCTTCCTACTTGCATGATGCCAATGTTAATGTTTTGTTCTCCGAATTTGGTTCCGATTGCACCAATGCTTCCAGGAATGTCTTTGTATTTTGCAATGAACATGTTTCCTTCAGGTTTTACATCTACCCAATATCCGTTTACCTTAATGATTTTAGGTTCGTGTAAGTAGGTACCATCTGCAGACATTGTACCTGATTTGGTTTTAGCGGTAACCTTGATCATTGTTTCGTATCCTTCAGCGTCATCGCTTACAGCTTCAGTGATTCTGATTCCTCTTGCTTTTGCAACACTGGTAGCATTTACTGCATTAACTGCAGTTTCAGTGATTGGGTTTAATATACCTTGGAGAATGGTTCTTGTGAATAATTCTCTGTTTTGAAGTTTTGCAATTTCTCCTTTGTAGGTAATTTCCAATTTTTTAATTGGGCTGCTTGTAGCTTGGGAAATGAAGCTTCCTAACTTATCACAAAGCTCTAAATAGTTATTGGTTTCTTCAAATTCACTGCTGTTCATTCGAGGCATGTTGATAATGTTTTTAGGCATGTCTCCTTTGAATAAAGTGATTACTTCATTAGCTACAATGATAGCTGCATCCCTTTGAGCTTCTTTAGTTGATGCTGCAATGTGGGGAGTACATACGATATTGTCCAATTCGAATAATTTGTTGTTGGTTGCAGGTTCCTCTTCATATACGTCAAGTCCTGCTCCGAGAATATCTCCATTTTTCAATGCTTCGTATAATGCATCTTCATCAATGACACCACCACGTGCACAGTTAAAGATAAGTGCAGTGTCCTTCATCATTTTGAATTGTTCAGTTGAAATTGAATGTTCAGTTTCAGGAGTTAATGGAACGTGAATTGTAATTACATCTGCTCTTGTCAAGACATCTTCAATGTCTTCGTATAATTCCACTCCCATGTTTTTAGCAACTTCAGGAGGTAAGTACGGGTCGTATGCAATTGCATCCATTTCAAATGCCTTACATCTGTTTACCACTTGGGATCCGATTCTTCCCATACCGATTACACCAAGGATCTTGTTTCTAAGTTCCATACCCATAAATGCCTTTTTCTCCCATTTTCCTTCTTTAGTGGATTTGTCAGCGATAGCTATTTTATGGATAGTACTTAAGATGAGTCCCATTGTGTGTTCTGCTACAGTGATTGAAGTGGATTCAGGTGCATTTACTACCATAATACCTTTTTTGGTAGCTGCATTTACATCAACATTGTCTACACCTACACCTGCTCTTGCAATGATTTTAAGATTGTCTGCCTTTTCAATTACTTCAGCAGGCAATTTAGTTCTGCTTCTTATAAGAATTGCATCATATTCCCCAATGGTTTCAAGTAATTCTTCAGGGGTTATGCTTGTATCTACAACAACTTCACAAACTTCTTTTAAGTTTTCAATTCCTTTTTCATTTATTGCATCTGCGACTAATGCCTTCATTATTTCACCATTCTTTCTTGAAATAAGTTAAAATTAATTTAAAAAGTTAATAAGTTTATAAATGGAATAATTCCAATTTTATTGTCTGTTTTTTGAATATTCAATTTATAAAAGTGTTTAAATTATAAATTTAATATAAAATACCTAATTTTTAAAAAATAATATTACTATATGTAAATCAGATAGTTTATAATATTATTATCTATAGTTAACATTATATTTAAATAATTGTACGAAATTCCTTATTCCAGTTATCATTTTTTCCTTTTTATTTGAATTTTATTTAATGATTTCAATATTGGTTTTAGCTTAAAATTCTTAATGTTAATTTAATAAAGTTTATATATTTAATAACACTATATTATACTGATTAACTTATGTTAATTTAAAATTCATTAAAAATTCATTAAAAATAATGTGAGGAATAATTATGGTAAGTATAGAAGAGTTTCCTATGGCAAGTTCTGATCATATTCCAGGATACAAAATTGTAGAAGAAAAAGGATTCGTATATGGTTTGACCGTACGTGCACGGGGTCTTGGTGGAGATATCGGTGCAGGTTTAAAAGGATTGCTCGGTGGTGAAATCAAGCAATATGTTACAATGATGGAAGAATCCAGAGATGAGTCCATTAATCGTTGCATTGAACACGCTAAGGAATTAGGTGCAAATGCAATCATCACCATGAGGATGGATTCAGACAGCATATCCCAAAATATGCAAGAAGTTTTAGCATATGGTACAGCTGTTGTAGTTGAAAAGGAATAGGTTTATTCCTTTCCATTTTATTTTTTCTATTTTTTTCGAAGTTTGATTCGGTTTTTAATTTTGCTTGGTTTTTTCTATTTTTTGGTTTGGTTTTTAACTTTGTTTGTTTATTTTTTTCTAAATACAGATATCAACTTCCAACTTTTTGGGTTTGGTTTTTAATTTTGTTTCTTATTTTTTTCTAAATACAGATGTCAACTTCCAACTTTTTGAAGACATTATTTCCTCATTTTTCTTCTTGGATTTATTCAAATCCTTTTTAAGCTTATTGTTTTCCTTTTTTAAATTGGAAATCTTTTTGTTAAGGCTTTCATTGTCTTCCTTTAATTCATTGATCTTTTTGTAGTATGTTTCAGCAGTTTCCAATTTGTCATCACTTAAGTTAAAGTTGCTAGCCTTTTCCAAGCTTTCAAATGAATTGAAGTCTGCAGCAGCTGCACAATCAATTAATAGGAAAAGCTTGTTAAAATGATAAATTGTCTTATGTTTTTTCAAGTCAATGAATTCTCTTTTCAATGGATAGAATGCATTGTTTCTTGTTTTTCTTAATTTTTTCATTTTTTTATCATCTGATAAGTCTTCATTTAATGCTGTCAAATGATCCCTTAAAATGAAGTAATCTAAAGAGGTGATTCCACATTTTGACATGATATTGTCATGATTTTCATCCTTGTTGATGAATTCTGTCTTTAAGAGAGGGTCTAATTTATCATGTATGAAGTTATAATCCCATAGGAATGGCTCTTCCATATGTCTGCTGTCCTCATATCCCTCAACATTAAATTCATCCAGACCAGTTTGAGGCAATTTGTCATTGGCAAATGGTATTTCCAAGAGTTTCGGATTTCCTCTTTTTAAAACATTGTAAATGAAGTCCTTATAGGTGAATTCGTTATATTTTTTATTTAAAAAGGCAATCCATAATTCAAGGCAAGTTCCAAACAATGGGAAATAGAATTCTTCTCTGGACAATCTCCTTCTTGAAGACCATCTGGATATGTTCATCAATGTTTCAATAGTTTCACGCTTGTATAAATCATTTCCATGCTGATAAAATTCAGTAGGATTAAGATATTCCCTTGAATAATCTTCAATAGCATCGTGGGAGTCAAATTCTCCTTGTGATATATAAAATGTAGATGCAAATTCACTTAATGATGATGGGAAATACCTTAACTCATTTTCCCCATAGCTATTGTTGACCCAATCGACATCTAAGCATTTGGATACCTCTTCGCCAAGTATGACATCAGGGTGATTTGGCAATCCATCAGTTACTGCTTGAATCTTAATGTCATATTTTGGACAGAATTTAGCAAGCATCATTAGGGATAATCTGGAATCAAAGCCTCCAGTTGATCCTACCGTGATTTGACTAAGGTTTTCTGAAATGGTTTTGAAAAAGATATCTGCATAATTCTCTAAATAGGAATAGTATCTGTCATAAAATTGTTCTCTGTCCTCTAAATATAATTTTTCAAACCATTCTGGAATAATGATTTCTGAATTTCTCTTTATTTCGAATTGGCCGTTCTTAAGGTTTATATCATCAAAAGGGAATAATCTTGATATGTTTTTAAAAATAGTGTTTCTATAGCTTTTCTTATCTTCTCCAGCGTACCATTGGCTGAATCTATTTATGTCTCTGATAAATTCAATGTCATATAAATCTACAAATTTATGCTCTTGGAAGCTTTTAACGCCGTCTACAATTAGTTTTAACTCATTTGATATGATTGCACAGTTATCATCCTCATAAAAGTATATTGGGTGAACAGCAGATAATGATGATTTGAAGTAGCCATTTCCATCGCTGTTGCAATAGAATGTTTGATAATTTCCCAATATCAGCTTATCTTCATCAATTGCTTTTTTAATGTTATGTACATTGTTTTCTTCATATGAGTTTTCAATGGCAAAGAGCCCATTTACAAAATTGATTTCATTGTCTGTGAATGCGTATGAAAAATCCTCTCTTTCATTGTAGACCATATTATATGTGTATAAATAAACTATAATGTTATTGAACTCTCTTTTAATGGAGCCATTAGCTATTAATGAAGGGGCATTAACAGAATCCAATAGCTCATTGTTGATTAAATCGCTATTGAAATTTTCCTTTTTTGATATAATTAAGAATCTCATATAAGATATTATATTTAAATAATCTTAATAAAGTTATGGTCTAATAGATATTTTGAGTTGCTTGGTATTTTTCTCTCTTTTTATTTTCATTAGATTTCAATTTTTCACTGTTCTTTTTTTCTTTTATCCGAATATTTTTTCATTAATCATTTTTTCTAATTAATGATGTTTTTTATCAATAGTTAAATAATAATCCGTTCTATTGATTTATTTCCCTTTTAATAATGTTTTTTATCAATAGTTAAATAATAATCAGTTTATATTAATTTATTTTCCTATTTAATAATGTTTATATACCAATAATTAAATAATAATCCAATAAGGAAATAAAGTAAAACTGTTCAAAGTATGAATTTCTAAAAAACACTTTGGCAAATGTATATGATGAGTGGAAGCATATGCCCTATTTCTTATTTTATTGTGTAAAGATGAAATGGGATAGCAGTTTATGGATTTAAGGAGAGGAATCAATGGAAAATAATTTTAATTTACAGGAATATTTGGCTAATGGTGCAGAAATCCTTGTAAAGGATGCTATTCGTGCTTCTCTTAAAAATCCTAAGGAAAGCTTATTTTTAGCAAAGTTTGCAAAGCATACTAAAAAGGCCACTAAAATTAGACAGAAATATGAGGAAAAAGGCCAAAACATCCCTATTTTTTTAATAGCAAGCATTACAAGCAGCTGTAATCTCCATTGTGCAGGATGCTATTCAAGGGCAAATCATGCATGCAATGATGATGCTCCATTGAATCAGCTTAGCGGTGATGAATGGGAAGGAATCTTCAATCAGGCAAAGGACTTGGGAATAAGCTTTATTGTTCTTGCTGGGGGGGAGCCAATGCTTAGGGAAGATGTCATAGTCAAAGCAAGCCAATTTGATGAAATCCTTTTCCCTATATTTACAAATGGAACCATGATTACTGAGGATTATTTAAGGCTCTTTGATAAAAACAGAAATCTTGTTCCAATATTTTCAATTGAAGGAGATGAAGATAAAACAGATGCAAGAAGAGGAGAAGGGGTTTACTCTCAGCTATTAAATTCAATGGATTTGATGAGAAGGAAAAATATAATCTTTGGAGCTTCACTTACATTTACAAAAGGAAATCTATCCAATCTCCTTTCAAGAGATTATATAAATCAGTTAAGAGACTTGGGATGCAAGGTAATATTTTTCATTGAATATGTTCCAGTCAATGAGGATACCGTTGATCTGGCTCCTGGAGATGATGAAAGGGATTTATTGTTGAATGAAATAGAAGTCTTAAGAAAGGAATATGATGATGTATTGTTTTTATCTTTCCCAGGTGATGAAAAGACATCTGGCGGTTGTCTTGCTGCAGGAAGGGGATTTTTCCATATAAACTCTCATGGAGGTGCAGAACCTTGCCCTGCTTCACCTTACAGTGACATCAATGTTAGGGATTCAAGTCTTCTTGATGCATTGGATTCTAAATTATTCAAGTCCCTTCGTGATGGTGGCATTCTTTTAGATGATCATGAAGGTGGCTGTGTATTGTTTGAACACAAAGAAGAAGTGGAAAGGTTATTAGAAGAATGATTTGATTCTCCTAATCCTTTTTATTATAAAATTTTTTAAGTTTTGTTAAGTCTGTATTTGCTATTTCTTAAGTTTTATGGGTATTTTTTTCATTTTTTTATTAAAACTATTTTTTTAAGTTTTATAATTTATTTTTTCACTTATTTTCTGCATATGAAAACCTTTTCATGCTCTAGCAAACCAAAGACTTTTCTTTTATTTTCATCACTCATAACATCTTTAACTAAAACTTCATCTACATCAAAGCCAACAGATGCTAATCTGTCTTTAAAGTCATCACCATATCTTCTTAAATGGTCTCTTTGACCATAATGTTTTAATCTTAGCTCTGGTGTATTGTACTCTTCCTTCTCAAATGTTTCAGGAATAGGGGATAGTGGAACAGTTGTAATGCAAACTCCATCTTCCTTCAATACTCTTCTAAGCTCTTCCATTCCTTTAATGTCATCGGGAACATGTTCTAAAACATGAGAATTGTAGATAAAGTCAAATGTATTGTCTTCATATGGGATCTCTTCCATATTCACCTTTTCCCTAATATTGATATTTCTTTCGATATAGATTTCAGGCATAAAATCAACAGGATAATAGTCTATATTGTCATTTTCGCTGAAAAATTTGTATAAAAGCTTTTCAGGAGCAAATGTAAAATCTTGCATGGCTTATCAAAGATATTTGGAAGTTTTTGATTTAAAACCAATTGGAAAAACCTATCTCTTTCCAATGAACCGCATACTGGACACATAGCATTTCTTGGAGGAACTCCATAAGGCTTATAATAATTTATATTCTTACATATCGGACAGTATTTAGCTATTTTATCTGGAACTTCTCCTCCATTAAGCAAATAATTAATTGAATTTTCACGAATCTTCATTTGCTCTTTAAGCTCTTTGTTTGCTTTCCTTAATTTCTTACTTTCCTTTTCCTGTTTTTTCAAGTTCTTTTTATTTGAATCGTATGAATCCTTGTAAAACTTATAGCTATGGCTTTTAGTTAAGAAAAACTCTCCAATATTCTTTTTAAGTGGCATCTTATTCCTCTTTAATATATTTTTTTAATTTTAATTTTTATTTATTTTAGTTATGTGATTTTTAGATTATTTTAATCCGGGTATTTTAATCTTTGATTCAATTCTCGATTTAATTGCCAATACTTGATATTTAGTAATATTATTTATTTTGAAATATATAAAATTTTTAATTTTATTCATTTTTCGATTAATGGGATAATTAAATTAATAAATCTTGTAGCCAATGCTTGTATTCGAAAACATTAAAATGATGGGTTCTTCAATCCATTATTTAAGTATACAAAATTTAAAAAAGTATACCTTTTTATTAAAATTATGACTATTATGTGTTCAAATACTCATAAAGTATACATTTTCAATCAAAATTATGATTTGGGACTATTTATGGAAGAATAAATTAAATAAATCAATTTGGTTTATATATAACATAGTTAATTGGGTGTTCTTTAATCTATAATCAATACTTATATATTTCTTTAAATTATGTAATCAAGCACTTGCTTTCGATAATATTTAAATAGGTGATTATTCAATCTATTTTTATAAGTATGCAATTACTTACAAAGTATACATTTCAATTAAATTTTAGTTATTATGTATTCAAAATACACAAAATGTATACATTTTAATTAAAAGTATTGTTGTGATGTATTTGTGGGAGGATAAAATGATTAAAAAAATATTTTGCTTATGTTTTGTGCTAATTGCTTTAATTGGCATATTTGGAATATCTGCTTGTCATGCAAATAATTGTACTGTTGTAGGCTCTAATTCAGGACTTTCCTTGGCGGATTCAGTTCAATCTGTTGATGATGGTTTTGAATTGCTTAATGATCAAGCTTTAGAAGAAAGGGATGATATTGATTTTAAAAGTGGGATGGTATCTGATTTAAATGGGGATGTCTCTTCAGCAGAAAGGGATGATATTGATTTTAAAAGTGGGATGATATCTGATTTAAATGAAGATGTCTCTCAAGACAATTGCATTTCCATTCCAAATGATGATAATGCCTCTTTAGATGGTGTGGATGAAAGTGCAATTGATTTGAAGGATGATGGTTTCATTATTAATGCAGCTAAAGATGCAAAAAGTAAAATTCCAAGCACATTCATGCCAGTGTTTGTGAATAAAGAGTTATTTGCCATTGAATTTGATCCGGAAACAGGAATCGTGAAAGTAAATCAGAATTGTCCATATGTGAATACAGCATATATTAACTCAAGTGCCCCAGTATTATGGCATGTCTGTGTAGATAATCATGCCTACCAAAAGGAATATCATACTTATTGTGATGATGGGTTTGAGATAGGGGATGCTTATCCAAATTGTATATCTAATCAATTTAATTTAACAGCTTGTATAACTGATCATTGTTTGGATACTCTTTACACTGATGGACATTTCAAATGCAATTTATCCTTTGATGTCTTACGTGATAAAGATTACGGCATTGATTTCAGCGTTGATTTCATATTTCCTTTAGTTGTTGATGACTTTAATAATCTAAAATATTGTGGATTAGAGGAGTCAATAGTCCATGTATCTGGAAAGGATTTCACTATATATGACTCAAACGACATTATGATGAGGTATGGACGTTTGTATTATAATCCTAAAATAGATAAGATAATTAAAGAGGAAAATCTCGCATTTTGTAATGATTTGGTAAGATACTTAAATACAGTTATTCGTTCAATTGATTTAGCTACTATTAATAATTTAAGTAATGCTACTTTATCTTAAATTATTTTTCCTTTTTCATTTTTTAATTAATTAAAATTATGGTTGAGCATATTCAAATAAAAATAAAAATTAAAAGTATAATCAGGTAATATTCGTGGGGGATAAAATGAATAAAAGAATATTATGTTTATGTTTTGTGCTAATTGCCTTAATTGGCATATCTGGTGTATCTGCTTGTTATGCAGATAATTCTACTGTTGTAGACTCTAATTTAGGACTTTCTTTGAAGCTTTAGAAGAAATGGATGATATTGATTCTAAAAGTGAAGTGGTAGATGATTTAAATGAAGATGTCTCTCAAGAGGATTGTATTTCCATTCCAAGTGGAGATAATGCTCCTTTAGATGGTGTAGATGAAAGTGCAATTGATTTGAAGGATAATGGTTTCATTATCAATGCAGCTAAAGATGCAAAAAGTAAAATTCCAAACACATTCATGCCAGGACTTGTGGATAAAAATTTATTTGCCATTGAATTTGATCCTGAAACAGGTATGGTGAAAGTAAATAGGAATTGTTCATATATGAATACAGAGTTTATTAACTCAAGTACTCCAATGAGATGGTGTGTCCATTTAGATAATGGTGACTACATGGAGGAATATGGAATTCTTAACTATTATGCATTTGAAACAGCGAGAGGTTATCCAAATTGCATGTCTAATGAATTTAATTTAACAGCTTGCATAAAAGATCGTTGTTATTATCCTTATGCCACTGAAGGACATTTAAAATGCATATTGTCCCTTACAGTGTTCCGTGATGATGATCTCAACACTGCTTTCAGCGTTGATTTCAAATTCCCTATAGTTAATGACGAATCTAATAATGTAAAATATTTTGGATTGGAGAAGTCAACAGTCCATATATCTGGACAGGATATCGAAATATATGACTCAAAAGACCCAATGTTCCTTTTCCGTGGACGTAATCATTATATGCCTAAAGTAGAGAAGGTCATTAAGGAACAAAAATTTGCATTTTGTGATATGGAAAAATTAATCGAAATATTCAATCGTTCAAAAAATAGTTTAAGTCATTTATTTTCATAGGGAGGATAAAATATTCAATCGTTCAAAAAATAGTTTAAGTCATTTATTTTCATAGGGATGATAAATTTTCAGCCGTTTTAAAAATAGTTTTAGTAATTTTTATTTGTAGGGTGGATAAAATTCAAACCCTTCAAAAAATATTTTAAGTAATTTATATTTGTAGGAGGATAAAATGAAAAAAAGAATATTTTGCTTATGTTTTGTGCTAATTGCCTTAATTGGCATATCTGGTGTATCTGCTTGTTATGCAGATAATTCTACTGTTGTAGACTCTAATTTAGGACTTTCTTTGTTTAGAAGAAATGGATGATATTGATTCTAAAGGTGAAGTGGTAGATGATTTAAATGAAGATGTCTCTCAAGACAATTGCATTTCCATTCCAAATGAGGATAATGATTCTTTAGATAGCGTTGATGAAAGTGCAATTGACTTGAAGGATAATGGTTTCATTATTAATGCAGCTAAAGATGAAAAGAATAACTTTTCAAAGAACTTCCTGCCAATACTTATGAATAAAAATTTACTTGTCCTTGATTTTGATCTTGAAACAGGAATCTTGAAAGTAAATCAGAATTGTTCATATATGAATACAACATATATGAACTCAAGCGCTCCTGTAAAATGGCATATCCTTTTAGATAATAATCCATACCTCAAAGGGGATAGCAAGGGAAACAACCGTGTTATGTGGCAGATGGGTGAGGGTCATCGAAATAGAATAGGCGATACCATTAATGTATCAGATTACATAGTTGGTATGAATTTGCCAGCTTATGGTGATGGAATTTACAAATGCTTTATTTCCATTGATGTGTTACGTGATAAAGCTGTAGGCATTGATTTCAGCGTTGATTTCGAATTTTCTGTAGTTGTTGACAATCATGGTAATATAGTAACATATAGGCCATTGGAGAAGTCAATAGTTCATGTATATGGAAAGGATTTCACTGTATTTAACTCAAAGGACCCTAAGTTTCTTTTATATGGATCTGCACAATATTTGCCTACTGTAAAAAAGATCATTAGTGCACAAAAAGATGCATATCGTATTGATATGGCAAGATATTTATATACAGTTATGCGTTCATTTGATTTAGCTACTATTAATAATTTAAGTAATACTACTTTATCTTAAATTAATTAATTTTTGGGGGCTGTTGAAAACCTTTTTTAAAATTTTATTTTAAATCTTTTTAACAGTAATTTTTAAAAATTTTTATATAAATTTATAGGATTTCAACAAAGCCTAATTTTTTATTTTATTGAGGCTGTAAAATTTTATAGGCTTATTTTAATTTTATTAGATTTCTTTAAAAGTAAAAATCAATATTATTATTTTAAGCCTAAACTTTTTTACAAACTCATTTTATTTTATTTTATTTTTAGCTTATTTTTTGATTAAATTAAGTTTATTATTAGTTTATTCATCAAATATTTAATAATTTGTTGTTTAATTTAGAAATTAATGGTAATACTTCCTTTAAATCATCTAAGCAAGTACTTGCATTTGGAAACATTTATATATGACATTGTTCAATCTATTTACTGGTGTATACAAATATTTGCAATGTATACTCAATGAAGTATACAAACATCTGTGGTGTATACTTATCGAAATATATGGATACTACAATTAGCTGTCAAGTAGATTTTAGTATTTTTGGGATGATATTATGAATAAAAGAATATTATGTTTATGTTTTATATTGATTGCCTTTTTAGGCATGTCTTGTGTATCTGCATGTGATGCAGATAATATTACAATAGACAACTCAAACTTTGTGCATTTTGAGCCGGATTCATTTCATTCACTTAATAGTGGTGTTAGATTAGATGATGGTCAAGTTTTAGATCTACAAGGTAATATTGTTTCTGAAAGTGGAATGGATGAAGAGACATATGTAAATTTATCTGAAGATAATTCTCCTTCCATCCAAAATGATGTTAAATCAAATATAAGCAATAAGAATTATAATGAAAGGGCTAAGATTACTAAAGCAGTTGAAGATTCCCTTCGTAGTAATCAAACCAAATTTGTTCCATTCTATAAGGATATGAATCTATCTGACATGGATTTGGATTTTTTCAATATCGTGAAAGAAGTTAAGAAATTACCTGAATCTGAAAACAATGATACAAATTTATCTGACATGGATTTGAATTCTGAAAACAATGATACAAATTTATCTGACATGGATTTGAATTCTTTAGTAGTGGATATCAAACCATACAGTTTTGATTCAGGTACATTTCTTTCAAAAGTTAAGGACAAAGATTTAATTGCCCTTGATTTTAATCCTGAAACTGGAATCTTGAAAGTAAATCCTAATTGTCCATATATGAAAAGTAATTTCGTTAACTCAACTGTGCTAAAATGGTACGTTGGTTTTTATAATAATGATTATCTAAATGAATCTGATCGTTATCGAACTTATAGTTCAGAGATAGGGGATGGTTATCCAACTAGATACTCAAAGGAATTTAATTTAACTGAATTCATAAAAA
Source organism: uncultured Methanobrevibacter sp. (assembly GCF_902769175.1). Classification (GTDB taxonomy): domain Archaea; phylum Methanobacteriota; class Methanobacteria; order Methanobacteriales; family Methanobacteriaceae; genus Methanobrevibacter. The sequence goes on from NZ_CACXNW010000026.1 coordinate 36,982, forward strand.
ATGGTGTAATTTTTGGGGATTTCCCTTTATGTCTCACTGATGGATATTACACCTGCAAGATAACCGTTGATGTTTTAGGTGCTAAAGATTTCAGTATTGATTTTGCATTCCCTATAAGGGTGGATGATTTTTACAATCTAAAATATTTGCCACTAGAGAAGTCTGTAGCACATATATCTGGAAAGGATATCAAAATATATGATAATCATCAAGTATATTTAAGTGTCTTTGGAATTTTTGATTCCGAAGATATGATTAAATCATTGATATGTGAACAACTTAAGAAAAATAATTAATTTAAGCAAAATAATATTTTACTTACACTATTATTTTTTTCTTTTTTTAGCTTTTGGTGGAGAGAATTTATATTTTTGATATGATAATATGATTAAAAGAATTTTATGTTTATGTATTGTATTAATTGCCTTAATGGGCATATCTGTAGTATCTGCATGTGATGTGGATAATTGTACTGTTGAACAAGCTAATTTGGACATTGGTTTGATGGATTCTGTTCAATCCATTGATAATGGTTTTGAAAAAGATTGTAATCACGCTTTAGTGGTTGAAGACAAAATAGTTTCCGAAAGGGGAAGGAAGTCTGACACATATGTGAATTTATCTGAAGATAAGTTCCCTTCTATCAAAAATGATGTAAAATCAAATATAAATGAAATGGATCATAAGGAAAAGGTTAAGATTGCTAAAGCAGTTGCAGAGGCTCTTCGTAGTAATGAAACCAAATTTGCTCCAATAGATAATGTCATAAATTCATCTGACATTGAATTTGTTCCTGAAACAGGAATTGTGAAAAAAACTATAGGTGAAGAATCCATTACTGGAAACAATGGTACTATAGTTTTGAAGGGTGATGATTTCATTAGTGGTGTCATTGTAAAGGATTCACCTAAAAAGGATGATATGTTATCACCTGCCAATCAGCCTATTGCTGCCCTCGTTTCATTCTATTGGACATTTATACTCTGCTTTTTTTAAGAAATGAAGTAAACTTTTCATTTCTTAATTTTTTTCTTTTTTTTAGACTATTTTTTTTAATTTTTTCCTTTTTTTAGACTATTTTTTTGATTAATTCTTTTTTTTAACTTATTTTAAAAAGTCAAGGATAGAATTTATGGCTCAAAGAGATTTATATATGGAAAAATTGAGATGTCTTAAAGATAGGGATATTATACAGGTCATATTTGAAGTTAGGTCTTGAAGCAGCCTAATCTTTCTAGCTCTTTATTGATGAATTATTGGGAAGCAAAATAAATGAATAAACCATCGTTTTAATCAACTTTGACTCTGGAGAATATCAAAATATTTGTCATCAATTTGATTTATATGAACTTGTCTTCGATTTGACTTCAGACATAAATGGCCATATATAGGTATCTTATTCACATTTATATTTTTCGATGAAATACAAAATGTGGAATCTTGGAAAGAAGAATACTGTTTAAAAGAGATTGCTTTGCATCCGAATAATAAATAGACTTATTTTGAAAGAAAAAAATTAAAAAGGTGCTAATTTAATTTCTTAACTCTTTTTTCAAACTTTGCTATTTTTTCTTTTCTATTGATGTGGCTATTTTTCGATAAATATAATAATTAATTTAATTAAAATTTTATTTAGATTTATAATTTATTTAAAAAATTTTAGATTTATGATAATTTAGAATATTTAGATTTATAATTATTCAAAAATTTTAGTTTAAAATTATCTAAAATATTAGATTTATGATTATTTAAAATTTAAAAAAATTTATTAATTCACTTTAGGTTGTGTTTATTATTTTTAATGAAGATTTAGAATTTAAAGGAAAATCAATCCCAAGAGTGGTTTTAGGAAATGCTCCATTTCTTGCAGATGCTTATTTTGGTCATAGGACTCGTTTATACAATTTAGACTTGCTTAGAAATCCAAATAATGTAAGCAAGATCATTGAAAAGTCATATGAATGTGGAGTCAGATCCATAAATTTAGCTAATAAGGAGAATCTTTTAAAGGCATACAAAATAGCCTGTGACAATGGTGTGGAAATGAAGGCAGTTTCTACTATAGGAAAGACAGAAATGGATTATGTCATGCCAAATTATAATCAGGCGAAAATGGAAGCGACATGGAAGGAAGACATTGAAAACTTGGCACAGTTTGACAATTCAATGATGCTTGTTGATGAGTTTCTAATAGACACTTATGATTGGGATTTCATCACTGAAATATTGGATGCAATCAATGATGCAGGAGTTCCATCTGGAATAATCACTTCTTTTCCTTTCAAAACATCTGAAAAATTAATAGATTCACCAATTATTGAAGACAAAAGCTTATTTGACTTTTATATGATTCCTGTAAACAAGCTTGGATATATGATGGATGTTCCTGACTTTAGGGCAGATAAGCAAGAGGAATTAAGTTCACTTCTTGAGAAAATATATAAGAAAGTGATTATAAATAAGATTTTAGCAGTTGGTATACAAAGGCCAGAGGAAGCTTTCGATTTCTTTAATACATTGGATTTTGCAGATATGGTTTCTGTTGGAATCGCATCTGAAAGGGAAGCTGAAGAAAGCTTTGGAGTTTTAAATAAAATTTAATTCAAGTTAATTCAAGTTACTTTAATGTAAATTTATAAATATAACTATTGTTATAAATAATACTGGAATTAATATAATATTGAATTGCATAATAAAAAATTAGATTATTATTCAGATTTTATTTGAATTATGATAATATGGAATTGCATTATAAAAAATTAGATTATTATTCAGATTTTATTGTTTTAAGGTGAGGAAATGGAGTTTATTAAGAAAATTCCTGCGATTAGATGGGAAAATGGAAAATATGAAAAGGTAGAGGAAGAAACAGTTGAAGATGAAAACATCTATTTTTACATTGACTTCCTGCAGCCAAGGAAGTTTTCCACATATCCTGCAGATTTAGAGGATTTTGCAGTGGGATACTGCTTAGGAGACGGATTGGTCAAATCTGTTGATGAGATAGAAAGCATTGAAGTTGATGACAAGAAGGTTATCATAAAGACTACTCATTTGCATACTCCAGAAATAGACCTTGAAAGTGATGATTTGGTTCAGGAAAGGGAAGGTGGAGCTAAACATGCCTGTGCATGCAGACTCCTTGAATATCAAGGAGTAATGTCTGATAGCGCAGGAGGATGGAGAACTGAACTCAAATCCATTGAACCTGTTGAATCTGACTTGGTGGTTGATGCAAGCGAAATAATTGCAAACATGAAAAGGCTTACTGCAAAAGCTGAAATATGGCAGGAAACTGGAAGTGTCCATGTTGCCCAATTGGTTTATGGGGATGAATTCATTACCCGTGAAGATGTAAGTCGTCATGTGGTAGTTGATAAGGTAATTGGTGCAGCTGCTAAGGCTGGATTTGACTTATCAAAATGCTATGTATGTTATAGTGGTAGAATGCCTGCAGATATGCTTATAAAAGTTGTTAGGGTCGGCATTCCTATTTTAGTGTCAAATGCAGCTCCTGCAGGATCCGGTTATGATATTGCAGAAAAGGGAAATATCACTATGGTTGGATTTGTCCGTGGAGATAGATTTAACCTTTATACTGCTACAGAAAGAATCAATTTAGATAAATGATTCTTATATTTTTTTTAAAATTCAATATAACTATTGTTATAATTATTATAATTATTGTTTAATGATTATTTGGTCAATGGATTAATGGATTAATTTATTTAATTAATTCAATTTCCTTAATCAATTCTAATTATTTAATTTATTTAAGTTTAAAAGTGATTACATGTCAAATGAAAATAATGAAAAGAAGGTTTATAATCTTTTAATATCAAAGGGGATAGATTCCTATAATGAATATGATTTCTATATGGAACGTATTAACAGCCAAAAGGATTTCTTATGGAATGAGTACAATACTCAAGATAATGAGTTAACTGAAGAGTTATTTAAGGAAATGGATGTAATTGTATTGTTATATGTCTTTATCATGATAATAAGGATATTTGTGATGATTTAATAAATAAATCAGAAGAATATGGCATTCCTCTTCTTTTTGTTCGTTCTTTTGGTGTAGAATATGTTTTAGAAGAAATAGTGGCTAAGGCTGATGCAGTGGTTGGATGGAATCCTCATTGCATTGTAGATGCAATTCAAACTCTTGTAAAAGGAGATGAAGAGTGGATCAAGCCATGTGACATTGAAGATGAAGATTAAGTTCTTCTCTTATTTTTTTCTTTTTTAATAAAAGTTTTAAGAAAATCAGTTTTTTTCTATATTTTATCTTTTTAAATAATTGTTTAATATTGAGTTTTTTTCTATTTTTTTCTTTTTTAATAAAAGTTTTAAGAAAATCAGTTTTTTTTCTATTTTTTTCTTTTTAAATAAGTGTTTAGAATTGAGATTTTTTCTATTTTTTAAACTTCTCAACATAAATGTTCAGCAGAATCACAATTATTGCAAGTATGCCTAATCCTAAGATGATTGGATTAACAACACCTACATAAAAAGTCAATAAAACTGCTAAAATCAATGCAACAATTAGAATGTTCATTCCTTTATTTTTTGCCAAATCCATATTTTCACTCTTAATCTGTTTATTTATTTTCTTTTTTTTTAAAATAATATGATTTTAAAATCTGATTTCCTTATTAATTAATAATTTTTAAATTAATTGTTTCTCCTTTCCTTGATTATCTTCAAGAACTCTTTGGAATTCTCAAACTCTTTCATTTCCCATGATTTGATAACTGGAATTCCATCAATGGAATCTTTTATCTTATCATCATTCAATACAAAGAATGGGTCTGAAGAGGTTACAAGGGAAAGATCCTTTAGGCTGATGGCCATTTTCTTCAAAGTTCTTGTATTCTGTTCATCCTGAACATTCAAGTTAGCTATCAATGTAGTTCGCTCTTTCTTTTTAGTAGCTATTTCAGCTTTGGCAAGTGCATCAAATGGACTCTTGTTGGTTGAAACTACACCAAATCCTAATTTTGCCAAGTTTTGAGCATTAGTTCCCTGTGTCTGATTAAGATTGCTTGTATCTGCCTTTAATTTAATGTCTTCCTGATAAGGTTCAAAAAGGTCAATGTCAAGAGTGATCTTGGTGTTGAGTATTTCCTCAAGGAGCATTGCAGTTTCAGTATTTGCCCTAACCATTCCATTTTCATACTTGTACATGGTAGCTCTTGAAACATGTGCCAAATCTGCTAAATCCTTTAAAGACAAGTTATACTCTTCTCTGTATTCCTTTAAGACATTTCCATTGATTTGAACATAATATCCTCCACGGTCTGCCAATATCTCAGGATATTCGTCATAAACAATCATGTTCTTTAAGGTTTCAAGGCCAATTGCAGGAAGTCCGTGTCTTTCATAAACAACATCCTCTTCAAGAATATGGTTTTTGGATTTCATTCCTACAATAATGGGGCTAGCTAAGAAGACATTTGATATTTGTCTGATCTCTTCAACATGAGCTTCATTAATGCTGTTAATATTCACGAGGACTTTTAAAAGTAAAATAAGTAATTTTTTACGAGCAACTATATCAAAGCAGCTTTGTTCATAAATGTTTGATGTTTCAAAGCTTTCTTTGTTAAGCAGTTGATAAACTTCTCGTATTAATTGATTCCTATTTGTGATTGCCATAGGATTACCTCGCAATATCGATTTATTGAAAATTTTTATTAATCAGTTTAAATATATTTTAATAATATTATTATCTTTTAAGATAAATATAAAATTGACTATTTGTTTTAAACAATATTTTTTTAATATTTTTCCTTTTAAGATAAATATTAAATTGGCTATTTGTTTTAAACAATATTTTTTTAATTATTTCCTTTTAAGATAAATATAAAATTGATTATTTGTTTTAAACAATATTTTTTTAATTATTTTCATTTTAAGGTAAATATTAAATTGATTATGTTTTAAAGAATATTATATTAATTATTTCTGGTGATTGATTCTTATGGAATGCTTTTATATTGGAATAGATGACACTGACTCTCCAGATGGTATGTGCACAACATTTCTTGCCTCCACAATCTTAAATGAATTTGAGAGAAATGATATTGAAATCATAGCTTATCCTAGGCTTATTCGTTTAAATCCCTTTGCAAGATTCAAAACAAGGGGAAATGGGGGAGTGTCATTTAAATTGGATTTGGATCAAAACATTGATTTAGCAAAGGAGATTGTGTTGAAGTATGTCTCAGAGCTTTCAATGTTTGACTGTGACAATACAAATCCTGGAGTTGTATTTTATCAAGGCCAAATCACTGAAGAAATGATTGATTATGCCTTCAAAGCCATTTATTCAATAATTACAATTGAAGAGGCAGAAGAATTTGCAAATCATATTGGTGCTGAAATTTATAAGTTCAAAAAGGGAAGAGGAATAATAGGTTCAATTGCAGCTATTTCATGTCCTCTTGAAGACTATACCTATGAGCTATTGGCATATAGGCATCCATCAAGATATGGGACATTAAGGAATATTGACTATGATTCTGTAGTTAAGATGGACAAGAAAACATATCCTGAAACCTTTGAAAACATTGACGCCAAGTATTTGGCTATTGAACCTAAGACTCCATGCCCTGTTTTGTATGGTATCAGATCCAACAGTCCTGAAGTTCTATTGAAAGCAAAGGATATTGTCATTCCTAATGAGGAGATTGTGGATTCCTGCATTTTCAAAACAAATCAGCATACTGACATGCACATTCAAAATGCAAATTCAATAAGTGAGCTTAAACAGTATTCCTGCTATAAGATAAAAGGACTTGTGAAGGAAAGTCCTCATATTATTGAAGGTGGACACATGTTTTTCACATTGTATGATGAAACTGGTGAAATTGAAGCTGCTGCATATGAACCAACCAAGGATTTTAGAAAAATTGTTGAGAAATTAAGGGCAGATGATGAAATAGTGCTATATGGTGGCATAGGTGAGCAGAATACATTCAATATAGAAAAGTTCCAGGTCATTAAGCTAAATGAATTTGTTTATAGAAATCCTATTTGTGAGTGCGGAAAGAGAATGACTTCTGCTGGAAAGGGAAAAGGATTTAAGTGTAAAAGCTGTGGCAAAAGAATAGATTCTGATGAAAAGATTGCTGAAAAGGTTGAAAGAACACTTGAAAATGGTAAGTTCTATGAAACTCCAGTTTCAGCAAGACGTCATTTGGCTAAGCCATTGGTTCGAATGGGGTTCTGATCTTTTTTTAAATATTTCCATACCTTCAAATCATCTAAAGATAGATTTAATTGAGAAGTTCAATCAATTTTCAAGAGGCATGAATATTTGCTTTTTTTATTTAAGAATCAAGTTCTTAAGTTGAAAATATTTTTTTATTTTTAGCTAATTTTCTTTTGCAGATGGGATTTTTTATTTTTTGGGGGATCACCAAAAATATATTTTTTTAATTTTTTTGGGTCTGTTGAAAACCTTTTTTAAAATTTTATTTTAAATCTTTTTTAACAGTAACTTTTAAAAATTTTTATATAATCTTATAGAATTTCAACAAAGCCAATCTTTTCTTTATTTTTAAAATAAATGATTTTAAGAATGTTTTTGAAATAATTTTTATAGTTTTGGAGGCACTCGCTTTATGCAAAAAAAAGTTGATTAATTTTTATTAAAGGAATCTATTATTAAATGATACTTTTTATATTTTATTTTAATATTTTTGATTAGAATTAATTGATTTTTCAATCAATCTCATTTTCTGCCTATTATGTTGTTAATCGTATAGTATATTATATATAGTCTATATATTATAGTAATTTACATAATCATGAATGCATTTACATATAAAATAAAAAACTTTAGTTAAAAAATGAAGTTTAATTTTTATCATTTTTTTAATTTTTTTTTAAAATTTTTATATATTTTAATAATTTTTCATTCAAAATTTTAAAAATAGTCCTAAAAAATTTTAATGCATATGCCTTAATTTTACCTAGTTACATAATATTTATCATTATTTATCACTATTAATCATTATTTATCATTTTTTAGGATAAAATAGATTAGTTTATAAGTAATGACATAGTAAGATATTTTTAAGAGGCTGTTTTAATTTAGAAAATTTGTGAAATTTGGAGGGATTTTATTACTAATCAATCGTCGCATACATTTAGGGAAAAGACAGACCGGGCTATTAAAAAGAGGCCTCCATGGAAGGAGTATAATTTACATATTGTTGTATTTATTTTAGTTATTATTTCCATGGCTATTGGAGTTAGAGAGTTTAAAATAACAGAAGATATAAGTGTTCTATTATTGCCTTTGATTTATGCTTTGGTTTTAGGATTAGGTCTTTATTTGGCGAAGCCTATTAAGTTTGTTGGTCCTAAGCAAGCTAAGGTAGCTGAAGGGGCTATGGTTTTATTTATTGGTGTAATTATTGCTAAAATGGCTATTTCAAATGGTCAGGCTATAGCAAGTATTTTTCATGTTGGACCTGCTTTAATATTGCAGCTGTTCGGTGATTTAGGTACTCTTTTAGCATTTCCTGTTGCTTTGCTTTTAGGTTTTAGAAGAGAGGCTATAGGTATGGCAAGTTCCATTTGCCGTGAACCTAACTTGGGAATCATCATTGATCGCTATGGATTCCATTCACCTGAAACTCGTGGGGTTTTAGCTATTTTTGTTATAGGGTCAATTATTGGTACTCCCTATATCAGTTTTTTAGCAAGCATAGCTATTTCCGCCCTTCCAATACATCCATATGCATTTGCAATTGCATCAGGTATAGGAAGTGCAAGTATGAATGCTGCAGCATTGGTTCCATTGACCCATATGTATCCTGCTATGGCTACTAAATTGGAAGCATTTGCCGGATGCAGTAATATCCTTTCATTCTGTTTTGGAATTTATATGTGTATGTTCATTTCCATACCTCTTGCAGAAAGATTGTATAAATGGCTCTCTCCTATTTTAGGAAAAGGTGATGAACAAACAATTGATGAAGAATATGAAATTGAAGGGGTAAAGGATGACAAATATGCTGCTTCAGAGGAAATGAGTTGGGGTAAGCTTAAAAGATGGGCTACATTCCTTATAATCTTTTCATTCATTGTAACTGTTGGAAATTTCATAGGATATCATACACCTTTGGATGAAGTGTTTATTGGAATGTTGATAATTTCATGTATTACAATCATTGGTATGGCCCTTGAAAGGATTATCCCTGGTAATATTCCATCAATCATTTATATAAGCTTGATTGGTATAATTCTATCCATTCCAGGTGTTCCAACTGCTGACATTATAGTTAGGTTTGTTTCTGATATTGAATTGACTACAGTCTGCACTGCCTTTTTGGCTTATGTTGGTATTGCAATTGGAAACGATTGGCAAGAGTTTTTAAAGATCGGTTGGAAAGCAATCATTGTTGCTATAATTGTAATTACTGGAACTTACCTTTGTTCTGCAATCATTGGTCACTTGACTCTAGTTGGAACAGGTATGGTTTAATTAAAGTTTGTATAAGTATGGCTTAATGAAATCATTTTAACAGGTGCGAGTATATAATGCACCTTTCCTTTTTTTTTTTAATGGCTTTGTTTATTTAGTTTCATAAATTTTTTAAAAGTATTTTATTTGTTTTTTATATTTTTTTTATAATTGCTTATTTTTTTATATTTCTTAATTTGAGTGATTTTTTTTATTGTTTCTTGGTTGTCTTTTATTGTTTTCGAGTTTTTGTATTCTTCTTTTTATTTTGTTTATTTTTTTGTAGGATTTGTCGTTGTGGTTTTTGATTATGTGAAATTTGCAGAGTTGTTGTTTTATGCATGTTCATTCTATTTTTGCAGGATATGCTGGATGGTCATTAGTTATTAGTATTTTTTTGGGGAATCCTTCTAATGAGTATTTAGAATGATTTCTATGAATTCTTTGTCAAAATCTTCTTGATAAATTACTTGACCATTAATTATTAGGTTAGTTACAGCATCATTTATTGCTAATAATTTTCGCTTGATCAAAAAAGAGCAAATCTAAACGAAGCACACTTAGGACTACTCAGAAATGCACATAATTTCCAAAAACTAACAGAACAGACATAAAAAATGCAGAAAAAGAACTAAACAATTCAAACTAAACAGAATAGACATAAAAAAATGCAGAAAAAGAACTAAACAATACACTCAATAGCACACATAACATACAAAAAATACACGAAAAACTAAATGCAACATTCATTTAAACAAAAAAACAAACAAAAAAACACAATCCAAACAACAAACACAAAATAAACACGCCCCCGATTAACTAAAATCAAACAACAAACACAAAATAAACACGCCCCCGATTAACTAAAATCAAACAACAAACACAAAATAAACACGCCCCCGATTAACTAAAATCAAACATTAAATAACCTAAAAATTCTAAAAAAGTAACGAAGTGAAATTTCAAGTGTAAAATAACTCCTGAAACTCCACCATTTCCATTCTAAGACTAAAACCTTTTAATAAAAATCCTATCCAAAAATTGAATTATTGGACGAACTCTTAAAAGAAAATTCATTTTATATAATATCTTGCAAATAATGGATATTATTTTAATAAAGAAACAATTGAAAACATCACCACTTATAAGAATCCATTTTAATCACTTTATATTTTTCATTACAAAGGAAATTTCTCACCAGATTTTAATATTCCAGTCGGACCAATAATGTCAAAGTAAAACATATCTTTATATGCACATCGGATTATAAACAACTTATTTTCCTCTCCAAACGTAATTCTAAAATTATATTGTGTTATATGATCTATAATAGAATTTATTTGCTCTTCACTCAGTTTTTCGTCAAATACACAATATATTCCATTTATATTTTCAATTTTTCCTAGTTCCTTATAATAGTTATACATTACTTGTCCATCCTGTCTTATTTTCAAAGTAGATCCTATAAACCCACTATTAAATTTACCTGATTTATAACGTACAATATATTCGATCTTATTTGTGTATCCGCTCAGGTCTCTTCTTATAGATACATAATCTATTTCGTCAAAAAAAGGATCTTCTGGAATATATCCTTTAGCCTTCATTTGTTTAAACACCTTTAATTTTGCATTAGGGCTTGCTGCATTATTGAAAATCTTATATTCTTTTCCTTCAAATATGAATTTATCATCACTATTTGAGGAAGCATATGGAATTTTAAATCCTTCTCTGAGGTTTGATGGAGATGGTTTATAAATAGCAGAAGTTATAGCAGCAGCAATAGTACCAGCTATTACACAGGAGGCAATAACTTCTACAGTAGTAGTAATTCTATTGAACTGTAAATTATATTGATTTGAAGCAATCATGTTTGCAGCAATACTGCCAAAAATTAAACCAGCACCGAGAGCAGTACTTGCACCTACAGCAAGACCTGTACCCATAACAAAACCCGCAACACCAAAAGTACACACAACGGCAGTAGAAGCTACAGCGGCAGTGGCTATAATTGCCAAACCAGCAATAATGGTGGAAACTGCTGTGGAAATGCTTTTTACATAGGTTATGTTGCCTTCAGAACCGGAAATTATCTTATTATTTAATATTACAATTCCTTGATCAACATTTAAAACATCATTGCCTTGGCGATATCCTATATTGTCTTTAAATGTGGTGTTTTCTAAAATTAACATTCCCTGATTGAATACTGCGCCACCATTTTTTGCATAATTGTTAATGAAAGTACAATTATTGCAAATAACTAAACCTGCATTAATTAGGGCAGCACCATCATCTCTTTGGAAGGTGTAATCTTTTTTATTATTCTGGAATAATACATTATTAAAAACACATGATCCGTTTAAATTTTCAATAACTGTATTAAATCCTTCAATTGTTAGATTGGATATGAAGAATGTGCGATTGTTATCATGATTTACGATCCATTTATTTTCATCGCTGCTACTGGATGTTGCATGGATTGTTGCATTGTTTCCATTGATTACAGTAATGTTGAATCCGCTATTTTCCATCCATTGTGCATTGGATGAAAAATAACTATTATTTCCATAATTGACATTTAAAATATAATCAATACTTTCTAAATTACTTATGTTTGTATCATTTCTAACATAATCCATAAAAGATGTGTTTAGAATATAATAATTCACGTCATGACTGCATACTTTATTATATTCGTCTGTATCATTGGTATTTATATTTGCTGTTTTGATAATTTTTAGATTTATTTTATAAAAATTTGACATTAAACTTGAAAAGACATTTTTTAAATCATCGACAGATATGATATAATCCATTTCATATGTTATATTGTATTTTTTAAAGTTTTTTACTATTGATAATTTGTATGTGTGTGTTTCATTGAAATATTGTCCATAATAAATTGTTTCATTATCTAATTGGTTGATGCCAAATAATGATGAATAGATGATGGGAACAATATTAAATTCTTTTTGTGCAAATTGTGAATAATAAGATTTGCATAAATTTTCTGCATCGATATTGAGCTGTGATCCATCTATTAAAAATAAACCAGTGTAATAATTTTTGCTAATGTTGCATGATTTGTGTTTATTGTCTAGAAATACTGATTCATTGAATATTGGGGAAGTGGAATTTATAAATACACAGTTGCAGATATTATTGTTTTCACTGCTAAGATATATTGCACCGCCTGCACCTTGTGCTTTATTATTTTCAAAAGTAACATTGTTTATTGTTCCATTATTTCCCATCCAGGTAACTGCACCGCCATTTACACCAGTATTTTTTGAGAAAATGCAATCAGAGATTATTCCATTATTGCCTGTCCAATAAACGGGGCTCTTATTTGTATACTTGATAGGGTTGGTATTTCCCTCAATATTTACTTTTAGTGTTTTGCCATTTCCCTGACAGTTACAAAAGTTAAGGCCGGTAATTTTAACATTATTGCCAGTAATTTTAAATGATACTGGGTGGTTATTTCCATTTATGTAATGTCCGTTACCGTTAATTGTAATGTTGTCTGATTTAACTGTAATGCATGATGTAATAGCATTTGAGTCATTATCTAAACTGTAATTCTTGTGTATGTTTAAAACATCTCCTGGATTAAGACTTTCAATATTGCTTTTTAATTCATCAAAAGAGCTGGATGTTGCGTTTACTGGCTGATTAGACATGTCCAAGGAAGTGACATTAATATTACTGATTTCTGTATTCATATCAATTGTGTCGTTAACATCACTTGCACAAACGCAAGAACTACGCATTAATATGAACAAGCATAAAGCAACAAATAAATATTTAATACCCAACATAAAAATCCCCACATGCTATTTTTTAATTCTCATATTCAATGTTTACGGTTTTTGATATTGTATAATCTTTATACTTGATTGTAATATTATCATTTCCATATGAAGGAATAAAATCAAAAGACCTGTAATTTTTATCGCTTTTTGTATTTGTTGTTTTTATAGTTTTATTGCATGCAATAACTTCATAGGTAACATTAACCATGTTAAAAACATCTGTAAATAAAGTATTATCAGAATTAACATATACTACTTTAACATTCAAGAAAATATCATCATCTTTTTCATACATGTCAATCAATAAATCCAATTTCATAGGGCTCTTATCTTCATAATGAGTATTAGGTGTAATTGCTCCCCATTTTACCAATTGATTATTAGAAGAGTTAGGGGTGGCATTTATCCAGAAATTACTCATTATATTGTCATAAAGACCACAATTATATACAGAATATCCATCACTTGCACTATTACTTTCAAAAAAATTATTTAATAAAGTCAAATATAAATTTGATGAATCTAAATATATGGCACCGCCCTCATCACCACATTGATTATTAATAAAACAACATTGTGATATGGTAATATTGGCTTTTTTATTGATGTATATGGCACCACCATCACCATTTTGAGCAGTATTGTTAATAAAGGCTGCATTACAAGGATCTACTCCAAATTTATCAGTATATATTGCTCCACCATCAATTTTTGCAATATTGTTTTCAAATAAATTCAATCCTTCTAATATGATGGAGTCTGCATATACTGCACCACCATTATTTTCAGTATAATTATTTTTAAATGTAGAATTTAATATGGTCAATTCCTCTTCAGCACGAATCGCACCACCATAACACTTGCTTGACTTAGCACCTTGTGCTTTATTGTTTTCCAACAAACAGTATCTGACAACTACATTATATTTAGCATATACTGCACCTCCATCAACATTTGCACAATTGCCTGAAAATAGTGTGTTTGTCGCTTCTAAATTAGACTCTGCAAATATTGCGCCACCTTTATCATTATTTGCACTATTATTAATAAAGAATGATTGTGTATTGTTATTTTTTTGATTAATATATATGGAGTTTGCATATATTGCTCCACCATAATCAGCAGCAATATTTTTAATGAATGTGGTATTATTTATCCATACATCGGATTTGGAGCAAATTGCTCCACCGTAACATTGTGCACTTTTAGCTCCTTGTGCTTGATTATTTTTAAATAGACATTTATTACAACATGTTTTTCCTTTAGTGTAAACTGCTCCACCATCTACTTTTGCATTATTTTCTATAAAAAATACATCAGATAATGTAGCAGTATTATCAGCATATATTGCACCGCCATCATTATCCTCTACACTATTTTTGAAAAATGTACTATTTTCACTTATATTAATGTTGTTTGCATATATTGCTCCACCATAATCGGATGCAAAATTGCTGGTAAATGTAGAATTTTTTATATCCACATTTCCTTTAGCAAATATTGCACCTCCACAGCATTGGGGATTATCTGCCCAATGATATATGTATTCATACCAGGACCATTCTCTGCTTTTTACATTATTGCTGTAAAAAATACTATTTTCTACATAGATATTTGCTCCACAGGATATTGCACCGCCATTTTCATCAGCAACATTTAAATCAAATATTGAATCTTTGATAATTATGTCTTTTGTAGAAAATATAGCTCCACCATCAATGTTATTTGCGCTGTTGGAAGAGAATTTAGAGTTTTTAATTGTAAGTATGTTATTTCCTTCATTGTATATTGCTCCACCATAATCGGATGCAAAATTATTAAAAAAGGTACAATTTTCAATAGTGTATTGAGCAGAACCATCTATATGAATAGCACCTCCTTTATCATCACATCCTTTATTTATTGTAATATTTATCAGAGTGATATTTCCACAATTAGAATAAAAAACACTATATTTTCTATTTAAGCAATCAATAGTATGGCCTTGGCCATTTATAGTTAAATTTTTATTGATTTGTATTCTAGAACCACAACCTACATTATAATCTCTTGTTAAATATAAAACAGAATTTTCTGATGCATTATTTATCTCTGCTTGAAGATCATCAAATGTGCCGATGATACTAAAGTATTTTAATGGACTTTCGTCTTTATGTTTAATGTTGGATGTCCATCTTTTCCATTCAACAAGAAAATCTTTAGAGAAATCTGGTGAATCTGTTTCCCAATAATTATTTTTAATGGTAGCATATGTTCCTTTATTAAAAACAACTTGTCCTTCATCATCAGCATGATTATCAATAATAGTATTGTTTTTTAAGGTTAGATCAGAACTAGGACTGTCTAAATATATTGCACCTCCTTCATCACCAGCCCAATTACTTTTAAAAGTACAATTAGAAAATGTTATATGATTTTCATTGTTTATATAAATCGCTCCACCATCATCTTTTGCACCTTCACCTGCTTTATTTTTGATGAATGTTGTGGATATCACATCTTTATTGAATTTATTGACCCATATTGCTCCACCTTGGTTGTCATATGCAATATTGCTGTCAAAAATACAATTAGGGTTTAATGTTAATGTATTTGCATAGATTGCTCCACCATAATCCTCAGCATAATTATCCTCGAATGTGGAATTTTCAATAGTCAAATCCCCTTTACAGCATATAGCTCCACCTTCACATTGATATGCTTTGGCTCCATTAGCTTTATTGGATTTAAATAAACAATTGGTTATATTTGCATCATTACAGCAAAAAATAGCTCCTCCATCTTCATTGGCATGGTTGGAGTTGAATATGGAATTTTTAATATATACATTACCTTTGGAGTATATTGCTCCACCATCAATAACATCAGCTTCATTATTATTAAAACTACAATTTATAATTGTTAGTTTATTCCCACCATTGAATATTGCTCCGCCATTGTGTTTTGCCCAGTTATTATTAAAAGTACAATTTATAATTGTGTATTGAGCAGAATCACCGATAAGAATAGCACCACCATTATAATTCTTATCCTTGTAATCATTTATTATTTTAAGATTCATTAGAGTAATCTTTCCACAACTAGAATAAAAACCAAATCCAATAGTATGGCCTTGACCATCTATAGTTAAATCTTTATTAAATTGTATTTTAGAGTCATGAGCTCCAGTATAATCTCTTGTTAAATTTAAAACAGAACCTTCTGATGCTTTATTTATCTCTGATTGAAAATCATCAAAAGTACCTTCCGCAGTTAGATTATCTGCATTTTGATTTTCTAAACTTTCATTTTCCTCATCAATTATATGATTTTTCACTATTTCAGCAGTTAAATTATCTGCATTTTGATTTTCTAAAGTTTCATTTTCCTCATCAATTATATGATTTTTCACTATATCAATATTATTATTAATATTATTATTAATATTATTATCATTATTATTTAAATCTGCTATATTATCAGTGGCATTGATGTCTTGTGCACAAACACTAGAAACACAGAATAATAAAGCAGAAAAAACCATTATAAATAATATTATATGTTTTAAATTAATTATCTTCTTCATTTTAATATAAACTCCATCACAAATTATA
The DNA here is from genome assembly GCF_902769175.1 of uncultured Methanobrevibacter sp. GTDB lineage: Archaea > Methanobacteriota > Methanobacteria > Methanobacteriales > Methanobacteriaceae > Methanobrevibacter. The sequence continues at coordinate 53,874 of NZ_CACXNW010000026.1, forward strand.
TTATAATAACTTTTTAGAGGTTTTGAATCATGAAGCCAAAAATTGCATCCATTAAACAAATTATATTATAATAACTTTTTAGAGGGGAGATTCATAAAATCAAATTAATTATAATTTTTTTATAATTAAATTTATGTTCATCTCCAAAAAATTAAATAAAAAAAATTTATGCTTTCATATTTTTATTTAATGGATATATAATGTTTATTGAATGCAAGTACATG
>NZ_CACXNW010000027.1 GCF_902769175.1 uncultured Methanobrevibacter sp.
TTTGCAGACAAAATCAATCTCATAATTTCCAACACACCCTATGGTTACTTCATATCCTCTCCTTAAAAGTTCAAAATAGACTATATTTTCCATTATTCTGCTATTGTTAACCTGATTTCTGCCAATGCGCACTTGGTTAAAACCTTGATCAACACAATAATACTTTTCATTAATGGACAGTATTTTTTTGCCTTCCAAATCTTCCCTTTGGACTTTATACAAAAGACAAGCATTTGTAAGGTAATCCAAATAATTATAAATTGTTTTTGGTGAAACCTTGATTTTTTCTTTTGTGCGCAGATAATCTGAAATGCTTTTTGAAGAAACTATTTTTCCAGTGTTATCTAGGATAAAGTCAACTATTCTTGTAAGAAGACCAGCATCTCGAATATTGTATCTCTCGATTATGTCCTTTAGGAATATTGAGTTGAAAATATCGTTCAGATATTCTGTTTTATCGATTTCAGATTCAAGAGACAGTAGAAATGGAAATCCTCCATAAATCAAATAATCTGCAAATGCCTTTTTATTGGGAGATGTTTTTTTATAGTCCAAATATTCCTTAAATGAAAATGGATACATTTTGATTTCCATATACCTTCCAGCCAGATGAGTGGCCAGTTCACCAGACAATAATTTTGAATTGGAACCTGTTAGGTAGATATCACAGTCATAGTCTACACGGAAGCTGTTGATTGACTTTTCCCACTCGTCAACATTTTGAATTTCATCAAAGAACATGTAGATCTTACCATCAATGTCTTTTGTCAAATCTCCTACAAGCAGGTCCAGTTCACGAGGATTTGAAACATTCCTATATTTTGCACTTTCAAAGTTGATGAGAAGAATATTTTCCTTGTCAATTCCTCTTTTAAGCAGTTCCTCTATGATTAAATTAAACATGTAAGATTTGCCGCAACGCCTTACACCAACAATGATCTTAATGATATCCTTATCAATTAATGAAGAAATTCTATTCAAATACAAATCTCTCTTTACCATAACCATACTTATGAAATTATTAACATATAAGTTTATGTTTTTTAAAAAATAAAAATTATAAACATATATAAATATTGATTTTATAATAAAAAAATTATTGTAGTATAAGTTAATAAAATTTAAAAATTAAAATTATTATATTATAAATCAACAAATTAAAATAATCTGGTTTGTGTATCAATGAAACTAGGTTCATTGACCTCCTTTACAACATCATCATCTTTAACATCCCCAATCAGCAACGGCGAATCAGGATTATGCAACTTTTGATTCCTTTTGACCAGCTTCATATTGGCGTTGGCATAATACACTTCAAATTATCTACTACTTTTAGTGAAATTTGTCCCATACCCTACGAACAAAAAATGATTAAGAAGTAGTGGAATTATCTACTACTTTTTAGTGAATTTTGTTTCATATATAAAAACAAATATCATTTGTCACCAAAAAATTATTTAAAAACCAAAATTAGTTTATTAACTCAGAGTTGATAAACTCCCCAAAAGGATATGATGTCCAAAGATGTTAAATAACTTCATTATCCATTAAAAAATCAATCAAATTCAAATGAATAATTCATCATGAGACATGTCCCAATCATCCAAAATTATTACATATTTTGGATAATTATCCGGAATATTTTTTAATGGTTTAAATTCTCTTTCAATAGTTTCTTCACTTGCCAATAAATAAGAAACTTGAATGTAAATGGGTTTGTTTTGTTTTTTGCATACAAAATCCACTTCCAATTTATCAACTTTACCGATGGTTATTTCATATCCCCTTCTTAAAAGTTCTAAATAAACAATATTTTCGATTACGCGTGTGATATCCCGTTGATTGTTTCCTATTATCGCTTGTTTAAAGCCCAAATCACATAGATACTATTTTTCATCATATTTTAATATTTTTTTACCCTGTAAATCTTCACGTTTTACCTGATAAATCAAACATGCATTTTGAAAGAATTTAAGATAATTATAAATTGTATTTACAGATAAGTTTACCATATCCTGCTTTAGCCTTTTATGAATTTTATTTGCGGAAAAAGGCTGGCTAATGTTATACATTACAAATCTCATAATCCTGTCCAACAAGTCAACATTTTTAACATTATTCCTTTGAATTATATCTTTAAGGACAATTGAATTGTATAAATCAATTAGAATTAATCTTTTATCATCACCCCGATAGTCAAATGTTGAAGGCATGCCTCCCTCTTCCAAATATCTGTAAAAATGAGTTTTAAAATCAGAAGTAATTTCATTGTAATCAAGATATTCTCTAAAAGAAAATGGATATATGTTTAATTCCACATAGCGGCCAGACAAATATGTGGCAAACTCGCCAGCCAATAATTTTGAGTTTGATCCAGTAATGTATATGTCATAATTTTCTTTTGCAAAGTAAGAATTGATTAATTTTTCCCATTGAGGAACAACCTGAATTTCATCAAAAAACAGATAAATTTTTCCATCAATATTTTCAGTTTTATCAGATATGAACTCTTCAAGCTTTTTAATATTATCTATTTCAAAATAATCACTTAATTCAAAATTCATCCAAACAATATTTTCTTTAGGAATTCCATGTTTTATTAATGAATCTATAATTTGTTTTAATATGGTTGACTTGCCGGAACGTCTTGTTCCTATTAAAACCTTAATAATGTGTTTATTTACAAAAGGATTGATTTTATCAATATAATCTTCTCTTTGAATAATCATTAAAATCACACTTCTTTTTATAATTATTAATTTATCATAACAATAATATAAAGTTTTCAGTATATTGAAAAGAGAATAATAAATTCAATATTATTTTCAGTTAAATGAAAACTAAAGTGAAAATTATAAAAAAATTTCAAACCAATGAAAATAAATATGAAAGCGCACAAATCAAATTAATCTTTGTTGGACATCAATGAAACTTGGCTCATTGACTTCCTTTACAAGATTACTCTCTTTAACCTCCCAATCAGAATGACGAATCAGGATTATGCAACTTCTGGTTCTTTTTGACCCGCTTCATGTTGCTGTTGGCATAATGCAATAGAAATTGTCCAATTTGTTCGCAAATATTAAACAATAATTATCCCTCCAACAAAATTACTAACTCTTTACATGTAAAGATTTATATATAACCACAACAATACTTTACATGTAAAGAGTTGGTTGATATGATTTACACACATGTGATTGATGAGCTAAAAAAAATCGACGAAAGCAATTTAGATATTACTGCAACATTTGCAATGATTAAACGTTCATACATACGATATCTTGACCATAAGATAAATGACATGAATATAACCTCTGGTGAGGTCCCATTTCTTTTTGTTTTAAACGAACATGACAAAATCACACAAAAAGAATTATCCTATTCCCTTAGAACAAGTGAAAGACTTACCACACGTGTTTTAAAAAGTATTGAAGAAAAAGGATATGTTACAAGAGAAGTGGACAAAAAAACAAAAGACGAAAAATCATCACAATAACTCCAAAAGGACAAGAGAGTGCAACAAAGATAAAAAAATACCAAAAAGAATGGGAAAATAAAGTCTTTGAATTTTTAACAGACAATGAATTCAATGAATTCAAATCCATTCTAAAAAACAGTTTAATAAAAAGCATAGAGATAGAAAAATGACTGAACAAAACCCTATGGGATACAAACCCATCCCCAAACTGCTTTTAACGCTGACAATACCTGCAATTATTGCAAACCTGACCAATGCACTATACAATATAATCGACCAGATATTCATCGGACAGGGAATAGGATATCTTGGAAACGCTGCAACAAACATTGCTTTTCCACTATCAACAATTTGTCTTGCAATAGCTCTTTTAATAGGTCTTGGATCATCAGCCACATTTAGCCTAGAGCTTGGAAAGGGAAATATTGAAACGTCAAGAAAGACCGTTGGAACAGCAGCTTCAACAATACTGGTAACTGGAGTGTTATTGCAATCCTTGTAATAATCTTTCTAAAACCCTTGATGCTGCTTTTCGGAGCAACTCCCGAAGTGTTGGAATATGCTATGATATACAGTGGAATTACCTCTATTGGAATACCATTTACTATTCTGACTTCAGGGAAGAACCAGATAATCCGATCAGACGGGCATGCAACATATGCAATGGCATCTGTAATAGTCGGAGCGATATTGAACATAATACTTGATTATATCCTCATTTTTCCATTGAATATGGGAATAACAGGTGCGGCTATTGCAACTGTAGCAAGTCAAGTCACATCCGCTTTAATGGTAATCGCATATCTTCCACGCTTTGAATTCGTAAAACTTAAGATGACAGATTTCATACCTGATATGAAAATTCTCGCATCAGTGTTTGCACTGGGATTGAACGGACTGATTTTTCAGCTTGGAAATGTTCTCATCCAAATTGTAAGCAACAACCTATTGAACATTTACGGTGCTGCAAGCATATACGGAAACAATATCCCAATTGCAGTTGCAGGAATCGTATTTAAAATCAATGTAATATTTACAACAATAATAATCGGATTATACCATGGAAGCCATCCAATAATAGGATATAGCTATGGTGCAAAATTATATGGTCGTGTTCGTGAAACGTTCAAGCTGGTTTTAAAGATTGCAGTAATCGTTTCGGTTGCATTCTGGATAGTTTTCCAGATATTTCCAAGTCAGATTATTTCGCTTTTTGGAAGCGGGAACGAACTTTATATGGAGTTTGCAGTAAAATACATGCGCATATTCCTGTTTTTCGTATTCATCAACGGGGTCCAAATTGCCTGTTCAAACTTTTTCCAGGCGATTGGAAATGCGAAAAAGGGAATCATTTTATCCTTAACCAAACAGATTATAATTTTATTGCCCCTTCTAGTCATACTGCCTATGTTCATGGGCCTTGACGGAATAATATATGCAACCCCAATAACAGATTTAATAGCTTTTCTGCTAGCCATATTTTTAATATACAATGAACTTAAGAAAATGCCTGAAGGTGATGTGAATGTTTACACAGCAACAGATTGAAAAGACAAAAAACGAATTAGAGGAAAACTTCAAAAAAACAAATTTGACAATTGATGGAATTGCAGATGAACTAAAATGCTCCCCAGAATATTTGAAAAGGTTTTTTAACCTAAATTCTTTAAGAATAGAAGATCCGTGGATTTTAAGAAATTTCCTCATAGATTATTTAACTCAGAACAATACTGAGATAACTCCATTTACGGCACTTGTTGGAAACTGTGAAGATTACATATTTTTAGATTCAACATACATTAATAACGGTGAAATAATAGAATAAATAATTGTGATATCATGTATTATCAAATTAATAATGTTTTGGAGGAATCTTGCGAAAACTGTATTAAAAATAATGAAACACAATTCATTGCAGTATTGACCCCTGATGAATGGATGAAAACAAAAAACAGCTTCGATATGGGCATAGACATCGAACCTTTAAATGAGGAGATTCTTTCAAGCGAGGCAAAAGTGAATTACGATTCAATTACAGGGACATTCTCAATACCTGACAGACATGATTTTGAAAAATCCCCAACAACATTCGCATTCGCACTTGATGAGAAAGGGATTGTCTTCATTGATGATAGTGAAAACATGAATGAAATAATATCAAATATCCAAAATTCCAAAAAATGGAGATTGCCTAGCCTTGAGAGATTCCTGTACGATTTTTTGAATCAGATAACCAAAGATGACTTAAAACTTTTGAAATCATATGAACTTGAACTGGGCAATATGGAACTGGCAATCCTTAATGAAGATTCCTCCCTAACATCAGATAGGGTTTATGAGATTAGAAGCAACATTCGTGATTTGAGAAACCATTACGAGGAACTGATTGATATTGCGCAGGTTTTTGAAGCCAACGAAAACAAGTTCTTCAAGGAAGAGAACTTAAGGTATTTCAACATTTATCTAAATCATTTGGATCGCTTGTATGAGACTGCATCATCAATCAGAGATTATACCATGCAAATCCGGGATTTGTATAAGATGCATCTTGATATCAAGCAGAACAATATCATGACAATTTTGACAGCCGTTACAACCATCTTCATGCCGTTGACTCTTATTGTGGGATGGTATGGTATGAATTTCAAGTATATGCCAGAATAGAATTTGGATGGGCATATCCAATGGTTTTTGTTGTATCTTTAATAATTTTAGTTGGAGGAATATTATACTTTAAAAGGAAAAATGGTTATAATAGATTATAACCATTAAATTAACATTGTGCTTCCGCCATCAATGAAAATGATTTGTCCGGTACAGTAGTTGGATGCATCACTTGCAAAGTAGATTAAAATTCCATCTAAATCACCGTCACGACCCGGGCGTTTAAATGGGATTCTTGCAAGAGATTCCCTTCCGAAATCGGTTTCAAATGAGTCTCGAGTCAGTTCTGTTTCAAATACGCCGGGTGCAATTGCATTTACAGTCACATTATATGGTGCCAAATCTGCTGCAAGACCTCTTGTGAAGTTCACTACAGCTCCTTTTGATGCATAGTATGCAATATTACCTTCAGATGCAAATCTTCCACCGATTGATGCAGTATTGATTATTTTACCATAACATTGTTCTTTCATAATCTTTCCAACTTCACGACTCATGATAAACATTCCGCGAATGTTGGTGTCCATTGTAGCATCCCACATTTCTGTTGTGAATGTAAAAAAATCATTGAAAATGTCACTTCCTGCATTATTACACAAAATATCGATTCTTTTGAATTCATTTTTAACTGTTGCAACACAGTTCAATATGCTTTCTTCATCAGTTACATCACATGGAACTGCAATGCATTCAACGCCAATTTCTTCAATTTCTTTTTTTAGTTCTTCTAGTTTTTCCACTCTTCTTGCTGAAATTGCAACATTTGCTCCGAATCTTGCAAGAGCTTTTGCAAATTGCTTTCCAAGTCCTGAAGATGCACCCACAACAAGTGCATTTTTTCCACTTAAGTCAAACATGTCCATATTATCATCTTCTAACAATTTTTTCACTTAAATCCCATAATTCATTTGAATTATAATCATTATACGATAAATCTGAAGTCTTTTTAGTATTTGTACTTCTGTCAAAGTAACATCCACTTTCAGATAAATCAGTTTCAATAACTAATTTTGCATATGCATCAGATGAGGTTTTTAAATCACCCAATCTCTCAGGCATAGTGCGCTTTACAAATTCGATTGAAAGTCTATTTATTTTCATCAGATTTGTCTTCATTAATCCTGGGTTAAATGCATTGACTGATATGTCAGTTTTTTTGGCCAATTCATAAACAAAATATAAATTGCACAGTTTTGAATATGAATAACGTGCTGGGCTTTTTGCCAATTTTTCATCAGGATATGCGAGTTTTTGAGCTCCAATCCAATCAATTCCCCTTGGCGGATCATGCATATCACTGCTTGTAACAAATATCCTATCTGTAATTTTGTCAAGTAAGAGATCAGTGAGTAGAAAATGTCCTAAATGGTTTGTTGCAAAAACGATATCCACTCCATCTTCACTCAACCCTGTAGATTCTCCGCTGATTCCGGCATTACATAATAGCGCATAGATTTCATCATACTCCAGATTTTCTGTAAAATTTCTAACTGAACTTAAACTAGACACGTCCAGCTGCGCCACATCCACATTAGGATTTCCAGTTTCCCCACTTATTCTATTACGAGCAATCTCTGCTTTTTGGAGGTTTCTGCATGCTAAAATAACATTAAAATCATCTGATGAATTGGCAACTTTCCAGGCGGTTTCATATCCCAACCCTGAATTTCCTCCAGTAATTATGACATTTTTCATTTAATCACCCATTCCTTTTGCTTTAATTCCTACAAGTGATGCGAATACAGATGCAATGCACAAAACGACACAAATTATACAGGTTATCTGTGAGCTTGCTATTAACTGAGGGAAGTATTTCTCAGTCATCGGCACATTGCCCATTACAAACGCAAATACAAGTGTCAAGATTCCCATACTCATGGTTTGACCGACCACCCTTACTGTTGATACTGATGCTGACGCTACCGGTGTTGCCTGCGGAGGCACTGAACTCATAATGACATTGGTGTTTGGAGATGAGAAAAGTCCAAATCCAACACCATAGAATACCATGGATACGATTAAAAATATCAGAGAGGTGTCTGCATCCAAAAGTGAGAACAGTAACAGTGAAATTGTACCAAGACCCATACCGACCACCTTAAATGTTTTTTTGGTGCTTATGCCTCCAATAAGTGAAATTGTACCAAGACCCATACCGACTGCGGACAATATTTGAGGATTGACCTTATCGGACCACCTGCCTGCAAGAGGTGCCAGAACAACCTGAAACAGTGGTGCGACAATCAGTATCATTCCTGACATCTGTGAATCATATCCCTTGATGTATTGAAGGTGATAATTTAGGATAGTGGTGACAGCAAATGTGGCCAAATAAGCACACAATGCCGCAAAGTTTGAAGACAGGAATTTTGAGTTTTTAAAGAATCTTACATCAAATACAGGATAATCTGATCTGATTTCAATATATGCAAACAATGCAAGCACAGCAATGCCGATAACAGTTAAAATCACTCCGATTGGTTCATTGAGTCTTGTAAATCCATAAATGAATAGCAATATTCCTACAATATAAACTAATGACCCCTTAATGTCCAGTGGCAAGCCTTCAAAGGTAATCCATTCATCTTTGACTTTATAAAGCATTGCCAAAAGCAATACCATGAATGGAATTGAAAAGAGCACTATAGACCTCCATCCTAATTGGAAATCGAGAATTCCGGCAATAACCGGCGAAAGTGATAAACCAAGGTAAACACCGGTGATATTGATACCAATCGCTTTTCCCCTTTCATGAGGCTCAAATGCAGATACGACCATTGCCATGGATGTTACATTCAAAAATGCAATGGAAACGCCCATAAGCAAACGGCAAACAAGGAACATTTCAGAAGTGGTGACAACAACATTGGCTATTGAAATTATTATGAAAAATATTATGCTAATGATTGAAACTTTTTTAAGACCATATTTTCCCGAAACTTGGCCTGCAGGTACTGAAATAGCTGCGACAATCAATAAGAATATAATTGTAACCCAATTTTGGACAATGTTGTTCATTCCATACTCTGCATCAATTGACGGAACCGCAATCATAACCGCATTGAATGCAAACACAGTGAAAAATGACAATATTGCACAGATAATCAAGACTATATTTTTTGACTCCATTTAATCATCCTCTTTTTTTAAAATATCTTCACTGCTTTCAAGCAATTGTTTAAAATCATTGAAAAAATCAGGACCAAAATTTTCTAATCCAGTCTCCAATTCCCATTTTTTAGATATTGCTTTGAGTTCTGGAAGTATTTCCAATGATTTTTCTTCAAGAATCAATTTATATTTGCGTTTGTTATTCTCAAATCGTTCACGTTTAATGTAATCATTTTCTTCCAGATTAGTTAAGTATTTAGCAACACTACCCTTGGATAATGATAAATATTCACCCAACTGCTTTTGGGAAAACTCCGGATTTTCAGAAAGTTTTAGTAACATGAATGCCTGAATGGCATTGAATTCAAATTTTTCAAATTTTTGATTTAAATAAATTAGATAATTTTTATTTACCAAAAATAACATTGCACCAAAAAAATCTTTTGAAGATAAATCGTAGTTGATATTAATCCCCTCCAAATCATAATATGAAAATAGCAATATATAATAGTTTCTATTTGAAACCATTTCAAATTGAAACTATATTTTCATTAAACATATATAATGAAAAATGATTTATAGAATTATTTACAATGTATTTAATTTTTAGAGGAGTTTATCACATCAATATAAACTAAAACAAATTTAAACATCACATTTTGGAGTGTAAAAAATTTAACTGATGAATTTCTATTTTTATTAACAATATCCTCTTTAAAATTGAAATATAGTTTCACAACCTTCTTTTAAAATTAATGCAAAACTAAGCAAATGATATGAAAATTAGGTTTAATTTAGTTCATTAAACAATAGTTTTACAAAACACTCTAAAAAATCAATAAAAAAAGATTAAAAAATAATTAAAAAAAAGTAAAAAAAGAATTAATAAAAAATATTATAATATTTGTTTATTAATCAATTCAGCATTCAAAATAGAAGCACCAGCAGCACCTCTAATTGTATTATGTCCTACGAGAACATATTTGAAGCTGTTATCAAATGCTTGATCTTTTCTGACTCTACCTACAGTAGCAGCCATACCACCATAAGCCATTCTGTCCATTCTTGGTTGAGGCCTGTCATCTTCTTCTTTGACGATAACAGGTTGATCTGGAGCAGAGTGAAGACCTAATTCTTGAGGAAGTCCTCTAAAACCAGCCATTGTCTTTTTGATCTTGTCAATGTCTGCCTCATCATCAAGCTCAACGAATACTGCTTCAGTGTGACCGTCAATAACAGGCACTCTGTGACAGGATGCGCTTAATGAAAAGTTTGCAGGTACAACTTCATCACCGTCAAGTGAACCTAAAAGATGCAATGTTTCGCTTTCCATCTTTTCCTCTTCACCGCCAATGTATGGAACCAAGTTATCTACAATAGCCATTGAAGGAACACCGTTATAACCTGCTCCTGAAACAGCTTGCATGGTTGATACATAAATTCTGTTTATGTTGAAGTTGTCATAGATTGGCTTTAAGGTCAATGTCAAAGCAATAGTTGAACAGTTAGGGTTGGTTACAATGAATCCATCCCAGTTGTTGTTTTTCTGTTGTGCTTCAATCATGTCCAAGAATTGTGGATTGACTTCAGGAATGACTAAAGGTATGTCCTTTTTCATACGCATCGCACTAGCATTTGATGCCACAACAAAATCCTTTGCAAATGCTGGCTCGACTTTTGCAGCAAAATCAGCAGGAAGTGAAGAGAACACTATTTCAACATCCTTATCCATCTGTGCAGGGTCAGTTTCAATAACAGTAATGTCTCTTACAGATTCAGGCATTTCACTATTCATATACCAAGTGGTAGCGTCTTCATATTTTTTGCCTGCAGATCTTCCAGAAGCTGCAAGTGCAGCAATTTCAAAATCAGGATGATCAGCCAACAATTGGATAAATCTTTGACCTACCATTCCAGTTGCACCAAGTACACCTACTTTTACCATTTAAATCATCTCGATAATTATAATATATATTTATAAATTTTCATTTTCAAAAAGAAAATAAATTTAAGCTTAAAAGAAAAAAGGAATTAAAATTAAATTTTTATTTTCAAAAAGAAAATAAATTTAAGCTTAAAAGAAAAAAGGAATTAAAATTAAATTCCTAAAACATCAGACATGTCATTTACTTTTCCAGGTTCTGCTGAACCTACGAATCTTAAAGCTCTGATAACACCAGCAATGAATACTTCTCTAGTATGTGCCATGTGTTTTACTTCTAATCTTTCACCATCGCCAACATACAATACTGTGTGGTCTCCTACAATGTCTCCACCACGTACTGCATGCAAACCGATTTCCTCTTTGGTTCTTTTACCTACTTGACCTTGTCTTCCATAGACTCCCACTTCTTCAGGATCTCTTTCTAAAGCATCTGCGATAACTTCAAATGCAGTCATTGCAGTTCCAGAAGGAGCATCTGCCTTTTGGTTGTGGTGAGCTTCAATGATTTCAATATCAAAGTCATTTAAGATAGGAGTCAAGTCCTTCAATACTTTAAAGAATACGTTTACACCAATTGAGAAGTTAGAGGAAATAACTGCTTTGATGTTCTTTTCCTTGATTACATCTGCATTTCCTTGTGCTTGCTCTTCAGTAAAACCGGTTGTTCCAACAACAAGGTTTACTCCACAGTCAGCAGTTCTTTTAATGGTTTCAACAGCAGCAGGAGCAATGGTAAAGTCAACCAATACTTCAGCTCCAGATTCTTTCAATGCTTTTTCCAAATCTTCTGAACCGACAATAGGAACACCAATATTACCGATACCTGCTCTTTCTCCTGCATCTTGACCTGCTAAAGAAGTGTTTGGCATTTCAATAGCAGCTACAACTTCCATATCATCTTGTTCTGAGATTTTTCTTATAATTCCGGAGCCCATTCTTCCAGCAGCTCCAGTTACAGCAACTTTTATCATAATATCATCTAAAATTAATTTGGTTAATATAAAAAATTTAAAAAAATAATATTAGAAAATAGGAACAGTTCCTAATTTCCAAATAAGAAATAAAATTATATAATTCCAGCATCTTCCAATGCTTTTCTTAAGACTGCTTTGTTATCTTCTAACATAGGAACTAAAGGTAATCTTAAAGGTCCTGCAGGCATTCCCATCATTTTCAATGCTTCTTTTGCAGGTGCTGGACTGGTTTCAATGAATAAAGCTTTGATTAAGTCATATTGTTTGTAATGCAAGTCCATTGCTTTATCATAGTCACCATCTAAGATGCAGTTTACCATTTGAACCATGGTTCTTGGGTCGATGTTTGCAGATGCACTGATTACACCTCTTGCACCAACAGACATTAAAGGAAGGGTCAATTCATCACTACCGGATAATATTACAATATCATCTTCCAAACCTTCATCCCTTAATAATTTCATGGTTTTGGATACTTTGTCCACATTAGAGGACGCCTCTTTCAATGCAGCAATATTGTCCACTTTTGCAAGTTCAACAATGGTTTCAGGAGCCATGTCCAAACTGGTACGAGATGGAACATTGTATGCAATCAAGTCAATATCCACTGCATTTGCAATTTGGGTATAATGTTCGATTACACCATGTTGTTGAGGTTTGTTGTAATATGGAGTGATTAAAAGAGCCAAATCTGCTCCAGCATCATCTGCATATTTGGTTAAGTCTAATGCTTCAGAGGTTGCATTACTTCCAGTTCCTGCAATGGTGGTAACTCTGCCATCAACTTCATCAATCATGATGTCAATAACACTTCTGTGTTCCTCATGAGTTAAAGTAGCAGATTCACCAGTGGTTCCTGCAGCAACTAAACCGTCAACATCCTGTTCAATCAACCAGTTAATATTTTGTCTGTATCCTTCTTCGTCTATGGTTCCATCCTCAAGCATAGGAGTAACCATAGCAACAGCTGTACCTTCAAAACACATAAATAACACCTTACTTACTATATGATTGTTTAATTTATTATTCTAATTATATGAATTCTGATTTTTAATTTTAATTAATGAATTAAAGCTTATAACTCTAATTAATAATTTTAATTAATGAATTAAAGCTTAAAATTCTAATTATAATCCTAATTTACGAATTCTAATTTATAATTTTAATTTATGATTTTAATTTTTAAAAAATCTTAGAGCAATTTCAAATACTTAATTTATTAAAGTTCGTAGAAATAAAAACCAAATATTTTTACAAAACCCAATGACGTATTGAAATTACATGCAAAAAACGATAGAAGCATATTACTTCTCTTTAATGAAAATAAAAGTAAAGACTTCTTTATAAGGTTAAATAAATAAAAGCGAGAGTTATAAAACTCCCTTTATTAAATCATATGCTGGCTTACCATCTTCCCAGTTAATGAATAAAACAATAGCAGTTTGGGATGATGAAATCTCTACAATGTTTATGTGAGCTTCCTTAAGAGGATTGGTAACTTCAGTGATTACTCCAGGAGTTTCAATAAAGTCTGGATTAATCATAGTTAACATTGCAATGTCTCTTCCTAAGGAAATAGAGCTTAAACTGTCTTCAGCAATGACTAAATTATGCAATAGATGGTATGCTTCATCAGCATCACATTTATCCAAGAATAAGGTAATTGAATTTTGACCTGCAGAAATGCCATAAATATTGATGTTTGCTTCAGCTACCAATGTAGTCATTTTTGCAAGGAGTCCAATTTGATTGAGCAAATCTTCTCCAACTAAAGCTACCACAGAGATAGGTTCAGGATGCAAGCATACTGATTTGCTCATGGAATCTTCAAAAGGGCCTACAATCTCAGTCCCTGGGTCGGATAAATCACCTTTTTCAAAACTTATAATTTTTGCCTTTATTTCTGGATCTTTAAATCTTAATGCATGAGGGTGTAAAACTTGAGCACCATGAGTAGCTAAATCTCTCATTTCTTCAACAGATATGTAATCTAATTTTTCAGCTTCATTTATTTTTCTTGGATCAGTTGACATTACTCCATCCACATCAGTAACGATAATCACATTATCTGCCTTTAGGCAATGACCTAATAGGAATGCAGTTACATCACTTCCACCTCTTCCCAAGGTGGTCACTTCTCCATTTTCAGTTTTTCCCAAGAATCCACAGATAACAGGAATAATGCCTTGCTCTAAAAGTCCTAAAAGTCCTTGAGACTGTTCTTCAGTTCTTTCAAAGTCAATTTTAGCTTTTCCATAGTTGTCATCAGTAATTACAGGCCATAAATCATGATTTGGATCTATGTATTCAGATTTTACTCCTAAGGATTCCAAGACTGATGAAAATACTCTAATGCTGGTTCTTTCACCCATGGATAAAATTTCCGCCAATTGCTTTTCAGTTACTTCTTTTCCAATGGATTCGTCAGCAATAGCTACTAAATCATCAGTAGTCTTGTTAATAGCTGATACAACAACCACAACCTTCTTTCCTTCCATATACGCATTTACGATAGATTGTGCAGCTTTTCTAATTCTTTTTCCATTTCCAATCGAAGTACCGCCAAATTTGGCCACAATTAATTCCATTTGTTTACACACCTTTTAAATAAGTTAAAAATTAAAATAATAAATTTTTGCAAAATTATATTTTAGACTATTATCCATTTGTTAATTTTATAAAAGGGTATTAATATATTTATTTATTCATTGCTATTTTTTTAAATAAAAATTTTTAATATTTTAATAATAATCCATTATCATAATAAGAAATTTCATATTTAAGCGCAAGTCAAAAGTCAAAAATAATTTCTAATTAATTACAGACAAGATTAAAAATTAATTCTAAACAAAAACAGACAAAAGCATAAAAATTAATTCTAAACAAATACAGACAAAAGCATAAAAATTAATTCTAAACAAATACAGACAAAATATTAAAATTTATTTTCACTAAAAATCACAAAAACAAAGATCAAAATAGAAAATTAAAAATCCTTGACAATAAATTGAAAAACAGCTAAAATATGTGATAAAAATAATATAAAAATAAGTAGTAGATTAAAATTAATTAATCTAAAAAATAGTAAAAAATAAAATTAAGCTTGGTTTGCTTGTTGTCTTACTAATCTAGTAATGTAACCAGCAATTTTATTTCTTAAGTGTTTAGTACTTACAGTTGAGTACTCTGCTACTAATTTTTTGTTTTCTTCAAAATCAGTGGTAAATTTACCTTGGTGAGTTTCGATTAATTCTTTTGCTATACGTTTTACAAATGAAGTTCTAATGTTTCCCATAATCATTCCTCCAATAATTCTCTCTGTTTATTTTTACTTAAAATTGTTAGCATGTTCATAATATCGCTAAGAATATCGTTATCTATATTATTTTCATCAGCTAATTTGCTTACTTTAGCATGGATTTCATTTTCTCTAGATTTGTCATAAATTTCCATGCCTAAAAATACTTTAGCAGATACTATATCCTTAGCAAGTGAAGTTCTTTCACTTATTAAGTTAACTAAATCATTATCAATTTCATCGATTCTTTTTCTAGATTCTACAAGAACATTACGAGCGTTTTCTTCCTTTTCAAACATACTCATCATTTCTTTTTCATCCACAAAAATTACTCCATAGTGTTGATAATAAATATACTTTATTTTTCATATTATATAAAGATAGCTATTGAAATTAGGAAAAATCAAATCCATCAATAATAAGCCATATTTTCAAGTTATAGAAACCAAATCCACCATCATAATGCCTTCTAACTTATTGAATTTAGATTCATGATGAAGCTTTTCTATACATCTCTGCATACAAACCATCTTTTTCCAACAGCTCTTCATGTGAACCAACTTCCTTAATGTCACCATCTTTCATAAAAATGATCTTATCTGCATTCTTAATTGTAAACAACCTATGAGCAATGATAAATGTAGTCTTTCCATCCATCATATTTTCCATAGCTGAGGTAACCATCTGTTCAGTTCTTGTATCCATATTTGAAGTAGCTTCATCTAAAATCAATATTTTTGGATTGGACAATACGGTTCTGGCAAGTACCAGCAGTTGTTTTTCTCCAACAGACAACTGAGAATCCTCTTCACTTATTATGGTTCTATAGCCATTAGGCAATGAATCAATGAATGAATCACATCCCACCAATTTGGAAACTTCTACAATCTCTTCCATGCTAGCATCAGGTTTACCATAAGCAATATTTTCAGCAATGGTACCTTTGAAACCCCAGGAATCCTGCAATACCATTCCAAATGCGCTTCTTAATTCTTCCCGATTAATTTCATTAATGTCCTTTCCATCCAACAGAATCTTGCCGTTATCAATATCATAGAATCTCATCAATAGATTGATTAAGGTGGTTTTTCCAGCACCTGATGGACCTACAATAGCCATAACCATTCCAGGTTCAGACTTTAAGGAAACATCATTGAATAGCTGTTTTTCAGGAACATATCCAAACTCAACATTTTGAAACTCAATTTCACCTTTAACATTATCTACATCAACCTTTGCAAGATCAGATTCATCAGCTTCCTCCTCTTCATCAAGTATTTCAAATATTCTCTCAAGGGAGGACAGTCCTGATTGCACTTGGTTGAGGGCAGTTGAGAATTGAGACAGAGGTCCGTTCAATATCTGTCCATACAATAGGAATGCCAAGAATCCACCAATAGTCAAGTGACCATGCAGAATGAATATTGCACCGAACATGGATAGGCAAATGTATCCTATTTTATTGAGCAGTATAGTTATAGGGAAAATAAATCCTGAAAAGAACTTGGCCTTCACATAGGATTTATGGAATTTTTGATTGATTTCCTTAAAGCGTTCATCAGACTCCTTTTCCATATTATAGGATTTAATTAAGGTATGGTTTGTAAATATATCGCCAATGAATCCATTCAATTCGCCAACTGAAGATTGCTGAAGCTTAAAATTTTTCTTGGTGACTTTAGTAATCAAACCTGTGAATATAAAGGAAATTGGAAGCAAAATCGCATATACCACTGTCAAATAAGGATTTACCACAATCATCATGACAAATACCAATATAATCATCAGAATCTGAACAAGGAAGTCTGTTAGATCATTGGATAAAAATGTTTCAAATGTTATTAAGTCATTTGTTAAACGAGCCATAATGTCACCTGAAGCATGTGTATCCAAATAATTTATAGGAACCTTATTGATTTTTTCATACATTTCATCTCTCAATACCTTTGAAACATTTCTGGATATGATCAATGTGATTCTATTAGCTACAATAGTAGCCTGATTTCCTAAAATGTAAAGCACTGCAATTCCTAAGATGTATAATATCAGATAAGTCTCATCTAAACCCACATAGCCATTAGATACATATTGGGCCAAGTAATCAAGGATATTACCAACCAATTTAGGTGTAATGGACAATATGAAACTGCCAATTACCAAAATGATAATTGCAAAGATGAATTTTCCTTTGTCATCATAGATGTATCTGCCCAATCTTTTAAAAAGTTCAGAATAAGAATATTTTTTATCTTTAGCCATCCTATTCATCCTCCTTCAAATAAGTTTGGGTAGCATAGATCTCCTGATACAGTTCACAGTTTTCCAAAAGATATTCATGTGTTCCCTGATCGGCAATGCGCCCTTTATCCAATACAATAATATTATCAGCATCCATAATTGTGCTGATTTTTTGTGCAATCACAAATACTGTTTTTCCTTTTAGATATTCCCTAACATTCTGTCTAACAGCATACTCGGTTTTAGAGTCAAGAGCTGAGAAACAATCATCAAAAACATAGATTTCAGCATCTTTAGCTAATGTTCTTGCAATAGACCATCTTTGTTTTTGACCTCCTGAAACATTCATTCCTCTCTGTGCCATTACACTATCCAAACCATCAGGCAAAAAGTCAAAGACCTCATTAAATCTACTTAACTCACAGACCTCCATTGCCTTTTCCCTTGATAAGTTAGGGTTGTTCATGGCAATATTTGCATAAACGGTATCATTCAAAACAAGAGTTTTCTGATTTGCATAAGCAATCTTTTCCCTAAGCTCCCTAATATCCATTTCTTTAATATTCCTTCTATTATAAAGAATTTCTCCAAAAGTAGGGTCATATAATCTATTTAAAAGATAGAATACTGTACTTTTTCCAGAACCTGTAGGCCCTATAAATGCTGTTGTTGTACCCTTTTCTGCTTTGAAGCTAATATCTGCAATAACACCTTTTGCACCAGTATATCCAAAAATAACCTCTTTGTATTCAACTAATGCTGCATTGTCATCATCAATGAGACTATCATTCACAGGATTGTTGACTACAGTTTCATCCATATACAAAACTTCTTCAATACGTTCAGTCGCTACAATAGTTTTAGGCATTGTATCTACAAGAAATGGGAGAATACCCAAACATGAAACGAAATAGGTCACATATTGGAAAAACAAAATCAAATCAGATATTGAAACTATTTTTGCCTTTAGCTGAATTGAACCAACATAATAAATTAATAAAATAGCCAAATTCATTACAATTAAAGCTACTGGTGTCAAATAATATAGTTTTAATTCCGCATAAACAGATTCCTCATTAAATTCATCATTTAACTCCCGGAATTCTTCTATTTCAGAATGTTGTTTACCGAATGCTCTAATTGATCTTACACCCTCTATTTTTTCTTTAAATTTTAAATTCAGATAATCTAATTTCTTCTGCAATCTATTAAATAGAGGAATGCTTTGTTTGCTTTTCAATTCCATAAATAAAATAGTCAATATAAAAGCAATTACAAGAATACCGCACAATATTAAATTAATCTCTGCAGCTGCAATAATAACTGCAATTATCACAACTGGAATAACCAATGCATTTCTTAAGAAATTAATCATGAAAATTTGAATTCTGGTTGTATCCGCAGTTGCACGAGTCATTAAACTTGAAGCCCCTATTTGATTGAAGTCAATTGGAGATAATGAAACGACTTTTTCAAATAATGCTTCACGGACATCACAGGTTACACTGGCACTTATATATGCGCTTAAGTAAGATGCAGCTATCATACTTAAACCAAATAAAGTTGTAAGCTCCATCATATAAATTCCAGCATTATCAATAAAATTGAAATCGCTGTGCTTTATCCCAATATCAATGATGTTTTTTGTCTCCTGCATGATGTTTATTTGTAAATACACCTGCAGTATAATTACAAGTATTGCCAAAATAAGATATTTCCAATAGGGCAATACATATTCTTTCATAAATCTTTCCATTATAAAACCTTTTTTTGCGAATATAAAATGGTTGGGTTTTCATTTCCCTTTTTACAGATTAGATCTGCACATTTTAAACATTAACCTTTACTTACTTATGTTTAGTATTATCTAATTTAAGTAATATAAATATTATTAAAAATTTTTATAAACATTTATATTTAAGTCAATAGTTGACAAATTCTCTCACAAATACTTAAATATGAAAAAATCAATATTAAAACAAGCATAAATAAAGTGAAATATACATCATGTAAACTCATAAAGATAATGGAATAAAACAAAACCACACAATATAAACCCAAAAAGAAAAGGAATAAAGTGGAACCATGCATTATGTGAACTCAAAAAGCATCTTGTCCCAAAAGAATGGAATGAACCTATACAGAGGATGTACCCACGGCTGCATCTACTGCGATTCCAGAAGCAATGTCTACAATATGGACCATGCCTTTGAAGACATTGAAGTAAAGGCAAATGGACCTGAACTACTTAAAAAAGCCCTAAAATTCAAAAAGGAAAAGGTTATGATTGGAACAGGATCAATGACAGACCCATATATTCCCCTTGAGAAGAAAATAGAAAATGTGAGGGAATCATTAGAACTAATAAACAAATATGGGCATGGATTTGCCTGCATAACAAAATCTAACCTGATATTAAGGGATTTGGACTTGATCAAGGAGATTAATGAAAAGGCAAAAGCAGTTGTTCAAATGACCTTGACAACATACGATGAAGACTTATGCAAAATACTGGAGCCTAATGTATGCACTACAAAAGAAAGGGTAAAGGTTCTAAAGACACTGGACAAAAACGGCATCCCTACCGTCGTTTGGCTATGCCCTATTCTTCCATACATCAACGATACAGAAGAGAACATCAATGGAATACTTGACTATTGCATAGATTCAAATGTCAAGGGAATAATTTGCTTTGGAATGGGAATGACCTTAAGGGAAGGAAACAGAGAGTATTTCTATAGCAAACTTGATAAGCATTTCCCAGGACTTAAGGAAAAGTACATAAAGAATTTTGGAGACAGCTATGGAATAGCTAGTCCTAATAGCAATAAGCTGATGAAGATATTCTACAAAAGAACCGATGAAAACAATATAATGAACAAGCCAGATGAAATATTTGAATATCTTCATGAGTTTCCAAACAAAGACAAAACAAAACAGACTACATTGTTTTAAATAAGCTCATAATTCGATTACAAGAGTAAAAATCACCATATTTTCCACCATTTTAAAAATAATGCAAGCAAGTACTTGCTTTCAGAAATAAATTTATATGCTTTTTTATAAACTACCACTTGGTGAAAAAAATGAAGAGAATATTCGGTTTATTGATTTTTATGTCAATTCTTATAATCGGCATTTGTGCAGTTTCCGCTTCTAGTGATGGGGATGCGTTAAACGTTGAAAAAAAATGTCCATGCACTTTCCTCAGATGATGGGCAAGGAAGTTTTGAAATAGTAAAAAGCTTTAGACAAAATGGAAGGATTACTATTTTAGTATGCCTTAAAGACCCAAATGGTCAACCTTGCAGTGATAAAGATGTTGAAATCCAATATGGAGAAAAATCATCTAGACGTTCTACAGATTCTGAAGGTATTGCATTATTTGTCTTAGAGGATAACGGAGAACATGAATTCCTTTTCCATTATGAAGACGATGATTTTGAAGCTACACAAAGATTTTACCTATAATAATTGAAATTACTCATTTCAATTTTTTATTTTTCTATTTTTCTATTTTAAAAAAAAAACAACAAAACAACATTAAAAGAAACCTCTATTTTTCTATTTTAAAAAAAAAACAACAAAACAACATTAAAAGAAACCTCTATTTTTCTATTTTAAAAAAAAACAACTAAACAACATTAAAAGAAACTATTTTTAATAAAAATACCATAAAAAATAAGTTTAGTTTCCAAATCCTTAAAAAAATAAATTAGCTTCGTAAATGGCCAAAACACCATAATACGAAACTTTTATAAAATAAATTATGTTCAATAAAATGGCCCAAAAAACCATAATACGAAACTTTTCTATACAGTATTAATCTCTTCTAAAGAGGTCTCTTGTATAAACTTTTTCTACAACATCACCAAGAATATCCTGATCAAATCTGTTTGCAAGAATCACATCACTTTCACTCTTGAAACGGTCAATATCATTTACAACTTCAGAGCGGAAGAATTCGCTTCCATCATCTAATGTTGGCTCATAAATAATTATAGGAATTCCCTCTGCCTTAATTCGTTTCATAACATCCTGTATGGCAGAAGCACGGAAATTGTCACTATTGCTTTTCATGGTAAGCCTATAGACTCCAACGATTTTAGGATTCCTTGAAATGATCTGGCCAGCGATAAACTCCTTACGGACTGAATTTGAATGGACAACAGCTTCTATCATAGTCTGAGGAACATCCTTATAATTTGCCAATAGCTGCTTTGTATCCTTAGGCAAACAGTATCCTCCATAACCAAAGGATGGATTGTTGTAATGTCCGCCAATACGAGGGTCCATACAGACACCATCTATAATCATTTGAGTATCAAGGCCTTTGGTTTGAGCATATGTATCAAGCTCATTGAAATAGCTTACCCTTACAGCAAGGCAAGTGTTTGCAAAAAGCTTAATTGCCTCTGCTTCAGTTAAATGTGCCAATAAGATAGGAATATCCTGATTTTGAGAACCTGCCCTATTTTCCTCTTCCCTTGCTCCTTCCAAGAGAAGATCTGCAAACATCTGTCCTTCTTCCATTTGATCATCATCACATCCAACAACTATACGGCTTGGATGGAGATTGTCATAAAGTGCCTTTGATTCACGAAGGAATTCTGGAGAGAATATGATATTTTTTACTCCATACTTTTCACGGACAGACTCTGTATATCCAACAGGTATTGTTGACTTGATAACCATAAGAACATCCGGATTAACCTTAAGTGTAGATTCTATAGCATCCTCAACAGCAGATGTGTCAAAGAAACGATTGACATCATCATAATTTGTTGGTGTTGCTATAATGACAAGTTCAGCATCACTATATGCAGATTCCTTATCTGTAGTTGTGTGAAGATTAAGTTCCCTTTTTCCTTCACGAACTTCCTTAAAGAATCTTTCTATCTCAGCATCCTGAATAGGGCTAATGAACTGATTTAGTTTTTCTGCCTTTGATTCTGTTGTTGTAATGGCAGTGACATCATGTCTTTGAGCTAATAGAACTGCAAGTGAAAGTCCTACATATCCTACACCTGCAACGGTAATTTTCATTTTTAATTCCTCTCATTATCTAATTTTTCAAAAATAAACTTTATGAATCTAAATTATCAGTTTTTTCATAAAAATAATCCTTATGAATCTAAAACATCAGTTTTTTCATTAAAATTTTCATAAAAATAATCATTCCACATCTAAATTATCAGTTTTTTCATTAAAATAATCCTTATGCCTTCTTAAATAAAGTATAATGCATGCCAAGGATACAAGTGAGCCTATTGTCATACCAACATCTAAACCGAAATACACACCTAAAGTTCCATAATCAAATAGGAAAGCAAATAGGTAAATGAATATCAATTCAAATATTAAAGTCCTTGAAATGGTCAATAAAAGAGAATAAGTTCCTTTTCCCATTCCCTGAAATACCATAGTGGCCACTGCTCCTGCAGGAAATGCTATCACATATATTGTCAGAATCCTAATTGCAAAAACAAGAGACTCAATCAAGACTTGAGTAGATTCTGTATATGAAAAGATATAAGCGAACTGATAGGCAAATATTACAAAAATAACTCCTATGACTACAGCAATAATGGTTGAAAGCTTAATTCCATAAACCAAACTTGTCCTTAGGTTTTCATAGTTTTTACCACCAAAAGCAACTGCCACAACTGTTGAAACTGCAATTGCAATGCATGTAACTGGAGTTGTTCCAATAGCCATTACCCTCCAAACCACATTATATGTTGCCACATCCAGATTACTGGATAAAATCAGCATCCAAGAATTAATTATGATAGTTGAAGTAGCAATTGCAAGCTGTTCAAAACTTGCAGGCAAACCTACAGTTAAAATATCCTTATATACCTTGAAATTAGTTTTATAATCGCTAAGCCTTACTCCCAAATAACTGCTTCTTTTAATGAATAGCCAGTAGATGAATGGCAGCAGTGAAAAGGTTTCTGCCAACACTGTTGCAAAAGCGGCTCCCTTGATTCCCCACTCAAAGGCATAAATAAAGACTGGGTCAACAATCATGTTTATGGCTGTTGATGCCATCAGTGGGTAAGTTGCCTTTTTAATGTCTCCTTCAGCCTTAAAAACAGCTGAAAGCATAAAAGGAACAAATATTGAAAATGATCCTGCAACATAAATCATTCCATACTCCATAGACAAATCAATTACACTGGCAGCTCCAAGTGACAAGAGTATTTGCCTTAAGAAAATCAAGAGGAATGCTAGAATAACTACACTTGCAATCAAGCTTAACATAATAGAATGCAAAGCTGCATTAGAAACATTTTCATAATTTTCAACACCAATGCATCGTCCAATTAAACTATTTGCACCAGAAGCCAAACCATTTCCAATACCAATGATTATTATAGTTATAGGTGTTACAAAACCAATTGCAATCAATGAATCAACATTTAAACCGGCAATCCAAATACCATCTACAATCGTATTTAACAATAATAATAGATTGTTTAAAATAAGTGGAAAAGCTAAAGTCCTAATAGCTTTTTTAGGAAAGTTAATCATTAAATTTATATTTTCATCCATATTCTCATCTTATTTAGATATTCTTTAAATCACATTCAACTTAAAATTAAAGGAACAATCATTAAATCCAATTTAAACTTAACAATAAATGAGCAACCATCAAATCAGATTTAAGCTTAACAATAAATGAACAATCATTAAATCAAATCTTAATTGTTTTATCTTAAACATAATTCTTCCTAAATCAAATTAAAACATTTTATCCCTTAAGTAAAAATCTTCCTAAGTCAAATTAAAACATTTTATCCCTTAAGTAAAAGTCTTCCTAAATCAAATTAAAACATTTTATCCTTCAGGCAATTTTTTTAACTCAGATTTAAGCTTCTTATTTTCTTCCATCAATTCTTCATTAAGGTATTTTAATTTTTTTATCACAATTCCATAATCATAACATCTGATTCTCAATTCCAATTCCCAAAAATGAGAAGATTCCATCATATTTTCAAAAATAAATGTAGTTCTATCATCAATTAAGGAAAAATCAAGATTATTCTTTATTATATCCCCATTAAGTTCCAAATCTTTTTTCAGGCAATCAAAAAAGTATTCCTTGTACTCATCATCAATGTTAATAAACCGGTAACTGATCTTAGTGAAATTCTTAACAAACAATTTCTCCTTAACATCCTCATAATAACTGGCATCCTGAATCCTTTTAACCATCCTGTTATTGACTTCCAAACCTTCAACATGTCTTTTTGAAGTTGATGTTATGATTGAATTAGGCCTAAGGCGCCTATGATACTACCTTATCATAAAAATATATCCTATTTGCATTGAAAAAATAATCGATTGTGAAAAGGTTATCCTCAAAGATCACATCTTCATCAAAGCGTATATCCCCTATTAAATCATACTTGAAAAATTTGGTTGGCATTGTCACATCTAAGCTTGTAAAATGTTCAAGCATGTCCTTAAAGCTAAACAATTTATTTTTAAAGGAAGATGGAATCTGTTCCATTTCATTATATTCCTCTACAAAAGGTTGACTAGGGTCCTGATTGAAGCTTTGGGATTTGAAAATAATCATATCGGTTTCCTTTTCCTTGGCAATGTCATACAATTCAGTTAAAGCATTAGTATCCAAGATATCATCTGAATCCATAAAGTAAATGTATTCTCCAGTTGCCGCATCTAATCCTGCATTTCTAGCAGTTCCTACACCATTATGTTCAAGGGCAATGACAGCTATCCTATCATCCTTGCTTTCAAATTCCCTTAATAACTTTAAAGTATTGTCTTCTAATCCGTCATCTACACAAATAATCTTTTATATCCTTAAATGTCTGATTGATTATGCTGTTTACGCAATCCCCAATATAATCTTCAACATTATAAGCAGGAATTATAACAGAAATCTCTACCATTTTCATCACTCTCAACAATATTTATATATTAATTTTCATTGTATATATAATTTAAGAAGCGGATGCCATTAATAAAAACTATGCGAATTCCATCAAGATTATTTTAAAATTTAAAATGAAGAACGAAAAGTTATTTAAAAAAAGAAAAAGTATTAAAATCTATGACTATTCTAAAAAAACTAGAAATAAACTTACTTAACCGATTTAAGATTCTTAACTTCATCATTTAAATTTTCAATAATGTCCTCTAATTCATTTATCTTATTTTCATAATCATAACATCTGATTCTTAATTCCAATTCCCAAAAATGAGAAGATTCCAACATATTATTGAAAATAAATCTAGTTCTATCATCAATTAATGAAAAATCAAGACTGTTTTTAAGTTCATCTTCATTGCTTGTTAAATCCTTTTTCAAGCAGTCAAAAAAGTACTCTTTGTACTCATCATCAATGTTAATAAATCTGTAGCTGATTTTAGTGAAATTCTTAATAAACAATTTCTCCTTAACATCATCATAGTATCCTGCTTCCTTAATCCTTTTTATCATTCTCTTATTAACTTCCAATCCTTCAACATGTCTTTTTGAAGCAGAGGTTATTATTGAATTAGGCCTAAGGCGCCTATGATGCAATACATTATCATAAAAATAGACTCTATTGGCTTTAAAGAAATAGTCCATTGTGAATAAATTATCTTCAAAGATAATGTCTTCATCAAATCGCACATCTTCTATCAAATCATGCTTGAAAAGCTTATTCCATATGGTTACATCAATTCTTGTGAAATGTTCAAGCATATCCTTAAAGCTAAACAGTTTGTTTCTAAATGTAGATGGAATCTGCTCCATTTCATTATATTCTTCCACAAAAGGTTCATTTGGGTCTTGATTGAAGTTTTGGGATTTGAAAATGATCAAATCAGCTTCATTTTCCTTAGCAATGTCGTATAATTCACTTAAGGCATTAGAATCAAGGAAATCATCTGAATCTATAAAATAAATGTATTCACCAGTTGCTGCATCTATTCCAGCATTTCTAGCAGTTCCTACACCATTATTCTCTTGGTCGATGACAATTATCCTATCATCCTTGCTTTCAAATTGCCTCAATATATTTAAAGTATTGTCTTCTGATCCATCATTTATGCAAATAATCTCTAAATCCTTAAATGTCTGATTCATTATGCTGTTTAGGCAATCCCCTATATAATCTTCAACATTATAAGCAGGAATTATAACAGAAAGCTCTACCATTTTCATCACTCTCGATAAGAATATATATTTTTTTCATATGCATATATAATTTAGGAAGAGAATTTCATTCGATAAGAACTGTACAAAAATCCCCTATCATCATTTAAAAATTTAAATGGTGATGACCATAGATTATTCAAAAAAAGCATAAACCACCTATAAATCATTCGAAAATAAGAAAAATAAACAGATTATTCAAAAAAAAGAGTGTGAAAACCTATAGATTGTTCTAAAAAAAACTTAAAAATCTATAGATTATTCTTAAATGAGACTCTGAAAATCAATTGGAATCATTCTACAATGAATGAACTGGATTAATGAATAAATTTTGTTCCAAAATTGTCCACTTTGGTTTCAATGACTCTGCCGTCATAAGCATCCCACGCTTCCTTAACGCCATCAATTGAATTCTCATCTACAATAGCTACAAAAGATGATCCAGTTCCAGACAATCCTGAAGCAAGAGCACCAGCTTGAAGTGCATCCAATGCAATATTATTGTCAAATCCTAATGCATTAGCATACAAAAGCCCATTTAAGGTCAAAGCCTTGAAATACTCTTTGTTCATTGCCTTTTCAAATGCCATTTCAACAAATGGAGCAACAAGCTTCATCCTATTTACATCAGAGGACCCGCTTAATGATTCCTTATCAGGCATAAATACCAAAACATCATATTCAGGCAGTTTTTCCCTATACAAAATATTTCGCTCACCATTATCTGTTACAGTTACGCCACCAAAGAATGATGCTGTAGCATCATCAAAAGCTCCAGTAATTGTAACTCCCGCTTCAAGAGAAGCCTCAATTCCATAATTAATTATTTCCATATCAGTTAATGGCTCTAAATAAAATTCTCCTGCAATCAAAGCAGTAGTAGCCATTACAACAGCATTTGATAAGGCACTGCTTGAAGAAAGACCTGAACCTAAAGGCAAATTAGATTTTGTCGTAACTTCAATCCCTTCACCGTTTCCAAAATCCAAGCTCGGGATAATCTCATCAAAATCCAAATCACTGCCAATCTTATAATGGTCTAAAACCTTCTCCACACATAAGTTCATCAAATGAGGATCAGCTCCCAAATCAGAGGAACAGTTAACGCCACGACTAGAAAATTTAGCTTCAGCTTCAATGGCAAGACCAATTCCAAATGCTGAGCCAAAGCCAGTTGAAATCGCATTTATAATAGTGGCGGAACCTGGAGATAAAACTTTTTTGCTCAATATAATCACCTAATCAGTTAAAATTAAAATACATATAGTATTTTTTAAATCAAATAATATATAGTTAATTGAAAATCATTCAATGCCAATAGATCTTTTTAAAAGTAAAATTTATAAAATAAATATGCAAATATCTCTTCATGATAAGAAAATTTATAAAATAAATATGCAAATAGCTCTTCTTGAAAAGAAAAATTTATAAAATAAATATGCAAATAGCTCTTTTTGAAAAGAAAAATTTATAAAATGAATATAATATGAAAAAATCTTGAAAAAAGTTATTATTAAAAATAAAATTTATATTAATGTAAATAAATATATTATAATACACTGATTTTTTAAAAAAAATACATTATTTCAAAAAAATGAAAGAAAATATTGAAAATGAAAAAAGCTAAAGATGTGATACTATGAGCGAAAGAAAAATAAATTGGCTAAATATTGGAATAGGCACATTTATCATACTTGCTATAGTATTGCTTTTAGTTCTTGTTTTACCATTTGGCAATTTAGCTATTGAGCAAGACCAAATTGCAGTTATCTCAATAAGTGGAGCAGTCACATATGACTCATCCAATTCTACAAGAATATTTACAACTGCAAGCAAAATAGAAAGTGAATTGAATGAGGCAATCGCTGATAAGAATGTGAAAGCCATTGTTTTAGACATCAACAGCAAAGGCGGAAGTGAAGTGGCTTGCACTGAAATAGCTGAAGACATAAAGAATTCACCTAAGCCAGTCATTGCATATATTGGAGATAAGGGATGGGATGAAGCTTACTTGATTTCAAGCGCTTGCGATTCCATCGTAGCAAATTCAGCTTCATCTATAGGAGGAATAGGTCTTACTTATATCGATTGCGGAAAGTACTCAAATGAAAAGCTTAATGGAGTCTACAATGAGGCTTATCTAAACATAAAGAAAACAAATCAATCAAATATTGATAATCTTACAAATGGCCAAATGATGATTGATCAGGATTACACCCAATTCATTAAAAAAATAGCTGAATATAGGGATTTGAATCCAAATTACCTGTCTCAATTGGCTTATGGTAAAAAATACAATGGAAATGAAGCTAAAAACTATGGATTGATTGATGAAATTGGAAATAAAAATAATGCAATTAAATTAGCTGCATCAACATCAAATGCAACAAATTACACTGTAGTTAATTATCCTCCAGCTAAAAAAAGCTTAACAGAAACCTTAAGCGAAAACAAGATTTTCCATTTAAAGTAAAATTAGATTTACATTCAATAATTTTAAAATTTTTAAAATAAAACTTGATTATTCCCAATTTGTTTCAAGGAGGAAAATTCTTAATAAAATATAGGAATATTTATATATTAACGAACTAATAATATTAAATAATTTATAAAAGTTTTAAATAATTTGATTTTTATAAATTTCAATCATCATATTTAAAAAATATAAACAATTCTTTATTAAAAAATCAAAGGTGATAATATGGTATACAAAATAGAAGTATTTACTTCACCAACTTGCCCACATTGTCCTGGTGCTGTAAAAGTTGTTGAAGAAGCAAAAGCAAAATTAGGTGATGAAATCGATTATCAAATCCTTAGTATTGCTGATCCTGAAAACAGAGACATAGCAATTGGCTACGGAGTTACAGCAGTTCCTGCAATTGCAATCAATAATTCATTAGCATTTATTGGTGCTCCAACTCTTGCTGAATTATTAGACAGATTAGAATAATTGTTTTTACAATTTTCTAATATTTTTTTATTTTACCTATTTTTTAAACTAATCTTTTTTTAACTATTAAAACTATTTTTTTAATTGCTCTTTTTTTAACTATTTTCTAATGAAAATTTCTAATATTTTTTATTTTAACAATTTTTTAAACTAATCTTTTTTAACTCATTAAAACTATTTTTTTAATTGCTCTTTTTTTAACTATTTTCTAATGAAAAGAAACTTTTTAATCATAAAACCTATTTTTAAACAAACCAATCCAATATTTTTTATATAAAAATAAATAGAATTAACAAAATATATTATAATATTAGATTAAAATGTGTAAATCAAAAGACAAATCTAATCTTTTAATAAATCAATTAATAAGAGGTAAAAAGATGAAAATTGCAATGGTTGGACAGTTTCCACCACATATTGGAGGAGTTGGAGTTCATATACGCAACTTAGCAAATGAATTGATCAAGCAAGGCCATGAAGTATATGTTATCACATACCCTCACAAGGATATTAAGGATATTGATGGAATCCATGTTATTGGCACAAAAGGAGTTAATGTTCCAGGACTTAGAGGATTGTTCTTTGCAATAAATGCAAAAAAGGAACTTAAAAAACTGATTGAAAAGGAAGACATTGACATAATCCACGGACATTACCTTTTCCCTGCAGGATGGGCAGCAGTTAAGGCAGGAAAGTCAACAGGAACTAAAACCTATGTAACAGCACATGGATCAGACATGTTTGAAATGTATAATAATAAAGCTTACACAAGACCTCTTATTAAAAAAGTCCTTACGGATGCAGACATAGTCCTTGCAGTAAGCAATGCATTAAAGGATGAAATCATCAACACTAAAATTCCAAATATTAAAGAAAAAGTAAGATTGCACTGGAATAGTGTAGATGTCAATAAGTTTAAAACTACAAAAAATAATGAAAGTAAATTTAAAAAAGAATTGGTCCATGAATTCAACATAGCTGCAGACAAACTTATCATTTTATTTGTCGGAAATTTAATTAAAAGGAAGAATGTTGGATTGCTTCTTGAAGCTAAAAAAGAAATGAAGACAAAGGCCAATCTTGTGATTGTTGGTGATGGTCCATTAAAGGAAAGCTTAAAGGCAAAAGCTGAAAAGGAATATTTAGAGGGAAACCTTGATAATGTTTACTTTACAGGTTCCAGAACAGATATAGAAGATGTTATGCCAAGCGGTGATTTGATTGTATTGCCTTCAATCAGCGAAAGCTTTGGTCTTGTGCTCATTGAAGCATTATCTTGTGGCAAACCAGTTATTGGAAGCAATGTCGGAGGAATAAATGAAATCATTACAGAAGATGTTGGATTGTTGATTGATCCAAATGACAGCACAGATTTGGCTAATGCAATCGATAGGATATTAAATGATAAAGATTTAATGGAAAAATTCAAGTCAAATGCAAGAAACAGAGCTAAAGACTTTGGAGAAACTAAATTGCCTTATGATGAATTGAATTGAAAATCATAAAGAATGTTAAAATATAGTAAATCTATAATTTACATTCATTAAAAAATCATAAAAGATATGTAAATTGAATAAAATCAATAATATTCACCATATTAAAAAATCATAAAAAGCTAATGAAATTAAATTGAATAAAAAAATCATAAAAAGATTGTAAAATTGATTTTAACTAATAATTTTGATTTAAATTAAAAAATAACAACTGATTAACGAAATTATCATTAAATTTTAGATAATAGTTATTAATAATGAGAAATAAAAGTTAAATAAAAGTCTTAATAGAATAAATTCAACAAAAATGAATTTTTCAAAATAAAAAAAATAAAAAAAATAAAAAAAATAAAAAAAATAAAAAAAATAAAAAAAATAAAAAATAGTAAAAAAATAAGACTGGAAAGTTTGCTCAAATAACAAAATAATAAATATAACCAAAATCATATAAAGTTTAGATTTTAAAAAACAGAGGTTTTTATATGGGAGAAAAAGAATTTACTCATTTAACTGAAACTGGAGTTCACATGGTAGAAGTTGGAGCTAAGCCACAGCAAAGAAGAACTGCAGTTGCAAGTGGAAAGATCCATCTTCAAAAGGAAACAATTGAAATGATTAAAAATGCAGAAATCAAAAAGGGAAACATTTTGACAACTGCTCAAATAGCTGGAATCCAAGCTGTAAAAAAGACATCTGATATCATTCCCCTTTGCCATCCATTAAATCTCAGCGGAATCGAAATAGAGTTTGATGTAGGTGAAACTGAAATCACTGCAACATGCGAATGCAGATTAACTGGACAAACTGGAGTGGAAATGGAAGCGATTACAGGAGTTAGCGTAGCATTGCTTACCATTTGGGACATGACAAAAGCAGTTGAAAAGGATGACGATGGACAATATCCAGATACTAAAATTTCTGACATTGTTGTGCTTAAAAAAGAGAAGATATGATAAAACTTTTCATTTGCTCTATGAAAATTGAGGTTTTACATTAAAAACAAATAACTTTTCATTTGCTCTATGAAAATTGAGGTTTTACATTAAAAACAAATAGGTTTTACATTAAAAACAAATAACTTTTCATTTGCTCTATGAAAATTGAGATTTTATATAAACAACAAATATTATATAAAAATTATTTTAACAAGTTTTTAAAAGAATATGAATTGAAATAATTTTAATTTTTATAAACAAATAAGAAAGACTGATTATTATGGAAAACATCCCAGAAAACATTAAAACAATAATAAATGGTTGCTACCCCTACATTGAAGAGT
The DNA here is from genome assembly GCF_902769175.1 of uncultured Methanobrevibacter sp. Taxonomy (GTDB): domain Archaea; phylum Methanobacteriota; class Methanobacteria; order Methanobacteriales; family Methanobacteriaceae; genus Methanobrevibacter. Next base: position 32,615 of record NZ_CACXNW010000027.1, read on the forward strand.
TTAATCCTGCCCAAAAAGCAGTGATTGAATCAGGATACTTGGAAAACAATAGGAATACGGTTATTGCAATTCCTACAGCAAGTGGTAAAACTGTACTTGGGATAATGGCAGCCCTTAAGGCAATATTAGATGATGGAAAAGCCGTTTATGCTGCACCTCTCATTTCTATTCAGAATGAAAAGGTAAAGGAGTTTAAGAAATTTGAGGAATATGGAATCAAGGTTGGAAAGCATCCTTCCTCTTCAGATTTATCAGTTATGGTTTTTGAATCATTTGATGCATTGACAAGATTTTCATGGGATGTTTTAAGAGAAGTCGATACAATCATCATTGATGAATTCCATATGATTGGTGAGTTTTCAAGAGGTCCTACAATAGAATGTGCAATTACAAGGGCAAATATAATCAATCCTTCATTAAGAATCATTGCATTATCTGCAACACTTGAAAATATGGAAGAGATTGAAAGCTGGCTTGATGCAACGGTAGTGGAACATGACTACAGGCCAGTTCCATTGAACAAGGATGTTTTGGATACTGAAATGTTCAATACCAAAAACAAGAATGATGTAGTTGTAAAGGTTATTGAAAAGGCAATTGCAGATGATGCCCAAGCATTAAGCTTCGTTTCAACAAGAAGATTTACAGAAAGCCTTGCAAGCTATGTTGCTGGAAAGCTTAAAAAGAAAACAAGTGCAGAACAGAAACAGCGCTTTAAGGAAGTTGCAGATAAATTGCTTGAAGTTCCTGAGAAAAAAGGATCAAGGCCAACTTCAACTTGTCTCAAATTATCTGAAAGCTGTGAAAATGGTGCTGTTTTCCACCATGCAGGTCTTTTCAGCGAGCAAAAGGAAATCATTGAGGAAGAGTTTAGAAATGGAAACATTCTAATGATTGCTGCTACACCAAGCTTAATGTATGGAGTTAACCTTCCATCAAAATATGTTGTCATTAGGGACTACACCAGATGGACTTCACAAGGTCCTCAGGCAATTCCTGTTTTTGACTATGAACAGATGTCAGGTAGGGCAGGAAGGCCGCAATATGATGATACAGGATACTCTTACCTGGTTGCAAAATCTATGGAAGAGTCTCTCACACTTGAAGAGCGCTACATCAATGGACATGTAGAGCCAACCAATTCAAAACTTATTGAAAACAAGGATGCTGTATATAAGCAAATCATTGCACAAGTGGCATCCACTCTCTCAAAAACCCCTGAAGAGCTGTTGGATTTCTTCAATAAAACATTTTACGGATATCAAATGACCAATTCATCTATGAGCTTCTTTACAGAGGAAGGATTGAAATTTGAAATCCAAAACGCTTTGGAATTCCTGCTTCAAAACCAGATTGTGCAAGCTACACCAAGCGGATTGAAAACAACTGCATTTGGTAATCTGATAGCAAGGTCCAATTACAGCGTTGAAACAGCAGTTAAGATTAAAGAGTATGCAAACAATATTGATGAATTTAATCCTGAAGAGCTTATTTATCACTTGTCTCAAACAGCAGATATGCCTCTTATCTCATTTAAAGGCAGAAAGTCTAAAGACCCTGTTCGTGAAAAGCTTTCAAATTATGGTCTTTTTGCCATTGATATTGGAAATCCTGAAGCTACTGCTGTGTCATTGATTGAATGGATAAATGAAAGAACAGAATACCAAATAGAAAATGCATATCATGTTTACTCTTCATCTACAAGACGTTCAGCATATGAAGCTTCATTGCTTGTCAGATTTACAAAAAACACATTGGAAGTTCTTGGAAAATATGCATATTCCAAGGATTTGGATTTCTTGTCTGCAAGACTTTACTATGGTGTAAAAGAAGACATTATCCCACTTGTAATTGACGTAAAACGTTTAGGAAGACGTCGTGCAAGAGCATTAGTCAAGGTATTCGGTGAAGACTTAAGACCATACTCTGAAAAAGAGCTTCAAAAAGTTGAAGGAATCGGTCCAAAATTAGCTGAAAGCATTAAAAAATTCACAGATAATTATTAATTTCATTTTTTTTAATTATCTGTTTTCTATTTTTTTTAAAAAACAAATTTTTCATAAGAATAAAACTATTTTAAAATAATAATAACCCTAATTTTAAAAAAGACAATATTTTCAAAAGAATAAACTATTTTAAAATAATAATAACCCTAATTTTAAAAAAGAGAATATTTTCATAAGAATTAACAATTATTAAAGATTAAACATCTTATCTGATTAAAATAAAAACTATTTTTAAAAAAAGATCAATGAAAATAAATTAATAAATAAAATAATCTAAAAAAAAGACTAAAAACGAATAATAAAAAAAGTTAAAATTTAAAGAAAGGGGAGAATTAACCTCCACCTTCACATCCTTGAATATCGTTTAAGTTAGCATTAAGTTCGTCGTAACCTTCCTTAATGTCTTTAACTTTTTCAAGAGTGTCTTTATCGATACTTTCAACACCGATGATGTCTTTTTCATTGACAACTTCTAAAGAGTCGGCTGCATACCATAATGCAGGATCATCTAATTTAACCCATTGTTGGTTGTCTTCTTCCTTTAAGTCAACAACTTTGCTTACGGTACCAGTGCCTGTGTATCTTATAAAAGCGCCAACATCAATGGTTTCTCCTCTAATATCACAGAAACTCATAATATCACCTATAAGTTACAAGAAACTTAGTATGAAAAAAATAGATAAATCTAATTATTTTAAAAAAACAATCAGATAATCTATTCTAAGAAATTTTAAATTTATTCAATTTTTACTTCAGCAGCTTCTTCTTCAGCCTCTTCGGCTTCTTCTTCAGCAGCTTCTTCAACTTCAACTTCTTCTTCAGTTTCTTCTACTTCTTCAGCTTTTGCTGCTTCTGCTGCTTCTTTTTCTGCTTTTGCAGCTTTTTTAGCTTTTTCAGCAACTTCAATTGCAGCTTGTTTGTCGATTTCTTTATTTAATAAAACATAATCTCCAATGCTTTTTACATCTTCAAAATCAACTTCGATTTTGTCTGAAGAAATAAAGTTTTTCTTAAGGATAATAGTTATATTGTTGATTACTCCTTCTTCTGGATTAAAATCAACATCATCAATTTTACCTACTTCATTTGCATTAGCATCTAAAGCCATCATACCTAATAATTGTTTAATTCTCATTTTATTACCTCAATTATTATTTTTTTATGAAATCATGCTAAATCCAGAAAAAACATTAGTTTTATTAATGTCAAAATAAAAATAAATTATAAAAATTCTTTTAACATAATTTCAATTATTTAAAAATATGAATTGATAATTATATAAACTTATCTAAAATTTTTCATAAAGCTAAAAAATTATGAAAATTGTAAATATTCTAATTTTTCATATTTTAAAATAAAGTCTATGAAAATAATTTAATATTTTAAAAACAAATACTAATATATATTTTAAAAATATTGTAAATCAAAATCTAAGGCCAAAAAACACAAAGACAAAAAAAATAAAGCAAAATAAAAATTAAGGCCAAAAAACACAAAGACAAAAAAAATAAAGCAAAATAAAAATTAAGGCCAAAAAACACAAAGACAAAAAAATAAAGCAAAATAAAAATTAAGGCCAAAAAACACAAAGACAAAAAATTATGAAAGAAGAGTTTATGGCTAATAATCATTGATCATAAGGTGAATTTAATGGACGAAGCATGTCGAATAATCATAGAGGATATCATAAATGGAAAAATAACTACACGACGTGAGCTTGAAGTAGAGAAAAGACAGTTATGTAGAGATAGAAATTTGAAGAAATTTATGAGCAATTCAGTTATCCTAGAACATGCAAGTCTTGAAGAAAAGAAGATTGTCTCTAACTTATTGAAAAAGAAACCAACCAGAACAATTTCTGGTGTTGCTATAGTTGCAGTGATGTGCCATCCACACCAATGCCCTCATGGAAGATGCTATTATTGTCCTGAAAGTGATATTGCACCTCCAAGCTATACTGGTGAGGAACCTGCAGCACTCAGAGGCAGAATGTTTAAGTTTCATCCATATGTTCAATGCTACAACAGATTAAAGCAATTGCATAAGGTTGGACACCCTATTGACAAGGTTGAGCTTATCATTATGGGAGGAACATTCCCTTCCAAAGACATTTGCTATCAGGAATGGTTTGTTTCACAATGCTTAAAGGTAATGAGCGATTTTGGAGTTATTCTTTCAAACATCAGAGAGATTGATGACATCGAAACATTCAATAAGGAAGACCTTTTGAAATATCCTCCATACAGCGACCATGCCTTAAAGACATATCCTCCAAATGATTATGTCTTGATAGAAGACATTCAAAGAATAAATGAAAGTTCTAAGGTAAGATGCATTGGAATGACCTTTGAAACAAGACCGGACTACTGTAAAGAGCCTCATGTTGATAGAATGCTGAAGATGGGAGTCACCCGTGTTGAATTAGGTGTTCAAACCATTCATAACCACATCTATGAAAAGATAAAAAGAGGCCATACTGTTGAGGATGTCATTGAAGCAAATAGAATCCTTAGGGATTCTGGCGTAAAGGTGGCTATGCACATGATGCCTGGGCTTTTCCCACTTGAAAGGGACGAACCTAGAATTGAGCAATGCCCAAAGAAAGACTTGGAAATGTTTAAAACCATTTTTACAAATGACAACTTCAAGCCAGATATGCTAAAGATCTATCCTTGTCTTGTAACTGACGGCAGCGAACTTCACGACTTATGGAAAGAAGGAAAATACAGACCATACAGCGATGAAGAAGCTGTAGACCTGATAGTCCAAATCAAAAAGATTTTGCCTAAATGGGTAAGAACCATGAGAATCCAAAGGGATATACCTTCAACATTGATTGAAGATGGAGTGAAAAAATCCAATTTAGGAGAATTGGTTTACAATCGTCTTGAAGAGGAGAAAATCAATTGCCAATGCATAAGATGCAGAGAGATAGGTCATAAAAAGACAAAAGAAGAATATACCATTGATGATTATCAATTATTTGAAGAGGATTATATTGCTACAAATGGAAAAGAGCATTTCCTATCCATTGAAGACAAGAATGAGGAAAGCCTTGCAGGATTCCTAAGATTAAGAATGCCATCACCAGAAGCTCATAGAGAAGAGATTGATGAGAAAACAGCAATTGTACGTGAGCTTCATGTTTATGGAAATATGATTAAGATTGGTCAAAAGGGCAATAATATCGGTCAGCATACAGGATTTGGTGAAAAATTACTTAAGCGTGCTGAAGAGATAAGCATTGATCAAAACAAGGAAGAGCTTTTGATTATCAGTGGGATTGGAGCTAGAAACTATTACCGTAAATTTGGATATGAACGTAAAGGTCCATATATGGCTAAAAAATTAATCTAATAAATAATTGCAAAAAAATACTTTAAAATAAATAAAAGATTAATCCAAAAAAATAATTGCATAAAAAAATAACTTAAAAATAACTAAAAAACTAATACAAAAAATAGCTTTGAGATTGTTTTATATATTTTTTAAAAAAATATGAAACAATCAAACAAGACAAAAGTATTATATAGTTTGAAGTTAAACTAACTATTATATACATATAAAACTAATGTTAATGATGTATTAAAATTGCATTGAACTTAAAAATCATGTTTATTGGAGATTAAAATTTAATCTGAAAATAAATTAGATATTGGAGATAAAAATTTATTAAAGAATAAATTAAAATTATTGGAGATTATGATTAATAAATCGCTTTAAAAATAGGGAGATGAACAAAATGATTAATAAAGCTGAAAAACTTGCGCAAGCTATTGAATTCACTCACTTAGATAACACTGCAACAGTAGATGAGATGAAAGCATTTTTCGAAAAGGCTAAAGAATATCCTTTCTACTCAGTTGTTGTTTTACCACACTATGTTAAATTAGCAAAAGAAGAATTGAAAGACACAGACATGAAAGTCGTAACTGTTGTTGACTTCCCATTAGGTGCTGGGAACACTGAAGGAAAAGTAGCTGAAGCAAAAGCTGCAATTGCAGATGGTGCAGATGAAATTGATATGATGGCAAACATTCCTTCAATTAAAAACCGTGACTTTGAATATGTTAAAAACGACATCAAAGCAGTTAAGGAAGCTATAGGAGACCATATCCTTAAAGTGATTATCGAAAACCCACTACTTAATGAAGATGAAATGGCTGGAGCTTCCAGAATGTGTGAAGAAGGTGGAGCAGACTATGTAAAAACTTCCAGCGGATTCAATGGAAAACAACAATTCTATTCTTTGATGGAAAGTTTAAGAATCATGAAAAAGAATGCACCTCATCTTGAAATGAAAGCTGCAGGTGGAATTAACAATTACAAATTGGCAAATAATGTATTGGCTGCTGGAGTAACTAAAATTGGAACCTCTTCAGGACATATCATTATGGATCAACTAAATCATGTTTTAGAAAATCAGAAAACTGATCCTAATCAAAAAACTGGTCCAAGACTTATTTAAATAAATTTTTAATAATTTATTTAAATTCTTTTTTTCTTTTTTTAATAAATTTTTAAATTTTTTAACATTTTAAAAACAGTAGATTTATTGTGTATTCTTTCCGATTAAAATTTCAAGGATTATAATACCATCAATAGAACAATTCGTAAAGGATAAAACTAAATTATAATGCATAAAAAAAGTGGAGATAAACTCCACTAGCAGGAAAAAATCAATCTCAAAAATGAGATTGACACACGAGTATTTAATTAAATATTGTTTTTTTTTTAATATTTAAATATTCTTGTTAATATTTTAAGGCAAAATTAAAAATGGGATAATTTAAATTACTTTAATTTATTCCTATAAAAATTTAATTAATTTTTATACAAACTGTAATATGAATTCTATTTAATAAACTAAAAATTTTGAACAGTTTTAAAATTTCATCCACCATAGAACCACCTCCTGTTTTTAGTCAGGAGATACTCGTGTTTTCCCCCTGCTGAAAAAATTCGTAGTTCTAAATAAACTACCCAATTTTAGAATTGCCCAATAATAGTTTATAAATTAGATTTTATTAATTTAACTATTTTTTTAGTTTAATTTTTCATTTTAAAAGCAATTTAATAATTTAAAAGTAAAATAACAACATTAATCAAATATTTTAAAAATAATGAAAAAATAGTTTTTATTAAAACGAACTAAATATTCTTAGATAAAAAAAATGCCGTAGGCCGGACTTGAACCAGCGACATCCAGATCTTCAGTCTGGCGTTCTCCCAACTGAACTACTACGGCAAATGGACCGAACGAGATTCGAACTCGCCATGTCAAGGCGGTATCATACCCCTAGACCACCGGTCCCTCTTACTCATAAAAGTATGTTAATAATTATATATAAATGTTTCTAAATTTAGAATTTTTTGAAATTAGAATTTAAGAATTTCAAACAAAATACCACTTTTTAAAAACAAAATTTTTTAAAAACCGATGCCCGGAAATTCGTACTTAATATAATATACATATTAAGATTTGTAAATTATCACATATAAACCTAATGGAAAAATTTTACAAAAAAGTACAAAATTCTGAAATAAATGCTTTTAAAAAAAGATAAAATTTGAAAAAAAAATAATTGGCCAATAGTTAACAGTTAAAAACTTTAGATAACAAAATTATTTAATTGCTAATTTGATATCTTCAGCTTTTACGGTTTTTCTACCAGCGTGGCGTGCGAAGTTAACTGCTTTTTTAGCTAATTCGTCACCTTTTTCTTCAAGAGCTTCAGCTAATGCAACTTTTGCATCATCACTAATTCTTTGTGCGCCAGCATTTTTTAAGATACGACCGACAGGTGCGATTGGTAATTCACTCATATTTTCACCTCCAATTGAAAGTGTGTTCTACCTAGTATATAAATGTTTTGTTTTTTTAAGGCCATTAAATCACTTATTATTCAAAAAATAGTTGTAAAAATATAGATTTTTTAATAATGAGAAATATTAAAACTAATTAAAAAAATTTAATAAAAAATATATGAAAAAAAGGTATTTAAAAGCCATAGAACTCTTAAAAAATAAACCTTTTAAAAACTCTTAATTCTTTAAATAAATAGCCAAATATCTTTATTTTATTAAATAAATAACAAATAGTCTTTAAAAAAAGCAAAGAAAGAAAATTTTCTTTAAAAGGTAAATAAAATATAAATTAGTCTTTAAAACAAAAATACAAGATAATTTAAAAGTTATTTAAAAAAATAACTAATTTTAAAAGAGTTTTTTATCTAAATTTTCTAAGAATTTTCTAAATTAGAAAATAATGAAAATATTAGTGTAAAAGTAATAATAATTAGAAAAAATTCCTTAAAAAAATAATTAAAGTATTCATGATTTCATAAAAGGAAAAATAGAAAAAAATAAAAGAATAAAAAAATTAGATTTTATGACCAATCAAATAAGTTCCAGTTGTCTCATCAATATGAACTTTAATAAACTCACCTAATTCAACATTCTGAACCACTACTGGAATATAGGAATCGGTTTTTGAATAAAAGAATAAGAAAAGAATAAAAAATTAGATCTTATGACCAATCAGATAAGTTCCGGTTGTCTCATCAATATGAACCTTGATAAACTCACCTAATTCGACATCCTGAACAACTACTGGAATATATGAATCGGTTTTTGCAATGAAACCACCTTTGGAACCTTTACCAACAACCAATGCATTTAATTCCTTACCCTTTAGGCATTTGTTTTCCTCTTCAATAATTCCAAATTTAATATCGGATAAAATTTTAGATCTTCTTTTCATATCCTCAAATGGAATATTTGGAAGAGCAGATGAACTTGCACCTTCCCTATGCTGATACTTGGATAAATGAATCAGATTGAATTTGATCTCTTCAATCAAGTCTGCAGTCATCAAAAAGTCCTCTTCGGTTTCTGTAGGATAACCTATAATGATATCTGTAGCCAATGTAAGGTTTGGGATTTCCTCCTTAAACCTATAAACAATTTTCTTATAATCTTCAACAGTGTGATTCCTTCTCATATGCTTCAAGACTGCATCACTTCCAGATTGAATAGGCAAATGGATGAAATTGTATACCTTTTCCATCTTAAATGCATCAATTAGATTCTCAAGGTCATTTCCTATGTTTTTAGGGTGCATCATTCCAACACGAACTTTAAAGTCACCATCTAAACCAGCCACTTCCTTAATCAAGTCAGATAGCTTTTCACCAGTGTCCTTTCCAAATGCAGAAGTGTCTTGAGCTGTAAGCTCAATTTCTACGCAACCATCTTCAATAGCTTGTTTTGCTTCCTTTACAATATCCTCAATCGGATAACTGTTTAGATGGCCCCTTGCAAAGCGAGTGCAACAGTAACTGCAGGAACCTAAGCAACCTTCACATATTTGGATAACATGAACATATGGGTCCTGACGTATTTTAGGAACACAAACTTTAGGCTCATCTGAAAAGCCAAACTCTCTGGAAACTTCCCCACCAATAGCTGACTTGACAACATCAGCAGTCTTGTTCAATTGGTGAGGACCAATCCAAGAGCAGTTCGGTCCAATTGCATCAAGCTTTTTAGGATCCACTTCAACCATACATCCTGCAACAATGATTTCCTTATCTGGAAATTCCTCTTGAAGCTTTTTGATTCTATTTATCACCTTGCTTTCAGTAGGCAATTTTACATAACAGGTGTTTACGATGATTGCATCAGCTTCCTCTTGATTATCTACAATATCAATGGAATTGGCATTTAAAATACCTGCCATAATTTCAGAATCAGCTTGATTGAATGTGCATCCGTAAGTTTCTATAAATACTTTCATATTATCCTCTAAAAATAAAAATAGATTATATTGGGATTGAATCTACAATCCCAATTGAAAATTTTAAATGTTTAATTAATTTTTATGTTTATTCAAAGGTTTTGCCTGAACAATGAATTTAGTTAAATCATAATCGTAATGATTGAACTTTACAGGTTTTGCATAAACTCTCTTAATGACTCTTGCCTTAGCATAACCTTTAGTTGTTTTTCTCTCTTCAGTCTTGATTACATGAACTCTTGCAATATACTTGTCAATCTTTAGAATATCATCAACAGCTATCTTGAAGTCACGTTCAGTTTCACATTTGAATGAAGCGACTTTTCCATGCAAGTCTATTGAAACTCCAAAACGTGCAGGAATCTCTTCAGATGATGCCCAGATGGTCTTGACATCTTTTGCAACAGCTTTCTTAACTCTTTTTTCTCCTTCAAGCTCTAAGGAAGTGATTTTCACTTTTCCAAGCTCGGACATTAAGAAATCCCCAACAGCAAGTTGTTCATCAGGGAATAAGTCAATGACTATCTTATGAGTATCTTCATGTTCACTAATGATTAATCTGAATGGTTTTGGGTTATCCTGAGAAATTCTTTCATTATAAACAAATCCGCATTCATCACATTTCAATAGGAATTCTCTAATTTCCTTATTTTTG
>NZ_CACXNW010000028.1 GCF_902769175.1 uncultured Methanobrevibacter sp.
ACTAGTTTTTTTTATTTTTTTATAGAATTAACTAGTTTTTTTTTATTTTTTTATAGAATTAACTAGTTTTTTTTTATTTTTTTATAGAATTAACTAGAGTTTTTTTTATTTTTTTATAGAATTAACTAGTATTTTATTTTTTCATATTTGATTTTGATTTATTCTAATAGTCTATCAATCTTCTCCCAATTCTAAAATATCTGTTTTTATACAAAAACTTTTTAAATGATTACTATTAAATATTATAATATGTTAGTATATTTGCTGTTTGATAGCAATTTTCTAACAAAAAAATTAAACTCTTATGGACTATAATATTTAGAATTTGATTAATAATTAAATAGCTATTCACTACTCTATTTAAACTAATACACTTAATCAAAAAAAAACCATTTTAAATATTGTCCTTTGGATGTGGCGAAAAGCTGAACAAGAGGTTATATAAATGATGTACAAATATATTAGAGATGCATGGAAAAATCCAGATGAGTCTTATGTAAGAGAACTTATGTGGCAAAGAGCTCCTGTATGGAGAAAACAACCTGCAATCACTAGAATCGACAGACCAACCAGAATTGATCGTGCAAGATCTTTAGGTTACAGAGCTAAAAAAGGTTTCGTGGTTGTAAGAGTAAAAGTTAGACGTGGTGGACGTAGGAAAACTCGTTTCAAACACGGTCGTAGACCAAAAAGAATGGGTGTAAACAAAATTACCATGGCTAAATCTATTCAAAGAATCGGTGAAGAACGTGTAGCTAAAAAATACCCTAACATGGAAGTATTAAACTCTTACTGGGTATGGGCTGACGGAAAATACAAATACTTTGAAGTAATTTTAGTAGACCCACAAAGTCCTTCTATTAAAAACGACCCTAAAATCAACTGGATTTGTGAAAGTCAGCACAGAAGCAGAGCTCTCAGAGGCTTAACCAGTGCTGGTAAAAAAGGCCGTGGCCGTAGAAATAGAGGAAAAGGTAGTGAAAAAAGATTAAAATAATCTTTTTTTAATTTTTCTTTTCTTTTTATTTTTTTATTTTTTAGCTATTTTTATAATAATTCACTTTTTTTACTTATTTTAAATATTTAGATTTATTTTATAATTTTAAAGGTTAAATCATGATTCACAATATTAGATATCGTGTCTTTATCTATGAAAACGAAGACAAAGATGAAATTTTAGAAGCTCTTTTAAATATCTTGCCTACTGCAGAACCAGAAGTGGAAGAGGCTGAAGGTCTTTTAGAAGAGAAAATGCTTATTTTAACTGGAACAATTTCTAAAAAAAGAGAGACCAAGGAATTCCTAAACAATCTCATATCCTCCATTGGAGAAGACCAATTAGTCAAATTGTATAATGACTTAGATAGGAAAATGGATGAAAAGGGAAATCTATTCTTAAGATTATCCAAGGAAAAAGCTGCAGAAGAGCAGTGGGAAATATTGGATGGTGGAGACAGCATTCATCTAAAGATTAAGATTGCTGCATATCCTGCTAAAAAAGAAGTGGCTATAAAAAAGATTTCTGAAATCTTTCCAGATGATATTAAAAACTAATTAATTTTAATTAGGATATTCTGCAAATATTTTGATTTTTTTGCTAATATTAATAAAATACCAAAAATCAATTCAAGTTAATTAAAATATTTTAATTAGTTCATATAAATTATTATATGTTATAGTGTGATTTTTTTTTAAATAATTGAATTAAGGTAATCAAATGAAATTTTATGACATGAATCTAAGAGGGCAGGATTTTGACAAAGATTTGGCTTTAGTTTTGGAAGCCAATAAATTTGGATGGGATTATCTTAATTTAAATTACTTTCCTGAAAATTTTGATAAAGCTATTCAATATAAGGATGATTTAATTGATGAATTGTCTTCTGTTGACTTTAATCAAACCTATAGAAACATAAAGACTAATTTTGAGCATGCCGAGCTTTCTATGGGAATAAATATTTTAAATGCTAATTCCAATGAGATTAGAAAGATAATCAACAAGTATCGCAATAAGTCTAATTACATCAGCTGTTTAGGTGGGGATTTAAAGATCAACCGCAGAGTTTGTGAAAACCATAGAATAGATGTTTTATCAAGGCCTTACTATAAAAGAAGAGATTCTGGAATGAATCATGTTCTTGCAAAAGAGGCTAAAAAGAATAATGTAGCTATTGAATTATGCTTTAAGGATATTTTAAACAATCATCTAAGATATAGGGCTAATGTAATAAGCAGCTTTAAGGAGATATTGATGTTTCATCGCAAATTTCAGTTCCCACTTATCTTAACAACAGATTCCAAAATCCTATATGATGTAAGGTCAACAAGGGATATTGCATGCTTCTTCAAATCAATAGGATTTAGTGATAAGGAGATTTATAATGGATTCTATTACTATCCTAAACAAATCATAGATTTCAATAAGGAAAGAAAGAATATGATCATTCGTGGAGTAAAGCTAATTGACAGTGATGACTTTACTGACACTTACGATAAATTGGAAAGTGATTTGGAAGAATTTGAAGGAATTGAAGGATTTGATGATGATTCACAGGATGAATTCATTTTAGATGATGCTGATGCTGATGATATTGGTGGGAAATATGAAAATGATTTAGGGGAGGAATTATAATGAAATTGAAGGTATTGCCTCCAACATTAAGGAAAAAACATCATTATCTGATTCTTGACATTAAGTCAGAAGTGGAAATCTCTAAAGAAGAGATGCTTCAGTATACAGGGGATGCTTGCATTAGGTACTGGGGAGAGAACCATTCAAGCAACTTTGATTTATGGGTCATGAGACACTATCTTATTGATAAAACCATTCAAAATAATGAAGCTATTTTTAATTATAAGACAGTCTTAAGATGTGGAAGATCTTACTGCAATGATGTAAGGGTAGCACTTTCTACATTAAGAAGATACAATAAGAATAAGGTGGCTATAAATACCATTGGAATTTCAGGAACTATTAAATCTGGAGTTTCCAAATTTATTGAAGAATAATGAATTAAATTTTTTCTTTTGAATTTTTATTTTTTATTGATGATTAGTGAAGGAATTTTTTTCTTTGGAGTTTAAAACTCATTTAAAAAATAAAAATGTTTTTTTTGGATTTTGTAATTTCATTAAAAAATAAAAAGAGATTATCTTATAATGAATATGAGATGATTTAAAGTATTTTAAAAATAAAAAAAGAGAATTATCTTATAATGAATATAAGATAATTTAAAGTGTTTTTTTTTTTCTAATTTTAACCATTTTAAAAAGGTTTTAACTATTTTTAAAAGATAATTTTAATTATTTTTTAACAACATTCACCCATCTGGTTATGGAGTCTACATTAGTATTGCTGATTACTGAACATATGATTGTATGATTTCCTATAGGCAAATCAATATGGACATATCCATTTTTAGATGTTGTTAGCTTGTATGTAGTATAACGGTTAGGGATTGTGTTGTCATATCCTATGCTTTTTCCTTTTTTAGCGTATTTTAGGAAATTATTCACTAACTCCTTTGCAGAGCTTCCATAAACATAGTCCACATGGGTCTTTTTGTTTAAGTATTTTCCTGTGAAGTACATTCCTTTAAAGCTTTTAGGACTGTAATCGTCATCATGAGCTCTTTTTAGCCAAGTTCTGTTAGCTAAATTAACGCTTGTTGTTGGTGAAAAGCATCCTAAAACGAATTGGTTATTATTTTTCTTAAGATAATGCTGATAATAGCTTGATGCCATATCAACAAACATGCCGCTGTCTATTCCTCCTACTAAACTGAATACGCAGACATTCTTGAAATTCTTAACGCTGTATACATGATAGCTAGGACCTATTCCATAGACAATGACCTTATATCCTTTTGCCCTAAGCAATTTAGCCATTTGGTTTAGGCGTTGTTTGTCAAGCTTTTTGTTATAGATATTATCTGAGCTTAATACAATGGTTTTCTTAGTGATTTTCCTTCCTGTTCCAGATGTGAAGTTATTGCATTTTGTCTTTAGCTTAATGCTTTCTCCAACAATTGGATTTCCATTTAGGTCTGTTAGCTTAATGAAATATCGAACAGTCTTTTTTCCATTAAGATTCATTACTCTGCTTTTTGCATTGAGTATTCCAGTATAATTAGGAAGTATTTCGATTTTTGCTGATCGATAGGATTTTATATATCCTTTAGTTCCGTTAAAATTAACTTTTATTTTATAAGTTCCTACAGTTTGGGTTAGTCTTATTTTAACTTTTCCCTCTTCATTTGTAGTTCTTTCATATTTCTTGTCAGCGAAATTTATTGTTAATTTCTTGTTGGCTAATGTCTTGTTATTGTGATAGTAAAGTATAATATGCAAGTATTTTCCTCTGACTATGCCTTTTGAATTGAATCCAATTTGTGTTTTGGCTTTATATGATATGATTGTAATTTCCTTGCTGGTCTTTATGTAAGATCCAGACCCCATATAAATCAGTTCTGTTTTATATTTGCATGGTTTGGCTTTGACATGCAATCTGAATCTGCCATCGCTATTGGTTTTCTTGACATATGTCTTGTTTCTATATTTTATGATTACATACTTTGAAGTAAGAGGATTTCCATTTTCATCATTAAGATATGCATAGAAATGATGTCCTCTTATTATTGCAGTTTTTGGAATTGTAAAATCGGTATTTAGCTTATAAACATTTAATGTAAATGTTTTATTGCATTTTGTATAGTTTTCATCACCTGCAAATTTAACCTTTACAGTATATTTTCCAACATCTGAGCTGATCTTTAGGATTACTCTTCCATATTTGTTAGTAATATTGGAATAGAGCTTTTTATTAAAGTATATGCTTATCTTTTTATTGGCTATTGCTTTGTTTTTTGAATCTAGCAATTGCAATACGAGATTTCTTTCCTTAAGAACTGATTCATTATTTACAATGATTTGTGAGATTTCAGGAATTGTCACATCATTGTTTATAGAATTAGAAACAGTTTGTGTATCAGTTGCTTGATTGGAATTCTCAGTAGTTCCTGTTGATGGAACTTCACTTTGGCTATTTGTATCGGTAGTTTCAGTTATGCTTTCCTCAGAGTTCAGCTCTTCTTCTTCATTTTCATTTATATTTAAGTAATTATTTTCCTTGTCGCAATTTTCCATTTGGTCAATATCTATTTGGCTAGCTGAAATAGTATTGATGCAAAGGATGGAAATAAATAATAAACTAATTATAAAAATTAATTTTTTTATTTAAAATGTTGTTTCCCCCATTTTTATAAATTTGAATGATATTTTTCAATCATAGAATTTTATAGTTTTTAAATTTTTTTAAAAGACATTTAAAAAACATATTTAAAAAGGCATTTAAAAAAATTTTTAATTTGTCGCATTTTCAAGTTTTGAAAAGTTTAATTCTTTTTTAGAATTATTTTTTTTCAAGTTTTTAAAAGTTTAATTCTTATTTATAATTATTATTTTTCAAGTTTTAGATTTAATTCTTTTTTAATAGAATTAATCAGATTTTCAAGTTCCATATATAAATTTATTTTTTATCTTATTTAAATATGGTTCATCAAATCTTTTGAATTTTCATTATTTTTTAAAATTCGACCAATTTTTCTTATTTTAATGAATAAAGCATAGTTCTTAAAAATGGAATTTTTTTCAATAGTCTCTTTTTTTGTTCAAAAATGGTTAAATTCATTGAAATTTTGAAAACATTTATAAATAACTTATATATAATATAATATTGAACAGAAATATCAATAAAATACATATTGCCAAATAACAGAATGTTTGGTTTATTTTTTTAGAATTAATTTAAATATTAGTGATAGATTATGGCTAAATTTTTATTTTTCTTTTTATAGCTGTAGTTTATGTTCAAATGATGAAAAATAATCAAAATGGGATTTAAGGTAAAAATATAATATTGATTTATGATTGGTCTTTTTATTCCAATATGATTATTTCTTAGGATTTGATGAGGCAAAAAAATTTAAGTTTCTAATAAACAGTAAAATGACTAAATTTAAAAATTTATTTGCTTTTTGCTAAAAAAATTAATTTTAAATTAAGATATGTAGTTTATGAATGATTATAGTAAAACTTTGAAAGAAATGGTGATATTAAATGCAACCTTTACAACAACAAAACGCAGGATATGACAGAGCAATTACTGTATTCAGCCCTGATGGAAGACTTTTCCAAGTAGAATATGCGAGAGAAGCTGTTAAAAGAGGAACCACATCTTTAGGTCTTAAATCAAAAGATGGTGTAGTTCTCATTGTAGATAAAAGAACTGTCAGCAGATTAGTTGAAGCAAAATCTATTGAAAAAATATTCCAAATTGATAACCACATTGGTGCTGCAACTTCTGGTCTTGTAGCTGACGCAAGAGCTTTAATCGAAAGAGCACGTATTGAATCTCAAATTAATAAAATAACTTACAATGAACCAATTCTTGTCGGAGGTCTCGCAAAGAAAATCTGTGACATGAAACAAATGTACACTCAAAATGGTGGTGTAAGACCTTTCGGTTCTGCATTGATCATTGGTGGAGTGAATGGTGAAGAAGTTAGATTATTCGAAACAGACCCAAGTGGAGCTTTAATTGAATACAAAGCTACAGCTATTGGATCTGGCGTACAAGCAGCTATGGATGTCTTTGAAGAAAGCTATGAAGATGATTTAAGCCTTGAAGATGCAATCAACTTAGGTTTAGATGCACTTTATGAAGCTACTGAAGGCAGAACAACTCCTCAAAGTGTTGAAATAGCTGTAATTGAAGTAGATACTCAAGCTTACAGAAAACTTTCTGACGATGAAGTATCTGAGTATGTTGAAGCTCTTCTTGAGAGAAATGCTGAATAAGAGGAAGAAGAATCCGAAGAAGAAGCTGAAGAAACTGCAGATGAATCTGAAGCTGAAACTAACGAAGCTGATGCTGAAGAAGAATTTGGAGAAGAAAGTTCTGATGAAGAATAATTTTAAATTATCTTTTCAATAGGATTCTCTTTAATGCTTATTGATGAAAATGTTTGTAAAAAAAGCAATTATCAAAAAAGTTATTAAGAGCAAAACTGTAAGGAAAAACTGCTAAATTCGGCATTAAGTTAATTCTTACAGAGAAATTCTTGAAAGAGCATAAGCATATTGGAAGAATCGTTAAATACATTTAACTGATTTTTCTAATGATTCTATGTTTTAATTTTTAATAGGGTTCTTTATAATTAAGAACTCTTTTATTTTACCTTTTTTAAGGTATTTAAAAGTTCATAATTACATTTTTATTATTTAAATGTATTTTAGGTTTATCTTACATTTTATTTATTAAAATGCATTGATCTATTGTATTATTTTATTGCATTGATTTATTCAATAATTTATTCAATATTTTATTCATTAATTTATTCAATATTTTATTCAATATTTTATACATTAATTTATTCATAAATTAATTCATTAATTAATCATAAAATTATTCATTGATTTATTGCATTATTTTTAAAATGTATTGATAGGCAGTTATCAAATTGTATTGGATTAGGTGAGTACGCATGGTAAATATAGATGATGTTATAATTGCAAGATATGAATCTTTTGGAGAAAAATTTGAAATTTTAGTTGATCCTGATTTAGCTGCAGACTTTAGAAATCCTGATTATGAAAAAGAGATTAACATTGAAGATATTTTAGCTGTTGAAGAAATATTTAAAGATTCCAAAAAAGGGGATAAGGCTTCTGAGGAATCTATGAAAAAGGTATTTGAAACAATTGATGTTTTGGAAGTGGCTGCTCAAATTCTTCAAAAAGGAAATGTTCAACTGACTGCTGAACAAAGAAGACAGATGCAAGAGGATAAAAGAAAACAGGTTATTGCTAAAATAGCCAGAGAGGGTATCAATCCTCAAAATGGTCTTCCACATCCTGCAGTCAGAATTGAAAATGCTATGAATGAGGCTAAAGTTAAAGTTGACCCATTTAAATCTGTGGATGAACAAGTTCAAACTGCTTTAAAAGCAATTAAAGTTTTAATTCCAATTAAATTTGAAAAAGTTAAAAGGGCTGTTAGATTGCCAAGCACAGCTGCAGGCAATGCTTATTCTGCAATTCGTCCATTTGGAAATATTATAAATGAAGAATGGCAACAAGATGGTTCTTGGATTGGAATTGTAGAGATGCCTGGTGGTCTTCAAGATGATTTTAATCATAAAATGGCTTCTATCTCAGGAGGAGAAGCTGAAACTAAATTAATCAATTAATTCTATAATTTATTTATTTGCAAATAAGAGGTTAATGAATAGATTAGGGTTTGTCTATAATAATTATGTCTTTTTATGGAAATCAGATTTAATGTTATAGCTGTTAATTTAGAGTGTTGTTGAATTTAATATACTCTTATGGGAAGTATATGTATGATATATGTGAATGAAAAAGATTTAGTTGTTCCTGGAGAATTATTAGCAGAAGATGATTATTATTCAGGAAGAGGGACCTTTGAAGATGATGGAAAAATATGTTCCAAACTCTTGGGTTTAGTTTCTTTAAGAAATAAGAAAATTAGTGTAATTCCTTTAAAAAGCAAATATCTTCCTAAAAAAGGTGATGTAGTTATCGGTAAAATTGACGATGTCAGATTTTCAATGTGGGGAGTAGACATTAACTCACCATACTCTGGTATCTTACCTGCATCAGAAGTATTTGGAAGAGAGAAAAAGGAATTGAGCAGAGTATTTGATATTGGTGATGTTCTTTTCTTAAGAATCGTCGATGTCGATGAAGTGAAAAAGGTTAAATTAGGATTAAAAGGCCGTGGAATGGGTAAATTCAAAGGTGGAGTTATTGTAGATATTGCTCCTACCAAAGTGCCTCGTTTAATTGGTAAAAAAGGTTCTATGATTAACATGATCAAGGATAAAACCGGCTGTAAGATTGTAGTCGGTCAAAATGGTCTTGTTTGGGTAAAAGGTAATGAAGACATGGAACAAATCGTTAAAAATGTTATCAAATTAATCGAAAAAGAAGCTCATACCTCTGGTTTAACTGACAGAATCAAAAACAAGCTTTGCTTACTTATTGATGGTGAATTGCCTCCAGAAGAAGAAGAGGAAGCAGAACCTGAAGTGGAAGAAGAAGCTTTTGAAGATGGCTTGAAAAAACCTGAACTTCAAGATTTCAGAGAAGAGGTTGAAAAGGAATTAGCTGAAGAAGGATTCTTGGAAGATGAAGCTGATGACTTTGAAGACATTGATGATGAAGACTCTGATGACGAAATGTTTGATGACTCTGAAGATGAGGATACTGAA
The DNA here is from genome assembly GCF_902769175.1 of uncultured Methanobrevibacter sp. Taxonomy (GTDB): domain Archaea; phylum Methanobacteriota; class Methanobacteria; order Methanobacteriales; family Methanobacteriaceae; genus Methanobrevibacter. The sequence continues at coordinate 9,294 of NZ_CACXNW010000028.1, forward strand.
GATGAAGATATCGAAGAATTCAACGATGATTCAGAAGATGAAGAAGGATTCGAAGACTTTGATGATGAATTAGAGGATGAAGAATCTGAGGAAGAAGATGATGAAGAGGCTGAAGATGATAAGGAAGACAAATCTAAAAAACCTAAATTTTTAGATACCTTTGAATACATAAATGAACAAAAAAAGAAAAATAAGTCTTCTTACGATTTTAGCCGTGCAGATAATTCTAAATCCCCTACTTTAAACATTTCACAAGGAAGAGGTATTTAAGCTGTTGAATTTTAAAATTTATTATTATTGATAATAATTTATATGACTATTAAAATGTGATGCAGAAGAGGTGTTTTTTATTATCTCAAATGACAAAGAATTAAGAGTTGACGGAAGAGCATACGATGAATTCCGTCCAATAAAAATTGAAGCTGGCGTTTTAAAAAGAGCAGACGGTTCTGCTTATTTGGAAGTTGGTGGAAATAAAATTTTAGCATCTGTTTATGGACCAAGAGAATCCTATATTAGACGTTTACTAAAACCTAATACTGGTGTAATTCGAGTAAGATATAACATGGCTCCATTTTCAGTAGATGACCGTAAAAGACCTGGCCCAGACAGAAGATCAACTGAAATTTCTAAAATTGCTGCTGATGCACTCAGACCTGCTTTAATGTTGGAATCTTTCCCAAGATCAATGGTGGATGTATCAATTGAAGTAATTGAAGCAGAAGGAGGAACCCGTTGTGCAGGAATTACTGCAGCTGCTGTAGCATTAGCTGATGCAGGAATTCCAATGAAGGATATTGTAGTAGGCTGTGCTGCAGGTAAAGTAAATGACCAAGTTGTATTAGACTTATCTGAAAAAGAGGATAAGGAAGGACAAGCTGATGTTCCTATAGCAATGATGCCAAGAACCGGTGAAATCACTTTACTTCAAGCAGACGGTAACTTAACTGAAGAAGAATTTGAAGAAGCTTTGGATTTAACTATGGAAGGATGCAGAAAAATTAGCCAACTCCAACATGAAGCTTTAAAAGCTAGGTATAGCTCTGAATAGGTTGTGAAAATATGGATATTGTACCAGAAATTACTAGAAGAAGTATTACAAGACTTATAAATGATGGTAAAAGAGCTGATGGAAGAGCTTGTAAAATTAGGTGACACCCAAGTTATTGTAGGTGTAAAGCCAACTATTGGTGAACCATTTGGTGACACTCCTAATTTAGGTGTATTAATGACCAATTGTGAACTCTTGCCAATGGCTGCTCCTGGATTTGAACCAGGTCCACCTAGTCCTGAATCAATTGAACTTGCACGTGTTGTAGATCGTGGAATTCGTGAAAGTGAACTAGTGGATTTAGAAAAGCTTTGTATTGAAGAAGGCAAAAAAGTTTGGATGCTTTTCATTGACTTGCATGTAATCGATTACGATGGAAATCTCTTTGACGCATCTAACCTTGCTGTAATGGCAGCTTTAATGAACACTAAATTGCCTGTTGCTGAATATATTGATGATGAAATTGTCTTATCTGAAGATGAAACAATGGACTTGCCAATAAGGGACAAATTAGCATTATCTACCTTTGTCAAAATCGGCAATGGATTAATTTTAGATCCTTCATTAGAAGAGGAAGAAATCTTGGATGCAAGAATCACTATCGGTGTAACCGATGAAGGAAATCATGTCTGTTCCATGCAAAAAGGTGGAGAAGCACCTTTAACCAGAGATGAAATCCTTGATGCTGTACATATGGCATTTACCACTAAAGACGATTTGCTTTCCTATTTGGATTAAATATAAAAAGTCAAGTTAATGGATCATTATCTTGACTAATTTTTTAATTTTTAAAATATTTTATATATTTTTTTTAATTCTTTTTTTACAAAATTGTTTTAATATAAATATTTATTGTAAAAAATACTTTAATTTTATATTTTAATTAGGAATTTAAAGATTTATTTTAAGTTAGAATACAAAATAGCTATTTTTTCTAATTAAATTATCTAAAAAACCATTAAGTTTATATACTTTTAATTACTATATTATATTATTAGTTAAATTTATAGCCTAAATGCTGTAATGGTTTTATAATTTTAACAAATATTCTCTTTATTTTAATTATTTTATGTTTCATAATTAGTAAAGCAGATTTTTTTATTTAATCTTATCAATTAAGACAAGAGTATGTCTTATTTACTATCATATTTATTGTTTATCGATTTAAGAAATTGAATCGAGATTATCGATGACAGATTAAATAATATATACGTTAAGCTTTGTAGGTGTTGAAGCTTAATGACTTATTTAATTAATTCAATTTTACTGGAGATATTTTAAATGGCAAGAACAAAAAAAGTTGGTATTACTGGCAGATTTGGTGCTAGATACGGAAGAAAAGCAAAAAGACAAGTTAAGAAAATTGAAGAAAACATGAAAAAGAAACATGTTTGTCCTAAATGTGACAGACCTTACGTAAAAAGAGTAAGTGCTGGAATTTGGGAATGTAAAAAATGCGGTACAGTATTTACTGGCGGTGCATACGTACCTCAAACTCCTATGGTAAAAGCTGCAACCCGTAACATTAAAAGAGTAGTTGGAGGAGAATAATTGTACAGATGTCCTGAATGTGGAACTGAAGTTGACCACAAAGGTTACATGGAAAATAAATGTCCTAAATGTAGATATAGGATTTTATTTAAAAAAGTTCCAGAAGTCAGAAAACTCGTAAAAGCAAGATAGTTATTAAATATTAGTTTTATGATTAATATTTTGAATGATGATTTCGATTGTTGTTCATGATTATCTTTTAATAACTATTTAGCTTAGTGGTTGAAGCCACAACATTTCTATTTTTAATATTTATAGCTATTTAGTTATTTTAGCTATTTTCTAATTTTAATATATTATATTAAAATTAGCATTTTCTTTATTTTAATGTGATTTTTATTTTTAACTGATTTTAACACTATCTATTTTCTAATTCCTGTTAAACAATAAATTAAAAAATATCAAAGAGGATTACTATGCTTATTTCTACTTCAAGAAAACCATCTCAGAAAACCAGAACTTTCTGTAAGAATTTCTCTCATGCTTTCGGCTTTGACTATACCAATAGAGGAAAGAGCAGTTTAAGGGATTTGCTTGTCAAAGCTAGTCAATTAGGTTATGATGGCCTTGTTTTAGTTTATCAGATAAAGGGAAACCCAAGCAAATTGACTTTTTATGATTTGGAAGCTAATGAGAAATTGGCATTGCTTATTTCTGTAAACACTACAAATGAACGTCTTCACATTAAGCCTGAAGACTTAAAGATCAGATCCAGCGTAAGGGAATTAGATATTTTAGCTGAAGTCTTAGGGATTGAAGTTACTACAGAACCTCAGGATTCAAATTACATAAGAATTTCCTATGCAGATTATGATGATGATAAGAACTTTGCAATAATCTATTTTGTCAATAAGAAAGGGGAACAAATAGATTTTCAGATTAATGTAAAAAAGATAGCGGATAATTAATTATTTGCCAGATTGATGTTTAAAAGATAGTTGATAATTAATTATTTGCCAGATTGATGTTTAAAAGATAGTTGATAATTAATTATTTGCTAATTATTTGCCAGATTGATGTTTAAAAGATAGTTGATAATTAATTATTTGCCAGATTGATGTTTAAAAGATAGTTGATAATTAATTATTTGCTAGATTAATGTTTAAAAGATAGTTGATAATTAATTATTGATAGAGAAATAAGAAAATTATTATTTTAAGGAGAGATTCACATTAGCCAAAGCGATATTCTAAAATCAATCAATAGTGATATTGTAATTGATTTTGATTCAGAAGAACAAGCCCAAATTGTTTATGACTCTATTTTGCTTGAATTTGAAACTTCTCCAGATTATAGGTCATCTATGGATTTGAAATTAGAGAACAATCAAATCATTATCACAATAGATGCAGAGGATGCTACTTCATTTAGAGCATCTATCAATTCAGCAATTAAATGGATTAAATTGGCTGTTGAGATTAATGAATTAACTGAGAATTTATGATTAATGGATTGTTTTGTCTCTTGAGATTATGGATTGATTGAGAATTCCTGATTAATGGATTGATTTGTCTTCTGAGATTTAATCTTTTGACTGAATATTGATTTTTTTTAATTTTTTCAATTTAAAGTCTCTTTGAAACAATAGTTTTAAATATAGAACTAATAATATATTATAATATAATGATTTATTAGCTAATGAAATGATAATTTCTAAAAATCAATTATTGTTTTCTAAATTTTTTAAGAATAAAAAATTAAACTAATATAATTATGCAATTATTATAAAAAAGAATTAAGGTGAAAATATGGAAATTCCACAAAATATACAACATCAATTAAACCAATTCCAACAATTACAACAACAAGCTCAAGCTGTTACTGTTCAAAAACAAAATGTTGACATTCAATTAAGAGAAACCGAAACTGCACTTGAAGAACTTAAAAAGACTCCAGAAGGAGCAGAAGTATTCAAATCTGCAGGAAACTTACTTATTAAAGTAGAACGTGACTCTACTTTAGAAGAGCTTGAAGACAAAGTTGAAACTCTTAAATTAAGACAACAAACCATGACCCGTCAAGAAGAAAGAGTCATGAAAAAACTTGAAGAAATGCAAGCAACCATCCAACAAGCTTTTTCTTTTTTTATTTCAAAAATTTTAATTCGTATATTATAAAATTATTTCAATAATCAGAGTTTTGGTTTTGAAAATTTTTTTTATCAAAAAATTTGGTGAGTGAATATGGTATCAAAACTTAAAAAATTATCACAAGAGGATCTTGATGATATTTCAGATTTCTTTTCAGATATTATTGAGAAGAAAATTTTTTCTTCAGTTGAATCTCAAAAAGAAATTTTGGCAATGGATATTAACATCAAAATTGATTATAATGATGAAAATAATGAGCTTGATATAGATGTTGATATTGATATTGACACAGATGAACTATCAAAGTTATCAGATGAAATAATCAATCAATTAATCGAAGAGTCTTACTTAGAACTTGATGAATACATTGATGAAAATTTCAGAGAATGAACACATTATTTTTTCTCAGATTTTAGTGTAAAAATTGTATTGTTTTTTTGAATTTTTTCACTTTTGTTTAAATGATATTTCATTGTATTTTTCATTTTCATTTATATTTTCCATCAATCATTTATCATTTTCATTTTTATTTTTTATTTTTTTAATAATATTATTTCAATAAAATTATTTTTATTTTAATTAGGTTTTTATTATAAAATAATTTTTATCATGATTTTTTATATTTTTATAATTTTAAAATTTCTTTAAAGGTGAGGATATGAAAGTAACAAATATATTTTTTAGTCCATCAGGAACTACAAAAAAAGTGCTTAATCAAATTGCAAGCAACTTTGATGAAGAAAATTAGATCTGTGATTTATTGTACTTTAATGATGCTAAGGAATTTGGCGCTGCTGATGTAGTTATCGTTGGAATGCCTGTCTTTGCAGGAAGAATTCCAAAAACAGCTTCAACAAGATTGTCTAAAATAACTGGTGACAATACAAAAGCCATTGCAGTTGTAAATTATGGAAATGCACATGTAACTGATGCACTGCTTGAATTGGTTGATTTGCTTAAGGAAAATAAGTTTGATGTAATTGCGGCAGCTTCCACTATTAGCCATCATTCAATCTTTGATGGTGTTGCAGTAGGAAGACCTGATGAATCAGATGTGGAAAAAATCAATGAATTTGCACAAAAGGCAATTGAAAAAATAGAAAATGGCGGTTCATTAGAAGCGGAAATCCCTGGAAACAGACCTTATGTTGATTATAAGAAACTTCCATTTGTTGTATCATGTGATGAAAAATGTGTATTCTGTTTAGAATGTGTAGGTGTTTGTCCAGAAAAGGCAATTCCTGATGATGACCCTTTGATGTAGACATTGACTTATGTTCAAGATGCACTTCATGCATAAGCATTTGTCCTGAAAATGCAAGAGGATTTATAGGAGAAGCATTTGAAGCTACTAAACCAGAATTTGAAAGTGCAAATGCAGAAAGAAAAGAGCCTGAATTCTATTTCTAAATCTTTTCTTTTAATATTTTTTTTTAAATAAGTTTGTTTATTATTTTTTTTTAATTTTAATAGGTTTTTTTTTAATTTTAATAGGTTTTTTTTTAATTTTAATAGGTTTTTTTTTAATTTTCTATTAATTTTTACTTTTTTTTAATTGGGTTTATTTTTTAATTTTCTATTAGTTTTAACTTTTTTTTATAGTTTTATTATTCTTATTTTCTATTAATTTTTACTTTTTTTAATAGGTTTATTTTTTAATTTTCTATTGGGTTTTTTGGTTTTAGCTTAAATAAAATGAATGCTACAACAAGGACAAGCACTGTTATGAATAGATAAATCTACATTTTAAAAATATCCATATCTCTCACTAAATCGTAGATTCCAACGATCCACATTACAATCAGCATTAATGGGAGCAAATATTTAAGGGTTAATTTCCATGTTTTTCCTACTTTAAACCTTGAATGCTTGTTTAAGATAGGAATCAGCTTTTCAAAGTCATAATACCATGTAAATATTATTGCTTGAATAGCTATCAGAATCAAAATTCCAAGTTCATTAACAAATGTATCTACAATCTCAACCAAATAACTGCTTATTCCAGTTGAAAACAATAAAGATCCACAGCATGCAATGATAACTAAAACACTGACTCCTTTTTTACGAGACCAGTTGAATTTTTCACAAACTGAATACAATAAAGGCTCAAATAGGGCTAATGATGATGTAAATCCTGCAAAAAGGATTGATAACATTAGTAATGGAGCTATTATTCTTCCAATAGGACCCATCACTTCAAAGACTTCTGGAAGAACTACAAAAATCAGGCTTGTTCCTTCAGTAATCAATTCGGTTATTGGAATTGAGCTTGTTACAGACATGTATCCTAAAATAGAGAATATTCCTATAGCAACGAAGATTTCGTATAAACAATTGGATACAACTACCATTAACACATTATCGATTAATTTAGACTCTTCAGACAAGTATGTTGCATAGGTATAAACCATCGCTTGGCCAATGCTTAATGAGAAGATTATTTGAGCAAATGCAGCAAGCCAAATGTCAATGTCTAAAAGCATTCCCCAATTCGGATTAAGCAGTGTGACCAATCCTAAATGGAAACCAGGTAATGTAAATGAATAAATCAGAATAAAAGACATGATAATGAAAAGCAAAGGCATAAGAATTCTGGATATTCTGCCGATACCCTTATCAACATCCCTATTTGAAACAAACCAGAATAATCCCCACAATATTATAATACTAATGAATGTAGGAATTATCAGATAATCGATTCCAGCTAAATCAGAGGATTCTCCAACATTTGCAGTAAAGAATGCTGCAGGGTTAGTTCCCCATCCAAATGTAAAGCTGTTTAATGGATATACAAAATCCCAACTTAGAATAACCATATAATATATTACAACTATAAAAACAAAGAGCACTAAAATCCAAGCTATTATCTCAAATTTTGGATTAATGTCATGCAACAACTTTGAAAAGCTCTTTTTTGAACTGAATCCCAAACCATATTCCAAGATTAAAAATGGTATTCCCATTACAAGAATTGGAATAAGATAAGGAATAAAGAATGATCCTCCACCATTGTTGTAGAAGACATAGCTAAAACGCCAAATATTCCCAATACCAATTGTTAAACCAACCATTGCAAGAATAAAAGTGCTTATTGAGCTCCAGTGTGATTTATCAGTCATTTGATTACTCCATGTTGATTAGATTTTTAAAATTTTCTAATATTATTTTTTATTTTTTCATTTAATAAGTTTTTGATAATTACATTGGATTCATTATTTTTCTTGGACAAGTGTCTATTAGTAAACTGTATGACTTTATTTTTTTTTTTAATCAGTTTTTTAGTCTATTAGTTAACTGTTATGACTAATTTTTTTAATTAAATTTTTAGTTTATTAGCTAATTGTTATGACTAATTTTTTTAATTAAATTTTTAGTCTATTAACTAATAGTTATGACTAATTTTTTTAATTAAATTTTTAGTCTATTAACTAATAGTTATGACTAATTTTTTTAATTAAATTTTTATTCTTTTGCATCATTTCATTCATTTACATTTAGATAACTTATCTTATTATCAAAATTTTTATATATCAATAAATATACATCTATTAATGTATATTATTTTTAATGAATTATCAGATACTTGAAAATAAAATTTATGCCTTTAAATATTTTATAAAGGGAGATAAAATGAGAAATATTATTGTTGTTGAATGTATATCTACTGGAATAAATTTTGTTGAAGATATTATCAATAGGGGATATAACCCTATTGCATTAGACTTGAAAGTTGCAGAAACTCCTGGTGGAAGAGATTTTGCAGAATTTGTCATTAATGATTATAAAAGAATTCCTTATGATATAGAAATGATTTATGAGCAGGAAACTTTTGAAGAAACCCTTGAGGAAGTCAAAAAATACGACCCTTTATTAATTGTTGCAGGTCATGAAAGAGGAATTATTTTAGCAACAAAATTATCTAAAGAGTTAGGTCTTTTAGGTAATGATGTTGAAAATCTTCCTGCAATGACTATGAAAGACCAAATGCAGGAAAGAATTGCTGAGCATGGTCTTCGTTCAATTAAGGGAAAACTTGTTCACTCTTTAAATGAAGCTATAGCATTTTATGATAATGAGGGTTTGGATGAGGTTGTAGTAAAACCTAATTATTGTGCAGGTTCAACAAATGTTCGTATCTGTTTAAATAGAGATGAGATGATTAATGCAGTAAATGCCTTGTTTAATGATATAAATCATTATGGTGATATGCTGGAAGACCTTTTGATTCAAGAGAGAATCAAAGGTTAAGAATATATTGTAAATACAGTATCTCATAAGGGCACTCATCGTGTAACAACTGTTTGGAAGTACAATAAGATAAGAACTTCCGAAGGAGCTCTTGCTTATGATTCATGTGAAACTGTTAATGAGTTAAGCCTTGGTGAAGCTGAAATGGTGGAATATGCCTATGCTGTTGCAAACGCATTAGGGCTTAAATATGGTCCAATTCATGGAGAATATATGATTGATGAGGATGGACCAGTTTTAATTGAAGTAAACTGTCGTCCATGTGGTGGTAATATGCCTGCAGAGTTCTTGGACAAGATTTCCGGTCAGCATGAAACCGACAGTATCCTTGATTCATACTTAAAGCCGGAACGTTTCAAAGAAAACTTAAAGAGAAAATATGAATTGTTTGCTCATGGTAATCTAAAATTCTTTATTGTTCCATCTGATATGATTGCTCGTTCATCTCCAATGGCAGGAATAAGTAATAGATTAAAGTCTTATCACAGCACTTCCTTAGACACTATTCGTGTCAATGGAATTTTTTATCCTAAAACTGAAGATGTGAATACCAGTGGAGGGGCAGTGTATTTAGTTCATGAAGATAAGACTGAAGTGGACAAAAACCTTAACTTCTTAAGGGCAGTTGAAAGAAATGCTTTTTCTTTAATCCTCAGTGATGAAGCATTGGAAATTCCTGAAAAGAGTGATGAGGAATATTTAAATGAAGTGTTCCCATTGGTTCAACAAACTGAAATGTATGGTACTGGCCTTTTTGTAACTGATCAATTTGTAGAAGGCATAGACATTTTACAGGTAACTGAGGATCAGCTTGACGAAATTTTAGGTAAGTTTGAATTTATCATCATCAACTTAAACAAAAGCTTGATTGGTAAAAAGTCTGATGAAAAGGTAAAGCTATTTTTAGATATCTTTTCAAAAACCAGAACTGGCGGATTCATTTTCATTCCAAAAAACACTTACCAATTAATGGATAATGGAAGAAAAGGTGTTGAAGCTTTAATCAAAGTAGTAGACTATAAGATTGAGCTTCCTCCATACAATGTTAAAGAGATTATTGTAGCTTCTAATCCGAAATAATCTTATTTTTTATTAAAGAGATTATTTTAATCAAAATAATCTTTCTTTAATTTTTTTATTTTTAATTAATTATTATTTCTTTTAATTTTAGAAGCATTATTTAAGTTTATTATATTTTTTTAACTAATAATTAATAGATTCAAAACCATAGTAAAATTTTCATTAACTATATAATTAATAGATTGAAAAGTGTAGTGAAAATTTTCATTAACTATATAATTAATAGATTGAAAAGTGTAGTGAAAATTTTTATTAACTATATACTTAATAGATTGAAAAGTGTAGTGAAAATTTTTATTAACTATATATTTAATAGATTGAAAACCAGTGAAAATTTATATTATACTATAGAATTAACGGATAAAAATATCACATAGTGATAATTTTATAAAATCTTTTTCAAATTAGGTTAGGCGAAAAAAATGAGAAATATTATAGTTGTAGATTGTATATCTACAGGAAAAAATTTTATAGAAGATATTATTAATAGAGGATATAATCCTATTGTATTGGAATTGCAAGTTGCAGATACTGATGATGGAAGGCAATATAATGAATATATTCATGAGGGATATAAGTTAATTAATCATGATTTTGAAATTATTTATGAAAAGGACACATTAGAGGAAAATATTGAGATGGTAAAAGAATATGATCCCCTTTTAATTGTTCCAGGAAGTTAAAGGGGAGTTGTTTTGACAACACAACTATCTCATGAACTAGGTCTTTTAGGCAATCCGATTGAAAATCTTCCAGCAATGACTAGGACGGATAAGATGCAGGAGAGGATTGCGGAATATGGTCTTCGTTCAATTAGGGGACATGTTGTTTATAGTTCAGAAGAGGCTTTGGAATTTTATGATAGCGAAGGATTTAAAGAAGTTGTTTTAAAGCCTACCTACAGTTCAGGTTCTGCAAATGTTCGTATTTGTAATGATAGGGATGATTTGATTGAAACACTCAATCTATTATTCCATGATGTTAATCGTTTTGGAGATCAAATCACTGAGCTTTTAGTTCAAGAATACATAAGCGGTGAAGAGTATATAGTTAATACAGTATCCCATAAGGGAATCCATCGTGTAACAACCGTTTGGAAGTACAATAAAATAAAGACTTCAGAAGGGGCAATGGTTTATGATTCCTGCAGGACTGTCAATGAATTAGACCTTGGTGAAGCTGAGATGGTGGAATATGCTTATCAGGTTGCAGATGCATTGGGAATTCAATATGGTGAGGTTCATGGAGAGTATATGATTGATGATAAGGGGCCTGTCTTAATTGAAGTTAACTGTCGTCCTATGGGTGGAAATATGCCTGCAGACTTTGTAGATAAAATTTCCGGTCAGCATGAAACCGATAGTATCTTAGACTCCTATTTAAAGCCAGAACGATTCGAAGAAAACTTAAAGAGAAAATATGAATTATATGCTCATGGAACATTGAAATTCTTTATTGTTCCATCTGATATGATTGCCCGTTCCTCTCCTATGGCAGAAATGAGCAATAGATTAAAGGCATATCACAGCACTTCATTATCCCCTAATTACGGGGCAAAGTTTTTCAGAAAAACAAAGGATGTAGGTACCAGTGATGGAACTGTCTTTTTTGTTCATGAGGATGCTGCTGAACTTGATAAGAATTTAAAATTCCTAAGGGCCGTTGAGAAAAATGCATTTTCATTAATTCTCTCTGAAGATGAAACTGAGGTTTTAGAAAAGGATGATGAGGATACTTAGATGAAATCAAGCCTTTAGTTATGGAAACTAATAAATATGGTACTGGACTTTTTGTAACTGACCAATTCGTAGAAAACGTTGATATGTTACAGATAAATGTTGACGAAATTGATAAGGCACAAGGAAATTTTGATTTCATTATTATTAACTTAAATAAGGGTTTAGTAGATAAAAATGCAGATGAAAGGGTAAAAATAATTTTAGAGATCTTTTCAAAAGTCAGAACCGGTGGAATCATATTCATTCCTGAAAACACATATCAAATTTTATACACTGGTAGAAGAGGTATGGAAGCTTTAATAGAAATTTTAGGCTATAAGATTGAACTTCCTCCATATAATGTCAAGGACATTATCATTGCTTCTAAACCATGATAATTAGCAGTTTTTAAAAAAGAGATTGATAGATTTATAGCTATCATTTAATTTTTTATTTTTATTTTTAAAAAAAGAATTTAAAATTTAATCTATTTTTTTTTATTATCTTTAGTGGTTTTTTTTATTAAAGAGTTTTATATTTAATCTATTTTTTTTTTATTATTTTTAGTAGTTTTTTAAAAAGAGTTTAAGATTTTATCTATTTTTTTTTATTATTTTTGTAGTTTTTTTATAAAAGAGTTTTATATTTAATCTATTTTTTCAAAAAAAAAGAGTTTGATAAGAAGTAGATCTTATCAATAATTATTTTCTATTTTTTATATTTTTTTAAAATTTAAATATTCTATGAGCTATTTTTATCTAGTAATTTTATGATCTGCTCTTATTCCAATAAATGAAGCGACTATAGATAGTATATTTGTGAAAACACATACTATGAAGATTATTTGTATAGCTCGTACAATTAAGCTTGCATATCCTAAACTAAATACTAAATCACCCATAATCCATGAGAACACTACAGTTAAAAGACCTAAACTCATTGCTTGACCAATAGCTCTGGTTGTTAATTGACCTGCAGATGCAAATGCTGCATCTTTCTCATCAACAGAACTTACAATAGCATTCATGTTTGGAGAGGAGAATAATCCTGTACCTAAAGCTTGCAATGCCATTGCAATTATAATAATATACATTGGAGTATTTTGGTCTAGGAATGATAAGAGTATCATGGAAATTGTAGCTATTGCCATACCAATTGCAGCAAGTTTTTGAGGATGTATCCTATCAGAGAGTCTTCCAGCAATTGGAGCTGTAATAGACATTACTACTGGACTAACAATCAATATAAAACCGGTTAGTTCTGGTCCAAAACCTTTTACATATTGGAAATAGTAATTTATTAGAGTTGTAAAGTTCATAGCAGCAAAGAATCCGAACATTCCAGCTACATTATATGAAGCAAAGGTTTTAATTTTGAATAATCTAACATCGAATACTGGAGATTCTTGTCTTAATTCAAATAAGACGTATATTATTCCTAAAATAATTCCTACAATAACGCATATTTGACCAATTTGTGTTATTAATGCAGAGAATCCATAGATGATTAAACCTATACTAATCATATATAATAGTGAGCCGATTTTATCAATCTTGTCATTTTCATTTGTTTTCCATTCAGGTTTGATTTTAGAGCTGATTAAGTATACACATAATGCTATGAAAATTATTGATACGAAAAATATGGATCTCCATCCAAAGTGCTCAACAAGGAAACCGCTTATAACAGGGGATGCTGAAGTACCTAAATAAACTCCAGTAACAACGAGCCCTAACGCTTTTCCTCTATTCTATTTACTGATTGCTAATGTAAGGATTGCAATTTCACATACATTTACAAATGATGTACCAACAGATTGTACAATTCTGGAAACTAAAAATGTTTCTGTTGAAAATGCAATGACTGATCCAATCAATCCGATTAAAAAGATTGAATTTGAAATAGCTAATGTTCTTTTAAAACCATATTTTCCTGCAATTTGCCCTGCTGGAATTGTAAGCATTGTTGCAATTAATGTATAAATGTTTAAAATCCAGTTTTGAGTAAGGTTATTCATTCCAAATTCTTGAGCAATTGTAGGAACTCCAATAACTACTCCATTTAATACAAATACAGTAAAGAATGATGATATAAATGTAATAATTATCATATATTTTTCTACTTGACTTTGCATGATTTATCCCGCATCCATAATTTATAAAGTATATTTATATATCTATTATATTTTATTTATAATTATTGATATAATTGAGCATATTATGTAAAAATAAGATTTAATAAATTCTTTAACTCATTTATTTTAATATTGTTTCAGTATTAGTTTGTTTATTTTTTGAGTTAATAATTAAAAATTAGTCTTTTTTATGTTGATTATTCTAAACTTAGTATTTTTTTGAGTAAATAATGTTAGAATTAGTTTTTTTTTTTTTTGATATTTTTAAAATTAGTTTTTTTGAGTTAATAATGTTAAAATTAGTTTTATAAATGTAAAAAAATTAAAAAAATAAAAAAAGGGGAAAAGTAAAGATTATACTAATTGTCCGCCTGTAACACCAAGTTTGGCTTGATCTTCATCAAAGGTAGAACCTATGAGATTTCCTGTTTTGGTATCATATTGACGGAAATTACCATCATTGTAGTTGATTTGGTAATAATAACCTTTATCTTCATGTGAATTTTTAACTACATGCCCTGCTGAAACGCCGCTTTCTGATTTTTCAGAGCCTACTGCAACATTAGTAACGGTATCTTTATCATTACTTGAAATAGAGTATGATGATTTGCCGTTATTATTGTTGGCATTGGCATTATTCGAATTAGAATTCGAATTAGAATTAGTTTTTGAAGAGCTAATAGTATAAGTCACATTTTGATTATTATTTGTAATATTTACACTTCCCCCATCTTTAAAATCGCTTACTTTATCTTCTATAACATCAGCTATAGTTGCATCGTCGACCACGTTTTTAGTTGGCTGATTAAAAAGTATTACCCCACAGCCTATGACGAGGATCAAAAAAAATGCACCTATAATGATTTTAAATACATCATCCAAGTTTTCACCTCATCTATTATTATCTTTTAGAAATTATATAAATGTATCTAATTTAGATATTTTTTAATATTTTATATTTCTTTACGAGAATTCTGATTTAGATATTTTTTAATATTTTATATTTCTTTACGAGAATTCTGATTTAGATATTTTTTAATATTTTATATTTCTTTACGAGAAAATTTTGTAAATAATTATATATGATGAATATTAATAATCAATATTATGTTAGGCGAAACTGAGAATACTGAAGAAAAAATTATTAAAGCGGCATTTAAAATTCTTCAAATTGAAGGAGCTGCAAAAGCTACAACTAAGAAAATAGCTGCTGAAGCAGGAGTTAATGAAGTAACTATTTTTAGAAAGTTTGATAATAAGAAGAATTTAGTGGAAGTTACTAAACAATTTTATATGGATAGACTTTTAGAAAAATTGGAAGATAACTTTTCATTTACTGAAGATGAAAGTATTGAAGATTATCTTAAGAGTTGTTTCTATGGAATGTTTAATTTCACAGATGACGATTTTAGTATTATAAAAGTTGCTATGCAAGAAGTGAGAGATGTTCCAGATCGAAAGCTCTTGATTTCACAGATCACAAGCACAATTCTTGGAAAATTAGAAGAATTCTTTAAATTGCAATTAGAGAAAGGTATAATTAAAGATATTAATTCTAAAGCAGTATCAATTATGTGTTTCAGTATAATTTTCCAATCTCTCGTGTTATGGCAAATATATGGTAGTTCCACTGGAATGGAATCAGATTATTATGCTAAAGACTTCTTAAATATTATATTTAATGGAATTAAACATTAATTATTATTTTTTCCATTAATCTAATTTTTATGAAAATAAGTCTTTACATTGGCAAAAATTGCATATCTTGAGTTATGGTTAGTCAGTATTAGGACTGTTTTGCCTATAATAATCTTTTTCTTATTTTTTTCATTTATTAATTATTTTTTTATATAATTTTTTTCATTTCTTCTTTTATTATTAGCTTTATTATTATGTGATTTTAATCTCTTTTTTCAATTTATAAATAAAGTTTTTTTTTAACAAAAAATATATAATATTTTAAAAACATACATTAAAATATTATGTCAAGAAAAATTATTTGGACATTATCAGCAGTATGTTTTTCAATGTCTACCTTATTGAGTTTAGTGGGAATCATTTCTGTAATTCAGATTTATTTCCATGTTTCCATTTATTATGCAAGCTTATATGCAAGCATATTTGCAGGAACATTAGGTGTTTCAAGCTTATTCGCCCCTGCATTATTCTCAAGGTTTGAAAAAAAAGAAAATGATAATGGTTATTTTATTGATTACAGCAGTATGTAATCTATTGGAGTTATTTATTACGGATTATTCAATTTGTCTGATTTTTAGAATAATACCTGCATTTTTCTATCCTATAGCTGTTAGTGCAGCATTAACAATAGTTGGAAAAATCAGTCCAAATGATACTAACAAGGTTGTTTTAGGTATTTCTGCAGGAAGTATATTAGGTCTTTCAATTACTTCCTATTTAGGATTAAGCTATGGATTCCAAGTTGCAATGTTATGGTATGGTTTGATAAATCTTGCATCATTAATATTGACATTTCTCTTTGTTCCTAATTTTGAAGGAAATAAAGAGCCAGTTGTCTTGCAAATTAGCCATGCAAAGTCTAGTAAGTTTTTATTTTCAATAATTTATGTTTTATTTACAGTTATTGGTATAAGCATCACATATAATTATATTTCAACTTACTTATGTACTGTAACTTTAATGAATCCTGAGTTTTTATTCTTCACTTTGCTGTTTATGGGATTAATATCAATGGTTGGAACAACTTTATCAGGATACTTGCTAAGCAAAAATGGAAATCTGACAGTTCTTTTCTATCCTATTGGCTTTGCAGTCATAACATTTATAATTGGATTGCTTGTTAAAATGCCTTTCTTGGAGTTCTGTGCTTTGATGGTCTTTTCAATATTTGACGGATCAGCATATACAGTTTAACAATATTGGGTTACTTCAGCTGTACCTGAGTCTCCTGAGTTTGCAAATGGTATTTTCCTGCTGATGTGTAACTTATCAATATTCATTGGAACAATGATTGGAGGATTTATCATTGATCAGATAAGCATAATGTATATTTTCATCGGTTCTGTTATCATGATGCTTTTAGCAGCTCCATTTGTTATTATTAGAATAAAAACCTCACCTGATGCATCTTCAGTGAATTAATTTTTTAATGCTTTTCACTCTTTTTATTCTTTTTTTATTTTTTCTATTGTTGCGTTTTTTCTAATTATTTTTATTTCAGTATATTATTTTTTTATTATTTTTATTTCAGTATATATTATTTTTTTATTCTTTTGCTTGCTAAAATTATTATTTTTTCCTATTTTATTTAAAAATAATTTTTAGTAATCCTTTTCCTATTTAAGATGCAAGTAAGTACTTACATTCGGAAATATTTAAATATGATTGGTTAGTAATATAGTATTGAAGTTGAATATTCATGATTAAAAAAACTCATTAGAATAAAATGAAAACAATACTTTACATAAATTCTAATATCAATTATTAATCCCGTTCAACGGTTGAATATTTTATTCAATTGTTGTTTTTATCCTCAACCTATAAATCCTTTTAGTTTGATGGGTTTTTTTAATAATGAATATCCTTCATCTAAGTTTTTACCTTTTACTATTTTTAATGAATTTTAACTATTTTTTTCTAAATTAATTATTTTAGTATTAAAATCTTTTTTGATTAATAATTTTAATTGATTTTTACTGTTTTTATTCAGTATTTTCTTTTTTAGATTTTATATGGTGTTTTTATTGTTTTTTTTTAAAATTCATAAGTAATTCTTATAATAATAATTAAAATTTATATACTTTTTTAAAGATAAGAAAATATATAAATTATTTATTATAGATATTTTTAAAAATTGAATTTCTATTATGATGATTTACTGTGTTGAAATTTGATATTGAATTTCTATTATGATGATTTACTATGTTGGAATCTGATATTGAATTGCTAATTTATGATTAAATAATTAGAAATCATTAGCATTCGATTTAATGATTAAATTATTAGAAAATAATTTGTATTTCTATTTAATGATATGATATTAAAATCTAATTGAATTTTTATTTAAAGATGATAATATGTTGGAAACTGATGTTTTAGTTATTGGTGCAGGTCCTGCAGGTTCTGCTGCTGCAAAACATGCAGCATTAGGTGGTGCAGATGTAATCCTGATTGATAAGAAATCTGAAATAGGAACTCCTAAAAGATGTGCAGAAGGAATTTATGACCATGGACTTAAATGGTTGGGAATTGATCCAGATCCTCAATGGGCTGTTCAGAGAATTAATGGAGGAGTCATCATTGCACCAGACAAGACTAGATTAACTCTTGATGAATCAATATTACCTGAAAAAGGATATATTATTGAAAGAAAGGTTTTTGATAAGTATATGGCTATGGATGCAGCAAGAGCCGGTGCTAAAATTATGGTTAAGACAAGGGCAAAGTCCATAACTAATGATGAAGATGCTAATGGCTCATTTTATCTTGTTGATTGTGAACAAATGGATGAAATGATTGAAATAAAGACTAGAATAATTATTGCTGCAGATGGTCCTGAATCTCGTATTGCAAAGGCATTAGGCATTAATTCAACAACAAAACCAGAGGATATGATGGCTGGTGTTCAATATGAGATGGTTGGAGTAAACTGTGAAAGGATGGATTTGGTGGAACTTCATTTAGGTGCCTTTACAAATGGAGGCTATGCTTGGGTATTTCCTAAAGGAGATGACATAGCAAATGTTGGAATAGGCATTAAAGCATCAAGTGAAAAGCTAGCCATTGATTTTTTAAATGAATTTATCCAATCCTATCCTCCATTGCATAATGCTAAAGCAGTAGAGCTAAATGTTGGAGGAGATCCTATTGGTGGAATGATTGAAAGAATCTATGATGATAATCTATTGATTTGTGGAGATGCAGCAGGTCAAGTGGATCCAATAACCTGTGGAGGAATCATTTTAGGAATTCTTGGTGGTATGACTGCAGGTCAAGTAGCTGCTAAAGCTATTATTGATAAGGATTATTCCCATGAAAGATTGAAAGAATATTCTATTAGATATGATGAAATTACACATGGAGCAATTCCTAAACTAAAAAAGGCCCATGATGTTTTTCGTTCATTAAGTGATGATGATCTTAATCAAATTGTCCATGCATTCTATGGTCTTGACTATAAAAATATGGATCCAAAGGATTTTATCAAAGTAGCTTTTAAATTGCCTATACGTCTCGCATTGAAATTAGGAACTATATTTAAAGCTATCTTTTAATTAATTTTTTATATTATTTAATTTTTTTAATTATTTTAATTTTTATATAATTTTTAATTTTTTTAATTTTTCTTAAAGTTTTTATATTTATTTTTTAATTTTCTTTTATTTATTCAATTTTATCTTTTTTTCATATGATAATTATAAGAATGTTATTTTTCACCTTTTCATTTTTTATTAATTTTTAAATTTCATTCCTATAAAAATCAAATAAATTCAAATAAAATTTATAATTTTTCAAGTAAACTTTATATACTATGAAGTATATAATATGTTTAAGGGTTCATTCTCTTTATTTTTAATCTTAGCTAGTATTTTTAAACACAATTGAATAAGAAAAGAGATGAATTCTCTTTTCTTTTCTCCCCATTTTTTTTAGATTGTTTCTCCAAACAATATTTTTTCTTTTTTTTCTTTATTCATTTTTTCAGTTTGTTTTATTAAATTATTCATTTTTTGTATTGTTTTTATAGAAATATTTATATAATCAATAATACAATAATAATTTAGGTATGCCTAATTGTTTATTTGGGGTCATAAATCTTAGTTTATTTATATATGCAATTATATGTGGGTTAAATAACAATTAGGTTTTATTAAAATATTTTATTTAATTTTTTATTAATTTCTGAGAAGATAAAATGAGTAATGAGAAGTCTAAACTTAATTTAAATCATCATGATGTTACTTTCTATAAAAATGTTCTTTTAATCGGAAGTCCTAATGTAGGAAAGAGTTTAACATTTAATAAATTAACTGGTTTAACTGCAATGGTTTCCAATTATCCTGGAACCACTGTAGACATTGATGAAGGTAATTTTACATATGAAATAAGACTGTTCATATTACAGACCCACCAGGACTTTACGATTTGAATACAATCACTGAAGAGGAAAGAGTAGCTAAATTATTGGTATTGGACAAGCGTTTCGATTTGATGGTTCATGTTGTAGATGCTAAAAACATTGAAAAGTCAATTGATCTTACATTGCAATTGATTGATGCAGGAAAGGAAGTCATTCTCGTTTTAAATATGATGGATGAGCTTGAAAAGATTGGAGCATCTGTTGATGCAAAGGTACTATCTCATGAGCTGGGAATTCCAATCGTTTTAACTGCGGCTGCAGAAAATAGGGGATTGGATGAGTTAAAACACACTATTGTCAATTATGATTCAATTGAAGATGAGATATTGAATGAATCAACATCATTGCTTGATGTTGACTATGGTAGGTCTATTGAAATAGCTATTTCTGAAATCAAAGATAATATTCATGGAGAATATCCTGTTTCTAAAAGATACTTGGCTGTTTCATTGCTTGAAGGAGATGAAGATACAGAAGAATTGGTAAGGAAAACTGAAGACTTTAGCCAATTATCTGAAATCATCGATAGGCAAAGGGCTAAATTTGATGAGCCAGTCAAATATTTGACAAAGCTTAAGCTTGCTGATTATGCCAAATACATAAAATCTACTTTTACAACAATAAATAGCGTAAATAATATTGATGAAGATAGCTTTGGCGAAAAATTAAGCAGAATTATGATTCATCCGATTTATGGATTTATTATTCTTGCTTTAGTACTATCCTTCGGTCTTTACCTTTTTGTAGGAGTGCTTGGAGCGGGAATTCTTGTAGACTTTTTACAGGATATTGTATTTGGAAAGTACATTAACCCAATTGTTATAAGTTTGGTGGTTAATAACATTCCGTGGGTTCCTATTCAAGAGCTTATTGTAGGTCCATATGGTATTGTCACTCTTGGTATAACCTATGGTTTTGGTATTATATTGCCGATTGTATCCCTTTTCTTCATTGTATTTTCAATACTTGAAGACAGTGGTTATCTCCCTAGACTTGTATTATTGGTGGATAATGGATTTAAGAGAATCGGTTTAAGCGGAAGAAGCGTTATTCCATTTGTTCTTGCTGTTGGATGTGGAAGTATGGCAACAATGGTTACAAGAACATTGGAAACCAGAAGGGAACGAAACATTGCTACAATGATTATGGCATTGACAATACCTTGCTCTGCACAGCTTGGAGTTATAATGGCACTATTGTCTGCCCATCCAAAGTCTGTCTTGATTTGGTTTGGAATGATTCTACTAAACTTTATAGTAGTTGGTATTCTTGCTAAAAAGTTTGTTCCAGGAGAACAACCAAGTTTCTTTATGGAATTGCCTCCTTTAAGATGGCCTAAGTTTTCTCACATTGCAAATAAGACTTGGACACGTCTTGTAATGTATATTAAAGAGCTAATTCCTATATTTATAGCAATCAGTGTTATTATATGGGCTCTTGATTTGGTAGGTATTTTTGAATTCATTATTGCTGCTGTTCGTCCTCTTGTAAATGCAATTGGTCTTCCTGATCAAACAAGCGCTTCATTTGTACTTGGATTTTTCAGAAGAGACTTTGGTGCTGCAGGATTAATGTCAATACATACTATGTTAACTGGTGTTCAATTGTTGGTTGCATCTATAACCTTAACATTGTTCCTACCTTGTGTAGCTCAATTCATTATTATGATTAAGGAAAGAGGATTTAAATTGGCTTTATTCAATGCATTATTAAGTATTGTCATAGCATTCACGACAGGATTCATTGTAAATTTAATTTTAACCAGTTTGAATGTAGTGTTATAGATGGTTCGGATTTAACTGTTAAGCATGTAAAATATAAAACTTTAGCTATTGATTGGTATTTGATCTGTTAAGCATGTAAAATATAAAACTTTAGCTATTGATAGTTTTGAGGGATAATATGGATGAACAAATAATTGGGAATCAAATAATCAAATGTGAATTCTGTGGATTCACCTTTCAAAGATGTGATGGGATTAACTGTGGTTCCTGCCCTATCAATTGCAAAACAGTTAAATGCCCTAACTGTGGCTATGAGATTTTGCCAGAGTATAAATCTTATAAATTCATGGAAGATGGCGTAAGGAAGATAAAAAATATGATTTTCAAATGATTTTTGATTAAATAATTAAATGGTTTATGTTTTAAAGGATTTTTAAATGGTTTATGTTTAAATGATTAAATGGTTTATGTTTAAATGATTTTCAAATGATTTATGATTTACTAATTTTTTAGGAGTGGAGTTTAAAAATGGATAAAAGCGAAATAGAGCATTATTTGCGTGACATTTGGGTTCGAGAGTTTGAAGATGAAGAGAAATTGCTTGCTGATGAATTCAATGCTGAAGATATTGAAAGGCTTTCCAAAAAGGAATATGTCAAAATAGAGGATGGCTTTGTTAACTTAACTGAAACTGGAGAATATATTGGAAGGTCTTTAGTTAGAAAACACAGAATTGCTGAAAAGGTAGTTGCAGACTTGTTTTTAGCTGATATGAATGAAATGGAAGAGTTAGCAGATCAAATTGAGCATGTCATGAGTCAAGAGGTGGAGGATAATATTTGCAGAATCTTAGGAAACCCTGAAAACTGTCCTCACAACAATCCTATTCCTCATGGGGAACATAATGGCGGATTAACTAATGACTATTCTGTGCCATTGGTGTCATGTCATAGCGGTGAATCCGGAGAAGTTTCTCATATTAAAACAGAAGATGCTCGTAAATTAAGAAAAATCATGAATTTAGGCCTTATTCCAGGTTCTAGAATTTGCCTAATCCAAAAGTTCCCTAATTTTGTATTCCAATTGGGAAACACTCAATTGGCAGTGGATAAGGAATTGGCTAACGAAATATTTATTAAATTAGACTAATAATTTATAATTAACAATCAGATTTGTTCAGTTTGATTAAATTGGACAATGGTCTAAATTTAAGCAATGAGATTTTATGAATTAGCTTTTATTTATTTTCTATTTAGGTGAAAGAAATGTTGGAAATCATTCCTGTTTTAGATTTAATGAACTCTGTTGCTGTATCTGGTAAAAGCGGCAATAGGCAAACATACACTCCTCTTCAAACCATTTATGCATCTTCATCAGATCCTGTTGAAATAGCCACTTCTCTAAAAAGAGTTGATGCAAAGGAAATGTATATAGCAGATTTGGATTTGATTGAAAGAAATGGAAATCATAACATTTACAAAATCAAGGAAGTCAATACCATTTTGCCTGTTATTGTAGATGTAGGTGTAGATAACTTGGAAACATTTGAATTCATGCTTGATTTTGCTTATAAGATTATTGTAGCTACTGAAACTCTTGAATCTGTAGAAGAGCTTGAAAAGATATTTGATAAGTATCCTAAGGAAAGAATCATTGTCAGCATAGATGTAAAGAACAATGAATTATACACTAAACATATGGATTTGGACTTGGAAGGATTTAAGGAAGTCTTAAGAAGAATAGATCCAAATGAAATCATATTGCTTGACATTTCATCAGTAGGTACAGAAGCAGGATTCAATAAGGAACTCCTTGAAAGATTCGATGAATTTAAGGATAAGATAATCTTAGGTGGAGGAATTACAAAAGATGAAATTCCTTTAATCAATGAAATTGGAATCAAGAAGGCTTTAGTTGGAACTGCTTTGCATAAGGGAGAAATAAGCATTAATAATTTTTAATCTTAAAATTTTTTCTATCAAATTTCCTTATTTTTCCTTAAATTTAAATATTAAGTTATATAAAATATTATATGTATAAAGAATTTGATTGAATTTTTATTAAGTGATATTAATGGCAAATGGATTTATTATTATATTTTCACATATTTTACCTTTAATCTTAGGATTTTTCAGTATTTTATTAATGATTAATGGAATAATGGATGAACAAAAACCTGTTACAGTAATAGGTGTCATATTATTCCTAGTTGCATCTTTAAGTCCATTTTTCGTATTACCTTTATTCTTATAATTATTTTGCTTTTTTTATTTTCTTTTTTTATTTCTGTATTTTACATATTTTTCCTATTTTTTTATATATACATTATTAAATTGAAATATCATATAAACATTATTATAATAATGAAGTAAAGCATTTTTAAAAAAATAAGTTAAAAAAATAATTAATAATCAGACATTTAAAAAAAATAGAAATTAAAAAAAAAAGAAATTAAAGATTATAAATTATTTTGTCTTTATAATCTTTAAACCTACTTCTTTGCAGCTAGCAGGCAATTGTTCCATAGTATTTAAGTTAGGATTTTGATAGTCTATATCTAATTCATCCCATGGAACTACCTTAGGGTTTTCTTTGTCTTTTTTCTCTTCACCATAAACATAACCTTCACTAAGTTTTCTTAAATACCAAGCGTTATGTTCTCTTTTAGCTAAATATTCTTTTTCTTTATCATCAAAATAGCTTATGCCCTCTCTTTTATCTTCAATATCAACCACTTCATATTTAAGTTCTTTCAAAAATTTAAGAATTAAGTGAGTTTGCTTATAATTGTTATGCTGAATCTCAAAATCCAATTCATTAAATTCTGGAACTATCAGCTCACCAGATACTGACTTCTTATAATTGTCATTAATCTTAACTGTCAGTTGCTTAATGGTATTGTCGACAATCTTTAATGGATTATTTTTTATCTTGCTTAAAATTAGACTCATGTCTTCAAAAAGGCCTTTTGTCTTTATTTTGAGAATCTGAATTCAATTCCTCATATGGAATTAGATTTGCATGAACATAGAAATTATTCTCCTCATCTTCAATCTTATTGTTTGTGCTGTCTGTACAACCTTCCTCATTTGTAGCCATTAATGCATCAAATTCGTCTTGACTTATTAATTTAGCCTCTAAAGCTTCATATGGAGATAACCATCCAGTATTTATCTTTTCATCCATCCAATCGTCATGTTCAATCTTTGCCAGATGCTCAATTTCCTCTATAGTCAATATGTGTTCATCTCTAGGATCATCCATTGGAACTATTTCACAACCGATTATATTCAATTTTCTCGGGTATTGCTTTATTTGTCTGACACTAGATAGTTTTTTCTTGGCATTCAATTTTTTATAAGGGGTAACCTTATTATTCTTTTTCTTTTCGATTTCATTATATCTTTTATGGCTTGCACGAGCAATCTCCTCTATATTTCTCAGTAGGATTGTAGGAGTTTCCGCTTCAGCTAATGAAATATCTTCCATTGGGCTATCTTGGTCTAAGTTTATATTAATCTTCACTCTCAAGCCCTCTGAAAAAATAGATTTGATATCTAAAAGCTTATTGATTAAATCTTCCTTTTCTTCAGAAAAATTAAGTCCTAATGCACTATTTTTAAGAATGTAACGAATAGTGATCTCGTCATGATCTATTTCTACATTTAATGTCATTTACATGGTTTTTGGCTTTGTCCTTAATTCCAATTGGCTTACGATTCCATTCCTGAAGCTCATCACATAAAATCAATAGGAATGCCAATGGATTTTGATTAGGCTTCATTTGGCCAAATTTAAATTCCTTGTTTTGCATAGTTCCCCTATAATAGTTATGTAATAAGATGGAAGTTGCACTGTTTGCAATAGGATAGAAGAAATAAGCGTACTTTTCAGGGCTTAAATCGTGATAACATTTTTGCATTAATGCAGCATAGGAATTCAAAACAAAAATAGATGAGAAATATCCATGGTCAATGAAATTGTTTTGAGCCATATAATCTACAAAATCATCCAAATGGATGATTAATTTCTTCAGATGTCCGCTTAAGGCATCAAAGTTATTTATTGCCTTTCCATTCTTTACATAGAAATCTGTAAATATTTGATGTGCCATAATGTCAGTTGGCTTATATAAGTCTATGAAATTGGTTTCAGGATAATCTTCTCTATAAACTACCGGAAACCTTGGATCAAGCCTTATGATATAATTCAATTCATTGAAGTTTTTAAAGTTTACAGAAGTATTGATTTTATACTTGTCAGATATGGATTGGCTTCCGTCATTTACAAATTTAGATAATTGTTTTCCGATTATCTCAACAGGATATCCGATGTCATGGAAAAGAGAGGCTATTCCCCAACGATATAAAAACTCCTCATTTGAAAACTTCCCATCTTTGGTTTTATAATATTTTTCATAAGGGCTTTTTATGATGTACCTTTGGAACACATCCCTATATTGTTTATTGCTTGAATAAATGGCTAAACCTAATATGAATACATTTACAGAATGAATAAAATGGTCTCTTTGCTTTTCAATCAAATCTCCAGTATTGTCTTCATAATCTTTCATTAAATTTATTAATTGCAATAATGCATTTGATTCACTTACATGCGTGCTTTTAGTCTTTTTTTCTTCAGATTTGTCTTCATCAGTGATTTGGTAAATCATGAAGAAGTTTTCATAAATTTCATATGCAGTGTATGTGCTTTCAAATTCCAAAAAGCTTTCAATGCTTGCATGTAAAAGGTCTTTATACATATGTCCATTTTTATAATCGTCATAGAGTTCCACTTCATTGAAGAAATTTTTTATGTATTTTATTAAATTATTGTCTCCTTTAGCCATTTAATCACCATGAAAAAATTTGGATGTTTTTTTTTAAAATATTTAATTATTTTAAGTGTATTATGTCTATTTTTCATTATAATCCTTTAAATATTTTTATAAAAAGGATTTTAAATTTAAAAATCTGCAATTTGTTTAAAAAAATAGATATAAAAAGTTGGATTTCTCATATTTAAAAACTAAAAAAGAAAAAGAAAAAAAGTTTAAAGTGATTTATTCTTTTGGATAATAATATGCAATTTCAATCCGAATACCTTATGCAATCAAGCAAATGATTCATATGTCAATTTAATCCGAATACCTTATGCAATCAAGCAAATGATTCATATGCAAAATGTCTTTAGATAAATCAATGTCTAAGTAAACCTTATTGTCAGTGTCAAAGCTTGAAGATATAATCAATTGGTTTCCTAATTTTTCATATCCATTTACTGGACTATGGCCTACAACCATGCATTTGGAACCAACAACATTGAGAAAACTGAATACGTCTCTTTCTGCATATTTTCCCTTGGTGAAAGATGCATTCTGACTTCTGTAAATGTTTCTGATTGGTCGATTCCATAAAAAGTCATTTAAGATTGGGTTGTTGTAGTCTCCATCAAATATGTCATTGAAATCATCACTTGTCTTTACTTTTTTGGAAGGTCCTGCATGAGATATGAAAAGGCCATTAGCAGTCTTTGCAAAGAATGGAAGTCTTTTGAAGAATTTTATGTATTCTGTTATAGTCGGTTCATGAATCCTTTTTTTATATGAAATCAAATGTTCAAAATCTTCCCTTTGATTGTCTCCTCCTTTAAAAATATCAGTATGTGTTATGTGGGCCCATTCATGATTTCCAAGCAAAACATGAAAATTAGGATATGATTTAGACTTTTCAATGACATCATCCAATATTTCTATTGATCTGTCATTAAAGTATGGAGAATGAATCAAATCACCTAAAAACAATATATGAAAATCCTGGTCTTTACTATCCCAAAGATTGATGTAAGCTTCATAGTCGTCATAATTGCCATGCAAATCACTGACAATAATCAAGTTTCCAAATTTTGGAAATTCAATTATCTTATCATTCATTCAACCACCTCTTCAAATATTCCTGATCTTGAAATTTAAATTTTGTGATATTGCATAAAAAAATCTAAAATTTTGATTGAATTTTAACTATAAAATAATTAAAAGTTTAACATATTAAATGGATAGTTTACAAAATAACTATTAATTTAATTAAAGCAATATCTAATTTAAATCAACCACATTTTAAATTTTAGATTTTGATATTTGCAAATCTACATACAGCAATATAAATCTTATATTTTTGCAAAAAAAAAATAAAAAAATAAAAAAAATTTTACTTATTTAACCTATCTTTAATGATTTCACGAATTTCCTTATTTTCAGCAAACAAATTCAAATCTTCAAGCTTATTTTTGCTTAATAGGTCATTGTTCCTAATCATTAAAAGAGGTCTATACCATTTTTCACATTCAAAAGCCAAATCGAAAATAAGTTCCTTATCTTCTATTCTTTCCAATGCAGCTATTCTAACATCCTTATCAAAAAGCTTTAATTCCAAACTTTTTTTATCATAAAAAATATCAACTGCAGCAGTGAAATAGTAGTAATTGAAATCATTTCTAATTATGTCCATCAATATTGATTTGTCCTTAATGTAATCCAAAGCAAATAATGAAAGCTTCTTATTCTTGCTGTAAAGAACAATCGCTGCTATAACATCCTCGTCATCAATATGTTCAATTGCACTTTTTTGAACTTCTTCGCTTGGATGTTCCAATACCCTTTTTGCAAATGGAGAATAATCCTTTCTATATTGGACAGGAATTTCCAAATCCTCTAATTCTTCTTTTGGCAAAATTCCTTTTTCAAAATCAAATTTAGAAAGGTCCATATGTTTTCTAGGATGGAGGGTCCTGTCAATGCGGTAGTTGATTTCCCCATCTTCAATAGGTTCGAAAATCCAAGTGGAATTTTCCAAAGCAATGTTTTCCACAAGGGTTCCAGTTAAGTTACCGCTTTTATCCTTTGGAACATTTATACGAATTCTGTTTCCAACAACTTCTGCTGATACAGTAATTCCATTTAAAGAAGTTTTAACATTTACTGTAAGTCTTTTAAATGGATCAAGGTACTTTTCTTTATTGTCTTCTTTAAATCCCATTTGGATTCCTCCTATTGTTTATTTTAAATATTAAAACAGCCTAGAAGATAAAAATTAAAGTTTTCACATTTTCTTGGCTAATAAAAGATATGTCTTAAAACTTATTTAACTTGTATAAAGTAAATGCTTTATTCGAGTTATTATATTCAAAAACTATATTATTAATAGGGTTCTGTTTTGAAAATTATATAAATTTTTATACAATATCCCCTATTTAAAAAAATTTATATGGGATGAATGCAATATTTTTAAAAACGAATGAATTGATAATAATTAAAAATTTATAATGTTTTCAGATGGAATAACTGAAAGATTTAAAGTTTTTAATGTTTTTTAGATGAAAGAACTAAAAAATTTAAAGGTTTTTATTCTTTTTTTAGATGGAATCACTAAGATTTGAAGTTTATATTTTTTTCATATGAAAGAACTAAAAAATTTAAAATAAGCAAAAAACCTCTAAAGGAGATGATAAAATGTGTGGAATTGTAGGATGTATACTTAAGGATAGTGAAAAGTCTGTAGCTCCTATTTTACTCGAATGTGTAGAAAATCTTGACTATAGAGGATATGATTCTGTAGGAATAGCTACAGTTGATGGGAAAATCCATGAAAAAAGGACAAGGGAAAGATCCCTGAAGTGGATGAAAAGTTTGATTTGGCAGATATGCCTGGAAACTTTGGAATCGCTCATGTAAGATGGCCTTCTACTGGAATTGCAAGCAAAATAAATGCACACCCTCATTTGGATGAAAATGATACAATTGCAGTTGTTCATAATGGAACCTTAAAAAACTATGATGAACTTAAAGGTGAACTAATTGCAGAGGGTTTCAAATTCAAATCCACTACAGATACTGAAGTCATTTCTCATTTAATCAGAAAATACATGAATGAAGGATTTGACTTGGAGCATGCATTCAGAAAAACAATAGAACGGCTTGAAGGTTCCTATGCAATTGTAGTAATTTCCAAAGAAGAGAACAATAAGATCTTTGCAACACGATATCAATCTCCATTGAAAATTGGAATTTCAGATGATGCATATTTTGTATCCTCAGATATTCCGGCGATTATAAATTACACTAGACAAATCATTCTTCCTGCTGAAGGGGAAATGATTATCCTGGATGAAAATGGAGTTAGGGTTCATGATGAAAATGATAATGAGCTTGAAAAGGAAATTGTTCTAATACCATGGACTGCTCAAATGGCAGAGAAAGGAGACTATCCTTACTATATGATTAAGGAAATATTGAAACAGCCAGATGCAGTTGAATTCACCTTAGGTGAAAGGGACAATATCCAAAAGATCATTGATGACCTTGGAAAGATTAAAAACATTTGCTTTGTAGCATGTGGAACTTCCTACCATGCTTCCCTAACTGGAAAATACCTGATTCAGCATTTGGCAAAGATAAAGACAGATGTTGTTCTTGCCTCTGAATTCAAATACACTGCTGACACTTTAGATGAAGACACTCTTGTTGTATTCATTTCACAATCTGGTGAAACTTTAGACAGCATGAATGCCTTAAGAATAGCTAAGGAAACTTCACCAACACTTGCGATTGTTAACAATATAGGCTCTTCAATGACAGAAGAGGCAAAATATACAATCATTACCCAAGCAGGACCTGAAAAGGGAGTGACTGCTACAAAAACATATATTGCTCAATTGACTGCAATCTATTTATTTGCAGGACTTTTGGCAAAAGATTATGAATTAGTCGATAGATTATACAATGTTCCAGATTATATTAGGGAAGTTTTAGATAAATCAAAGGAAATTGAAATCTTATCCCAAAGGTACAGCTTTGCCGATGATCTGTTCTATCTTGGAAGAGGATTTTCATATCCTATTGCATTGGAAGGAGCATTGAAATTAAAGGAAATCTCCCTTATTCATGCAGAAGGATATGCTTCCGGTGAATTGAAACATGGTCCTTTGGCTTTAATCAATTATACCATTCCAGTTATTGTAATATTGCCTCCAGGAAGTGATTATGAGGATACAATGGTTAATTTAGAGGAAGTCAAAGCTAGAAAAGCAATTATCCTATCTGTTTGTGCAGAAGGAGATGCAAAGGGAGAGTGTAAATCAAGGGATGTAATTACCATTAACCCTAAAGTTGATGAAATATTAGCGCCTCTTGTTTATACAGTTCCACTTCAATTGCTTGCTTATTATGTAACTTTAGAAAAAGGTCACAATCCAGATAAACCGGAGAATTTGGCTAAGGTAATTACTGTATAATTTAAAAATAGCATAAAAATAAATAAATTAAATAAATCATGTTTTTATTCATGATTTATTATTCTTTTTTTTTAAAATTATTTGATATTTGAATATTCTCTTTTTTTTTAAAATAGTATTTTAATCTTTAAATTTTTCTCTTTTTTTATGAAATTATTATTTGATATGGAAAATCTGCAAGATTTAGTTTATTAGAGTTATCATTTAAATCATCTAAATCATCTAAATCATCATCTAATTCTTCTAAATCTTTTAAATCTTCTAAGTCACTGTAATAATCGGGATCTTCATAATAATTATGATGCTGGTTTGGATTCATTAAACTCTTGATAAACCTTTCTAAATCCAGCATCTCATCAATGCTCATTTCTTCTCCAAAATCGATAGCAGCTATTAAAAACTCCTTATCATCATCGTCTTTTGGTAATGGGTTCGGTGCCTTAAATCCTAGTTCATTTAGTCTATCATTAACTAAATCTCTTTTTGGCTATAATTCCCCATAATAATTCTTAATGCAAGCTAGTTTTAATAGAATATACTTAAATTTTATCTTAGAAATGGCTTTTTTGTATATGTGATGATTTTTGCTTTTAACAAATATTTTAGCAAGGAGATCATTACGTTTTATTCCATCAAGAGCAGATAATCTAACATCAATGCTTTCATCATTGTTTGCAATGTCAAACAATAGATTTTCATCACTTATATAAGAAACGGCACATTCATGTACCTTTTCGTTTCTATCATTGCATGCCCTATCAACTAAAAGGTCCTGAAGAGTGTATGACTTCTCATCTTCATAAAGAAGGATTGAATTTGCATCAATATATTCATCATCCCCATCATCATTTGATTCAGAAAGGATTTCATTTTCCTGATTGTTAACAAGCCTTTCCAAATGTTTCCTTTTATTGAGATGGTATAAATACCTATCATCAGATTTTTTTATAAGCTAGAGTGATGAATTTGCCAACCACTCTTTCAATGCTATCTTTTCTAACTGTCCAATTATCATCATTTCTTGCTAAATCTGCTAATATTCGATTTTCTTTAAAATATATTATAGTCTCTTCATGTCTAAAATCAGATGATTCCTTTTTGCTCTTATCCAAATGGCTTTTATTTTGATTCCTCTTATTTTGTGATAAATTTGATATGTTTAATTCACCATCAATTATTGATTGTGCTCGATTTTGGATTGATTCCACTTTTGAATCAATAATGAGATTTTTTAAAAATTCATTCAATTCCTCTCCAGATAAGTCCTTTAAGGTTATGAGCCTATAAAATTGAATTTAAAACGTTATATTCGTTGAATTCTCCAGGATAATAGAGTTTTCCATGCTTAGGCTTTCTCAATTTGTCAAATCCATTTAATGCAATGTCATACAAATAATCAATGTCATTGATTCTATTTATTGCAACATAGCGTACAGACCATTCATTATGATAATTTGCTATTGACTTTAATATGTGCTGATTGTCTATTTTGCTTACTATCTCCTCATATGAATTTTTCTGGTCTGTGGAAATGACCAGTTCCCCATCCTCTATTGATATTTTTGATATAATCAATTTATCAAATCTTTTAAAGAGAATATCATCAATTCCAAAATCTTCATTAATGTCATCATAATTCAGTTTAAATTCAATTTCTATAGGAATTTCCCCAAAACAATCATTATTTAAGAGATTTGCTAAATATTCTTCTCCAAATAGGTAATATAAGGCAGCTATGCGAACAGTTGAATCTGGGTCATTTAGAAGAAAATCAATCCATACCTGAGGTTTATCCACCATTCCTAATGCAAATGAACGCACTATTGGATTGGAATGATTATATGCAATTTCAACTATGCTTGCATCCTCTAATTTCAAGGCAGATTCAAGGTAATCATAGTTGAAAAGTTTACCTTCCATATCCTGATTAAAATCAAATTCGCTATCATTTACCAATTTCTCTATTTCAGCTATTTCCCTTTGGTATTTATGTTCTATATAATCTTCAAGATTGTATGCTTTAAGAATCATTTGGTAAACTCTTTTATAAAATGAAGGAGAACGCATAAAAAAATGATAATGTTCTGATATCCTCTTTATCAAGACAGTTGAATTCTTCTGAAATTCTATTTAAAAAAAGATTATTCAAGTCACGATTATTCCTTATATCTTCCTTATTTAAAATAAAGATGTTAAGGTTTAACAATTCTTCATTATAAATGTCAATCAATCGAGATTTTATTGCTTTGGGATTATTTAAGTTCATTTTATCAAAATATTTAGTTAATTAGATTTAATTCCATATTAAAAAAAGTTAATTTTTAGAATCATATCTTAAAAGCTTATCCCTGTCTATCTTTTCCAATGATTCCTTGATTTCATTAAAAGTAGCTTCATAAACTTCTATATCATACATAAAGGGATCATCTATATCATAAATGTAATCAACATCATTAAATTCCTTTATTGTGTAAATTTCTAAATCAGGATATCTTTTTCTTAAGGTATTTCTATGTGATGTTTCCAATGTTAAAATCAAGTCCATTTCTTCAATATTGGAACTTTTAATACTTGTAGCCTTATGCTTTGATACGTCAAGTCCATGATTCTTGCAGACTTCAATAGTATTCTTTGAAGGAGATCTGCCATCAGTAGCAGCTATTCCTGCAGAACATATTTTCAGATTTTCCTTAATTATGGATTTAAATATATATTCTGCCATAACGCTTCTACATGTATTTGCTGTACAAACAAACATTAATTTCATGATTTCACTCCTTTAAAATATATTGGCTTCTTATTCTATAATTTAAACAATTAATTAAATATATTTATGCAAATCTTAAATTTTAATAAAAAAAATAAAAAAATAGTATATTTTTAAAGATTTTTAATTACTTAAAAAAGATAAAGAAAAGGAAAATATGAAAATTTAAAGATTTTTAATTACTTAAAAAAGATAAAGAAAAGGAAAAATATGAAAAAAGATTAGGGCATCAGAAACTAATCCTGTGCCAATTCATCATAGATTTTTCTCAATTCTTCAATTGATTTTTCACTTAATTCTTGATCTTGTTTGTTTTCGATGATTGCTAGGATTTTATCCCTTTGAGCCTTATTAGCCAAAGCAATCTTTGTCTTTTCAATTTCTGCTTCTTTCATTTCGAAAATGCTTTTTACAATGTTGATTTTAATTTCCAATTCTCTTTTTAATGGATTCTTACTTGCATCCTATAGTGATTCAACCTGCAAATCATTTTCATCTCTTTTCAGATTCTTGTAAATGTAATCCAAATCTACAAGTCTTAGATCGAATAGGTCTTCAAGATTGATTAGACCCTTAAATTCAAATCTATATTTTTTCTTTAATGCTTCAATCCAAATATTGTCCATAATCATCTCCTCGATAAATTTTTGGAAAAACTAATTTGATAAAGATTTTAGTCTAAAAATTCGTATAAAAGCTAATAATGAAAACATCCTAAAAATGTAAATATCTTGATAATGAAAACACCTAAAAAAAGGTATTTTGGATGTTATTGGATTATCTAAGCAATAACAACATTAAATACCCTTTCGATGTTTGCTGATTTCACCTTTAGGGTAACCCTATTTTTCTGAGTGAATGAAAAACCGATTCCGCTTAATTGTTCATCAGTTTTCTCTACCTTTGCAATGCTTGCTAAAGCTTCGGTAACCTTACGATGATCCCTTAGTTCGATTATCAAGTATTCATTGAACCATGGATTTGGTCTTCCATCATTCAAGCAGTCCTTTAGGATAAAGAATATATGCTTGTTTCCAACAGCATTGTCTCCCCAGTAGTTAGGGCTGTAGCAGATTAGGCTGACAGGTATAAAACTGTTGTACTGTAGATTCCACTCTTTGGTGCTTGAAACCTGTTCGTCCAAAAAGCTTTTTAAGGTGAAGTTTCCATCACTGTCCAAAGTAACCTTTGCAACATCAACATATTCATCTTGAACTAGCCTCATAGGGTAGTTGAAATTAAAGACCCTTCCATCAAATTCGATTTCTGCCTTGAATCCATCATTTCCACCACGGTAGGTGTATTGATGAACACGGAATAGGTAATCTCCAGGAATCATTTGGTCTTTTTCCTTGAATTGAATGTTTTCAATTGCAGGAACATTCTCTTCAGGATTGATGATGTCTATATCAAGCCATCCTCCTGTTTTTGAACTTTTCATATGTTTGTAGTAGATTTCTTCACCTTCTGGTGTGGTACAATGAGCATCCAAATCGTTTTTGTCCCATTCATTGTCGTTCCATTGAATGGTAAATCTCAAGTCTACATCAACATCTCCACCCATTGCCTTTACCCTTTCCTTCATTAGGCTATCTGCAATGTTGTTTTTGTATGCCCAACTGAATGGGTTGTCCCATTTGAACATTGTTGGAGCATCCTTGTTTTCTGGTCCAATCAATGACATGAAATTGTTGCTCAAGTCATATGATAGGTATAGTTCCACTTCAACTGCAGTTGGCAGGATGTTTTTTACAAAGTCCTGCAATGAGATTTCCTGGACTTTATCAAAGTTACGTGCCTTATTCACAGTCAAATTCCTTAGTTTGTCGAAGAAATTCTGATTGTTCTGGATTTCATTGGTGTAATCTCTGTTTGCAAACAATACGTCATTGATGCTTAGATCTGACATATTTGCATAGCGTCTGTAGATTGACTCTCCAAATCCTAATTCATTGATCTTTTCCTGTGCATCTTCCAGCATTCTTTTGGTGAAGATTGGCTTTGGTCTTTGATAATTGGTAGGTGCTACAATTCTTTCATATTTTGTAACAGCTTCATCCAATGGCACCTCTAGAGTTATGTCC
The DNA here is from genome assembly GCF_902769175.1 of uncultured Methanobrevibacter sp. GTDB lineage: Archaea > Methanobacteriota > Methanobacteria > Methanobacteriales > Methanobacteriaceae > Methanobrevibacter. Next base: position 45,147 of record NZ_CACXNW010000028.1, read on the forward strand.
TTCAACAGAACTCCAATACTGTGGTTTTTGATTCTAACAATAACGGAACCAAGTTCAATGCTTTTAATCCAGTAGAATACATTTTCATCCAGTTCATTTTCTTCATATTCCTTTAGGTATCTCTTAAAGATTTTCAAAACATCTTCCCACTGGTCTCCACGGTAAAGGCTGTTTGAAGCGATAAGTTCTAAAACGGTGTCAACCGCTTCCTCTGAGATTTGTTCGGTACTGTTTTCCAAAATAATCCTGTTGTCTCTGTACTCTGCCTTTTGACTTGAGTTACCTATGCATCTTTCTGGCACATCAGCGTAGAAGTGATACCAAGTATGCACATTTCCATCTTCCATCATTTCAGGGTTGCTTTCTAGACCGACCCTTTTGGTGTCACTTATGAATATGTCCTTGATTTTTGCTGACTTTACAGCTTCATCCAATTGTTTGAATATTTCCTTTTCCTCTTGGGTTTCACCTGCAAACAAAGTGACATATTCTCCGTTATCTTCGTCGATTGCTACAACATTTGCCATTCTTTTGAAAAAGCTGAGGCATGCACTGCAATCCAGTTCTCTTCTTTCACGAAAGATTGGGTTTAATTCTTTAGGAAATCCATCTAAATACATGTTCCATAGGAATTCCCAATCAATGTCTACAACAAATAATTTTCTTGGTGCCATATTTTCATTAAAATGATTGAATAATCTGTCACGCATATTTTTAAAATTGATACTTTCACCTCCCTTATTATCAATTAAAAATTTAAAAATTATTTATTCTGCAATTTTAATCAGTGATATTAATGAATATTTGAAAAGTTTCTATGTGCAAAAAGTTTTGTTTTTTGTATAATGATAATTGATCATTTGGATTATAAATGACTTAATCAGTTTAATCATGACATTGACTTAAATTTAACCGCTAAATATCCACTAATAAAACCAATTAAATTTTTTTAGCTAATATTGGATTGATTGAATTTTTTAAATCAATTTGAATATTAACAAATATATCTCTATTTTAAAAGCTATATAAGTCGTATAAAGTTTTTGCTTTAATTGAAAATTAATAAATAAAATTAGTTGGGGAATTAAATGAAAAACAGATAAAATAAAAGTAAAATAGATAAAAATAGGATAATAAATTAGAAAAAAATTTAAAAAGAAGAATAAAAATAAGTATTCTCTTAATGGAATAATAAGTTAGAATAATAAAAAATTTAAAATGAAGAATAAAAATAGTTTTTTTTTCTTATAATAGAATAATAAGTTAGAATAATAAAAAATTTTAAAAAGAAGAATAAAATGATTATTCTTCTTAAAATATACAGTTTTTAATTGGTTCATTACATTATGCAGAATAATGATCAGGACCATAAGGTTCTGGTGATAATCCTTTTCTCTCACGGATTTGCCTTACAATATCATCCTGCAGGTATATTGGCAAAACTTCAAATCCTTTCATTTCTGTTGAGAAGTCACCTTTACCTCCTGTAGCAGATCTTATGTCTCCTGCAAATCCGAACATTTTTGCAATAGGTACTTCAAAGTCCATTTCTGCAATTGTTCCCTTAATGTTCTGTTCAATGATTCTGCCTCTTCTGTTTTGAATGTCCTTGTTGCAGTTGCCCATATAATCAACAGGAGCTGAAATGAATACCTTTTGAATAGGTTCCAATAGGCATGGATTAGCAGACATTATTGAAGCATAAATCGCTTTTTTGATAGCTGGAAGTACTTGTGCAGGACCTCTGTGAATAGCATCCTCATGAAGCTTAGCATCTGAAAGCTTGAATTTCAATCCAACTACTTCTTCGCTTGCTAAAGGACCATCCTTTAGTGCAGATTCAAAACCTTCAAGCAACAGCTCCTTGACTTCATCTAAGTATTGGATACCTCTAGTCATATTGATGAACATTGACCTGTTGTGGATGTCCCAAACTCTACGAGCCTCTTCCTTGTCCATTCCAAGTGCAATAAATTCTTGGGCCGTTTCCTTGGTTTTTATTCTGCCTTCCTTCAAGTTGCCTTCTATCAATGCATTGTAGATTCCATTGTCTAAAAGTTCAACTTCAATATAGAATCTGTTGTGCTTGTTAGGGAATTTACCTTCAATGACTGGGGAATGTCCTGTAACGCTTTCCTTATATACGATAATAGGTTCTGATACAAGAATTTCCAAATTCTGGTCAGTCTTTATCCTATTGGTTACAACTTCCAAGTGAAGTTCTCCCATACCTGAAATCAATTGCTCACCAGTAGTGTCATTGATTTCCACCTTAATGGTTGGATCCTCTTTTGATACTTGCCTTAAGACTTCAATCAATTTAGGCAAGTCCTTAGTGTTCTTGGCTTCAACAGCTACTGTTACTACAGGTTCTGAGATATGGTCAATAGGTTCAAACTCTTCGATTTTGACATCAGGTGAACAGATTGTTTCTCCAGCGCTAGCTTCCTTAACACCTGTAATGTATGCAATGTTTCCTACATGAACCTTTTCGGTGTCAATTGTTTTTGCACCATTGAATACTCCTACCTGTTGGATTCTTGATTTAGTTTGAGAACCGACCAAATAGACTTCATTGGATTTTTCCAAAGTTCCACCATAAACTCTGCAGGTAGCTAAAACTCCCATATGCTTATCTACTGTTACATTTGTAATCATACCGGCTAAAGGACCATCAGGAGATGAATTCACCATGGTTTGGCCTGCTTTACTTTCAATCTCACCACCCCAAATCTTAGGAACTCTGTAGACTTGAGCCTTATCTGGAGAAGGCAAGTGCTTAACTACCATATTCAATAGGACTTCTGTAAGTGGCAAGAGCTTCTTTAATTCTTCCTCTTTGCCTGTATTGCAGTAATCGACAATATCCTTAAAGCTGAAACCTGTTTCCTACATCATAGGGACATTGATAGCCCAATTCTTAAATGCAGATCCGAAAGCTACACTTCCATCCTCTACATTTACCATCCATTCCGCCTTTTTGTCCTTAGGTGCCAAACTCTTGATAAGTTCATTCACTTCAACAATAATGCTTGTAAGTTGCTTCAATAGGTCTTCTGGAGTCAATTTCAATTCATTGATTAATCTGTCCACTTTTTTGATGAATAATACAGGCTTTACATTTTCCCTTAATGCCTGCTTAAGGACAGTTTCTGTTTGTGGCATAACTCCATCTACAGCACATACTACAACATCAGCACCATCTACAGCTCTCATTGCACGGGTTACGTCTCCACCAAAGTCTACGTGACCTGGAGTGTCAATCAGGTTGATTAGATATTGGTCTCCATCATATTCCTGAACCATGGAAGCATTAGCAGCATCAATGGTAATTCCACGGTCTTGTTCGTCCTGTTTGGTGTCCATACCTAAGGCTTCACCAGCTAATTCTTCTGAAATCAGGCCTGCACCAGCAAGTAAGTTGTCTGATAATGTTGTCTTTCCGTGATCAATGTGAGCACATATTCCTATATTTCTGATGTATTCAGGTTCGTACATCAATTCCTTAATCTTTGCAATCATTTTGTCTTGTCTTGACATAAATACACTCCTTATGTGTTTTAGTTAATATTAGAATTAAAATTATTAATTAAATTCCATTTAAAATTCTGAGAATTTTAATTCAAGTAAAACCATTTATGAAAGCCAAGATTTAATTAAAAATAAGTTTAATTAATTAAAAGTAAAACAAAAAAATAAAATTGAATTTGGTTTTTCTAAAAAAAAAGTAGTTTTATAATTCTAAAAGCATTATTATCTTAAAAGATCATCTGATTAAATTATTTAATAAGCCTAATATAATTCTTTATATTTATGATAAAAACTTATTAGCTGATATATTTTTCAATAATTTAACAAACATATAAACTTTGCAATGTTAATCATAGAACCATTTAATTTAGAATCAGCTTTCATAAAATTAAAATCTGTTTCGCTGTCTTCAAGTCCCATGGCTAACACCCCCAAACAATCTTGATTATTTATAATAATCATTAATTTATTTTTATTTCAATTGAATATATAAAATTTATGGAATATTTGTCTAATATCATATAAAATACTTAGACAAATAAACAATAAATCCAATATTTTTCCAAAATGGGAAAAACATTAAACAAATAATATTTTACTTAACTATACAATATTATATTTCAATTTGTCTATATATAAATCGAATAAAGGAAATCCTTTATTTCAAAAAGTAATTCTTATATTTTTTTTTATTAATTGATAAGTGACCGTAGTGAGCTTAAAGCTATTTATTTCCTAAACTTCTTGTTCATCAATCTATAATTGACAAACTGCTTTGCAAACTTATTCTCTGCATATGATGAAATATATGAGTCATGTTCAATACAGTATTCAATAACTTCAGGAGCTATCTTGAAATGATCATTGTCTAAAATGGATTTGCGCAATACCTCATTTTCCTCTTTTAAAAATGCTTCATTTAAAGCATCATTATCATTTGATTTGGAAAGATATAGATATTTTATTCTAAAGTCTTCACTATTTAAATAGACGTACTTTAAAATTACCTTTGATTCAATCCTTCCATATGCTGCATAACGAATACGTTCATCAGTTGCCTTCAAAGCAATATAAGCTAAAATTATTGGATTTGAAATCTTGTAGATGACAATATCCCTAAGTGCAAAGCTGTGAGTGTACTTTAATATGAAAATCAAATCGAAATAATTTTTTATCTTTTTAAACATGCAATATGGTAATGTGTCCTTATAGTAGGCTTCTGCAATTGCATCATAATAAACGGATTCCAATCTGTTGTCAAATAGGCGTTTGAAAAACTTTAAGTCATGAGAATAGAAATCATCAAATTTAAAATTATATCCTTGATCCATCAGATTTTCAAAAATGTAATCACATACCCAGTTATCATCATATAATTTAGGCTCTTGAATATCATGATCTATTCTATTTATGGCCATATCTGCTAAAAGGATGTTATCTGTCATTCTTTTTATTGCAGTTTTCATAATATCCATTGTTTGCCCTACTGTAGCAAAAAAGTTCAAAACTGTATTGTCGCTTATTGCTTCAAGTGCCAATTTCACTATTTCAGGATTTGAGTCATTATATGCCAATTCAATGAAATATGATTCTTCAATCATCTTTTCAGTGGATGATTCTTCAGAACTTTCCAAATCATCCATATCAATCTCTAATGATTTCAAATAATCTAAATAATATTTAAAATCCCCAATTCTACCATCATAGGCCAGTTGATATAAAACCAATTTTCGAATATCTCCATCTTGAAGTTTATATTTGTCATACAATTTCTTATTATATGAACCATCTTCCATTTTTCCCTCTTCAAATGGATTATATTTTTCAAAATAAAATAGGATTCTTTCAAAATATTCAATTAGATTGTCTCTCAATTTGTCATAATCTTCAAAAAGGGAACTTCTGAAAATACTATGCAGCAAGTCTAAATCCAAAATTATTCCTATATTTTCATCATTATGAAGCTCTTTCGGAATGTAATCCTCTTCCCATATAATCATATTTCTGCTGATTTTATCGAATTTCCTTTTGAAGCTATGCTTTTTGTTTGATTGTGGATAATAAAGGTTATATTTGAAAACCAGATTTTTTAAAGCGGATATACGGACAATATCCTCTTTATCCTCTTCAATTATCTTAGTTAAAACCTCAATATTTTGTGTGGAATAATTTGAGGCTGCAGCAGAGCGGACATACTTGTCCTCATCATTCAATGCAATCCTTTCCAAAAACTCTCTGTCATTTAGGGATTTATGCTTAGCGGCAGCAGAGCGCAATTTGGAATTTGATTCATTTTCAATGATTTGCTTCAATACCTCTTCATCATCTATAAATCTGTTTTCCAATGCCTTAAGGCGATAATCAACATCCTTATGATTTAAAGCTATTTGATTTAGGGGATGGCTAAAGTAGTATTTTTCTATGATGGCTAAAGCAAGCTCTTTTGGAACCTTGTCAATGTCAATTTCGTATAATGTGTTTTTACTTATTCCGAGGCAATCTAAGGCAGCTATTCGAATGTCAGTATCTTCATCCTCATCAAGAACCAATTCATCAAGAGGATAAGTAAAATCAAGTCTTCTTATAGAATAAAGCCTAGATTCCTTATCTGCATCCTTATTTAATGCAATTTCATATTCTTTATCCAAATCATAAATTATAGGAAAAGTCATTTTATTACCTTTTAGCTATTTTTTATATTTGATTTTTTTCAAATTTCTTTTGTGTTTTAATAATGTTTTCCAAAGCTTCCTTGATTTCAAAATAGCAGACAACATAGTCTCCTAAACCACCATCCGATGGGTCTTTAATATCCAAATCTTCGTATAATCCACTATATTCCTTAATGGTGTAGGCATTTAGATTTGGATAGAACTTTTTTATCTTTTCCCTATTGTCTACTGTTGCTATTAAAACCAAATCAACTGTATTGAAGTCAATGTCCCTTATATTGGTTGTTTTATAGTTGGATATGTCAATATCATGCTTTCTGCAAACAATTATGGCTTTTTCTTCTATTTCCTCTCCTGAATAAGTGGAAAATCCTGCTGATGAAATGTCAATCTTATCTTTTGAATCTGATAATGAAACACCATCTTCATTTATCATCTTTTTAAAGATAGCTTCTGCCATTGGACTTCTGCAAGTGTTTCCACTGCAAAGAAAAACTATTTTCATAATATCAACCATTAAATATAATTTAGATTTTTACTAAAATAAATTTTCTAATATTTCTAGATATAATTCTTTTTATTTTAAAAAGTATTTAAATTGTATAAATGAATTAATTTATCCCTTAAAAATGGTTAAGAAAAGTATTATTTTAATTGAATGTAGTCATATTAATTTTAATAGTTTTTGATTTACAATTTATTTTAAATAGTTAAATCTTTAAAATTATGAAACTCATTGGGAAATATTGAAAAAAGTAAATACTAAACATACATATCCTTAGGCAAATATGAAAAAATTATACAAAATATCATATAAAAACATTTTAACAAGTAATTTAATATCTATTATTAGGTGTTGAAGATGAGCCTCTTTAAAAAAATTAAATCCTTCCTTAAATCACAAGTGAATGAAAGCAGTTTTAGATATTTGTCTAATCTAATTCAAAATGAAAAGGAAATAAGTTTAAACAGAGATATTATTCTGGAGGATAATGAATTAGATGATTTCATAAAGGGAATCGAAATCAGTGGGGACAATATAACAATCGATGGAAATGGACATAGGATTGATGGGAGAGGAAAAGTCAGAATTTTTGAAATCAGTGGAAATAACATAACATTAAGAAATATTGTTTTTAAGGATGCTCAAGTACAATATATGTCTGGAGGAGCAATTCAAAACAGTTCTCAAGACTTAAGTATTTACAATTGCATATTTGAAAATAACTCCACACAGTGGGATGGGGGGAGTATTGAAAATCGTGGATCTGTATTGATAGAAAATTCTATTTTTAGAAACAATTCTGCTGCAAAAGGAGGGGGAGCTATTTCCAGCAGGGGCAAGGTGGAAATAATTGATTGTGAATTTGAATCAAACTATACTGAGTTCCATGGTGGAGTGATATATGCTCAAAAGATTGTAAACATTGTAAACAGTATTTTTAAAGATAATCAAGCCCAACATGGTGGAAGCATCTATATATACAATACAAGCACTGTTAGCATAAACCATTCAAGATTCATAAATTCCAATGATAACTATAATCAAATGGCCTGTGACCTATGTGATTTGACATTGACCAATTCTCATTTCCTAAATAATGGGCAAAGTGGAGGATTACATGCTCGTGAATCCAAATTAAAGATTGAAGATTGCCTGTTTAAAGAAAACTTTAAGGCAATTGCCACTACAGAATCCGATGTTACGTTAATCAATACCAAATTCAGAAACAATTCAGAAACAATTTTCAGTGATTCATACTTACACATCAGGGAATGTGAGTTTTTAGAGGAAAACAATAGCAGATTTACAATCAGACTGAAAGGAAATGAGGATTCAGTATCTAATATTGAAAACAATACCTTTGATTGTGAATCATTGAAACTAATCCATTTAACAGAAGGATACTGCATTTCCAAACACAATAGATATAATTTTAAGGACAATTATGTGATTTTTAATGAAAATGGGGTCTTTGAAAGTCAAAAGGACAAATTTTTAAATCCATCGTCAGGAATCCTATACAACAATAATATTTTAAAAACAGAAGATAATCTTGAAGACTTGATTGAAAATGGGCCGGATTCCCAATTGAAACATATTAAGCAAAAATTGCCTGAAAATATTAAAAGCTTTAGTCATCTTGAAGATTTAATCAATGAAAATGAAGAGATTAACTTAGAGTTTGATATCATATTGCATGAGGGAGAAAAGGATTTCTTTGAAGGTGGAATCGAAATAAGCAAAGATAATCTAAAAATCAATGGAAATGGACATGTAATTGATGCATGCGAGTTTTCAAGAATATTCTATATCACATCAAGAAATATCACATTGAAGAATATAATATTTAAGAATGGTAAATACTTCAAGGACAAGCTTGATAATGAGAGCCGTGGAGGTGGTGCAATTTGCCTTCTTCACGATATCTCCCTAAAGATAATCAATTGTAAATTCTTGAATAATGCCTCAAGGCAATCATCAGGAGCCATTAAAAGCAATGGTGATGAATTGACAATCATGGACTCAGAATTTAAAAACAACATTGCACATAATGGAAATTCAGGAGCCATATTCAATGAAAAAGGAGATTTGGTCCTTGAAAACTGTGAGTTCGAATGCAATTACTCTAAAGAAAGTGGAGGGGCTATCTATAATGAAAATGGAAAAGTAAAGATAGGTTCCTGTGGATTTAAAAACAATTATGTTGAGGAGGAATTTTTTGTAAAGCTTAGAGGGGGTGCAGTATATAATGAAAATGCAAATATCAACGAGCAAGACCATTAATGAGACTAATTAGAGGGGTGCAGTATATAATGAAAATGGAGAGCTATTTATAAGCAATTCAAACTTTGAAGAGAATAAATGTTTCAAAGGAGGGGCAGTCTTCAATGCAGGAGAGTCATTTAGAATAGAGGACAGTTACTTTAGCAAAAATCAGGCTGAAGAAGGAGCATCCATATACAATTTAAGCAATTCTAACTACACCATATCAAATTGTACCTTTGAAAACAATGAATCACAGGGTGCAGGAATCTACAATAAGGAAAGTGACTTATACTTGGAAAATTCTAGATTCAATGAAAATCTCTCAATACATAGTGGCGGTGCCCTATACAACGATAAGGGAGAAATCAATCTTAATGGCTGTGATTTTAAACATAACAGAGTAATTTGGGGAAAGTGTGGTGGAGCAATATCCTCATTCTATGGAAGTTCCAGATTGGAAAATTGCAGTTTCTCTAAGAATTCAGCAAGAAATGGGGGAGCTATTGACAACTATCATGGAAATTGGGTTATAAGTAACTGCAACTTCAATGAAAACAACTCTGAAATGAAAGGAGGATCAATTGTCAATAGGGAAAGTGGATTGATGAATATTTCCAATACCAATTTCAACAACAATGAATCCAAAGCAGCAACAGACATTTACAATATTGAAGGTAAAATGGACTTGTTTAGATGCCAATTTGAAAATAGGGATGAACTGATTATTATAAATAAAGATGAAATATCACTTAATGAATGTGAATTCGAAGATTTTCATAAAATGATGGATTTAAGCAATGATAATCAGACATTTTAAGATATTCTTTTTTTAAATTTTATAATAAATAGTGAAAAAAATTCCTATAGACAAATTGCTTTATGAGATTAATATAGATTTTTTAATAGATAAAATTGGAAGTTATATTGCTTTCATTTGAAAAAACTTTGATTTTCATTATCCACAAAAGATTCATCAAGAATTTAGGATTTATCATAAATCTATATTTTTTCGGATTCTAAAATATTTTTGATTTTATCAAAAAAGCCCAATTTCCCATCATTTTATAAATTATTAAATTCAAAGAATCTTACGTTTCCTAAAGTGTCTCCAACCGCAAGTTTATTGTCCTTAAGATTTATTGAAGTTGCAAAAATGTCCATGAAGTAAGTGTATTTGCATTCATCATTTTCCCAGAATTTGATTGTGTTGTCTTCACTAAGGCTGATTAATCTTGAATCTTCTAAATAAATATTTGTAATCTCTTTTTCATGTGCCTTGAAGTTGAATAAATTGTTTCCATTCAAATCGAATATCTCAATTGATCCATCTTCATATCCTGCAACTACCCTATCTCCACTAACTTTGATTTTAGTAACTGAACTGTTGGTTTAGAGTCAAATCTGTTTCCATTAGGATATTCTCCTATGTTTCCATCTTCAAATCCAACATAAGCGATATTTGAGTCGAATTTAGTGGCTAATGTTCTTGCAGATTTATCAAAATTTCGTTCAATTCCATCTATAGACAGCTTTTTCTCTTCAAGGAAGACTATTCCTGAACTGGTTTGAGCTATATCAATTATCGGATTGGAATTTATTGTATCATCCACTTCTAATTCAATGACCTTATCCTCTTCTTTATCTATATGATTCCACAGATTATCTGCATTGCATGTTGCAAGTTTATAAGTTTTTCTACCATCTTTTTCGGTCTTAACCCCAGCAAAGGCCAATTGGCTACTGTTGCTATTATATGAAATGGAATTAACCCTAAAGTCATTAGCAAATTGATTGATGCATTCCTCCTTATCCAAATCCCAAGTGAATATTTCACCATTGTCAGAAGCTGTAATCATATGATTTCCGTCAATCTTGATTGACAAAACAGATTCGCTATGTTTGGTTTCCTCATTTGCTTCAACTTTCTTATTCAAGTCAATTACACTGATGTCATTGTTTTCATTTCCTACAATAACCCATCTGTCATTTTCATCTGAATAATAGTCAATCGCTGTAGGTGACTTGATACCTGTTTGAATATCCATTGGAATTTCTGTTTCATTTATCTTTACAATTTCAAACTTAGGCTGTCTTGGCCTTGGAATGTCCCAAACTCTCAATACTCCCATATCTGAGATTGTAATGATTTGGTCTTCATCTTCTAAGGTTATAGCTTGAGCAAACTTGTCATGTGGACTGCATACTTGTGCTTCATCAATGCTTTCTCCACCACCTGAGTTTTTAAGGGTGTTCCAGAACTTCATCTGTCCGTTTTCAGAAATCAAGGTAAGGAACCTTTTGTTAAGGCCCATAAATCTTATTTCCTCTGATAAATCCAATTGTGTACCACTTTCTTCCCCTTCCGGATTTTGTTGATGCTGTCTGTTGTGTGCCTTTCTCATTTCATAGACATCCCCGCCGTCAACTTCCTTCTCATCACAAACAAGAATTGCCTCGTTTCTTCTTGGAACCAAGATCTGATTATAGTTCTTGTGTTCAATATCCTCTTTCCTCAGTTCATTTGTATCCAAATCAATGGTGAAGATTCCGCTGTGGGAAGATGCATAAATCTTATTGTAAGTCTTGGATAGGTAAATGTCAGTAATCTCTGCATCGATTTTAGGATATTCCTTAGACACTATCCTATTGTCAATATCCCACTCCTTGATAATTCCATTTGAATATGCTGCAAGCATTGATTTGTCCTCATCATTTAGGATTATCTTGATGATTTTGTAATCCTCTTCCTTAAAGGTATCCAAATCATTTGCATCGATATCAAAAATGTCTATCACACCATCCTCATTTGCCAAGATAATCCTTTTGTCATCTAAAATAGAAATGGCATTTGAGGATTTCTTACCTTCCGGCTTGATTCTTTTGATGATAGAACTTTTTGGAGAGTATAATGCAGTTTTTTTGGATTTTAGACAATTGCCCTCTGATTTTGAATCCAATTCATCAAGCATTGACTTGATTGCATCATTTTCAATTTCATTCATTCTGCCCCATAACTGAGGAGCCAATTGCTCCTTCTTGTCTTCAAGGATAGGTGCAGACAATTCAAGTGCCCTTCCAATTAATATGATTGGATGGTCTTCCTTTTCATTGAATTCATGGTCCTTAGAGAATTGATAGTCCAATACCAGATTATATATGTCTGACAATTTCAATTTGTTCTCTATAAATGAATATGAACTTAAAACCTTGGATAATTCTTCATTATCTCCAGATTGATTGATATGGTAAGGAAGTTCATTCAATGGCCTTAGTTTTTCACTGATTTCAGATTGGCTAAGTTCGTCTAAATCTTCAGATTCCTCTAAAACATTAAATGAATAGTTTCCATTTGGATCTGCCTTTTTCATAAAGTAATCAGCCATAAGCCTATTTGAGCTGGTCTTATCATCAGCATACTTTTCCTTTGCAGCAATTTCAAAGCTTTCGTAGAAAAAGTCATGACGACCTTCCTTTCTTGACATGAAAGGCCTTACCTGTCTTAGATTCAATCTTATATCATCTTGAATTTCCTTATTTGAAAGGCTTGTCTTGCTTTCGATAATGCCTATGATTTCCTCTTCTGACAATCCAACACGTGCATTTGCAAGTAGGGAGAAGAGCAATGGGACTATATTTTCTCCTTTCACATTTTGTTCATCCTCTTCCAATCTGTCTAAAACATGCTTGAATGCAGATACGGGGGAATCCCCAAATTGTTCTATCTTTTCCTTCAATTGGGTAAATGAACCGAATACTCTTATCTCAGCAAGGAGAATATTTAGGAATAGTGGATTTTTGGAACCTTCAAAATCACATATGATATCTATCTGTTCATCATCCAAACCTTTCAGGTAACTCTTAAGGTATTCTTTGATTAGATTCCTTTTACCTTCATCATCCAGTTCCATTATCTCAAATGTAGAGACATTATCCCTTTTCTTTATTTGTTCTAGAATAGAATTGAACCTCTCATTTGCCTTATCTTTCTTTATTGATGCAATCAGTTTGACATTTTCACGAATATCTCCTATCCATTTAAGCATGTTTATTCCATCATTCATCTGATTTACGGCATCAATGATAATAACTGATTCGCCTTTTTCCCCTATTGCCTCCAATATATCTGTGATGTTTCTTTTCAATTCATCCAGATTTTTTGGATAGAAGTTCTCTTGTGAGGATATTCCTGCCTCATCAATGATGGATTTCCATAGGGAATAAATGTTTGAACTTAAATCTGAGGCTCCGCAGAACCTTTTGTATAATTTTTTATTAGGATATTTTTCATAAAAATCAGTGGCAAATTTAGCAAGGAGCATTGTTTTACCATATCCTGCATTGGCAGTTACCAGACAGAGCTTATTGTCATAGGAACCTCCTATATACTCTTCTAATTTTTTGGTATATTTAGGTCTTGGAATGAAACCTTCACTGTTTAGGAAACAGAATATTTCCTGTTGATTAAGGTCCTTTTCAAGTTCTTTTTCATCAGGGTCAGGTATATTGTTAGGAAATGCAATGGTGATCTGTTCCTTAAGCTGTTCAATGATCACTTCCTTCAGTGATTTTCCTTCACATTCAAAGTCTTCAGTCTTCCTTGATTTTCACCGTTGTTGTAGCGCACACCATCTTCGGTAACTACAGGATTTAATTCAGGAAGTTTTAGGTCCTTATCCCAATGTCCCTTATAATCAGTAATCAATACATTTACCTTTGTTTCATCATCATCAGATTTTCCATCTTCCAAAACCTTTCTTTCTCTGATTTTTTCTTTGGTTTTTGCTAATTCTTCATCAGCAAGTTTTATCTTTTCTTCATCCACTTCAGATTCATTAGTATATATCAATCTTTGAGCATCGGTAATCTCTCCAATATATGAATCATCTCTAAAGAAGAAAATGGAATGTTTTGTAGGAGGGCAATCATAATCCTTACCTTTATTCTCTAAAAATAAATGAATAGGCTTAAGCAATGCATGCTCGATTTCCATTTCAGTTGCAGATCTTCCTTCCAATGTATCAATGTCAGTATATCTTTTCCTGGTATCATCTGTGATTTTCTCTTGGAAATTAGGAACCTAACCTCTACGCTGACCTAAAAAACATAAGAAAAATGGACGGCTTTTGTCAATGTGGCGAAGACATGTTTCAATGGTTCTATTGCTTTCAGATTCTTCCTCTGTCACACCCCATCTCAAGTCTATATCGGTCAATCGGATATGTCTTTCTTCACACCATTCTGTCAGTTCAGGGAAAACTTCCTTAATAAGATAATCCCTTTCCGCATGCATGTCGTTAAAAGTACTGCTGATGAATACAATTGCCTCTTCCCATTTCATATTTTCACCAAAGAATTAAATTATTAATAAAAAATTATTATATGATTAATATTTTAGTTAATATTGATATTAAATGTTTATATATTTTAGAATATTTTAGAAATATTCGTTTTCTAAAAGCAAAATTGTTATTAATATTTATTTTTTAAACAATAAAAGTGGAATAAATCAAATTATTTATTTAAAACAAGTAATTGTGAATTTTAAAAAAGAATTGAAAAAATGGATTGAATTTTTTTATTTTCTAAAAATTAAGTGAAAATAAATAAGAATTGAAAAAATGGATTGAATTTTTTTATTTTCTAAAAATTTTTTTATTTTCTAAAAATTAAGTGAAAATAAATAAGAATTGAAAAAATGGATTGAATTTATTTATTTTCTAAAAATTAAGTGAAAATAATTAAGAATTGAAAAAATGGATTGAATTTATTTATTTTCTAAAAATTAAGTGAAAATAATTAAGAATTGAAAAAATAGGTTGAATTTATTTATTTTCTAAAAATTAAATATGAAAATAAAAAAGAATATAAAAAATAGAAAGAACTAAATGGTAAATTAAAAATCGATATTAACATTGGCAAGACTGAAGAAGAACTTGCATTCATCTAAAACATCATTCAAATAGTTCAAATATTCTAAAGAAGGATAAACAGCTATTTTATCATACTTAGCCATATCAATTAAAACATCAAGATAACTGATGGTTTCCCTATCCTCAATCTCTTGTATGTTTTCAAAAACCCTCTCTAAACTATCATTAGGATTATTTTCATTTAATGTGAAATCCCTTATTTTATTGTATCTTTCAATGATTTCATCATATTTTGCCCTTAAATTGTCATAATTGTCAAGAAAATTATTATAGTTGCTGTAATTGTTAAAGCTGAATGAATTGGTAAAGCTTTGCCTTAAATAAGGAATAAATACTTCAAAATCAATTAGATTAGACTCATCTATACTAATATTTAATTCAATTTCAGAGCCTTTAGGCAAATCATCAATGATGTCATCACCATCAATGAGTATTTCACCTAAAAATGTATTGTAATTGGCTAAAATCAATTCTCCTGAATAAAATGATAATTTAATAAAGCTGTTTTCATTTCCATTTTCAATGGATTCTCTTGTAATGGCAATTTCTTTTCTCTATATTGGAATCTTTTCTCCCTTAAAGGCAATCACATGTGAAGAGTTGAATTTTCTGGAATAATCCTTTACAAATTCAATTTGAGATTCCAAATCAATTGATTCATCATTATTCTTTAAGGTCAATGAAGAGTCTTCATCTAAATAAAGGTTAATGGAAGATGGAAGAATATTGCATCCTGGATTAATTGCCCTTTTATAGCTTATTGAATTGGTGGAATTTTCATCTATTTCCACTAAATTGTGATTTTCATCAAAAACATTGATTAAAAATTCATTATAATCATCATTGACTTCCAAACTCAACTTAAAGTTGCCGTCAATATCCAATTCCTGTTTTTTAACTGTTTCATTGCTTTTGGCATTTACTGCTTCAATTGAATAGTCTAAAAATGAAAATTTGCTCTCAAGGCTAAATACCTTTCCTTCTATATATATTGTCTTCAAATCCGATTCTTTCATAATCTAAAATCAATGCAAACTTATGGTTTTGAGGCTCAATGAACTGTTTTTCTATTGTTCCTGCATAAATGGAAGCTCCCTCTGCAATAACTGTCAATGGGTTTATGCCATATTCCAATGGTCTGTTGAATTCATTTCTTAAAGTATCCCTTAATACAGAGCTTAGAGTAGATCCTCCCACCAAAATAATCCTTTCCACATCTTCGATAGATAAATAGCTCTCTTCCAATATTTCATAGCAATGATTATATGTGGTTTTTAAAAATGGCTTCATTACATCAATCAAATTATTTTTGCTTAAGCTGCATTTAAAGTCATAGGAATCAAACAGGTTTTCAATAGTCACTTCATATTCCTCAATGTCAGATAATGCTATTTTGGCTTTCTCTGCTTCATTTTTAAGTATTGAAAATGCCTTAAGGTATTTTGGATTGTCTCTTCTAAAATCAGAAAGATTTAAGTCCTCCATTATCTTTGGTGTGAAATAGTCATCAACAATCTTCCAGTCAAACAGCTTTCCTCCTAAATTGTCTTCTCCGCTTGTTGCAAGCTTTTCTATCTCATGGCCATTTGCCTTAACCAAAGACACATCAAATGTACCTCCACCTAAGTCATAAACCATCCAAATGCCATTATCCTGCTTTTTTGCCCTTAATCCATAGGCGATAGCTGCAGCAACAGGCTCTAAAATAAGGTAAACTGATTCAAATCCAGCAAGCTCTGCTGCTTCTTTAGTTGCTCTTGTCTTCAATGGGTTTGAATTTGCAGGAACAGTTATGACAATCTCTTTAATGTTCATCTTTGTCTCTTCATAAATGGATTTTTTCAAATCCTTTAATAGCTCTGATGAGAGCTGTTCTGGATACATCATTATATCAGATTTTTCAAAATGAAATGGAATGGGAAAGCCCATGTTAAGCTTGAATTCACTTACAGCATTTGATGGATCATTGATTACAGCATCCTTTGCCATTTTTCCCACATGAATTTCACCGGAATCATCTATAAATACAGCAGATGGAGTATGGTCTTCACCTGTCAAGTGATTTCTAATGATTTCAGGCTCTTGACCATTAAAGCAAGCTATTATTGAATCGCTTGTTCCTAAGTCAATAGCAAAATCAACTGTGTTTCGTCTTGTTTCATTCATAAAAATCACTTTCCCTAATTTAACGATTTAATATTTGAATAAATATAATTTTAATGATTTATTTTGAATAAATGTAAATTTTTACAATTTAATAATGTAGAAATATAAATTTTTGATAAGTTACATTCTCACGTCCTGTTTGTATAATGATAATTTATAAGCATAATCCTTTCTAATATCATCATCAGATACCACTAAAAACTCCAATAGCTTAGAAGAATCTACCAATTTATTCTTTTTTGACAAAGCAATGCTTTCCTCAAGTATGGTATTTTTATCACAAGTCCTTAAGATATCTATTGAATCCTTATAAATTTCATTTATCCTATCATCTCTTTCCATTAGTTTATCCAAAGCTTCGATTGATCCCTTTAAATCCTTATCTTTTTCCAAATCTATAAATAAATCACATAAATTGATAAAATGACCATAGCTTTCCTTCAATATTGGATTATATGCAAAGGCTTCGTTTAACAAGTCAATAGCCAATTTGTAATTTTCTTCCTTTAGTGTAACTGTAAATGCTTCTGAAATCAATTTGGCATCAGGATAATCTCCTTTCCATAACCTAAGGGTCTTGGCATAAGTTTTTCTTATTTCATAATCCTTTAAAACTTCCTTTTCAAGAATGGAACTGGCTTCATCCAATCCATCTTCCATTTTAGCCAATCTGAATGCTTCTAAAATATTGTCATTCAATATATAATCGTAATAGTATTTTTGCTCCTCTTTTGATTCCCTTTTATCACTCAAATAATCTTGATAATATGCATACTCCTTAAAAGTGTCAATTGCAATTTCCAAATCATATATAAATTCATTTGCATCCTTGTATCTTTTTTCAGGGTCTTTTTGTATGGATTTCATTACAATCTTGTCAATGAACTTGGAATGTTTTCATCAAAAAGGCTTGGCAGCTTTAGGATTTTGTTCCATGGCCTTCCTTCCACAATGTCTTCAACCTCATATTCATCAATCTTATATGGGAATGAAGCTGTTAAAAGCAAGTAAAATATCACTCCCACTGCATAGACATCACTTTCAGTAGAAAAGATTCCCTTAAAGCATTCCGGTGCCATATATGGCTTTGTTCCACCTACTTCAAAGTCTTCTGATTTTGAACTCAATTCCCTTGCAAAGCCAAAGTCAGAGATTTTGATGATGATGTCTTCATCATCATTATAATTCATAAGAATGTTTTTTTGTCTTCAAGTCCCTATGAATTATTGTCGGCTTTGATGAGTGGAGCGTATTCAATCCTAACAATATCTGTTTTATTATATTCAAACAAATATGGATTGGAATTGGCTCATGTTGATTGACATATGAATTTCCAAAGTTTTCCAAATCTCCGCCTGGAATGTACTCAAGTATAAAATAAGCAAAATCCCATATAATTCCTGCATCATATATATACTGATGATATTTTCTTGACGCAATTGTGATGCTATTCTCACTTCGTGAAATATGGGTTCGATATTTTTAGTGTTTTTTAGTGGTTCTTTGATTATTTTCATAGCCCTTTTGTCATTTAGGTAATTGTGTTTTACAAGGTAAACTTGAGCGTAAGATCATTCACATAAAAACTTAATGACCTCATATTGACCATTGAAAAATTCTTCAACTATCTCTTTAACCTTTTCAAAATTCAAAGTACCACCAAAAATTAAGATATCTTTTAAGATTCAAAATTTAAATTATGTTTGCTGTAATTAAAAAATAATTAAAGGGCTTTAAAATTTAAATTACAAGCCCAGGTTTATTATTGCTTTGATAAGCATACCATGTGCTGTTTTCATTAATGAATTCCCTTGCCAAATTCATAATTATCTCTTCAGTTTCTCCATGTGCGGATATTTCCATTTCATCCATTTCATATAATTCAATCATTCTTTTATGGTCGTTGATTTTATTAAATAATGACAATTTACCGTAATAGCTTTCTACAACTATTGTGACAACAGACATTAATCCTATTGCTATCTTTAATAATAGATAAATATTAGTGAAATCCACGCCTCCAATAAGATTGAAGAAAATTGCAAGATCAAAAAGTATTGCTACAATATAAATGAAAATGGGTATGTATAACACTCCTTTTGTGATATACTCATTTCTGCGATTTTGTTTTTCTGTTCTTACAAGGGCAGATTCGTGATATAGTCTTTGGTCAATTATCCAAAGATCCAATATTGATACCTTTTCATTGTAATAGTCTACAGGTAAAGTCAATAATAAATCAGTAATCCATGGAATACTCCTTTTGATTGACCATGGCAATAAATTGATTACATCTTCCTTAATTCCAGCACTTGAAATGTAGAATTGGAGACGAAGCGCCTCTGCTAATACTCTATATTCAAGGTACTTTTTATGATATTCCATGGTATTTGCCTTTCTATGTATAAGATAGATTGCAATTAACAGTAATCCACAAATAAATATTGTTCCATGAAAGTCAAATTCATCATATATAAGAAATGTGAGAGCGAGTAAACCTCCAACAATAGATAAATATAAAAGGGTATTATGGTATTTTTTAGCATTTTGTGCACTTAAGCCACTTGCAGCACCATAGATTTTATCTATTTCCAATAGTTGTGGGTCTTGGATTTCTTTAGTAATATGGGAAGAGCTGACTCCAAAATTTTCCATATCCTGAAAAAAATATATCTTTTGTTAGCATGTTATCACATTAGAATCAATTTAAAAAAGAATTAACGAATAATTATTTTTTAAAAATTTATTAGATAATTAGACTTTATTTAGATATCTATATAAATATATTTATTCTATTCTTTTGAATTAAAAAAGTTTAGAATTTATAATGAATGATTTTTAAGCATATGTATTATCTTAAAAATATAGAATTATTAAACTATTTTTTAGGGTGAAATTTAAAATAATAAAAAATAGAACTATTTGAATTTATAATAATAAAAAATAGGACTATTTGAATTTATAATAATAAAAAATAGGACTATTTAAATTTATAATAATAAAAATGAAAAAGAGAAAAGTTAAAAAATTTTATAAAAATTATATGTTTAAAGTTGACTTTTAGCCAAATCTAACATTTTTTGAGCATATTTTCTGTCGGAATCCTTCATTTCCTCGCTAAGCTCTTCATAAGGAACCCATAATTTTCCCCATCTTTCGAGTCTGGATTCCAGCTTTTGGACCAATTCAGCAGCTTCCTTATTTTCAGCACCATTATCTTCAAAGAATTGAATATCCTTTTTCATTACTTCTATTGCTTCATTCAATTCCTTAGAAATGTTTTTGCTCCAACTTACCCATTCATCATGACATATTTCACTCATTTCTTCCAATAATTGATTAGACATATTTATCGCCCCCTTTATTATAAATTATTAACTTATCATTTTAAAAGATTCATATAAAAGCTATTTTTCTTCTAAACTATTAAAAATCTACTTTGTTATTGGATAATAGATTGCTCTACTTTGTTATTGAATAATATATTACTTTACTTTGTAATTGAATAATAGATTGCTCTACTTTGTTATTGAATAATAGATTACTGCTCCACCTTCTCCTCTAGATAATTTTAAAAATGAATTCTTTCTTAATGGAGTCACTTTTCCAGGCATAATCTCATTGTTGCCGATGAATGTTCCATTAGTACTGCCTCCATCCACTACACACCAGTTTCCATCCTTATGGAATAGCTTCAAATGTGGCTTTCCTACATTGCTTACTGCTGTATAGCTGTTATCTAAGAGAATGGTAAATGAAGCAAGATCACCTGCGGAGAAATCTGCCTTTCTTCCTATCAAAACGGTTTCATCCTTATGGACCTTAAAGGTTTTCCCTTTATCAGCTCCATTGAAAATAGTTAATATGCAGTAATTTTCTTCATAGAACTTTTGATTGACCTTATATAAATCAAAGAAACTGAATAGTTCATCTGACAAGAAATTAACTTCTAAAAACAATTCTTCAAATGCATCAGCCTTTAAAATGTATCCATTAACATTTCTAGCTCCACTCTTATTTGGAACTTCCTTTTTAAGAGGAATCTCTTCAATCAAATCAGCAGCTAAAAGCTGTTTAATGTGTTGGCCAAACATTTGAATGGAAATGTCAATATCATATTTTTTAAAAAGGATATCATTGATTTCACGAGAGTAATAAGGCTCTTTTTTAAATGTATTGTCTTGATTCATATTAAGCTTTTGAAAATCCCTTAATATCTCAAGTATGGAAAATCGGACCTTATTGTTTATGGCTGCTAATTTCACTGAAATTAAATTTGAATCTTCAAAATCTATGATTTCTGTATAATTATTTTCATCTCCACTCATGAAAATCGCTCCTTTTAAAAAATAATTAGATAAAGTTAATTAAATGATAATCTCATTTCTTAATTATACTATTTTGCAATTATTATTTAAAATATTTTGTATAAATGTAAATTTTTTTTTAAAAAATTTATTTGCTTATTTCATGCCTCCTTAGGCCTGTTTATGTTCTCATGATTATTTTCCAAGTCCTTTTCACAAAGCCCAAGATTGTTCATTAGCTCTACAACCAAAGCATCAAGAATCAATAATGATGAGTCTTCAAATCCTGTGCCCATGATTACAAGCTCATTATGGTTGAAATTCAATGAATCAAGTCTTTCACATTCATTCATATCATTTATTCTGTCCCTTTTTGCTTCAATGACTATTTTAGCATCTGAATGAGTTGCTAAATAACAATCAAAGCTTCCGCAGATGGATAAGATCTTTACATTTTCAAAAATCATATTGTTTTTTGAAGGTGAGAGCTTGGATTTTCTAATGTTTTCAAGCTTACTGGATTCTATGGAATCTGTTACTGCATTTTCACCACCGGATTTTGAGATGAATAATATTATGTCTCCATCTCGAACTGGAGGAACCAATGTTTCTCCGAATACATATACATGAAATCCTAAATGCATCAATCTCATGGCAAAGAACTTTGCTACAAAACCAGATCTGCCTGAACCTGCCAAAAAGATTGTAGATTCATTTCCATTGTCAAAATGCCTATTGTTGCCACTTAGGATAATGTCTCTGAATTCTCTTATTTCCTCATATTGGCTTTGAAGAATATCTTCAGTTTTGTTTACGGTTCTCAATAGCTCATTTAAGCTTAAATCCATAAGATTCAATTCTAATTCCTTCATTTTCTACCCCCTTTAAAAAATAGATATTAAGCCTATTGTAGTAGGCTTAATAATGTGATGATTTTACTGATTTTCAAGCCTTGAAGTTGTATACTGGCTTAATGACATCAATGATTTCAACAGTGTTTTATGTAGAAGTTGTATGCTGACTTGATAATAACTATCATTTCCACAGCGTTTAAGCCTTGAAGTTGTATACTGGCTTAATGACATCAATGATTTCAACAGTATCTTGGATATTGTTTACAATTGATTCAATAGGTTTATAAGCCAGTGGAGACTCATCAATGGTTGATTGGTTAACTGAAGTTGTAAAGATTCCTTTCATTGTTGTTTCATATTCCTCTAAAGAAATCTTTTCTTTAGCTTCCCTACGGCTCATAAGCCTGCCAGCACCATGAGGAGCAGAGCAATTCCAATCCTTATTTCCTTTTCCTCTGCAAATCAATGATCCTTCCCTCATGTTAATTGGAATCAATAGCTTTTCACCATTATATGCTGAAACAGCACCTTTTCTCAATATCCTCTGATTATGGGCAGTGTCAATGTAGTTGTGAATGGTTGTAAAGCTATCTGTATAATCCATTCCATAATGGGTAAGAATGGTTTCTATAATTGCTTTTCTATTCCAGGAAGCGAATTCCTGCATTATTTTCATGTTATGAATATAGTCCTCAAACAATTTGCCTTCACAATAGATAAGGTCTTTATTGCTTGCTGTACTATGCATTCTCTTAAACATCTTCAATGCCTGATTCTGATAATATTCACAAACATCAGCACCTATTCTGCGACTTCCTGTATGAACTACCATGACAAAGTTTTCATCCTTGTCCTTTCCAATTTCAATGAAGTGATTTCCTCCACCAAGTGTTCCAAGAGCAAAATCTCCTTGTGACCCTGCTTCCAATTTAAAATAACAGTTCATTTCAGTCAATTTTGTTTTTTTTAATGAATTGGTGAGGTTTTTCCCTAATGTCATAGCCATATGGAACGTATTTTCGTATAATTTCATCTATGCGGTTGAAGTCTATTTCATCTGCATCAAGATAAACAGTTTCCATTCCACATCCTATGTCTGAACCTACAAGGTTTGGAACTGCCTTATCGGTTATTGTCATAGTGGTGCCAATAACACAATTAGATCCAGCATGGACATCAGGCATCAATCTGATTGTTTGGTTCTTGGCTATAGGCTGATTGAGAAATTGGATTATTTGGGAAATGCTGTCATTATCGATATTATCTGCAAATATCTTTGCAGTATTGTATTTTCCACTTAATTCAAACATCTTATCACTTCACACATGCTTATATAATATTTTAATCTATTCCAAATATAAATCGGATAAAGCATTTCCTTCATTGAAGAAAAATTAGCTATTTAAATATTTTAATTTTTATCTAAATATAAATGATAAGAATTTATTGAAGAAAAATAATTATTTTTCATTATTATTTAAATTACAATTTGAGTCGCTTAGGATAATATCCTTATTTTCTGTTATAATGTCGTATCCATCTCTATCAATATTATTATTAAAGATGGAATTCCTTACAATCAAGTCCTTTTCATTATATATTGTTCCACCATCAACTGCTGCATTTCTGTTAAAAATTGAGTCATTGACAATCAATTTTCCTTTATTATAGATGGCTCCTCCATCAAATTCACTGCAGTTTTCCTCAAAGAGGGAACCTTTTAGTTCAATATTTGAGTCTGAATCTATGTAAATTGCTCCTCCATAATCAGATCCATTAAACTTAAAGATGGACCTTTCTATGAATATGCTTGAATTAGGGGCATTATAGATGGCTCCTCCATATAAATCGCTGCAATTAACTGTTGCATTATCTATAAACTGGCAGTGATCTATCATCAAATCATTGGAATAATTGCTTAAGGCACCGCCAACATATTCAGAATAGCCATTTTTAAATATGATGTTTTTTAAAGTGACATTTGGAGCCTCTATATATAATATGGAAGCCATACCCTTTCCATCGATTGTATGGTTCTTTCCATCAATGATGAATCCTTCTGTGTTTATTTCAATTACATCCAAATATATTTCCTCTTCTCCTTCAGCTAATAGGACATCTTCATTTAAAGTAATCTCTTTTTGGCCACTTTTTATCAATTCTTCAAATTCCTTGAAATTCATATTCACCCTCCCTTATAATTTTAAGGTAAGATTTCTATCCATTTCTCAATTAATTCATTATCACGTTTTTAAACTAAAAATTATTCTTTTTCTATGTATTTCTTAAATAGTATTTTTATATATGGTTATATTTAATGATTAATTTTTTAAATAAATAAATTCTATATCCCATGAAAAATTATATTCAAATAAAAATTTAATGATTGAATAATATTCTATTTAAATGAGATATATAATTTTTATAAAGTTTTTCATTTATTCAATAATGTAGTGTGTTTAAAAGAAATAAACTAAAAACAAGTATTAAAAAATAGTTAAAATAGTATAATTAATAAGAATTATCAAAATTAGTCTATAATGAATAGGATCTAATCCATAAAATGGATTAAGATTCTAATCATCTTCAATATCTATATTGCAAGAATAAACTTACAACACATTCATTAGATATTGAAAAAATACAAGCATTAAAATGGAATTTAAAAATCCAAAAATGAACTTTTAAACTCTATTAATAAAATATTAAACAAATATTATATAATTTTTTTTTAATGTTTAAAAATTGTAGGATGATTAAAAATCATCTGATTCCATAAAGTTTTTCCTTTATTCCATTAATATTCTATAACTTATAAATTATAGATTGATTTTGCAATTTTTGGAAGTGATCTAATGGAAACGGAATCCCGAATTGAAGAGGCTTTGGAATATATTCTAAATGATACTCACCATGCATTGAAACTTTTTGATGAAATCCTAAAAGAGGAACAAAATAATATCAATGCCCTTAATGGCAAAGGGTCTGCATTGATGAAACTGCATAATAATACGGATGCCTTAAAGGTCTTTGAGTCTTCATTGGCCCTTGAAGAAAACTCTTCGGCATATTTGAATATAGGCATCATTTCCAAAAGCAATGGGGACTATAAAAATGCCTTGAAATGTTTTGACAAGGCTTTAGAATTTAATCCCGGATTATCTTCAATTGTAAGCATATTGAAAAATGAAATTTATGAAATGCTAAATCTTGAATCTGAAGATTTGGAAAGCATATATGATTATAGTCATGAAGCCAATTCTTTTATAAAGAAAGCTCTAAAACTTAAAAATCAAGGCAAGCTATGGGATTCACTAGACTATTTGGAAAATGCAATTGATGAAGACCCCAGTTGCAGAAATACTGTAAATGACTTGATTGGCAAAGTTGAAGAAGGAATTCTAAAAGAGTTTTTATATAATAAAACTGATTTAAAAGATAAAAATACATCACCAAATGTAAAAAGACTCACCAAATTAAAAAATTTAACATATCGGAGCATAACTGTTGAGAATAATCCTCATAAGTCATTATCCTTGATAAATAGAATATTTGAAATCAATCCAAATGATTTGGACGCCCTCAATTTTCAAGGCATCACTTATTTTAGTTTAAGACAATACAATAAATTCATTGAATCATTTGATAAGTGTTTAAGTAGGGATATTAATTTTGTTCCTGCATTGTTTAATAAAGGACTTGTTTTAAGAAGATCGGGATATCTAAATGAATCTTTAAAATGCTTTGAAAAGGTATTAGACGATTCTGATAATTATAAAAAAGTACAAGAATTTCGTAAAGATGTTTTAAACAAATTAAAGCAATATTAAATATTTATCCATTCTTTTTTTAAAAACATATCATAACATCATGATATGAAAACATTTAAATATGTTGATTTATACAGTATTATTATAAAAAGGTGTTCTAAATGAAAAATCAAAATTCACAAAACAAAAATGGTCATGATGATGTATGTGAAGTATTTCATCCCCATGAAGATTCAATTGAAAGGGCTAAAAAGCATATTTTAGCTGAAGAGGAATACACTGACTTGTCTGAATTCTTTAAGATATTTGCAAATCCTACAAGGCTTAAGATAATTTCATTACTAAGCTATGAGGACTTATGTGTTTGCGATATCTGCGAATCATTGGATTTGAATCAAAATGCAGTATCCAATCAATTGAGAATATTGAGGGCACATAATATTGTCAAATATGAAAAGGAAGGAAAATCAGCAAGATACTCATTAACCGATCTTCATGTAGAAATGATTTATAAAATGGGTTTGGAACACTTGAATGAATAATGAAATTCTGGATATTTTTCAATTAAACTATTAAAATTTATTTAAGGTGTCAATATGGTAGAAAATAGATGTTATGATCCTGATTGTAATGATGAGGAATGCTTCAATCCTGCACATTACAATTACATTTGCTTTGACCCTGACTGCAATGATGAAAAGTGCACTAATGAAAAGCATTATAATAAGCAGTTATTAAGGGATTATCAAAAAAGCGTTGATTTAAGTGTTTTTAATCATAGGGAAGAGATAGATTATGATGAGGATGTTGATATAAGCATTTGCGGTTGCCCAGATTGTGCAGATGACGATGATCATGACCATCATCATGACCATGGACATGACCATGAGCATGACCATCATCATGAGCATGAAGATGAGCATCATGAGGAGTCTTGTGGTTGTGGTTGTGATGAGGATGATTCTCACGATAATGAAGATGAGCATCATGAGGAGCATGACCATGAGCATAGTCATGAACATGAGCATGAAGATGAGCATCATGAGGAGTCTTGTGGTTGTGGTTGTGATGATGATTCTCATGAGCATGACCATCATGAAGAGCATAACCATGAGCATGAGCATGACCATCATTATGAACATGAACCTAAAGTGGTTGGAGATTCTTGTGAAGACCCTGATTGCGATTGTCATGACCATGAGCACGACCATCATGGACATGACCACGATCATGACCATCACCATCACGACCATGATGATGAGGATTTCTCACTTTGCGCATGCCCTGATTGTGCAGATGATGACCATGACCATGACCACGGACATGACCATGGCCATGGGGATGGAGACCTTATTGCAGAAGGAAAGCCTCTCTTATCAAACAGGCCTATTCAAATCATGGTCTCAAGCGGAATCCTATTTATAGTTGGACATATACTTGAATACTTGTCCTTTGACATGACCATTGTAACAATAATCTACATGCTTGCAGCTATTATAGCAGGTTATGAAATAGCCATTATGGCATATAATTCACTTGTAAAGCGTCATACCATTGGATCTGCACTTCTTGTGGTTATTGCATGTATAACTTCATTCATCATCGGTCATGGTGAAGAGGGTGCAGCAGTTGCCTTATTGTACTATATTGCTGAATTCTTAGAGGATTATGCAGAGCTTAGGGCAAAACGTTCCATCAAGTCCTTGGTTGAACTGGCTCCAGAAACTGCAAGAGTCAAGGTTGACGATGGAGAGGAAGTCCGTAATGTGGACCAAGTAAAGTTTGGGGAAATTGTGATTATAAGACCTGGTGATAAGGTTCCTTTAGATGGAAACATTGTTTATGGTACCTCTTCCATTAATCAAGCTTCCATTACCGGTGAAAGTCTTCCTGTAACAAAAACAGTCGGTGATGAAGTCTTTTCAGGTACTGTAAATGAAGATGGATACCTGGAAATGGTGGTTACCAAAGAAGCTAAGGATTCAGTTATTTCCAAGATTGTAACCCTTGTAAAAAGGTCTCAATTAAACAGATCCACTACAGAAACAATGGTGGAGCGCATTTCCAAATATTACACTCCTTTAATGATAGTAATTTCTGCCTGTGTAGCATTTATACCTCCACTCTTCTTTGGTCAGGACTTGGTGGATTGGATTTATAAGGCACTTTCAATTATGGTTATTTCCTGTCCTTGTGCATTTTTAATCTCCACTCCAATAGGAATGGTCTCAGCCATCACTTCAGCTACCAAAAAGGGAGTTCTCATCAAGGGAAGTACCTATGTGGAAGAAATGCGTAATGTTAAGGCTGTCATCTTCGATAAGACAGGAACTTTAACAGAAGGAAAGCTTGAATTAAGTGATATAAATGTTTTAAATGATGCTTACACCGAAGAAGAGATAATAAAAATAGCTGCTTCATTGGAACACAGTTCATCTCATCCAATTGCTCAGGCAATTGTTGATTATGCAAGCATTAATGAAATAAGCTTTGATGAGATTGAATATTTTAAAAACATTCCTGGTAAGGGAATTGTAGGTACTGTAGATGGAAAAGCATACTATGCTGCAAATGAATCCTTGATTGAAGGCAGTGAATTCAATGTTTCAATTGATGAAATCAATCAATACTCTGCAGAAGGAAAGACACTTGTCTTTATTGGTGATGAAAAGGGAGTCATTGCAGGATTGACTATAGTTGACAAAATCAGAGACAATGCTGCAGATGTAATCAAGGACTTGAGAAATCAAGGTGTCAAAACAATCATGCTTACCGGTGACAATAAGATGGCTGCAAATAAGGTTGCAAATGAAATTGGACTTGACTATGTTTACTCCAATTTGCTTCCTGAAGATAAGTTGAATATTCTTGATGCCATCAGAAACAAGTTTGGTGATGTGGCTATGGTTGGTGACGGCATCAACGATGCACCTGCATTGGCACGTGCAAACATTGGAATTGCAATGGGTGCAGCAGGTTCAGATGTTGCAATTGAAACCGCTGCTGTGGCTCTAATGCAGGATGACATTAGCAAGTTGCCCTACCTATTTAGTCTAAGCCAAAAGACAATGAATATAATTAAACAAAATATTTCACTATCCATTTTCGTAAAGGCTTTCTTTGTAATCCTTGCAATATTAGGTTTAATTACTTTAATGATGTCTGTTGGTATAGGTGACTTGGGCTTAACTTTAGTAGTTATACTAAATTCCTTCAGAATTGCTAGAGTAAAAGATCCATTATTCTAGAAAAATTTTGCTTAAGTTCAAAACTTAAGCTATTTTATATTTCTTTATATTTTCTTTTTTTTAAATTCTTAAGCTATTTTTTTTATATTTTCTTTTTTTTAAATTATTTATCCTATGATTACTAAGATTGATAAAGTATTTTTGTTCTTTTTAACCAGATTCACATTGGCATAATAACAGAAGATGAATCTAATCCACATTCCGCAATATCTCTAAGAACTAAACAGATTAGAATTCAAAAGGAATCTCAGGCCTTATAGCACCTTGAATAATTGTCTCATCATTTATAAAATTGATAATTTCAGGATTACCTACATCTACAGCAAAACGATCTGGAATAAAAGGTGTAGGAGATTTGCAGAAATATCCTCCCACAATTCCACCAAGCACACCTGCAGCTACACAAGAATAGGTCAGAGACAAAACAATAGTTAATCTGTTCAATCTTGCATCACATGAAGCTTCAATGATCATTGCTGAAGTACCAACCCCACACATTACACCAACTACACCGCCAACTACCGCTCCAATTACAGGATTAGCTACAGCAATTGTTGTTAAAAAACCGGCTGAAAAACTTAAAATCATGCCAAAAACACTTATAAGTGCTTTAAGTCCAGTGGAAATGGATTTTACACAAGTAACATAATAATTAGTATTGTTAACTTGTTCACCATCAAGTAATACTATTCCTCCATTAGCACTACAAACATTATCTCCTTTTCCATAGGCATCATTATTTTCAAAGGAACAATTATCAAGGACCAGATACCCCTGATTGAAGATTGCACCTCCGTTTTTAGCCCTATTGGATTCAAAATGACAATTATTGCAAATACAGACTCCAAGGTTAAATATTGCTGCACCATAGTCTCTGTCAATATAATATTCCATGCTGTTATTTTTGAAGCACACATTATTAAAAATACAGTATCCTTCCTTATTTTCAACCGCTGTGTTGAATCCCTCTATCGTTAAATTAGATATCATGTAGATTTGATCTTTTGCCGGTTTTATGAATTTGTATTCAGTTCTGTCCATGGATGTGCCTTGTATTTTTGCCCCGTTACCAATTATGTTGCCTATGTCAAATCCATTATCAGTATTCCATTTTTTGTTTGTTTTGAAAACTTTATTTTCTGGAAAAATTACATTTAATGCATATTTGAGGTCTATGAACTTGAGTGTGTCTTTTGAAATTATTGGTGTAATGTTATGAGGTAACTGGAACGAACCTCCTTGAAAAAAATCTGGTTTCGGTATGTCGAAGATAATGGATTTTTTTAAAAGTTCAGATAAGTCTGGGGCAATTAAGTCCATAACTGAAGAATTAAAAATAAGATCATCTACAGTACTTTTAGAGACATATTCATACATGTTCTCCATTTTGAGGGTCTGTTGATTTCTATTGATAAAACTGAATGTTAAATCGTTAATACAAAATGTCACATTCATGGTTTTGGTAATTAATATATCATTTTTGAAATCGTCCTTTAATGCTGATGTAAAAATATTGTTTATAGTAGTATTGGTGAAAAGATACTCCTTTTGATATTGAATATCATATTCTTCAAAGTTTCTGATTATTGTTAGTGTAAAGTCCCCGTTATCTAAGTATTGGCAAAAGCAACATAGCTTATCTTCAGGGATTGTGATGATTCCATTGATTATTGTCTGATATATTATTGGAATGAGATTTATTTGCTTGTCCCATACTAAGGAATAATGTGTTTTCATTAAATTATTAATATCAATATTGTATAATGCATTATTTGTCCAGAGTCTGTAACCGTTTGTTGTTGAGTTGATAATTTTTGTGTTGTTATGTTTGTCTAAAAAGATTGATTCTCCAGATAATTTGGAGGTGGAATTTATAAATAATGCTTTGTTGATTATATTGTTAACACCTGTCAGGTATATTGCCCCACCAACACAATCTGCAGTGTTGTTTATGAATTGGCAATTTTGAATTGTTCCGTTGTTTCCAATCCAGCTTAATGCACCGCCATTTACAGCTTTATTTTCATAAAACTTACAGTTGCAAAGCAGACCATTATTGCCATACCAGGAAACAGGACTGTCAACAAACTGATAATAATCAGCCTTTTTGTCAAATATTATTTTTTCATCATTATGGGAATCAATATCCTGAAATGTTGCATCTCCTTTAGGCTGGGAATTAATAAATGTCAAGTCAAATATTTTAACATTATCTCCGTTTACTTTAAATATGGAAAATCCTTCTGATGCACCGCCAGCATCAATAATATGGCCATTACCGTTAATAGTCACATTGCTACAATTAATCTCAATTACATAGTTATATAAAACAGTGTCATTTTTATTAAAAAAATAGTCTTTGCTTACTTCATAGGTATCTCCAGAATGGAGACCTTGAATATCATTATTCAAGTCGCAAAAAGTGCCGGCGTTATCCTTATCAATAGCACCTGAATAACTTGTTTCGTCAACAGAAAAAGAATTATCCGAATAATCGCTAAATATAATCTCATCGCTACCATGAGATACAAGAAGATTTCCTGAAGTTTCATTAAAATCTGCAATATCCTCACTAGCACAAACACTAGACAAGCATATCATAAAACTCAGCAAAAAAATAAATATAACTGCAATGTTCAAGTTAAACCTCATATTTCTATTTTTAGTAAGAATCATTAAATGCTCCTGCAATGCTATACTGGCAATGCTACCTTAACCCAATAATTTGCAATCACCTACATTACCATATCTTGCTACTACTAATCTATTGGAGTATGCAATATGGAATTAGATTTAATTAATCAAATAAGTAAGTAAGTGCTTGCTTTATTGAATTCTATATAAAAGAGGTTTAATAAATGTTTTCGAAAGCAAGTGCTTGCTTGCTTGTAAAAAATTTTATCCAAAAAAATGTACAGTTTTCAGTATAATAAATTTCATATGAAATGAAGTTCAAAATAGAAATATGGATGGTGAACATATAATAACAGATTTAAAGGAATTATGCAAAAATGATTCGCTCATCAAAAGTGAGCTATTGGATTTGCTTAAGAGATATGCCGAAACAATTTCTGTCTATGACCAGATGATGACTATCGCACGATTGAGAAAAGACGGGGAATTCATCACTGAAAGCTATAGTGACAAATATTTGAAAATATATATTGAAAACTTCATATTGCGAATAAAGGAATTTCTGATGAAAAACATCTCGGATGATGGTGAAATCAACATCAAATCTCTTAGGGATTCATTTCCACAGCTTCAGAGATGCTTTGAAAAAGAAGGTGCAAAGGATTTCAATGCTGAAGAGGACAAATTCCCTCTTATGCAGGTGATAATGTCATTATATACAACATTCATAGTTGAAGAATCCATCCATCCTGTAGGAAGCGAATTTCCAGGAAATCTGAAAATAGAAAAGAGAAATGGGAAATTCCTATGTCCTGTGAAGGACTATCAAAAGGATAATGAAAATGCAGTTTGTAACTTATGCATAGCCGAACAGGCTCCAAATCTATAAGATAAATTTAGAAAAAACTGATTTTGAAAATTTTTTATCTATTTTTTAGCTTAATTATTATCGTTTTTTTATTTTTATCTATTTTTTAGCTTAATTATTATCGTTTTTTAATTTTTATCTATTTTTAACTTAATCTAATTGTTTAAGAAATGGTCTTTGGATTATGGAATTTAGATTAAAAAAAAGTTTACAACGAAATTAAAAGAATGGTTGATATGGGTTTTTGTTGGATTTAATTTTTGATTTTAAAAATAGTTATTTGTTGGAGTTTTCTTGTTGGATTTAATTTTTAATTTTAAAAAATAGTTATTTCATTGGTTTTTTTTTCTGAATTTAAATTTTGATTAAAAAAAGTAATTAATAATAGTGAAATTCATTCCACTATTATTTTTTATATTTTTTTGATTTCTTTATTTTCTGAATTCTAAACTTATCAAATAATTATTCTGTAAGTTCAGGAACACTATTTGCCATAAACATGCTTAATATTTGTTTTAGGAATTCACTTATATCAATTCCGTTCATGTTAAACATGGCTAAAACTTCAGAAATGTCTATTCCAGGTATATTAATGCTGGTCAATAAAGCAGATACATCAAGTTCATCTACATCAAAACTGACTAGCATTCCAGACCAATTAATTTCTTCCCAGTCAAGATTGAATAAGTTTAATGCAGCTGAAATACCAGACTTGATGACATCAGAATTGGTTAAGAGATCCATAATCTCTGCCAAGCTGATTGCAGATAAGTCATAACCTGATAGGTCAATGCCGAAAGCAGTTAAGTCAATTTCTTCTGCATCAATCAATTCGGATAAATCAAGTTCAATTGCACCTAAACATGAATAATCGAAGTTTTCAAATATGCCTTCGAAATCGATATCCAAATTATTGAACATTTCCAAAATTCCGGAAATATCCAAGCCAGATAAGTCAAGGTTTCCGATTAAGCTGGACATGTCAAAGTTTTCTTCGTCAAAGCTTGCAATTAATCCGGATAAATCAAGTTCAGATATGTCAATGCCGAATAATTTCAATGCAGCAATAACCATGTTCATGTCAAATTTACACTTATTTAAGATATCAAGCATATCTGCCATGGTGATTGCAGTTAAATCATACTTGGAGAAGTCAATGCCTAATTCAGCTAAAGCAGATAAGTCAATATTTGATGACTCACTCAATCCAGTTAAGTTAAGTCCAATTGCATTTAAGCAGGAGTAATCAATGTTTTCAAATACTCCAGCTACACTTTCGAGTAAGCCTGCAACAGCAGAAAGGTCTAAGCCAGATAAGTCAAGGCTGCCGAATATGCTGTCTAAGTCAAAGCTTCCTTCGTCAAAGCTTGCAAGTAATCCGGATAAATCAAGTTCAGATATGTCAATGCCTAGTAAGTTCAATACAGCAGCAACAGTATTCATGTCTATATTAAAGTTGCCTACGATTGCCATGAGCTCTGTCACTTTGATTGCAGATAGGTCATAGTCTGATAGGTCAATGCCTAAATCTGCTAAGTCAATGCCTATTGAATCAAGGACACCAGTTAAGTTAAGCTCAATTGCAGCTAAGCATGAGAAGTCAGCGTTTTCAAATATGCTGTTTAAGTCAAGATCTGAGTTATTGAAGATTTCCATAATGCCTGAAATATCCTCAATGGATATGTTAAGGCTAGCTAATAGGCTGGAGATGTCAAAGTTTCCTTCATCAAAGCCGCTTATTAAACCAGACATGTCAATTTGCTCTAAGTCGAGGCCGAATAATTTTAATGCAGCTGAAATGGTATTCATGTCTAAATTAAAGTTGCTTAGGATACCCATAAGTTCTGTCACTTTGATTGCAGATAGGTCAAAGTCTGATAGGTCAATGCCTAAATCTGCTAAGTCAATGCCTATTGAATTAATCAATCCAGATAAATCAAGGACAATTGCATCCATGCATGAGAAGTCAGCGTTTTCAAATATGCTGGCGAAATCAATGTCTGATTCATTGAAATTATCTAAAATGCCGGAAATATCCTCAGGAGATAAGTCAAGGCTGTTTATGAAACCGGTCATATCAAAGTTTTCTTCGTCAAAGCTAGCAATTAGGCCAGACAAATCAATGCCGGATAAATCAAGGGCTGAATTTTTACAGTTTTCATTGTATTCTTCAACTTCTTTCTTGGATAATTTTCCATCATGCTTGTCTTTGTTATAGTATTTTATTTCTAAGCCTTGGTATTCCCATTTGCCAGTGTCTTCATTGAAATTGACATCTGCAACATTAGAGTCAACATGATAATATTTATCTGTGGCATCTGTTACTCCTTCACCAATGGTGATTGGCTCATCGCCACTCATAAGCATAGCTGCAATATCTTCCATGTTAATTTCAGAATTGCTTAAGATGCCCATAAGTTCTGTTGCTTTGATTGCAGATATGTCATAATCGGATAGATCAATGCCTAAAGCGGATAAGTCCATGTCTATTGACTCAATCAATCCAGTTAAATAG
Organism: uncultured Methanobrevibacter sp.; assembly: GCF_902769175.1. GTDB lineage: Archaea > Methanobacteriota > Methanobacteria > Methanobacteriales > Methanobacteriaceae > Methanobrevibacter. The sequence continues at coordinate 80,412 of NZ_CACXNW010000028.1, forward strand.
ATCAATGCCTAAAGCGGATAAGTCCATGTCTATTGACTCAATCAATCCAGTTAAGTCAAGGACAATAGCATCTAAGAATGAGAAGTCAGCATTTTCAAATATGCCGTTTATGTCAAGGTCAGAATTATTGAAGATTTCCATAATGCCTGCAATGTCATCAGTGGATAAGTTAAGGCTGGCTAATAGGCTGGACATGTCAAAGTTTTCTTCATCGAAGACAGCTATTAGTCCAGATAAATCGATTTCCTCTAAGTCAAGACCTAATAATTTTAGCAATGCTGAAATGGTGTTCATGTCAAAGTCAAAGTTATTTAAGATGCCCATGAGGTCTGTCACTTTGATTGCAGATAAGTCATAGCCTGATAGGTCAATGTCTAAAGCAGATAGGTCAATGCCTATTGAATCAAGGACACCAGTCAAGTTAAGCTCAATTGCAGCTAAGCATGATAAGTCAATGTTTTCAAACATGCCGTTTAAGTCAAGGTCTGAGTTATTTAAGATTTCTAAAAGACCTGAAATATCTTCGATGGATAAGTTAAGGCTTGCTAATAGGGTGGATATGTCAAAGTTATCTAGATCAAATCCAGCTATTAAGTCGGATAAATAGATTTCCTCTAAGTCAATGTCAAATATTTTCAATACGGCTAAGATTGTGTTCAAGTCAATATTATAATTGCTGATGATTGCCAAAATGTCTGATATTTTCATTGAAGATAGGTCATAGTCTGATAGGTCAATGCCTAAAGCAGATAAGTCAATGCCTATTGAATCAATCAATCCGGTGAAATTAAGTGTAATGCCATCCAATAGTGAAACATCGAAGTTTTCGAATATTTTGCATAAGTCAAGGTCTGAATTTTCAAGGGCGTCTATAATGCCGGAAATATCCAATCCAGATATGTTAAGGCTTGCTAATAGGGTGGATATGTCAAAGTTCTCTACATCGAAGTTTGCTATTAAGCCAGATATGTCCATACCATCTAAGTCAACGTCGAATAATTTGAGCATTGCTGTAACGGTGGTCATGTCAATATCAAAATCACTGACGATGTCTATAAGTTCGGTCAATTTTATTTCAGATAGGTCATAATCTGATAGGTCAATGCCGAAGTCAGCTGGGTCAATGCCTATTGAATCAAGCAATCCAGATAAATTAAGCTTTATGGAACATAAGCATGAGAAGTCTCCGTTTTTGAAGATGCTTCCTAAATCAATGTCTGAGTCTTCGAGCATTTTTCCAATGGCTGACACATCTTCGCCAGATATATTGAGACTATCCAATAAGCTGCTGATGTCAAAGTTATCCAAGTCAAAGCTGATTAGACCAGACATGTCAAGATTTTCTGAGTCAAAACGCAATAAGTTAAATAGGGATTTGATGGTAGATAAGCTATAATCAGAATCGCTTATTGCACTAAAAATATCTGCTACGCTGATTGCAGATAAGTCATAGTCTGATAGCTCAATGCCGAAGTCAGCTAAATCAACATCTATTAAATCAAGCATATCAGCTAAATTAAGCACAATTGAGTCTAAGCTGGAATAATCAAAGTTTTCAAATATGCTGACTATATCTATTCCTAATAGCTCAAAGTCTGCAGATTGGTTATATAGGCTAGACATGTTTCTAGTGTAGGTCTCCATGTCAAATCCTGAACTTAAAAGTGCACCAAGGGTTAACATATCGATTTTAGTAACATCTAAAGGAGATATGTGTCCAGTCATTTTAATTGGCAATTCTGTATCATCAGTAGGATTTTTAATGTTTATTGTATCAATATTTAACATTGGGAACAATTCATTGAAAGTTATTCCTCTTACATCAAAACCATTCATGCCAATATCTATATCAAAACTGTTTGAATTTAAGATTGGTACAAGTGATACATTTATATCATCCATATAAAGAACAACATCATCAAAGTTTGTGTAATGGAAATCTGACATTGTTATGGATAAATCAAAATCAGCTAATTTTAAATCATGCAAGAAGAGATTTAGATTTAGGTCAGATAAGATTACTCTGTAGTCTTTGTTGATGATGCTTAATGTAGGTATATTTACAGATACTGCAAGCTTTTCTCCGTCTATTCCTATTTTCAAATCAAAATCAAGGTCTTCAAAGCTTAAAGTTGCATTATTGAAGTTAGGATATAGGAAGTTGCTTATAGCAATATTTATGTATACACCATCATTAGGGTAAGTTTTGGAATATAAGTTTAGGCCTTTTAAATTCACATAATCCCTATTGGTTATAATCTCCAAACTATCCATAAGTGCTGAAAGCTCAAGACTTTGTGGATCTGCACTAGGCAAAATGCCTAAATCAAGATTTTTAAATGTAAAGACAGTGCTTTCATAGTCTGTATAGGAAACTTCAGGAATGCTCATTTTCAAATCAAGGTTTGTAGAATCTGTAGAATCTATTGACATGGTGGAATCAGACATGATTAAACCATTTTGGGTAAATCCTTCAATCTTTAAAATAGATTTGTCTTCCATTATGCTTTCGTCTTTAATGGATAAATCCTGTAGTTTTATATTTTTTTTATTTTGTTCAATTTTTTTTTTAATAAAATGAAAAATCTTAAAAATTAATTATTTTTTTAAAATTACAGATAATTTTAAATATTTTTATTTTTTAATAGTATTTAAGTTTTTTTACTAAAAAATTTTGATGTATCGTGGCTTATTTTATAAAAAAAACAATTTTCATGAATTATTATGAGAGTATTTGATAGTATTAAAACGAACTTTAAACTCAGTTAATTATTAAGATTTTAAGTACAAAACAATTAAATAATACTTTAAAAAGAGTATAAATAACTAATAATTAAGGAGTGGAAAAATGTCTAAATCCTTCATGGCTAAAATGCTAGAAAAGGTTTTAAGTTCAACAAAAATGAAATATATGGATTCAAAAGAGGAAGCAGACAAATATATAGAAAATCCGCCAGAAACTAAAGTGCCTAAACGACCATTCAAAAGCAAGGATATGGATGGTGTTGAAGTTTTCACTTTTGGGGATGAAAACGCTGAAAATACTATTTTGTATGTTCATGGTGGGGCTTATATACTTGAAATAAACTTTTTCCAATTGTTGCACTGCAGAAAACTTGCAAAAAAGCTTAATGCTTATGTAGTTGCACCAGTTTATCCTCTTGCTCCATTAAATAGTGCAAATCAAAACTATGACCTTTTAACTCCATTATATGAAAAATTAAGTTCAAGAAATAATTTGATATTGATGGATGACTCTGCAGGAGGTGGATTTGTTTACTCATTTTGCCAATATATAAAAAACACTGATTTGCCTCACCCATATATGATCATAACCTATTCTCCATGGGTTGACTTTTCAATGTCAAACACTCCATACCCTAGCGAAGAGGATGCAACTTTAGGTGATGTTGGGCTTCGTGAATTCGGTAAGACATGGGCTGGAGATTGGGATACTCAAGACTATAGGGTAAGCCCTTTATTGGAGACAATACTGGTTTGCCTGATACCCTGATTTTTGTAGGAGGCGCAGAACTCTTTTATGATGATATTATAATTATGCCGAAAAACTAAAAAATGATGGTGTTGATGCAAAGATAAGTGTTGGTGAAGAAATGTTCCACATTTATCCTGTATTTCCTATTTCTGAATCAAATCAGGTTGTTAAAGAAATACAGGAATATTTAAAGGAATAAATATGTTCTTTGAAAATTTCTAAAATTATTGGATTACAATCCATTTAATGATGATGAACATATTTTTTATTGTAGATATGCATTGTTCAATTATGAAATTCCTCATAAAGACAGCTCTTTTGTTATTTTATTATAATTTATCTTGATAATTTTTAAGATATTATTCATTCTTCGTTTTCCTGAATTTAGAAAAGAATTAGAGAGAAATTATCTTTTTGAGGAATATTGGTTTTTTTTCAGTTAGATATATTTCTGAATGGAAATTCCTTAATCGGTTAAATTATCTATTTTTTCAAAAAGTTTCCCATAGCTTTCAAAAAGATCCTTCATTTCATCATCATTTTTAGACATTAAAACTACCTTAAGCTCTTGATCCTTTTTTAGGATTTCCACTTGGCTGGAGTTTTGATTGTCATCAAATGAATCAATGATCATTGATTTTATTTCATTATATTTATCTTCAGTTAAATTGTGCATTCTGCTATGGTTTAATATGTCCATTGCATGGATAAGTCCATTTTCCTGTCTGTCAATGCAAGTGGAGAACCTTATTTTGGTGTTCATGTAATAAGGGGCTTCTATTTTATCTCTTCGAAGCACAATTGAAATTCTTGATATTACATGGTCATCATTGCAGTTTTCATTTATGAATTTAAGCAATTGAAACTGTTTTATATTTGCATTATTGTTCATGAAAGTCATGGTAATATATTATTTTTAAAAATATTTAAGTTTAGTGAGTTAAGTTGCAATATTTATTAATTTCTTTTTACTTTATTAATTGGCTGTAACTTTATTTCTTGATTAAAAGTTTTTTTTTTACTTTTTTAATTAGCTATAGCCTCATTTCTCCATTTGAAATACATCAACACAGAATTGATCAGGTAAATAACGCACATTGCTAAAATTGCTACAGTTCCAGAACCGTTTAAGAAGGATTGAATCCATAGGAATACATTTATTACATTTACAATAATCCACAAAAGCCATTGTTCTGTATACATCCTTATAGAAATAATCAATGCAATAACAGATATGACTGTTCCTAATGCATCTACAAATGGCAGATTTCCATTCAATATCTGAAGGATGATGCCATATGCAATTGTCATTCCAAAGACAACTGCCAATAGGATAATGGTATCCCTTATGGAAAGGCTCTTTTTATATACTTCATTTGTTTTAGGGTTCATGTTTTTATTCCAAACATAAAATCCATAAAACTGCATTGGAAGGTAATATAAAACATTTAGCATCAAAAGGCTATAGTATTTGGCATTATAGCAGATAAAGGCATATGCAATAATGTGTATTATTGCAAAGAAATAGGTAAGCAATTTGCCTTTTCCAGCTAAAATTACACATATAATTCCTGTTACCGCAGCAACAAGCCCCAATAGATCTTCACCTAAGATTATTGTTATGGCTGTTATGGAGATTGTGGCAATGACAAGCCATGCACTTTCCCATAACTTCCAACCGGACAATTCTTTTTTTAAAAATTCATTCATAAAATTAGTATATTGCTTTAAATTAATATAGTTTTCAAATCAATCCTTATTTTAGCCTTATTCTAAACTAAAGACTAATTTAACATCTCCAGAACCTAAAACTTTTTTTAGCTTATTGGAGTCAACATCATCAATTTTTCCTAATTTTGTATAGCTCCATGAGTGAGAACCATAGAACAAGGATATTTTGTCTGATTGATACAATACGATATCTCCAGGTTCTGTATTGATGTTTTCATCATTTGCAGGAAGTGAAAATCCTAATTCTCCTACCTTTTCAAATCCTCCATATTCTGTTGCATTAACTGTAACATTTCCTTTTTTTAATTCTTTTATAAATTCCTGTGTAGCAGAATTATTTTCCAATTCGACATCTAAGACTTCATCATTGATTTTCACTGTAACTGTATTATCCATGTTATCATCTCCGCTAACTGCTGTACAAGCAATTAAACCTAAAATAACTATTATTAAAGCAATTATTTTTTTAACAATTTTAATCACCTTTATTAAATATAAGAGACTGTAAAATTTTATCTGCTTTTTTTTGGTCTGTAAATTTTATAGGCTAATTTAATTTTATTAGATTTCTTTATAATAAAAATTAGTATTATGATTTTAATCCTAAATTTTTTTACAAACTCTAATTTTTGAAAAATTCTAAAATTAAATATTTTTTTAAATATTTTATAAATTTTACAAATTATTAGCTTAATTAATATTTAAAATGCTTAGATTCAAATTTTCATGGACTTTTTGACATTAATTCATTTATCTGACGATTATGTTCTAGATTTGTCCTTTTAATTCTCCATCATCTAATGATTTGATATGGTGAATGACTTTTCTTGTTACAGGATAGCTGATTAATTCATATAAGACTTTAAAGACCACTTGACAACAGATCATGCTTAAAATCACATCATTTGGGAAAACTCCATAGAATGCAACTGTAATGAAAATCATGGAATCAATCGCTTCACCAACTAATGTACTGGTTATGCATCGTACAAATAATAAATCATAGTATTTTTCTTTCAGTTTAACCATTATTTGAGCATTTACGATATTACTGAACATATATGAACAAAGTCCAGCAAAGAATAGTCTTGGAGTGGTTCCTAAAATTGTTGCAAAGGCATCTGCATTTGGGCTGTTTGAAGGTAAAGCCATTGCTATTGAATAGAGAATAACAGCTAAGATATTTAAAAGAAAACCTAGATAAATAACATTTCTTGTCATATTGTACCCATATATTTCAGACAAAATATCGTTGATGATAAACAATGCTGGAAAAGTCAGGATAGAACAAGGCAATACTATAAATTCTATTTGCAATGTTTTAGTGCCTAAAATATTTGACATGATGATTAAAGCACAAAACATTCCTACTAATAATGCATACATTTTAGTTTTTGTAAAATTAGTTAACATTAAAATCCCCAATTAGTATATAATTTGTTAATAATATATGAGAGGGTGTCACAAATTTTGAAAAAAAATCTAATTCATGATCCCAATTTTTTTTTTTTTAATTTTTTCCAAAATCCAAAAAATTCTTTTTTTTTTCTTATGAATTGGATCTTTTGTTCATTTTCATTGAATATTCTTTTAAAATTGT
>NZ_CACXNW010000029.1 GCF_902769175.1 uncultured Methanobrevibacter sp.
TTTTGGATTTTGGAAAAAATTAAAAAAAAAAATTGGGATCATGAATTTGATTTTTTTTCAAAATTTGTGACACCCTCTCAAATAATTAAAAAAAAAATTATATAATAATATAATAAATTAAATAAAAGATAAAAAAAGGACAGAGATGAAATAATTAAAAAATTAAAGAGCTGAAAACTTATTTTACTCTTTCTTCTACTTTTAACCAGTTTTCAGTTCTTGGAGGCAATTTAGTAAAAATAAATGCCATAAGCAATGAGAAAATAGACAATAGCATCAGCAGAATTAAATGTTCTGTTGTTTCAGTAGTTATGATTTCATGAATTCCTCCAATCCATATTACAATCAAAAGCACTGAAATGATATATCTAACGGTTACTACCCACCAATTGCCTATCTTTAAAAATTTGCTTTGATCATTGAAAAAGCTGATTATCTTTTTCATATTGAATATCCATGAAAATATTAGGCATTCAATGAATACTGATATTACAAGGGAAATATTATTTACAAACTCATCTGTAACTGTCACTAGGAATTCTCCAGGAGCTGTTGCAAAAACCATTGATATGATAGCTCCAATTATACATAAAATAGTTACAGCCTTTTTTCTTGACAAATGAAATTTATTTTGAACAGATGAGGAAAATACCTCAAATGAAGACAACATGCTTGTAATACCTGAAATATATACAGTGAAGAAGAACAATGGAGCTATTATTAATGCTAAAGGACCTAATATATTGAATACTGTTGGATATACAACAAAAATCAAACCTGTTCCTTGAGATACGATTTCTGAAACAGGAACCCCTGATTGAAGTGACATATATCCTAAAACAGAGAATACTCCTAATGCTGCAAAGTTTTCAAAAATGGAATTTGCTGCTATCACATATAATGAGCTTGAAATTAAGTCAATATCACTCTTTGTATAGCTTGCAAAAGTAAATGCTGCTCCCATTCCCAAACTCAACGAGAAGAATATTTGTCCAAAAGCAGCCATCCAAATTGAAAAATTGCTTAAAAGGGACCAGTCCGGTTTAAACAGTTCATTCAAACCAAGATTTGCTCCAGGTAAGGTTAAAGAGAAACCGACAATGAATATCATTATAGCAAATAATAATGGAATAACCACTTTAGAAACATTGCTTAATCCAGAACTGACCTTTTTATGAGATATTGACCATACAATAAACCAACAGACAAGCATTGAAATGCCAACCAAAGGAACAAATGTAGTGACATCCCCTAAATTGGAACTGGCATGCAGAACATTATTGGTAAGGAATGCATTTGGATTTGATCCCCATCCCTTAAAGAAGCTTAAGATAACGTAGATTCCATCCCATCCAATGATTGTTGAGTAGTATATTGTCATTATGAATATGACAACTGGAAGGAACCATCCAAAAAATTGGAATTCTGGGTTGATATTTGTAATGCCCTTGGCAAATGAGGACCTGAAATTATAGCCAACACCATATTCCAATATTAAAAATGGTATAGCCAATACTAATATTGCCGTAAGATAAGGAATATAAAATGCTCCACCTCCATTTGAGTATAAAACATAAGGATATCTCCATATATTCCCTAAGCCTACTGCAGATCCAATCATTGCAAGAATAAATGATAAATTGCTGCTCCATTCGTTATATTCCTTTGACATTAAAATATCTCCATAATACGTAACTATTGTTATATAACTTTAAACATATAAATCTTAAGGTTATTTTTGAAAAAATAACTAAAAAAAATGAAGAAAAATAAAAAATAATGAAAAAAATAGAGAAAAAATGCAAAATAAACAAAATCTTAAAAAAAATTAAGAAAAAAATAGAGAGAAATACAAATCATACATAATGAAGAAATAATAGACATTATCTACATAGAAAAACAACAATATTATCACATCAAATGCTTTTTACGAATTAAATTACGAAGAAATGAAAAATTTAATAGAAAAGAATATAAAAAGAGTATCCGCCAAAAGTATGAAAATATTTCAAAAAAACATCTAAAACCATTTATTTTAAAAATAAAGAAACAATTTTTATAAAAATATATTTTTAGAGAGCACTCAAAAAAAATAAAAAAAAGAAATGAAAAATTTAATAGAAAAAATATAAAAAAAATAAAAAAAATGCAAATGAGCGAACAGATGAAAAAGAATCATAAAAAAAATAAAAAAAAGGAATTTGTAAATTCCCTTTAAAAAAGAAAGTATTTCCATCATAATTGAAAATCAATGATAAATAAGAGGCTCAACAGCATCCACAATACCATTATTTCTACAGCGACCTAAATACTCATATATTTGATTATAGATTCCTTTTAAATAGTTTACTCTGTTGTGTTCAATAACATACTTAAAACCTTCAGGAATTACAATTTTATCGCTACCATTTAAAAATTTATCCCTAATCTCTCTATACAAGGCACGATCATTGCTTTTCAAAAGTTTCATATCAGATTCCATCAGTAAAATCAAAACATCAGAATCCATAGGAAGATGATTCCTCCTATTGAAAACAGTATAGTAAACATTCATATGCAGTGAATTCGCAATATTAGCTTGATTACCCTTAATCAAAACATTATATTCAATCGAATTTCTCACGCTATCCTTAATCCCCGTCTTAGCAAGATTTTTGCCGCTATTTTTAAACTTAAGCAAAAGAAACTCATTCAAAATGCTATAACATCTAAGAGACTCTAAATTATTCAAAACCTCAAGTTCCTCAGGATACCATCTTAACCACTGGCCAGCCAATGCCTGATATCTTAAAAGTTCAAAGCCTATCCTCTGATATTCAAATAAAGACCTATATTTATTAGGACCCATAGAAAAATACTTATTAATCAGATTAACATAATCAGCCAATAGCAAATTTCGCACTTGAAGATTTATATTAAGATCCAAAAGGCTTTCTAAAAACCCAAACTCATCATCAGGAAGATCTACAGTTATAGACAATTCCTTAAGAATCCTACTCTTAATATCTGCCTAGTTTCCCGTTTAATACTACCATCAACAGGATTAATTCCAGCATCCAATAAAGCCTTCGTAAAACTAAATTGGACAGAATAACTATTAAAATTCTTAATCACACTAACTAAACGCCTAGTGAAGTCAGCATTCTTACCATTCAAATTAATCAATGTAGCTTTTTTTTTATGCTCTCAAAATAAATATTATTCTTTTTCTCATCATAAATATATGAGGAAATATTCAAAAGCAAATCCCTAGCCGGTTGAACAGCCTCTTGAATATGCCTATAAAGATCCTGATAAATAGCATCTAACTGACTAGCAGGCACCCCCTCCTCAAATTTAGCAAAATAGGAATCCATAGATTCTGCACCATCAAAAAGCTCCGCTAAATAATAATCATAAAGACCTTTATTATTAATTTTAAACCAATCCATCTCCCTCTTAATATACTCTTTAATAGATTTTGAACTAGCTAAAGAAAGATTCTTAGTAAAGCCTAACTCAGGAGCCTTAATCTCAAAATAACTTCTTACAATATTACCATAATTCTTCTTTGTGCCAAAGTCCTTAGCCAAATCCTTATACCATCCATCATCTAATCTATGGAACTGCAAGAAAGAATTGGAAAATTTATTAAATTTAGCACATAATTTTTTGCATTCCTCCAAAGATTTAACTGTATCCAAACTCTTAAGATTAAAATTGCGGTCCAAACTAACGTAAAGATTAGGTAAAGCATTTTTAATTTTGTCTAAATCATTATTCATTGCCTCTCTCAAACCATTTAAATTCAGGTTTTTACCATATGCATTGATATCGAAGAAAGTCTTTTTCCTTTAAGAGAATCAAACCTAATGGCACTATCCAATAACTGCTGTTTCATACCATTAATATCTTTCAATAAATCAATCAAATCAGTTCTGTCAATGCCTTTAGAATTCTTTAACACATTATACCTATCCATTATTTTTTTTTTTTAGGATAAGTCACAGACAGCAACATAAGCTTATCGATCTCAGCAAGAATCTGATCATTTGTCAATTTACTGATATCAGAATCTTCAATCTTAACAGAACCCGTGCTAGACTCAATATGACTAAGGAACAGATGATTCAAATCATCAACAAACTGATTATAATAATAAGTCCTGGAACCTCCACTACGCACCTTATCAATATATTTATCATATAAATCAATAGCACTCTTACGAATCTTATTAGCCAAAATAATATTGGTCTTTCCAACAGCATCAGCAAAATCATAGGCAGACTGAAGAGATTTTTTTCATAGCCTCCAAGAACTTATCATGACTTAAGCTACCAGAAGATTCCTTTTTAATGTTTAATTTTTTAAGCTCATCACTATGATCAACAAAAGTATCAGCATTTATTTTCTCAAACAAGGCATTCAAGGCCCTAACAAATTCAATATACGTCCAGCAGTAACCAATCGGGTTAATCTTTTCGAAATACTCATCATGAAGACTATCAATCTGGGACCGTAAGGTAGCAGCCAAAGCAGTATCCTTAACCTTAATAATCTCAACAAAATCATTAGCCCTATTAAACGCATCATTCATAAAACCGAGAACATCATCAACAGTAACCTGAGAAACAGCATGCTGAGGAATCACAAATTTATCCACAACAAACGAAGAATGATTAACATTCTGTTGGTTGGAAGAACCTTGACTTGGATTTAGATTCTCAAAGGCAGAAGCAGGAATAATATTAGCATATTGACTGAAATCCAAACCCTTGACAAAGTCAATAATACGCTTCCTCACTGCATCATCACCATAATGAGAATAAAAAGTAGAAAATAACCCAGAATCATCATGATACAAAACTTCAAAAACGACACGGGCAATTTGAGGATGCCTAGTCTCAAAAAGTTGCCAAGAACCTAAAAAGGCAAGAAAATCCTGACCCATACCACCATAACTCAAATCACCCTCATAAATCAAGCTCTTATCATTCATAATCTTCTCAATATCCTCCAAAATAGAACGTTTAATAATTAACGGATTGGCATTAATATTATCCAAAATTTTCAAAAGACTATCCTTAAACTGATTCAACTCCTTCTTATATACCTCTTCAGAAGCACCAACAGAAACCATCAAACCCATAAACTGAATAGATGCCTCAAAAATAGTATCAGCATCCTTTAAAAGAGACTGAGCCAAATTCCCATCATTATAAATATCCAAAGACCTAACAAGAATCTGATTCACAACATAAGTATAAACCTCATCAACAGTACAATCAGAAATCATCTTGCTATTAATCTTCAAAGAATCATCAAAAGCCTCAACAGGCTTGCCTCCATAAAAATTCTTCTGAATAAAATCAATAATCTTCTGACGAATATACTATTATTTTCATGGATTTTAACCTCATTGCTTAAGAATAAAATCAATAATCTTCTGACGAATATCCTTATACTCAACAGAGGAATCACCATTGAAATAGGCATACATAAACAAATCAGCATTACCCTTAAATAAACCATTCTTAACACTCAAAGCAATACGAGGATACTTCTCCTCAATCAAATCCCAAGACCCATACAATCTTGTCAAAGCATCAGAAAGCACATAATGAACCTTTTTAGGATAAATAGACTCATCCAACAAAATCCTCCTAATACCATTAAACTCAACATCAGACAATTTAACATCCACCACAGGAGGAGGAAAATTAAGATAAAGCTTTCTTACATAATCAACAATGATCTTACGGACATCATCCATATGATCCCAACCTAAACCAACAAGATAACGGTCAAAATCACCACCTAAAAGATCTTTAAGAATATGCTCAGAAATCTCAGGATACTTTTTACATACCATACACCAAGACCCAGTCACATAAGCTAACACCTCATGATCCTCATTATAAATATCTATATCATCCATAATAGTCCTATCCTCCATAATACGCACAATATCCTCAACAATAGCCGGAGTCAAGACAACACCAGAAATCACAGGGTTAGGATTACCCTCCACACCATCATACAACTTCTGCAAATAATTAACAATAAGCTGACGAACAAAAGTAGAATTACTTTTATGAAGCTCGAAAAACTTCTCAGCATCGCCACCCATAAGACCCTCTACAACCATTACAGAAGCATCAGGAAAATCATTAGCAAACTTTTTCCAAGCACCCCAGAAATAACTTATAGCAGCCGCATCAGGATTATCCATATCATAAATATTAGAAGTATCAGCATAATGAACCTCATCCATAATAATAATCTTCATCTTATTCAAATCTTCAAGACTAAAAGACCCCTTCACATCAGGATTAAGACCAGAAGAAGGATTAGAACCACCATAAGGATTAGGATACAAATTAGGATCAGGACCTACATTAGCCCTATAATGAACAACCCTACTGCGAATAGAATGATACAGATCAATCAGATCATGCTCATTATCAATGGAATTAATATAATTTTCATATCCTATAAAACGATCAAAATGAATGCCTCTTTCATCAAGAATGTCAAAAACAACACTGAACCTATCAGGAGCATGATAAGCCCTATAAAGATTATTAATCAAAAGATTCCTCATTCCATCAATCTTCAAGGAAGCAATATCAACATCATCATCAAACACATGGAATGTCACATGATCAACTACCTCAACATACCTCTTAAAAATATCCTCAAGAGGCTTATCCAACAACTCAAATGACATCCTTCCAATCTCATTAAAATCGAACCCATCCCTATGATAGACAGGCTCATTAGTAATCTTATCATGAAACAATTCCCAGAAGAATATAAAGTATAATAAACGACTGCACACTTCTTGTTGAGCATCAGCAGATAGATATTTAAGAGTGTTAATATCCAGTTGATTGATTATTACATTGATTTCATTATCTGATACTCTTGAAGAATCCCTATATTCGCTTAATCTATTATAAATAGCATCATACTTCTTAAAAAGGTCTGAAGGACTTAAGATAATATTTTTATCCATCCAATCATTGAAATCAGAAGCACCATCGAAAATATCCTTCATTATCAAATAATATAAGGTCCTATTAGTATTTCTCAAGTAAATTAAATCATGCTCCATTTCATCAGCAAGCAATCATATCATCATAAGAAGCAACATTTGCCCCTCTTTCAAAAAAGCCCCTTTTATTAAAAATATTATTATACCTATTGCTCAAATCCATTAAACGGCTAATTGAATAATTATCGCTTCTAAATATCATATCATTTCCATCAAGAACACCTAAGCTATCCATAATAAACTTCATTTGAGCAATCATACGATTGCAGAATTCATAATATGTCACAAGCTTTCCTTGCTTATCAAGAGTGTAAAACTCGTGACGAGCATTACTAAACTCCCAGCGAGTAAATGATGTAGTCGGATAACCAAAATTGTCATTAAAATAATCCATTAAAAGCCAATACCCAACTAGACATGCCTCTTTAAATAAGAGTAACCTATTATACAATTTTGAAACATCCATATCAAAGAAGTTTTTTTTGCCATCAAGTCCCATACTAATTTCTTGATTTAAAACAACTTCTTTGGAAGGCATAGGTCTTGTAATATTATCATAATATTCAGGTCCATAAACTTGATTTACATAAAAAATATTACTGAATGCATCAATATACAAATCAATCACAGAGATATTTAATTGAGTTACATTAATTTTTAAATACTGATTAAAAGCCCATATATCCAAAAGATTAGAAAAATGGGTTGGACCTGCACCATCATATTCCTTAAACCTTTCAACAATATTTGCCCTTGACGGTAAATCATTAATTGGATTAAACTTTTGTACACCATATAGGACCATATACTTATTATCTCCTAACGGAGCGAGTATATAGCCAAGACCATTAGTTAATTCATTAGACAAGTAGGCACGATTTAACTTATACCAGGTAAAATTATTATACATATCCCAATCGAGAGGCAAGAAGAAACGGAAATTATAATCTAATTTATAGAATTACTCATATTGGCCGCTATAATATACAAACCAATTGTATACTTCAGTTAAATTATCAACTGCATTAGTATTACCCCAATGAACATATTTAACCAGATTTTTAAGCATAAGATTCCTATGACAACCATGATCCTCCCCAAAAAAACAGCCAAAAGTTGTTAAATAGTATTGAGGCATCTCATTTAGTAAAATATCCGAAATTTGACCTGCATTTAAATCAGTGATATTTTTCTTGAAAAGAGCATTAATATTCCTTGAACAAACCAATGCAGAATATATCCCTATCAATGATAAAAAATAATCGTCAGATACATTATGGATATTCCACAACATGGTTAAATTTTCAGTGAAATCATATATCCCCTGCATATAATACAGACCATTAAATGTTTTAATCAGCTCATAGGATTGATCATATAAATACTTATTGACCAACACTTTATCAGAATCACTGAGTAATTTATAAGATTTTAAAAGCTTCTTAGAAGCATCTAAACCCATTCTAATCTGATAAAAAATAATGTCTCTCTCTTTTATAACAGCAGTTCTATAGGATGACAAACTATTATGTATTTCCATATATTTATTACATAAAATGGCGTTGTATTCCGGATTTTTATGAAGACGCTTGATTCCCGCTAGCCAAGCATCAAATTCAGTACGACCAGAATAAAGAGCCATGATTTCAGCATGCAAAGTAGCATTAACAAGCTTAATATCATCAAACTCTGATTTGCTGAAATAATGATTTAAAATATCACTATATAAACTAGGATTAACAATTTGTAATAATTGCATATCTTCAGTGAAAAAATTTCTGAGATCCAAATCGCTTAAAGCAACAATATAATTCGGACGATTAAAAATACCATTATAAACATTATCCCTAATCACATCAACATAATCAAAGGAAACCATAGAATTATAATCCGCAAGATTAACCGGACCATTTTCAGTTTCATTAATCCTTTTAACTATATTATAAAGATGCCACAACAGATCCATATTTCCACGATCACCTCTAATAAAATTATCATAGAAACACTCTCTCGCAGCAAGATACTCCTGATAATTAGGAGAACTTGGATTAATCCTATTATCAATAGAAGAAATAAGATAAACCATATTATTACTAAGAACAGTACGCAAGCTATAATGCCTATCAGCTACAAAAAACTCACGAATACCAGCCTGCTCCAAACGAGCATTAAAATCACCTACAGCCATCCTATAAAAATGCTCCCAAGTCTCAAGAGCACTACTATGAGGATCAAACAAAGCATTAATAATAGTAGCACACCAAAACTACCAAGACTCTGCCTATAAAAATGCAAACTATAATGAAGATCACTAGACATGAAATACCTACCAGCCAAATAAGCCTGCTCATACAAAATCGCAAAATTATGAAGCAAAACCAAAGCCCTATTAGTATGGGAAATATTAAACCCAGCACTAATAAGAGTATTATAAGAAAGATAATTCAACAAATAACTCAAATAAGTATTATTACGAATAAAATTCTCCATATAATCAGACATATTTAAAGGATTACGCACCAAAGCACCAGCCACAGCAGGATCAATACCAACAAAAGGATTCGCATAATGAGCCCCAGCAACAACAAAAGAACCCTCTGGATAACTACCTCCATTACCCATCCTATTAACAATCTGAAAAGGCTTAATAAACTGAACACCAATCTGATTAACAAGACCGCCACCAGAGGGTTTAGCCGGTTGAGTAGCAGGCTGATTAGCCTGTTGATTAGGCGCACTAAAAAGCATCTGAACAGCTGCCATAGCAGTATAAAGACTATTATAAAAATTAATCATATCCAAAATAGTAATCTGAGGATTAGCAGCCATGGCAGCATAAGTATCCGCATAATAACCATAAACCTGAGGATAATAATTCTGAACAGGCTTAAGATTAAACAACAAATCCTCAATACCATGATCCATAACCTCTCTAAAAGCAGAATTCTGATACCCGTCATTAAGAGAAATCTCCCCAGAACCATGAGAACCAGCAGCACCCTGAGAACCAGGATAACCTTGAGGATTACCAGCACCCTGAGAACCAGGATAACCTTGAGGATTACCAGCAACACCAAAATCAGGATTATTATTCAAAGCCTCAGTAATCTTTTTAGTAAAAGCACTGTAAACACTAAAACCAGTCTGACTCATACCAAGACCCACCATAGTAAAAGACAATACATTACTCCAAAGATTGCTGTAATCATGATAAGCATTACCCTCCATAAGACCATAGGCAAGACCAGAACCAAAACCAATACCAGCACCAACAACAGTTGCAGCAATCATACCAGCAACAGTCGGAGCAAGAACACCAACAATAGAACCTGCACCCCAAGACACAACAGCAGTACACAACAAAAAGGCACCCTTAATCAAACCAGTCTTAAAATTAGACCAAGGCTTATCAAACTCAGCATTATTATAGTGATAACCAGTAGAAGCAAAGCCACAATTACCAGTATTAAAATTATAAACATGAGTGCCACCATCAGTTTCACCAAATTCAGTATTCACACAAGAAACAGAACCGCCATCATTATGAATGATACCATAATCATCACCATCATAAGTACTATTCCTAAAGACAGTATCATAAATAGTCAAGGTACCCTCATTATAAATAATCTCATCATCACAATAATTATTAAAGAAACTGCAATTAACCAAGGAACAGGAACCCTCATTCTTCAAGAAATAATCATCCCCAACCCTATTAAAGAAACTGCAATTAATAAAAGAGGCAGAACCCTTATTGACAATCTTAACATCATCAAAAGCGAAATTAATAAAAGTAAAACTAGAAGACTTGTCAATCTCCATCTCATCAAAACGGACATCAAAACCATTATTCACAAACACAACAGACATCCTGCGCTCAAAAACATCAGAAAAACCAAAGACATAATCACCAGTGAAATTAATATACAAACAGGCAACAGTATGATTTTTCAAATAATCAAAAACAGCCCCGTAGGAAGCATCATCACTAACATTAAAGATTACAAAATCAACATCCTCAAAACCAAGCTCAAAGGCATCCTCAAAAACAGAACCATCCTTAAGATTAACATTCTTCTTATCCACCAAACTAGACTTAAGATAAGAATCATCCACAATACCAACAGGACTGGAACAATTCCTTAACTCAACATAGGAACCATTCCCCGCATAAAAATCAGCAATATAAATAGTGGCATCATTACCAACACCATTATCAATAAAACTGCAATCATGACAAACAACACTACCTCCAAAGGCCCTGAAAGCACCACCATCATTATCATTATAATAACGATAATCAAGGAAATTATGCCTAAAGACAGTATGATTAGCAAAAAAACCACCAGTAACATGCAAAGCAGTATTAAAATCCCTAAGCTCCACATCATTCAAAGTCAAAGAACCATACTTACCCACAAAAGCAAAATGACAATCATTCTGACCACCATTACCCTTAACACCAATAACAGCACCATTACCATTAATAGTCACAGGACAAAAACCAACATCCAACAAATAACGATTCTCCATAACCAGCTCATCATAAGCCTTATGCCACCAATTAAAATACATAATACCAGAATAGTCATCAGCATCAAAAATATACTCACCAGGAGCCAAATTAATGACAACCTCACTAGCATTAATAAAACTATTCAAAACCCAAAAGACCGCACCTAACTCCTGAACATTGGAAACATTCACAACCCAAGGCTCATCCACATTAAAGACAATAGGATCAACAACAGCAAAATAAGCATTAATATCAATCTCACTATCCTTTAAAAGCCTAGAAATAACCTCATAATCATTATTATAAACAATAGTGGTACTAAACTCCTCACAATAAAATGAATCAGAATACATAGTACCAACAAGACCATCAAAAATATTCAAGGAATAAGGCTCAGCATACAAAATACTAGCATCTATATGATCCTTGGTAAACCCATTAAACTCCGCATCATTATCAACAAAAACACAATCATCAAAAAACACAGTATTATAATTATGAACAACAGTACCAGAACCCCAAAGCTTCACACCATTAGTATAAGCCAAATTATCATAAAAAACACAATCCTTACACATAAGACTGCCATGATTAATAAAACAATGATCAAAATTAGTAATATTCACATCAAAGAAATTAACATTAGCATCAGAACCAATAAACATAAAATTAAGATCACGATTACCCTCAAGAACAGCACCATTACCATTCACAATCAACTGACCAAAATCAAAACGAGAAACATAATCCCACTCCTGATCACTAAAAGAATACTCATCCATATGATAAGTACGATTAACAAGATTAATAACCACAACATCATCCTGATTAATCACATCATGAAAACTATGAAAAATCATATTAAAATCCATATCAGTCTTAAGAGTAAGATTATGAAGAAGATAAGTCTTACCACTCAACTCAATAACAAGATAACCCCCATTACCAAGATAAGCAAGATACTTCCCATCATCATAAACAAAATCACGACCACTCCACCTAATATCCATACGAGAACCAAGAGAAGTAGTATCCAAAGCAATCAAAGTACGAGTGCCAATACTTATCTGCTCAGAAACAGCCAAATCATACAAATCCCCATCAGAATAAATGCTCCAAACAACAAGATTACCAGTGAAATTCAAATCCAAAGGCAAAACACAACTAGCAATACCCTCATCACTCAAATTAGAATAATAAACCCTATCATAAACAATAAAAAACACATTACCATCAGTAACAGGACGACCAGCCTTATCAACAACCTTAACGCTATAATACTCACCTAAATCATAAAGCTTAACACCCTCTAAAATAACCTGAATATCACGATCATTCATATCCAAATGTTTAACCACAACACTCTGACGAGCCAAAATAAGATTAGAATCATCATCCCTAGAATAATATGAAACAATATCATAAGTACCATTAACACTAATGCATGAGCTTAAATCCAAAGAAGCAACACCACTATAATCAACAAGAGAAGTACCTGCCAACTCATGATTCACATAAAAATCCACCTTACCAGTAAAAACAGGTCTGCCCTCATCATCCAAAACCTTAACACGATAAGCATCCCCAAAATCATACTGAGTAATATTACTGGTAACAATCTCAGAAGCATCCCCACAACTAAAATCAAGCAAAGGATACTCAGTATAAGACTCATTGAACAATTCAGGAAAATGCTCCATCATATAAGCTTCATTATACGCATCCCAATCAAAATCAGGATCATCAAAATCAAAAATAGGCTCATCATCAGCTAAAACTTCATCATTCGGACCAAGATTGGAAGCACTTAAAACATCCTTAGCATTTGATCAGACATCATCACTGCCTAAATCCCCATCATTTAGACTATCACTATCAAAACTTAAAACATCATCCTTTGAATTAGCATCAAGACTCAAGTCATTCCCATCTAAAGCAGCAGCCTCAACGCTTAACACATCAGTCCCATTGTATAAAATATCATCAGATGCAGAAACAAATCCCACAGCCAACAACAAAATGAAAAATACAATGAAAACCTTATTAATAATCTTCAAAGAAATTCCCCCATTCTAAAAGATTACATTAAATCCTCATTATTATTAGTTATTTTATAAAATATTAAATTATCATAAATTTAGCATATCAGTTTTCCCCTAAAAACTATCTTCAAAGATAATTTTAAATATACTATATTTTTAATAAATGTATATATATTTCATATAATATATTAAGTTTTTGAAAATATTTCATTTAAATTAAAAAAAATAAATAAAATCTATAAAAATTATGAAAAAATAATAAAATCCATAAAAATAAATAAAATCTATAAAAATTATGAAAAAATAATAAAATCTATAAAAATTATGAAAAAATAATAAAATCCATAAAAATAAATAAAATCTATAAAAATTATGAAAAAATAATAAAATCGTAAAAATTTCATACAAAAGATAGTATAAAATTAGTTCAAAAAAATGAAAAAAAGAGCCAAATACATGCCCCCAACCATTATCTCAAAATATTGAACCAAAACCATCTTTAATATAATGAAAAATAGAGGTCATTTTAAATAAAGATATATAAAAAAAGAACAATTTAATTTAAGCTCAAATGAAAATAATGCACCTATAATATAAAATAAATATTTTTCATCTTTACCATATATATACAGATATGCAGATATACAGATATACAGATATACCCATATACAGACACCATACTTCACAGATACATACAAAAATTTAAAGAATTAAAATCCAAAGTATTCAACACATAAGATAAAAATGAAAAAAGGATCACAAAAAGAATCAAATCTAAATAAAAAACAAAACGAAAAGAAAACAAAAACAATGAAAAATAATAATAAAAAAAATTTAGAAAATAAAACAAAGGATATGAAATAATAAAAAAATTATAAAAAATAATAAAAAGATTAGAAAATAAAATAAAGGATATGAAATAATAAAAAAATTTGTACAATAAGATTTTTTTAAAAATCTTACAACAAATTAAATTAAATCAAATTATTCTTCAGGCAAAGGAAGCTTTCTCCAGAAGAATACATCATTCTCTTTTTTAGCCACTTCAACATAGCCCTTTCTTTCTAAACTCTTAAGGATATTCTTTGTGTTTCCAAAGGAAAGGTTTTTAAATGCAATGTCATTAAGGTAATCCTTAACAGACAATGTATCCATAGCTTCATCATCAGGAAGCAAATGATATATTTGAGACTGAATTGAGTTTAGGTTCTTTAATTGAGGAGCAGTTAATTTCTCATAAACAAATCTGAATTTTTCAAGCTCTTCAACTGAAGACTTGTATTCCTCAACTTCTTGCTTTAATCTTTCGATTTCCTCTAGATTGCTTTGATTAAGTTCATTAAGTGAATTTTCCAATTCGGCAGAGACATTAGTTGAAGGAGCAGGTTCCTCAACCACCACATTAGCAGGTGGTGCGGTGTCTTCAACTGCAGTCATGGAATCAATGAGATTAGCAATGTGCTCATAATCCTCATCTGCACCTACTGCTCTAATTTTAATATTGTTCTCTTTAGCCAATTCCAATTCCTTCTTGATGTCATTCAATTCCATCAATTCCCTATCTTCAGAAGAGGTCTTGTTGATGATGCCGTCATGAACTTGGTCATCAAGGAATTTGCTGTCAGACAACTCAAAGAAGAGGTCTTTAACTTCATTGAGCCTTTGGATTTGAAGGTCTTTCTTAGACAACTCATTTTGAACCTTAGCATAGTCCTCACGAGTAACGGATTTTTCCTTCAATAGCTGTATCTGAACATCTCTTTCGCGAATAGCTACATCACGGGAATCGATTTCCCTCTGCAATGCTACAAGATGATCCTTATTCACTAAATTGTTTTTCAAGTCAAGGATCTCTTCGTTTCTTGAAGCGATTTTAGCATTAAGGGATTGTATTTCCATATTCTTTTCATCAACACTGCTTAATGTATTGGCTAATTTAAGGTTAGCTTGATTTTCCTTACTCTTAGCTTCAGTCACTTGACGCTGAAGTTCAGATATCTTATTTTCAGCAATCTTCAAATCATTGGACAATGTTTGTATCTCACTGTCCTTAAAGCCTACTTCATTCAATGCCTCTTTTAATTTGAGATTTGCTTGACCCAATTCAAAAGTCTTAAAGGTGTTGAATTCTTCATCAAATGATTCTTTTATTTTAGAAAGAGATTCGTTTAATTCTGTAAGCTCCTTGACCTTATCAGACAAGTTTCTAATTGTTTCATCCTTAGAATTCAAAAGGTCTTTGGATCTGTTCAAGACTTCAATATTTGTGTTTAAAGAATGAGTAAAGTTTTCAATTTCATAAGTTTTAGTATTAATGTCCGCTTGATATTTTGCTTTCAAATCAGCGATTTCATCCTCTTTCGCTTTGACATCATTGTCAAATTTGGTTAAGAAGTCACTGAGCTCAAGACTTTTGTTCTTTAAGTCTGTATCAAAATTAGTTTTTAAATCAGTGATTTCCTGGTTTTTTGCTCTTAAATCATCATTATATTTAATCTTTAAATCTGAAACCTCATTTACATGCTTGTTCTTTAAATTAGTTAGTTCTGTTTCATGCTGAGACCTTAATTCAGATATATCAGTTTCATGGTGAGACCTTAAGTCAGACATTTCTGTTTCATACTGAGCCTTTAATTCAGACATATCAGTTTCATGCTGAGACCTTAGATTATATATCTCATCATCCTTTTCCATTAATGATTCTTCAGATTTAGTTTTCAACGCTTCATATTCTTCAGGAGAAATTAAAGAATTCTGTTTCTTTTCCAATTCTATAATTTCCATTTTAAGATTATTTATTTCCAAAAGAGAAGATTTTACCAACTTTTGGAGTTTTTCATTATCGCTTGATTTTTCAAATATCATTTTATCACTTATAATAACTTAATTTAATGCTAATCAAAATAGATTAATCGTTAATTAAAACTATTAATTTAAAATATGTTTATACTCTTATTTAAAATATTTGAATAAATTTAATACAATATAACTTATTAATGTTTATTAAAAATAGAATCTTTAGAAAAAAATATAATAAATTATTAATGTCTTTATTAAAAAATAGAATCTTTAGAAAAAAATATAAGGAATTATTAATGTCTTTATTAAAAAATAGAATCTTTAGAAAAAATATAAGGAATTATTAATGTCTTTATTAAAAAATAGAATCTTTAGAAAAAATATAAGGAATTATTAATGTTTTTATTAATGACACATCATCCATAGAATTAATTGCTCTTAAAAAGTTATAATAATTAATTTCTTCTTAAAAAAGCATATAAATTAATTGCTCTTAAAAAGTTATATAAATTAATTGATTCTTAAAAAGGATTATAAGGACCTAATCTTCCATTATCCTCTTACTTGGACATATTATTGGATCTGGTTCACTATACCTATCATATTCAATATCCGCCCTACTCATTCAATTCATATATTTACTACAATTTATATACAGACCCTAATTTTAGAATAAATAAACTTTTACAAGAACATATCCACATTCCCCATTAGAATGCATCATAAGCTACATAAATAGCCAAAATTAAACATAAAAGATTAACTGAATCTTTAATAAATATAGGGAATTTTAAATTAGTTTATTTATATATTAAATAAATATCCATTCTTATTTTTAAAAAATATCGTGTAAGTAAGGACTTACACTCGAAAAGCTTTATATAGGAATATGAACAACTTATTATTGCCTTAACAAAAAATCCGTAGTTTTTAAGTAAAATTAAGTTATTTAAGTTCTTATTAACTAAAATAAATCATTATTAGACAGTTAAAGTATTAATAGTTAATTTAATTTATTATTAAGTGAGTTAAGTTCTTATTTGACTTTTGAAATAATGGATAGTTTAAGGTAAAAAAATTTTTTAAACAAGAACTAACTAATTTATTTTAATCGGGATGAGTTCAATATGAAAAAAACTGAGGAGAAAAAAATGAAAAAATATATGATGATTCCAATTTTTTTATTGGTATTTTTTATTGCTGTTGCAAGTGTTTCAGCAACAGATATGAATGCTGCCATTGATGATGGCGATTCTTTTATTGATGTAGATGAAGTAGAACTTGATGTTTCTCAAGATATGAATGCTGCCACTGATGATGGCGATTCTTTTGTTGAAGTGAATGAAGCAGAAGAAGATGTTTCTCAAGATATGGATACAACTATTGAAAATGATCCTATTTCCCATAGCAGTTATATGGCCGAAAGAAATGGATCTGTTTCTAAAGATGCGTATGTAGTATCTGAAGATTTTCCTATTTGTCAATTTGTCAATGTAATGGGTGTAAGATTATTTAATTTTGAAGATAACATTCCTGGTCTTCTTGATAGGCAAAATGATAGCCTACCTACTGTAATGGAAAATGTTTCTGGAAATAGGTATGATTTCTTACCTGCAAATCCGAATCATATTGTTGTAACTAAAGAAATGATAGATGCCCTTCAAGAACCAATCGATTTTTATTACAACTCATTCGAAGAAAAACGTTTCACACCACTTGACAAAAATGCAAATGGTCCAAGATATGAACTTTATGAATTGATTATCCATGTTTATGCCAATTATAACTATGTAGATACAATAATTATTGTTGATCAAGTATTGAAAAAGAATTATTATTTCTCATCTGAAGCTATTATTGAAGGCATAATGAATAGAATGCGTAATGGAACTTGTGAAAAAACCAATGTAAGTCGTGACCCAAGCTATTACCCGTTTCACATTAAAATGACTGATATATGGCATAAGGTAAGAGGAGAATAATTGTCTTTCAACAAATTGATTTAAATATAAGCTTATTTTATTAATAAGCTTTTACTTTTTTTATTATCCTTATTTTAAATCTTTATTTGATTATCAAAATCTTTCTATTTTTAATATTGATGAAAATCAGTTTCCTAAATACATGTTTAAAGAAGAAAATTAAATTTATTTAATATTTAATTGTTTCATAAACATCCCATTTAAAGAAGTGAATTAAGCAGCATAAAATATCATCAGCAATATTATCATAAGTAATTACCGGAACCATAAAAAACAATAAACACCTTTTAGAAGAAATAACCTCAAAAATACCCAAAATAATGGAAATAGGTTATCAACCATTACGAAAAATAAGCAAATACTTTGAAACCTTCCTCAAAATTTCAAAACAAAAACGAGAATGCTGACATTTTTAGACTACCAAATGCAAAATTGGACAAAAAAAATCATGTAAAAATAAATAAGCCTATAAAATTTTACAACCTCAGAAAAATAAAATCTATCTAAAGAAAACTCAAACAAAACGAAAAGAAAAATAAAATCAAATCTAAAGAAAACTCAAACAAAACGAAAAGAAAAATAAAATCAAATCTAAAGAAAAATAAAACAAAATTTTAAAAAAAAAAGTAATTTTTAAAAAATTCTAGCAAAACTAAAATCCAGAATCTTCTATATTGCATAAATTAGAATTCCCATTGATATCTATAGTAAACATAACAGGAGTAATTACTTCATTTTCATGTGAAACAGAAAATAAATTGCCTAATCCATCAAAAATTTCTTGACTTTCTAAAGTTAAATCGCTTAAATCATCATCAGTATCAGCTGATGAAATACTGTTAATTCCCATAACAATAATAAAGAAACATATTAAAGCTACTGTAATACGATCCATATTCATCCCTCAATTATTTTTTTATTAAATTTAAATATGGCTTGCCATACTTAAACTAATCTTTATCAAAGGCCATATATAAAGATATTCGAGTGCAAGTACTTACTTACATCTTAAAATATGAAATAAATGATAATGATTGATTTAAATCAAAAAATAAGAGATAAATAAAGGAATTATGAAAAATAAAGAACAATCATCAAAAATAAATTAGTAAAATTTGTTAAAAAAAATATAAAAAAAGAGATAATTAGTAAAATTTGTTAAAAAAAAATATAAAAAAGATATGAATAAAAACAATAAAAATTAGAAAAAATACTAATGAAAACCCATTAGTTTTTCTAGTTTTTAAGGAAATTATAATCTTTTTACCTGCAAATCATTACGAGGCACTATTCTTTGGTATTTAACCTTAGGATAACCTATAACCATACATGAAACGACTTCATAACCCCTTTCCAATTCAATAAGATTTCTAAGTTTTCTGCTTATCTTTGTGCACATTACAAAAAATCCACTGTATAATACTCCAAGACCAAGGATATTAGCCATTATTTCCATATATGCACTTGCAAGACCTCCATTGATATTGCTTTTGCTTGAAACGACTATCATCAATGGAGCTCCTTTAAAGAAGAAATCATCAGTCACTTCAATTCTTCTCAAATAGCTGCTTAGATTTCCCAATTTTTTGCCCTTTCTAAATAGGCTTACACATATTTCCTCTGCTTCATCCTGCTTGGATCCAAGAATTGTATACTTGACATTCTGTGAATTTGCACCAGTTGGAGCATATCTTCCTGCTTCCAAGATCATATTGATTTTTTCATCTTCAACATCAATTTGTTTGAACTGACGTATAGTGCGTCTGCTTTTCATCCCATTTAGAAGAACATCTTCATTTATTTCACTCATAGATACTACCATTTCATCAGTGAAATCATAATTTGCCATTTTAATGGCACCTTCAGGACAGATAGCGTAACAATGTCCACATTCCATACACCCCTTATCATGTGTTTGCACTTTGCCGTCTTCCAAATAAATATATGAATTTGGACAGTCATTTATGCAGGAGGAACATGAGATACATTTTTCATCATCAATTAAAATAGGATTCATATTCTTACCTCTTTAAGTTAATTGTATTTTTAAAAAAAGTACTATATAACTGTAATAATAAAAGGGTTAAGTAAAATAACTAAAAGAACTTTTCACTAATTAAATTTCAAAAAAAAATACTGTTAGAACTTTAAGAATAAAATAGCTAAATTAAAAAAAAGAAACTGAACTAACTTTAAGAATAAAATAGCTAAATTAAAAAAAAGAAACAGAACTAACTTTAAGAATAAAATAACTAAATTAAAAAAAAGAAACAGAACTAACTTTAAGAATAAAATAACTAAATTAAAAAAAAAAGAAACTGAACTAACTTTAAGAATAAAATATTTAAATTTAAAAAAAGAAAGAAAGAGAAATTTAAGAACATGATAGTTAAATTTAAAAAAAAGAAATAAAAGAACTTTTAGAATCTATTGTTGATTTTATAAAAGAAACTAAAAGAACTTTTAGAAACTACGTAACCTTATTATATACTATTTTAAGTGCCCTGATTATTAATCTAATATATATTGTTGTTATACCTGCTGCGACAAAGAGAAATGCAGGCAAAATACCTTCTTTTCCCATGAAAACAAAAATCAAAACAGCATTAACGAAAAATCCGAGTGCAGATAATTTAGGCTTTTCGAATTTTTGAATCAGATAAACGGAGATTCCACCAATAATAAAAGCGATAGCTCCAGGAAGCATCAAGTAAGGTTTTTGCAGCCTGAAAAGCAGATAAAGGATTTCTAAGAGAAGGACAGATAATGCTATAAGTGCAACAATCAACTCAACTTTAACACGCATTCCACGATACCTTATTTCACCACTATCTGTAAGCACATTCTCTTCATCTGATTCATCTTTGAAATTTTTAACAGTTTCCTTGCCTTCATATGTCTCAGCGAAATTCTTGAATAAATATCTTAAGAAGAGATAGTATATAGTTGAAAATGTGACTTCACTAATCAATAATCCTACTAAAACACAGTTGCCGTCATTCATGAGAACAGACAATCCATATATTATAGTCACTTCAAACATTATCTTAATGAATGTAAAGAGCAGAGAGTAGAGACTTTTTCCAAAACCATCCAACATTTTTGAGGAAATCATGGAAAATGGAATTGCAAGCATCATCACGGTTCCGCTAATTGCTATCCAAAATATTTCATCAGACATTCCAGTGATGGAGAATAAGCTGAAAGCATATTCCCTAATGAAAATGAATACCAACATTAAAATGGTCATGGTTATGAATGAAACCTTAAGTGTGTACTTATACATTCCATTCAAATCATCAAATTCCCCTGCACCGAACAAATGCCCAGTAACACTCATTAATGCTCTACCATATCCTCTTACAGGAGCAATCAATAAGGATTTCATCTTATTTACCACTGAATATAATATAGGGCCTATTTCACCGGTAGTCATTATTAAAATGGAATTTATGAATGATGCTGAAAAAGCCCATAATCCATTATCCAGGAAATTAGGAAGAGCCACCTTAAAAATTTCAACAAGTATGTACAGACGGAACTTGAAGTATTTCAGGGACAACGGAACTTTTGTTCTTCCAGTAAGATATAGGAATAAAAAGACCATAAATGCTCCCCATCCAGATATGACAGTAGCATAAGCTGCCCCCTTAAGGCCTAAATTAAAATTAAAGATAAATATAGGATCCAATATAATATTTAAAACATTTGAAGTTATAATCAAAATGGTTGGAGTCCTTGAATTTCCTTCAGCCTGCAAGATTTCAGAAAAGAAATTTGTGAATATAAATACATATGCAAAAATCACAATTGGGACAAGATAATCGAAAACCAAAATATATTTATCAGCCTTATCCACATAAAATAGGATTCCTTGAGCAAATAAAAGAAGGAATACAATGAAAGTCCATACTATATTGGCTAAAATTACTCCATGAATCAATGCATTATATGCACTTTCATAATCTCCAGATCCTATAAAACGAGACATGATCGAATTGGTTCCCTGTCCTATTGAATCACCAAATGAGAAAATAAGTGAAACAATCGGAATTGAAATCCCCATTGCAAAAAACGCTTCAACCCCTATTTTGGAAACCCATACCAAATCAACAATACCATAGATTGCATCAAAAACACAAAAAGCAATAATTGGTATACTCAATTTCCAAAACGATTCCTTAGGTGCTGAAACTAAATCAATTTTTTCATTCATAGATTAATATTTTTTAAATAAAATATTTAAAGATTTTCATATAATCAATAATAATTAAATAAAAGGCTTACCTACTTAAATCAAATTTAATTAATTTTTTCAACCTCTGATAAAAAAAGATCAATCTTAATAATTCCATTATTTTAATTTAAGGAAAAAAGAGTAAAAATCTATTAACAATTATTTTATAAATTTAAATAAAAAAAAAAATTACAAAAAAATCAATCTTAATAATTCCATTTTTCTAATTTAAGGAAAAATGAGTAAAAATCTTTTAAAAAATATCTTATAGAATTTTAATAATAAAAAATTACAAAAGCAGTAAAATCATTAGCAATATTCCATCATAACTGCCATACTGTAAAAAAAAAAGTAAATCATTAGCAATATTCCATCATAACCGCCATACTGTAAAAAAAAGCAAAGACCTTTGTAAAAATGGATTTACAAAAGCCTTTGCTTAATGTGATTAATTCGATAAACAAATTATCCTAAAGATATGCACTTAAATCTTCATCACTTAATGGTGAATCAATGTATATTTGAACACCATTTCCTGCAGTGTTGTTGTTGAAATTGGAATTGGTAACTCTTCCAGCATTACGAACTTGAAGTGCTCCACCATACTCTGCAGTGTTGTTTTCAAAATCGGAACCATCAAAATACAAATTACCATTGGTAGTGATTGCTCCACCTTCAACTGCAACATTGTTGGAGAAAGTACTATTGTAAACTCTGCTTAATGATTTGGAATTACCCATGAAATCTCCTCCACCAATCATTGCATAATTGCCATCAAAGAGAGAATCTGTAATTACAGCCATATTAGAGTAGACACCTGCTCCAGTAGTTGTTGCATTATTGCCTATATAGGTACATCCACTTACTAATGTATCATTGGCATAAATTCCTGCACCCCTATTTGCATGGTTAAATAAGAAATTACAGTTAGTTGCAATCATATTACCATAGGCAATTACTGTTCCTTCAGAGTCAACATCATTATTGACGAAAGTGGAATTTTCTAAAAGGATATCCTGATAACCCATAACTATTCCATTAAGTCCAGAACTGCAGTTGCTGAATTTGGAATTTTTGACTGTTCCATTTTTATAGAATTCAATTGCACCAGAGTTACTAAATGAAGTACTGTTTGTTATGGTACAGTTATCAACAGTTCCATTTTCTGCAAAGTAACCTGCACCTGCATTTCTTGCATGGTTGTTTTCAAAGACAGAATTGGAAATTAAACCTTTTCCATTAATATAAACAGCTCCACCAGTGAATTTTGCAGTGTTATTGATGAATCTACAATTATCAACAGTTCCATCATGTTTAAATTCAACAGCTCCACCATAGAAATCTGAAACTCCATTTACGAAATTAATGTTTTTCAATGTAACATTGGATCCTAAAACAACAAATGCTCTTGCAAGATGTAAAGCGTTTATTGTATGTCCTTTTCCATCAATTATCAAATTGCTTCTATTGACAACAATTCCTTTTGATAAAGCAGAATCATTATTTGGATTAAAGATGAAATCACATCCCAATTCAAGAATGTCATCTTTACAGGTTTGAATCACATAATCTAAAAATGTGAAGTCATCTTCATTTAATATTTCTTTGATGTATACTTCAAATCCGTCTCTTCCAGTGTTGTTGTTGAAATGGGAACTAGTAATCCTTCCAGAATAATGAACTTTAAGTGCTCCAGCATACTCTGCTATGTTGTTTTCAAAAGTAGAACCATCAACAATCAAATTACCATTGGTAGTGATTGCTCCACCTTCAACTGCAACATTGTTGGTGAAAATACAATTGTAAACTCTACTCAATGATTTGCTTCCCATGAAAGCTCCTCCACCACACATTGCATTATTGCCGTCAAAGAGGGAATTCATAATAATGGAATTTTCAGAGCATACTCCTGCTCCAGCATATTTAGCATTATTGCCTATAAAGGTACATCCATTTACAAATGAATTGTTAGCATAGAATCCAGCACCTCTTTCTGCCTGGTTATATGAGAAATTACAGTTGGTTGCAGTAATATTGCCTCTTGCATATACTGTTCCTTCAGAGCTAGCATGATTATTGTCAAAAGTGGAATTTTCTAAAATGACATCTCCAAGAGAATAAGCTATTCCATGAAATCCAGAACGGCAGTTGCTGATTTTGGAATTTTTGATTGTTCCATTCCTATAGAATTCAATTGCACCAGCGCTACTATATGAAGAACTGTTTGTTATGGTACAATTATCAATGATTCCATTATCTCCCATATAAATTGCACCAGAGAATTTTGCATAGCTGTTTTCAAAGACTGAATTGGAAATTAAACCTTTTCCATTAATATAAACAGCTCCACCATCACTTTGTGCAGTACAGTTTATGAATCTACAATTATCAACAGTTCCATCCTGTTTAAATTCAACAGCTCCACCAAAACCATCTGAAAATCCGTTAATGAAATTAATGTTTTTCAATGTAACGTTGGATCCAAATACGTTTAATGCCTCTGCAAGATACATACCATCGATTGTGTGTCCCATTCCATCAATTACAAAGTTGCTTCTATTGACATTAATTCCTTTTAAGAAACTGGAATCCCAACTTGAATTAAATGTAAAATCATATTCCAATTGAAGAACGTCATCTTTAAAGCATTGAATTATGGAATTTAAAGTAGTGAAGTCCATAACGGAATTGTTCACTAAATATCTTGAGCTTACATTCTTTGTAATGACATTAGTGCCATTGTCTACTGAAAGGTCAACAAGATTAGTTGTTGGACATTTATTGTTTTTAAATTGAACATCTTCAATGATTATAGCATTAACGACTGCTAATGCACCACCTTTATTGCTTGCAGTGTTATTGGAAAATGTGGATTGTTTAATTGTACCGTAATCCCAGAAGTCTACAGCTCCACCAATTGGAGCGTCGTTGCTTTCAAAATTAGAGGAAAGTATTTTTCCAGTATTAATGAAACGAACAGCTCCTCCATATTTAGTAGCTTGGTTGCTTTTAAAATTACAAGCATTTATGATTCCCTTAATAATATCAACAGCTCCACCATATTCTGCCTTATTGGATTCAAATTTACAGTTATCCACAATACCACTGCTCATGTATAATGCTCCACCATATGTTGCCTTGTTATTGAAGAATCCGGAATTTTTTACAGTTCCTTCTTTATGGATATATACTGCTCCAGTATCTTTGCTTACGCAGTCAGTGAAAGTACATCCGCTAATGATTCCATCATTTTCGAAATACAATGCAGCACCCTTGTTTGCAGTACAATTTTCAAAGCTACAATTTTCCACATTTGCAAATTCATGGAATAAAACTGCTCCTCCATTAGTGGTAGAATTTCCTCCAATTAAAAAAATATTTTTCAAAGTAACATTTTTTCCAGTGAATTCAAATATCCTATGTAAGTTACCTGCCAAATAGATTGCATGACCATCACCATCGATTACAAGATCATCTTGATTTAAAACAATAGGGGATGACTTACTTGAATCAGTGAAAATATAATCCATAGTTAATTTTATGTATTTTTCACCGCTTAAAATTTCATTGCAGAATTGTTCAAAATCTTTGCTGCCTAAACCGAAAGGTCTGACATTTTTAACTGAAAGACTAGAGTTTTCTGCTCCGGCAATCTCATATCTTACTTCAAGGTTCTTTGTACCATATCCATTCATGAAACAAACACAGTCCGTGAAATTGATATTTTCTGCAGATAAATTTCCATCATAGTATACTGCAGAATCTAAACCGCCCCTACATTTTTTGAATGAGCAATCTTTTATTGAAACATTTCCTTTTGCATATACCGCAGCCCCATATAAATTAGCAATACGAACATTGTCAAATGTACAGCGTTCAATTGTTCCGCCATTAATGTGTATTGCGCCTCCATAATCACCGCAACCGCAATTTACAAATTTACAATCGCTAACGTTTCCTCCATTTTCAAAGTACAATAGACCATTGAATCTTAAACTAGAGCCATTGAAAGTACAATTGCTTACAGTTCCCGGTTTTAAAAAGTGCATATTACCATTATCCAATTGATTAGTCTTTCCTCC
Source organism: uncultured Methanobrevibacter sp. (assembly GCF_902769175.1). Classification (GTDB taxonomy): domain Archaea; phylum Methanobacteriota; class Methanobacteria; order Methanobacteriales; family Methanobacteriaceae; genus Methanobrevibacter. The sequence goes on from NZ_CACXNW010000029.1 coordinate 26,698, forward strand.
ATCAATATTGATAAAGTTGATGTTTTTAATGGTAACATTATTTGCTTTAATTTCAAAAAGTCTAGCCCCATTCTTGCAGTCAATGGTATATCCATGACCATCAATTAGAAAATTGTCCATTTCAATTAAAATTCCATTTTTATACTTCTGATCTGAAGAGGAACCGGTATATGAGTAGTTATGATCTAATTCTAATTCCATATCAAGATTCTCACATAACCTTACGAGACCATTTAATCCTGTAAAACTCTTGTCCCTACCCATATCGCCATCATAGGTATCATTTGGCATTTCAAACTTACCAGATGAAAGAGCATTCTTTTGTTTAGCTGCATCGCCATATGAATCCACAACTTTTGCAGAATCCACAGCTTGAGAGTCAACATCATTAGCCCTGTTTAAAGAGCTTCCCACATCTAGATATTTATTAATTTCAACATCATCCATGTCAATATCTTCATAATTTACTGAAGAAATGTTGCCATTAGCATCACTTAAATCAGAGGATGCACAAGCAAAACCAATAGAACATGTTAAAATTAATAAACATGATATTACAATTAGTTTGTTATTCAAATTAATCACCACATTTTTTTAAAAAAAGAAATATTAAAATAAAATTTTTAAAAGATTTAGTTGGCAGCATTTAATTCTTTTAAAGCCTAACTAAAACTTAAGAAAAATAACTTATCAGCACAAACAATGTGCTTCCAATGAAAAATAAAAAAATTCAAGTTGAGAGGGTGTCACAAATTTAAAAAAAAAAAAAATCAAATCCATGACCCCAAATTTTTTTTAATTTTTTCCAAAATCCCAAAAAAAAAATCTTTTACTTTTTTTCTTATGAATTGGATCT